>JAHOYV010000027.1 GCA_019038745.1 Gemmatimonadales bacterium
ATCCTTCCCCTGATTAACCCCCTGCTTGGGCTCAGGCAGATTTTGCTCCACCTCCCATGACAGTTCAGAAACCGGCCATGTATCCATTTTTCCCGAGTCCGATATCTCGACTGTGACCAGTTGGCTCATGAGATCCAACTTGCGCGCCGTGCCCTCGCCCTCAGGGGTCTTTACCCGCCCTCCAACTCGCGGCAAACGGAGCCGGGATTCCTTGTATAATTCGTTCTCGTAGGTCATACAGCAGCGTAGGCGTCCACAGGGGCCGGACAGTTTGGCTGGATTAAGGGGCAATTGCTGCACTTTGGCCATTTTAAGCGTAACGGGGATAAACTCCTGCATAAAACCTGAACAACAGTATTCCCGGCCGCAAATACCCAGGCCACCCTTTAGCCTGGCTTCGTCCCGAACCCCGATTTGTCTCAATTCGATCCGTGTGCGGAAAACGCCGGCCAGATCACGGACCAGCTCCCGGAAATCCACTCTTTTCTCGGCAGTAAAGTAGAAAGTTATTTTCTTGTGGTCGAATTGGCGCTCGACCGAGACCAGATTCATCACCAGGCGTCGGGCCTGGATTTTTTCTTGGCAAATATCCCAGAATTCCCACTCGTCGCCCCGGTTCTCATGCAAACGGGCCAGTTCCTGGGCCCCGGCCACCGATACGACGCCCTGCTTGGCCGCCATGGACCACCACTCGGCAGGTCCGGGGCCGATATAGTTGACCCGACCCATGTCCCGCCCACGGTCCGCCTCGACCAGGCAATATTGGCCCACCTTCAGAGGCAGTTTTCGGCGATTATTGTAGTAGCCCTTGCGGTGACCCTTGAACTGGACCAGGACCAGATGTTCTCCGCTGCTCACAGGGGAAGAAGATTCATTGTCCGCTTTTCGGCCGCCGGAACGCCGGTCCCCTGACCGGGATCTGTTGCGTGGCCGGCTACCCCGTCCAGGTTCCCTTGTCTCGTTCGACATGATCTATCAATCCTTCGAACAACACGGCCATACTCAAGCCGATGTTGATGTTGCGGTCAATTTCCTGCCGGGATCCCTCTATCAGGGCCATTTCCCGGAGCAGGCTTCCGGTTTTTCGTTTCGGGCCGGCGGCGGCCACCATCCCCGACGCGCTGGCCAGTCGAGGCTTCCATTGCTGCCCCAGCTCCCGACAGGCCACTGTGTCACTGTAAAGGAGATTGAGCAGTTCGCAAAGACGAATGGCACGCTCACGGCGGAGAGAGGAATCCTTGGCTGGTTTCGCCTCCGGGGTCCCCGCGGCCTCGTCATCAAGTTCACAAGCATGGGAGATCACACCCCTGTGCAGCTCATCGGCGGCGATGGCCGCCATCGCCCGATCACTTCCCTGGATCCAGCCGAAAAGGCGTGTGGCCCAATCCAGGTAGATTCCCGCCCCCGGTTTCAAGAGGGAAAGAGCCCGCCGGGCGTTCCCGTCCGCCGCCCTGGCCGCCTGGCCTGCTGTCTTCTGGTCAACTCCAGACTGTCCCTGGAGCAGGGGGATCAACTCAGCCTCCGGCCAGGGATCGAATCGGATCTTCTGACAGCGGGACAGGATCGTGGGCAGCATCCCCTCGGCTGATGAGCTCAACATGAAGATCACCGTTTGGGGAGGCGGTTCCTCCAGTGTCTTTAAAAAGGCATTGGCTGAGGCCTGGTTCATACGATGGCTGTCAGCAACGATCGCCACTTTGAAGGGACTTTGGAAAGCCCGGTTACGCAGGAACCGAATCACCGAACGGATCGTCAGCGGGCCGGGATTCTCCGGATCCCCAATACCCAGCTGAGCTGTGGCCGACCAGGGCGATTGGTGGAAGGGATTGGCGATCTTGCTCACCATTAGGTCGCGAACCTCATCCTCCTTGACCGCCGCTGGAGCAGGACCGATCCAACGGACATCCGGGTGTTGGAATCCCAGGACCTTGATGCAACTCTCACAGAGATGTTCCGGGCCGCATGAGGCGGGATCGGCGCAGTTGATCAGGCGGGCGAATTCCAGAGCGGTATTTTCCTTGCCGGATCCCTCGGGACCCGTCAAAAGAAAGGGCTGACCGAGCTTGTCGGCTGCCCTCAAGTGCAACAGTTGATCCAGGATGTCCCGGCGGCCCGGGAATGAGTTCCTGCTCATGACCCTGCTCCTGACCCCAACCCGGAAACCGGCCCGGGAGCAGGACCGATCAGCGGGCCTGCAACCAGTCGGCGGGATCCAGGGGAGTACGTCCGTGACGGACCTCGAAGTAGAGCTGGGGTTGCTCCCCTCCGAGTGGTCGTCCGACCTCGGCAATAACCTGCCCCCGGGCGATCTCACTCCCGGAGGTCACGAATACACGATCCAGGTAGGCGTACAACGTGTAGTACCCCTGACCATGGTCAAGGATAACGCATTGGCCGAAACCGGGCAAATCGTCAGCGAATTCCACTTTGCCCTCGGCCACGGCCGCGACCGGAGCGCCCAGCGAGGCGGCGATGTTCAGACCGTTATTCAGGGTTACGGTTTTGAACCGGGGATGGACAGAACGACCGAAGCCCCGGATCACCGATCCTGAAACCGGCCACTCCAATTTTCCGGCCTGAGCCGTCAGCGCACCCGCCGAAGCCTGTTGTTGGGCAGCCCGCTCGGTCCGCTGCTGACCCAGGTCATCCAGAATGTAGGATAGGCGCTGTTCATTGAGCGACAAATCCAACATCCGATTCTTGATCCCCTTTTTTTCATTCTCCAGATTTCGCAACGCCTCGATCTGCTCCGCCTCCAGCATTTCCAGGCGGCTCCGCTCCAGGCCGGCCTCTTCGCGTCCCAAAGCAATCTCGGCCATACCCACGGCCAGGACCCTCTGTTCGCTACGGATTCTCTCCCCCTCCTGCCGGGTTTTCTGCATCATACCGGCCCCCAGCCGAACCAATATTGATTCCCACTTCAACCTGGCGGTGAATTCGGAGAAACTGGAGGACATGAGGATCATATCCAACCCCGGGCTCTGTTGGCGGAGATACATGGAACGCAGGCTCTTGGCCAGGGCTTGGCGCCGCACCTCGAAGTCCCGGATGCTGACATCCAGATCCCCGGTCAGCTCTTCGCTCTGGGTGGCCAGAAGACGTTCCCGTTCATCCAGTCCGCCCAACAACTCCCGGCTCAGTTCGATGTCCCGGAGTATATCCCCGGAACTTCGCCGCATTTGGACAGCCTGCTGATCCAGGGAAACGATCTGCTCCTGCTGGCTGCTGATCTCCTCCCGGAGGATCTCCAGCTCGCTCTTGTTCTGCCTGATTTTATTCAACAGGGGGTCAGACTTTTCCCCGTCCTGTTGGCCGGCGATGATCGGCAAGGCAACAAACAGCGCAATCGTTGTGGTGACCAGGAGTGACGGGTAATGCTTCCCGAATCTCATCAAAGCTCGCTTTGCAGAGTCAGGTACTTGCGCATGGCCGACCAGCTGCCGAGCAGTCCAAGCACCATGCAGAACATGATGAACCCGGCAATCTGTTCCACGGAAAAGAAGATCATCCCGCTCAGACGATTCTGCATGAAGCTGCTGGCTACCGCGACCAGGCCCATAGCCAATCCGCCGGCCAACACGCCCTGCAGCATTCCCTCGCACAGGAACGGCAGGCGGATGAAGCCGTTGGTGGCGCCCACCAGCTTTTGGATCTGGATCAGACGCGAACTGGCGGCCATGGTCAGTTTGACGGTGTTTGAAATCACGAACACTACCGCAATAAATACGATCAAACCCGTGATCAGGTTGGCCATCCGGAAACGGGCGGACCAGCCTTCGAGGGCGTCGACCCAACCCTGGTTGAAGATGATTTCGGCCACTTCGGGCCAGGCAGCTATCTCGTCCCGGATCTGGCGAACCGAATCCAGATTGCGGGCCCCCGCCGTGAACTGGATATGATAGGACGCGGGCAGTGGATTCGTTTCCAGGAAATCAAGCACACCCGCATCCTGACCCAGGCTGGTGCGAAATTCATGAAGTGCGGTCTCGGAACTGATGAATTTCACTTCCTTGACTCCGGGAATCACCAGCAGACGGGGTTGCAATTCGGCCACTTGGCCCGGATCCAGACTCTCCAGTAGAAAAACCCGCATATCGATGCTGCTACGGGCCTTGGCCAGCAAGTGGTCCAGGTTCAGGGTAGCCAGGGTCAGGACCGCCAAAACCAGCAGGGAGGATCCCATGATCAGGATAGTGACACCCGTGGTCAGTTTCCGCCTGTGGAATCCCGCGAATGATTCTTTCATCAGGTAGCGAACCTGTGCTCCTTTAAGCATTGATCAGCTCCCCTGGTTGGTACATGCGATCCGTTAGATTGGCCGTGCGATCGACCATGGTTTTCCGTTTGATATCCGAAGCGATCCGACCGTCGTTCATCACGATGACCCGCTCGCCGAATGCCTTGACGATCTGCTGGTCATGCGTGCTGAAGACAACGCAGGTCCCGCTGTCGTTGATCCGAAACAGCAGGTCAATGGTCTCCTGGGCGTTCACCGGATCCAGGTTCCCGGTTGGCTCATCCGCCAACAGGATCTTGGGGCTGTTCACCATGGCCCGGGCTATGGCCGCACGCTGCTGCTCACCGCCGCTGAGTTGCCGGGGCAACCGGTGGCGTTTGTTCCACAATCCCACTTGGGTAAGCACCCTCATGACGTTCATTTTGATGTCCGCAGACTTCACTCCCACAACGAGTTGCGCGAATGCCACGTTGTCGTAGACGCTACGATCATCCAGGAGACGAAAGTCCTGAAACACGTACCCGATCTCCCGGCGCAACAGGGGGACCTTGCGGCGGTTCATCTTCGAGGCCAACATGCCCCGAATGATTACCTGGCCCTTGGTGGGAAAAGCATCCATGGCGATCAGGCGCAGAATGCTGGACTTACCCGCCCCACTGGGACCGGTTAGGCAAAGGAACTCACCGTTGGACGCCGTGAAGGAGATATTCTGCAGAGCCGTCTGGTCCTTGTAGGCCAAATCGACATGATAGAAACCGATGACCGCGCGAGGATCCTGAGGCTCCTGTTCCCTGGGATCGATTCGTTTCAAAGTCGCCTCCAGTTTATGGATTGGCCGCCGCACACTGCGGACGCCTCAAACGTCCCGCTTCGAGGGGACTTATGTTTCAGGCCGTTTATTGCACAATCCATGCCGCAATATTCAAAATGGTCAGCAGAGAATCCTATTCAATCGGGTGAGATATGTTCAATGCAGGCAGGTAAGCGTGTCTGGTCAATTGCAAACAGTCGACCAGACACAATTTCAGAGGCACAATCTTCTAGTTTTTTTCATCTATAAAAAATCGCTCCCGCAAACCTTCAACGTAGTCGGCCAAGGCGGTTTCAATTTCCATTCCTTCGACTACCTGGCGTAGTTCCTCCCGAAGTTCCTCATAGGTGAACAAATGGCCTTCCTTGCGATCCTGTACAAGAAAGATATACCATCCTGCAGGGGTCAGAATTGGTTCCGTGATCTGTCCAATAGCTGCTTCCGCAAGGGCTTCCTGGAACTGTGGAGAGAGATCTTCGAGGCCAAAGGTTCCCAGCGCTCCGCCCTGGTTCGCCGAAAGCGCATCCCCGCTCACTTCGGACGCCACCAGACTGAAGGCCTCACCATTGAGCACTCGCTCCTTGGCCTTTTCGATCTCAGCCAGGGCCAGATCAATATCCTGTTGGGAAATCGTGATCGGAATAAATATCTGGCTGAGGGTTCGTTTCCCATTCTCCCCCAGCGCCGTCAATTTCAGCAGGTGAACACCCCGGGAGGTGATCACCGGATCGCTGATCTGTCCCGGTTTCAGTGCGAACGCAACCCGATCCAGGTTTTCGTCGAATAAATCTCCGGGGGACACGGTGCCGATGGTACCACCGCGGGCAGCGCTGGGTCCCTGTGAATATTGTTTGGCCAACTCCGCAAAAGCCACTCCCTGGTCCAATCCGGTGTTGACCGCCAGCACTATGGTCTGGATTTTCTGCCTTACCTCAAGAGAGGGCTGCACCGGGATCAGAATGTCGGCGATGGTGAGGCTATCCTGCTCCGCCGGCATTTCTTCCAGGTGAGCGAGGTAGTAATCCCTTACCTCATTCTCCAGAACCTCTACCTTGGGCCGGATGAATTTTCCCACCACCAGGCGCATGAACTGCTGGTCCCTCAGTTGGGTGGCCATTCGGGCGCGATAATCTTCCAAGGTCATCCCGCTGCGTAATAATTCCCGCTTCAAGGCATCCATGGATCCGAAATGTTCGATGAACTGCTGAATTTTCAGGTCGACACTCTCACGAATGGCTTCCTCGTCGACGGTCATGTCCGCTTGTTTGGCTGCGGCGATGATCAACTTGCTTTCGATCAAACGTTCCAGCATTTCCCGCATGACCACGGGGGTGACTTCCTCTACCTTATCACCCGCATATTCCTTCTCCAGCTTGTATAGTTCGATCTCTCGCTCCAGATCGCTCTGGAGGATGGCTTCCTCATCCACGATAGCCACAATACGGTCAACCAAACGGGGTTCACTCCCGGCTTCGGCCTCCGTTTGTGCAAACGTCACGGCGCTGTTTGTCCAAAAGGGCGCAATCGCCAGCAGCAGGATGGACAAGGCGGTCGAAAGACCGCCCCTGCCCATCAAACAGATCCGATAACCTGTCCATGAAAACGTCATTGTTTCTCCCGTGATCTCAGTTCCTGGGAACAGCTTCCCCAAGCATTTCCACCGCAGTCAATTCTTCCCAGGAGGCCACTTCGGCCAACCGTTCCTCAAAGCGGGTCACTCCCAGCTCCTCGGACCATTCGTCAAGCAGGGTCTGGAAGGCTTCTTCCCGACGGATGCCCTTGATTCTCTGGCCTACAGCTTCGTTAATCTCCTTGAGTTCCTGTTGACGACCGGGCTCCACATTTACCAGTTTTATCACCAGGAACCGGTCGTTATCCACCGGGATCGGTTCACTTGTTTCGCCCACCGAAAGTGTGAACAACGCCTCGGGGACCGGTCCTGAGGCGCGCTTGTAAGCGTTGTCGATCTTACCTGACCGCGATTTGTTCTCCTTGTCGGTTCCGTAACGAACCAAAATATCCCGCCATTTCATACCGGACTCAATACTCTCTCGGGCCTCGATAGCACTTTCCTCGTTCAGGCAGACAACCAAGCGTCCGGAACGGGATTCGGGCAGAAAATAATCGGATTCATGTTCCTTCCAGAACTCCTGCACCAAATCAGGACCGACGGAGTCGTCGAAGGTGACTACCTCGTCGTACAGTTTGGTCACCATGACTTCCTCGGCCTTGGCTTGGACAGCCGCCACAACCTGCGGGTCCTCGAAGAAACCACGCTTTTCTGCTTCCTTGTTCATCAGTGCCTTTTCAAGATTGGCAGAGATCTTCTCCCGGAGGCCGCCCAGCATTTCTCCCGCCTTGGGCCGCTGGAAAACACTCATCCGGTCGTAGATGGTTTTGTATTCCCCGAGGGTGTATTCCTTCAGATCCCCATCCATCCGATAACCGTAGAAGATCCGGTCCATATCCGCCGGGTCAATGGCCAATGGTTTCAGTTGATCCTTGGGAGTTTGCTTGTTGGTGGCCGGATCGAGTATCACTTCGTTCTCGGGCAGGCCCTTGAAACAGGTCCAGAGCACATCCTCGTTGATGAAAAGACCATAGGATTCCCTGACCTCTTCAATGAATTCCTTGCGCAGCGTACCGATCATCCGGTTACGGGCGACATCCAGAATTTGAGCCTTCGCCTCTTCGAGGTCGGGCTTGCCCATGTCCTTGATCTCGTTGACCTTCAAAACCCAGAAACCGAAATTCGTCTTGATCGGAGGGGAAACATCCCCGACCGGGGTATCGAATACATCCGTGTCGAAATCCGTGTTGTAGCGGCCGTAGGGGATGGAAATTTCATACTTGCCCTTGGGAGGGGCAACGCCGTCATGGTACTTGTCCACTACAGCGTCCCAGTCGGCGCCATCCCTGGCCATCTTGCGGGCAGCCTCGGCATCCTCCAGGAAATTTGTTATTACATAACTACAGTCCCTGATCTCGCCCATACGAGCGTGGAAATCCTCCAGCTGTTTGGGTGTAACCGTGCTGCTGGGATATCCGATCACGTTGTCCCAAAGAGCCAACCCGGCCTCATAGGAAGTCATTGATTTCCTAAGTTGTACAACCTGAGGATCGTCTCCGTAACCGAGCTGGACGGCCTTCTGGGCCATAACTTCCTTGTTGATAATGGTTTGCAGGAATTCAGTTTTTCCCGGCATCTGGGCCATATCCAGGAGTAATCCATCTTCACCCCTTGGCAATTCCTTCTTCTCCAGCTTTGAGAGCTTGGATTCGTAATAATTGCCTGTAATTTCCTTCTCACCCACTATCGCCAGAATCAGATTATCCTTGTCGTCATCGGCTCCACCGCCACACCCGGCGACAAGTAACAGGCCGGTCAGGACCGCCAGTAGCGAAAGTAGTGGTAAAAACCGTACAATCCCGAAGCTGGCACGCCCCGATTCAACATATGAACGACTGAATAGCATTGGTCACTCCTTGTCACGCAACTCGGCGAGGCGCTCGAGCATGGCGGAGGCCATAGCCAAGGCCTCTTCCCTGACAACGGGCACTCGCATTATTAATTGATCGACAGCTTTGAACTGCAGGCCCTTCGGGCCTTTGGTCATCAAACCCTGAATAATAGGGGGCGGAGGCTCCTGTCCGCCAGCGAAAAAGAAATCCAGCCCTTGACGCCCGAACTTGATTTCCTGGATACCTTGCGCGCCGGCCATTATCCGCAAGCGCTGGATGTTGACCAGATTTTCCACCGGAGAAGGGATGGCCCCGTAGCGATCCTTGAATTCTTCCCGCATACGGGAACATCCTTCTGATTGCCTGATCCGCGCCAACCGCCTGTAAAGATCCATTTTTTGTTGGGGGTCGCCAACGTATTCATCCGGAAGATAAGACGAAAGCCTTAGTTCCACTTTTACATCGAGCGGTGCAACACCGCCGCCGCCCTGGAGTTCCGCCACGGTTTCCTCCAGGAGTCTACAGTACAGGTCGAACCCGATCGCCTCCATGTGACCGTGTTGTTCCTCGCCCAACAGGTTTCCCGCTCCCCGGATCTCCAGATCCCGCATCGCTATGTGGTAACCGGAGCCCAGAGCCTGGAATTCCTCCAGTGCCGCCAGGCGGCGTCGAGCCTCGGGAGTCAGCTTTTCCCCCTGGGGAGTCATCAGATAGGCGAACGCGCGATGGTTGCTGCGCCCCACTCGACCACGCAACTGGTAGAGCTGGGCCAGCCCGAAACGATCGGCTCGATCGATGATGATCGTATTCACCCGAGGCATATCCAGACCCGATTCGATGATGGCCGTGGAAACCAGAACGTCATACTGGTGATCAAGGAACTCGGACATGATCCGTTCCAGCTTCTCCTCCTTCATCTGCCCGTGGGCATAGGCCACCCTCACGTTGGGCAACAACTTGCGAATAAGTTGGGCGGTAGCCTCGATGGTCTGTACCCGATTGTGTACGAAGAATACTTGCCCCCCACGATGCAATTCGCGCAGGATGGCTTCAACCAGGATCTGCTTGCTGAAGGTACACAGTTGGGTGTGGATCGGAAGCCTGTCCCGGGGCGGAGTGTTGATCAGGGACATGTCACGAGCCCCCATCAGCGCCAGATACAAGGTGCGCGGGATAGGCGTGGCGCTCATGGTGATGACATCCACGCGGCGCTTGAATTCCTTGATGCGCTCCTTGTGCTTCACGCCGAACCGCTGTTCCTCATCGATGACCAGCAAGCCCAGATCCTTGAACTTCACGTCCCGCGAAAGAAGCCGGTGCGTACCGATCAGAACGTCCACTTTGCCTTCCAAGCAGCGGCGAAGGATTTCCTTCTGCTCGGCGGGAGTCCTGAAACGGCTGATGGTCTCGACGGTGACGGGGAAATCCCGGAACCGCTCGCTGAATGTCTCGCCGTGTTGCTGGGCCAGCAGCGTGGTCGGGCACAGGATACCCACCTGCTTGCCACCGTCCACCGCCTTGAAGGCGGCCCGAATGGCCACTTCGGTCTTGCCGAAACCGACGTCCCCGCAAACCAATCTGTCCATGGCCTGGGATTCCTCCATATCCCGCTTCGAGTCCAGGATGGCCGTCAACTGGTCCGGGGTCTCATCGAAAAGGAAGGACTCCTCCAGGGCCCTTTGCAGAGGAGTATCGGCTGGGTAGGCATGGCCGGGTTTGGCCTTACGATCGGCGTACAAATCGATCAGCTCGGCGGCCATGGCCCGGATAGCCTTGCGGGCCCTGCCCTTGACCTTCAACCAGGAGCCCGAACCGAGACGGGCCAGGACCGGGTTGGCGCCCTGATCGGAACTGTAGCGCTCCACCTGTTCGATGTTCTCGACGGGGACGTACACGATCCCCTCGTCCGCGTAGCGCATCAACAGGCATTCCCGCTCCACGCCCTCAACAGTGATCACGCGCAGACCCCGGTACTGCCCGATTCCGTACTCCAGATGCACGGCGTACTCACCGGGTTTTAGCGAGGCCTGTTCCTTGACCAGGCCCGAGCTGCGGTGACGAACCCGCATGGGACGGCGATAGCGCTGGAAAAATTCGTGGTCGGTCAGGCAGGTGATCCCTGTTTCCGGCCAGTGGAACCCTGCCGAGATGGCGCCGACCTGAGGACGAGTGGCGGGGATGGATCCTTCACCCTCTTCCAACAAATCCTGAAGACGATTGGCCTGGCCCTGGTTGTCGCACAGCAGCAGAACCCTTTCACCTGCCCCCTCCCGTTGGTTCAATTCCCGGCGCAGAAGGTGCAGGTCTCCGCCCCGCAGCTCCTGGGTCGTGGTTGAAAAGTCGAGGCGGGTGGTTGGCTCGCAATCCAGCCAACGGGACTCCGCATCCCCTTCAATCCAGGAGGCGGCCAAAAAGACATGGCTCAACCGCTTCAGGTCCAATCGGCTCGTGGGCTCGACAAGTTCTTCCACAGCCGGAAGAACCGGCTCGTTCGCCAACCGGCCGTCTCTCAACCGGGGCAGTTCAGCATCCAGCAGCCCGGATTGCTCCTTCAAACGGACCGGATCCAGCCAGAACACCTTGGCCCCGTCCGGCAGATAATCCGACAATGAAGCGGTGGGGCCCAGCCATGGGAGAAAAGCCTCTAATCCATCATCGACAAGGCGGTCCTCGAGACGATCCTCCAGACGATTGGAAAGGTCATCCACGAGATCGGAGTCCAGGTTTTGTCGCGCCACTTCCTGTTCCATGCGGGCCAGGCAGGACAGCTCCGCATCCTCATCCAGCAGCAAGTGGCTGACCGGAAGGATCACCGCCTCCTGCCCCTTTTGGGTGGTCCGCTGAGACTCCACTTCGAAGCGACGGATCGAGACTATTTCGTCGTCGAAGAACTCCAGACGCAGGGGCTCATCATCCGGAGAAAAGATATCCATCAGTCCGCCCCGAAAGGCAAAATCCCCCACTTTGGCCACCATGCCCGCCGGACGATAACCCCGCCAACCCAGCATCCTGCCCAGCTCGTCCCGATCGATGCACTGCCCTACCTTGAGGCGAATGACGGCCCGGTCCAGAGTGCCGGGCGCAATGATCCGTTGGCGGATTCCGTATACCGAAGTAACGACCAGGAAGGGGCCGCCTTTCCTGAGCCGCGTCAGACCCTCCATGTAGTCACCGACCATGGCCGGCTCGGGGGAGTTGCGGTCGAAGGCAAGAACTTCCGGCTGGGGTAGATAGACGACCCGATCAGCGCCCAACCAGATTTCCAGATCGTCAGCCAGCTGGACCGAAGTTTCCCGGTCCGGCGCCACAATCAGCCCGGTCTGCCTGGATTTATCCAACCAGGCGGCCAGCATCAGCGCGGTCGATCCGCCCTGCATTCCTGAAACCAGAAAAGGACCGTCCCGCGGCTGGCCCAGGGCGGACTCCACCCTCGCGACCGCCTCGAACAGGCCCTCGCCGCCAATATGATTTACGAAGGCGTCGTGCAGCAGACCGAGCTGCCTACTGCACGCGGGATCAGAACTGTCCATTAGAACGTGGCACATCCAGCGTTGAAGGGAGTGATCTCCCGCAAGCGTGCTATGATCGGAGGCAGGGCCTCGATCACGTAATCCACTTCCTTGGTTTTGTTGTACCGGGAAAGGGAGAAACGAATGGATCCATGAGTGAGCGTAAATGGAACACCCATGGCCCGCAGGACATGGGATGGTTCCAGGCTGCCGCTGGTGCAGGCTGAACCGCTGCTGGCCGCCACACCGACCCTGTCCAGGAGCAGAAGGATTCCTTCACCCTCGATATAGTTGAAGCTGATATTCGTCGTGTTGGGCAGCCGGAAATCCACATCCCCGTTGCAATGGCTGTCGGGAATGCTTTTCAGCAAACCGGCCTCCAAACGGTCCCGCAGGGAGCTGACCACCGTATTCTCGTTTTCGATCCCGGCTCCGGCCAGGCCGCAAGCCTCACCGAAACCAACCAGCGAAGCCACGTTCTCGGTGCCGGCCCGCCGTCCCCGCTCCTGGTGGCCGCCCACGATCAGGGCCCGGATCTTGGTACCCCTGCGCACGTACAACGCTCCCACTCCCTTTGGAGCATGCAATTTGTGGCCGGAAATGGAGAGTAGATCGATGCAGGAACTGCCCATGTTCAGGGGCAATTTACCTCCCGCCTGGACCGCGTCTACATGGAAAACCGACCCGTTCTCCTTGACCATCCTGCCGATCTTTTCCACGTCGAAGAGAACCCCGGTTTCGTTGTTGGCCATCATTATCGAGACCACGGCCGTGTCGTCCCGTAAAGAGTCGCGCAACTCGTCCAGGTCCAGATGGCCCTGCCGATCCACCTTCAGATAGGTCACCTCGTAGCCACGTCGCTTTTCCAGGTCCCGACACAGGCCCAGCACCGCCGGATGTTCCACGGTGGTGGTGATCAAGTGCTTCTTATCGGGGTAAGCGTACAAGGTGCCCACGATGGCCAGATTGTCGCTCTCGGACCCACCTCCGGTGAATACGATTTCATTGGAATATTCTGCGCCCACCAGGTCGACTACCCGGGAGCGGGCCTCGTCCACGGCGATGCCGGCCTTGCTGCCGAATGAATGCATGCTGGATGGATTTCCATAATGTTCGGTCAGGAAGGGCATCATCTTATCCACTACTTCCGGGGCCACTGCTGTCGTGGCGTTGTTGTCGAAGTAGATCCCCTGCTCGGGCTTGGGGGGCAGCCCCTCCATCATATTGAAACGCTTTGATTCGGAAGCCATTATTTATTCACCTCAATCACTTCGAGTTCCGCGGCGATGAATTCCCTCAACTGGGCCTGAACGTACCCCTTGATCGTGGCGTCCGAGGCGCGGCAAGCGGCGCAGGCCCCGGTCAGCCGCACGAAGACCTTGCTGTCCCGGTAACGAACAAATTCGATGTCCCCGCCGTCGTTCCGCAGGGCCAGGGAAATTTCATTGTCCAGATGTTCCTGGATCCTGGCCACTATTTCCGCGTCCTTGGGACTGAACTCGACTTTCGGCGGGCCTGAAATTTCGCCCAGACTGATGAGCCCGCCCGACCCCTTGGGGACCGGATCGGAATCACCCTCCATCTCGGCCCAACAATCGCGCAACAGGTCATTCAAATCATGGTGGCATTCCCCACAACCGCCACCGGCCTTGGTGAAATTCGTGACATCCTCCAGGGTCTCCAAGCGATGGTTCATGATGGCTTCCTTGGCCGTGGTTTTTTCCACCTGGAAGCAGTTGCAGATGATGGAGGACTTGATCAACAGATCGCAGGGCACCCCGCGGCCGAGGCGTTTGTAGTGATCGATCATGGCCGCTTCCAGGGCTTCCCGCCCCATCACCGAGCAGTGCATTTTCTCCCGGGGCAGCCCGTCCAATTCCCTGGCGATATCCTCATTGGTGATCTTGGCCGCCTCGGCCAGGGTTTTGCCCTTGATCATCTCGGTCAGGATGCTGCTCGAAGCGATGGCGCTGCCGCAACCGAAAGTCTGGAACTTCGCTTCGGCGATGCAACCTTCCTCGTCCAGTTTGAAACCCAGACGCAAGGCGTCTCCACAGGCCATCGAGCCCACTTCTCCCACCCCGTCGGGATTTTCCACTTCCCCCACGTTGCGGGGATTCATGAAATGATCGAACACTTTATCCGAGTAGTTCCACATGGGAATCTTCTCCTTGAAATTATTGCAAGCGGGATTCAACCCAGTCGGTGTTGCCTCAAGGTAGACGAATCCAACAGGAATTCAACCCCTGGAAAACCAGGAATGTGGATCAGGAACCCTCCGGCGACCGGGACCTCACTCCCCTACCGAGCACGGATTCGAGCATCAGCAGGATCACCGTCAAAACCAGGAACAAACCCACCAGATCATGTCCCTCAAGGGCACTCATCAACTCTGCGGGCGGAATGGAGGTCAGATCCCCAGCCACCACCAATCCCTGTTCGTCCAGCAACCGCGACCATTCGGAAAGGGACCGGAGCCCCGTAGCCGATTCCTCGGCTGGAGTACCCGCCGCCACAATGCCCACCGTATCGTCCCCACTCAGGAACGTCACGAATCCCGCCTCGTGGATCATGCCTCCGGATAGTATTGGCTCTCCGGCAAGCCACGTAAGGGAGGCCGAACGGGCCATTGGTGATCCATCATCCAGGACCAGCAGTTCATCGGATTTCTCCAGGGACAAATCGGAGTCCGGACCGGATGGACGAACCACGGCCTCGGTGCCCACATTCGTGTTGATGGCGTCGG
This sequence comes from Gemmatimonadales bacterium, assembly GCA_019038745.1. Taxonomy (GTDB): domain Bacteria; phylum Krumholzibacteriota; class Krumholzibacteriia; order LZORAL124-64-63; family LZORAL124-64-63; genus JANTGJ01. Next base: position 14,766 of record JAHOYV010000027.1, read on the forward strand.
ACAAACGGGCGCGGTTGCCAAGCCAGGCGGCAAGGCGCTGAAAAAACGGGAGCGCCATGGGATTTGCAGCCAGATCGGTGGTGGCCGGCAGGAGATCGCAAGTCATGAGGGCAAAGCAGCCCTCTCCCACGTTACCCTCGATCAGAAGGGGGTCATCACCCGTGAGAGTCAAAAGGACCCGGTGGGTTCCTTCATCGAACCTGAACCAGCGATGGACCAGAACCTCGGCGAAAGTTTGCATGGTCTCCGCTTCCAGCCCGCTGAAAATGGGGTGGGATGGATCCACGACATGTAGGCGTTGACCGGATGAATGACCGGATGAAATGCCGCTTGATTGATTCACCGTTGCGCCTGTCGCCGGCGCTGGCTGTGTCTCGGCCCTGTTCCAGTTAATCGAGCCCGGAAGATCCAACAGGGGCAATATCGTCGATTCCAGATTTGCGGCCTGAGTCGGCTCCCCAACCACAAACAGGGCGGTTCCACCGGCCTTCAACCAACGGGACAACCCACCCAGGGCCTGTCGGCTCAGGGGATCCGGGTTCACGAACACTGCCAGGTCGCAGGAGCCCAAAGTGCCCGTGGTCATATCATTACTGGTAACCGTTTTGACTCGAAAGGCCCCTTCCAGCCCTCCCGGGTCCAGGGCCTGGGCCAGGAAACGCCATCCACCCCGCCCCGGGTGCCCCTCCACGGCCCGATCCGGCCCGTGTACCAACAACACCTCGATGGAAGCCGGCACTTTCAGCACGAAAGGCCGGGTATCATCGGCCGGGCAGGCGTCGCTCTCCTTGCGGATTCGGCCCAAATGGATTCCAGTCGCCGGCACCGTCAAGGGAAATTCCAACAGCCGTGGTCCAAAGTCCGTTCCCCCCGCCACGGTTTCCATCACCGACTCGGCAACCGTTCTCCCGTCCAGATCCAGCCAAAACACCTGCTCGGCGAACTCGGTCGTCACCAGAGCCTTCAACGTAATGTTCTCGCCGGGCAGCACCGTCCGCCCGGGCAGGGTGACATCCAGGATTCCACCACCGGTCACCCGATCCCCTACTTGCCTCACCAGCATTAGTACCGAGCCGATCCCTTTCAGGCGTTCAACCGCTTCGGCCAGGCCGGGAATTCCACCGGTGTCCTGAAGATCGCTGAGCAGAACAAGTTCTACCGGGGAACCCGGAGCACGGCCCACTTGGCGCGCTGATTCCCGCAGTACGGCCGCCAGATCAAATGCCCCGTCCGAACAATTCAGGTTGATCAGCCTCCCAGCGGCGGCCACCTCGGCTGGGAGCCAATCACTGAAGACGGGAATCACAGCAGCTCCGGCGGTCAGGATCTGGACGGAGGTTCCCTCGGGCAGGGACCTGATCATTCCCTCCACCGCCGCGATGGCCGAACCGAATCGGGTCCCGCCCTCAAAATGTGACTTCATGCTGGCGCTACTATCGATAACGAAAAGGATCGACCGGGCGCCCCGGCCGGATGCAGCCAGCCCTCCCCAACGCGGCTGGGCCACGGCCAAGGCCAGACACAGCAAGGCCAGGACCCGCAACAAGAGCAGGAGCCAGCGCTTGATGCCCAGGCTGCGGGATTGAGTTGAATTGACTTCGTCCAGGAATCGGAGATCGCTGAATTGTTGCCGGCGTACCTTGCGACGGCTAATCAAATGGATGATGACCGGCAACGCGGCGGTCAACGCGCCGAACAGGAGAGCGGGATTGGCGAAGGAAAAGGGCATCAGTACATTCTCCGCCTTTTCCGCAGGTAGGCGCCCAGACCCTTTTCGAAGGGGGTGTCGGTTGTGATTTCCACCAGGTCGATCTTTTGACGGCGGCACTCATAACGCAGATTTTTGCGCCAGGAGTCGATTTTTCGGCGATACGTTTCCTGCATGTGGGCCGGCTCCAATCGCACCTTGCTGCCAGGATCCTCCATCGAAACAAACTCCACTTCCCCGGCAAAATCCAGATCCAGCTCCCGAGGATCCAGAATTTGAAATACGACGACTTCGTGGCCCTGATGGCGAAAATGCTTCAGGCCGGACATTATCTCGACCGGGTCATCCATCAGATCGCTCAGAACCAGGATCAAGCCTCGTCTTTGAAGCCTCTCAGCCACGCCGTGCAGGACCGGACCCAACCGGGTTCCCGAGCCGGGGGGAAGGTCGTCCAACACCTTCAGTACCTGGAACAACTGCTTACGCATGGAACGGGCTGGAACCATGGTCAAAAGTGCCTCGTCGAAAGTAACCAGGCCCACCGCATCGTTTTGACGCAGCAGGAGGTATGACAATGCCGCAGCCAGGTAGGAAGCGTATTCTTTTTTCGTAAGGCGGGATTTTTCAGCCGAGAAGTCCATGCTGGCCGAACAATCCATTAAAATTGTGGCCCTCAGGTTGGTCTCTTCGGTAAAAACCTTCAGATAGTGGCGATCGGTCTTGGCGTATACCCGCCAATCGATGTTGGCCACCGACTCGCCCGCGATGTACTGACGATACTCCGCAAACTCGGCACTGAAACCGTGGTAGGGACTCTTGTGCAGACCGGTCAAAAAGCCTTCGACGACCAGGCGGGCGATGATATCCAGGCGGCCCAACTGTCCGATGAGATCCGGCGTGAGCAGGGTATTGCTCACAGGGCAACCTCATTTAGAATTTTCTCAACGATAATATCCTTGCTGATGTTCTCCGCCTCGGCGTGGAAATTGGTTACCAGTCGATGCCGCAGGACCGGGTGGGCCAATTGCCTGATATCCTCCAGATCCGGAGTGGGGCGGCCGTCCATCAGCGCCCTGGTCTTGGCTCCGCGCACCAGAAATTGTGCCGCCCTGGGGCCCGCACCCCAGGACAGGAACTCTGCCGCGGAGGGGGTTTCACCCCCTGAGCCGACCCGGGTGGCTCGAACCAGTTTCACCGCGTATTCCGTCACGTTCTCGGCCACCGGCACCTGCCGCACAAGCTCCTGGGCGGACAGTACCTCCTCACCCGAAAGCACCTTGTGCAAATCTTCCACTACGCTGCCGGTCGTACTCTCGACTATGGCAATCTCGTCGGTGAAGGAGGGGTAATCGATCAGGACGTTGAACATGAATCGATCCAACTGGGCCTCGGGAAGGGGATAGGTTCCTTCCTGTTCGATGGGATTCTGGGTTGCCAACACGAAAAATGGCGAATCGAGGGTAAAAGTTTGTCCCCCCGCGGTGACTTCGCGTTCCTGCATGGCCTGCAACAGGGCGGCCTGGGTTTTCGGCGGCGTACGATTGATTTCATCGGCAAGAATCACATTCGCGAAGATGGGCCCCTTGATGAATTTGAACGTGCGGCGCCCGGTCCCGTGGTCCTCTTCCAGGATCTCCGAACCCGTGATGTCACTGGGCATCAGATCGGGAGTGAACTGGATCCGGCTGAAGCTGAGGTCCATTACCCGCGACAGACTACTGATCAACAGGGTCTTGGCCAGGCCCGGCACGCCCTCCAGCAACACGTGACCGCCGGAGAACAATGCGATCAACATCTCCTCGACAACCGTTTCCTGGCCGATAATGACCTTGGCTATTTCCTGGCGCATATTTTTGTAGTGATCACGCATTCCATCTATTCTATCGGCTTCGTTCACGATGGGGCCTTTCATTGGAAAGAAAACTCTCTGTAGGAATCACAATATAACCGAGACCAATAATCGTCCAGTGCGGAGACTGATTCCCCGCGACATTGCCGGACTACCGGGACCCCTTCGGTATCTCCATTTTCCCTCTGGCCTCCCCCACCAAACATGGTATTTTTGTCCCACACTGAACCTTCAACTCCTCAACGGGAGATATCCATGGCCAAACAGCTCTACCGTACCGTCGAAAACCTGTTGGAGGAAATTGACCATTCGGCCGGAGACGAGCAGATGTTGGAGGACATCCTCCACCTTCTGGTCGAAAGCGATGAAATGACCGCCCTGGGCGTGGTCAGCGGTCGCCTATACAAGGAGCGTCCCCGGGATTTCAAGCTCACCAAGAGTATTTCCGGTCACGGACCTGGAATAATCGGCCGGACCGTCAGCAAGGATTACCAGGTAGTCAGGGATCTGCAGCACAATCGACTGTGGGTAATGACCCCCGATTCCCCCGGTTGGGATCCCAAAGTGGAAGCCCAATTTGGAGATTTGGACTCGGCCGCCATCATCGTGGGTCGTGAACCGTCCTATATCCTGAGCCTGGGCATCCGTCACCACGGCAGCGAGGACGATCTGCGGGTTCTTCTTGAATCCATTCGGGCTTCCATCGGCTTGAAATTACGTGAACAGGCCTTGGCCGGGCAGATGGAACAGGCCCGGATCATCCAGCAATCGTTGGAGCCTGCCCATTTGCCCCATCTCGACGGGTTCGAATTCGCGGCCATCAGCAGACCCGCCGAAGTCGTCGGCGGCGACGTGTACGACCTCCAGGAAGTGGAGGATGGAGTTGTCGGCCTGCTTTTGGCCGACGCCAGCGGACACGGGCTACCGGCAGCGTTGCAGGCCCGTGATGTGGTCATCGGCATGCGGATGGGCATCGCCGAAGGTGAAAAGATCACCACCACCGTGTCCCGGTTGAACCGGGTCATCCATCGCAGTGGTCTGACCAGCCGTTTTATCTCCCTCTTCTATTGCGAATTGGAGGAGACGGGGAACCTGGCCTACGTCAACGGCGGCCACTGCCCACCGTTGATCCTGACCCCGGACGGGGAAGTTTTCGAATTGAAGACATCGGGGCCCGTATTGGGTCCCTTGCCCGACGCGGTGTACCGCAGGGGTTTCCTGAACCTGCGGCCTGGAGAAGTGCTGGTGCTTTTTTCCGACGGCGTGACCGAACGCCTGCAGCCCGATCCCGGCAACCTGGGCGACGATACCGAAGGCGAGCAGGAGAATGAAATCGTCGAGTTCGGGCGCGAGGGATTAATCCGCGTGGCACAGGCCTGCCTGGACCGCTCGGCTGAAGAAATCGCCAAGGAGATCCTCGCCCAGGTTATGGCCTTCGGTGGGGACCAGGCCTTCGACGATGACGTGAGCTTGATGGTAATAAAAAGACTGCCGGCGGAGAACTACCCTCCCTCAGAGGCGTTAACCAGGTTGTCGGTCCAGACCAATCGGTAGAGAGCGATGGTCCAGGGCTGGGGTTCCCGCAACCCGACCCCGGAAATCGTGCAGGTATCCAGCAATTCGAACCGGACACCGTGTACTGTTCTGCCCTCCCAGCGGGCGGGCCCTTCACAACGGTCGACGAAGAAATTCGGGCGGTTCACCGCCGACCCATCCGGTTGCCGCGCATCAACCTGGGGCCGAGCTCCCTGCAATGCATCCAGTGAATTGACTTTCAACCAATCTCCGCTCTCGACCATTTCCTGAAATCCAGTTTCACTACCCAGGGACAGAATCTCCGGACTTACCAGCCCCATCAGATCCAGGACCCTCCGCTCGCTGACATAACCCAGGGCACCGATATCCAGGGCTGCGACAACCGCGTCGGGTGCCGTGTTCTCATTCAACCATTGGCCGAAGCCGACGTAACATTCCTGCAGACCCTCCGGGAACTTTCGGGCATGCGGCACGACCTGCGTGACCATGATCCCCCAATTAAGAATCAGGGTCACGACCACCCCACTGGAAATCGCAATCCGGCCCAGCAAAATCCCGGGCCCGCCCACCTGTTTACCGCTCAGGAGCCATTCGGCAAATACGGCCAAGGCCAGGAGGATCACAGGGGTCAAGGGACAGACGTAGCGGGAGATGATCCAGACCTCTTTGACGGCATAGCCGCCGAGGAGAACAACGGTCCAGGTCAAGGCAATGCCCATGAGGGCCACCGAGCTCCAGATCGAAGTGGGAGCATGGCCCGGCTCGGAAGCCTGTCTGGGGTGGAAGGCCTCATCCTTGTCCAACAGCGGTATGCCAAGCTTCAGGGGTCCGGTATAGTCTCCCTCCTCTTTGTCAATGGATCGGTTTTTATAAAGCACCAGGAGGACCAGAAAAAACGCCACCCCCCAGAGAGGCCCCTGCACAACCGCCAATTGTTTCAGGGAACGGATAATGGAGTCGATCCACTCCACCGGAGTGAAACTGATCGCGGCACTCTTGGCACTGGCGGTGCCGGGCGTAATCCGGCCAAAGGCAAAATTTGCAAAAACCAGCCATGGCCCAACGACCATTATCCAGCCGGCGATCGCGGCCAGCAGGGGTCCATGAGGCCTGGACTGATATCGATTCGAACTCCCCCCAACCGCCCGGTAGTACTCAAACCACAACAACCATGGCAGAGCCAATGGAGCAACCAGGAGGAATTCCGGCCGGGTCAATCCCGCCAGGCCGGCCGCCACTCCCCAGGCCAGGTAACGAACCCAAAGCTTTTCCCGGGTAACTCCCCAACCCCTGTCACGGCCCGAAAAAAGCGGCCAAAGAAGAACCAGCAACAGGAGCGTTGCCAGGGGCGTCTCCATACCGGAAAAAGTCCAGCGCAGGAACCAAACGTCGCTGGCAATGAGAGCCAAAAATATTGGCTTCCAGTGCTCGGGGAAAGTCATTCGCCCGAGAATGAGGTCCACCAAAAGGATCACCGCGAGACCCGAAAGCGCCCCCAGGATCCAGATCGCAGCCAAGGGGGTAAATCCAATTTTGAGAAAGAGCACCAGACCAAAAATCCACAGAGGACTGGTAGCGCCGTAGGTGCTCTGCCCCGGGTTGAAGGAAAATTCCCCCAGTTCCAGCAGATTCCTGGCATAGCGCAGGTGGATGAAGGTGTCGTCGGTAACGTAACCGCGCAGCAGCCAGCCCCCCCAGGCAAACAACCCCAGGGCCACCACAAGGCGATAGATTCGCTGTTGTCTCATTGTATCTCGGCCTATCTCAGGAACATCGGCAGGTTCTGCACACGTCGGATCACGGGTTTGTACTCGGCCACATCATAGAAGCGGTCCACTTCCACCCGCTTGACCTTCTCGATCACCGAGTTGAGTCCCACGGTGGTGTACTGGCCATCCTGTAGCGCGGTCATCAGGCCACTGGCCCCATCCAAGAGCATATCCATGGCCAGGTTGGCGAAATTCATGGCCACCATCCGGTCCAGGGCGTCTGGAGCGCCGCAGCGCATGATATAGCCCAGTTGCTGATAAGTCACCTTGTGACCTGTCAACTCATGGATCTTTTCCGCAGTCTGAAGGCCGATCCCGCCCAGCTTCTTGTGACCATATGCATCCTCCTTACCTGTCTCGGCAACATTGCCGTCCAGAGGCACTGCTCCCTCGCTCATGGTCATGATGGCGTAGTTGCTGGGGTTGTCCTTTTTGTCCCTGACGATCATCTCGGCCAGTTTTTCGACATCGAAAGGCACTTCGGAAATGATGGCCCGATCCACGCTGGCCAGATAGCTGGCGATCAGGGAAGTCTCACCGCTGTTGCGGCCGAAGAGCTCGATCAGACCTATGCGTTCGTGACTCCCGATAGGCGTACGCATATCGTCGATTGCCTGCACGCTCCGTGTGATGGCCGTGCCGAAACCGATGCAGTAATCAGTCCCGTAGACATCGTTGTCCATGGTCTTGGGGATGGCGATCTGCGGATAACCTGCCTGGTTCAGACGAGCCGCGTAGCTGAGCGTGTCATCGCCACCGATGGGAATCAGGGCGTCGATCTCCAGGGCTTCGAGATTGGCCACAACCGTGTCGGTTAGATCCAGGGGAAATTCCTGGCCTTCCCGTTTCAGATGTTCGGGCAGGTCTTCTTCCTTGATCCGGCCGGGATTCGTTCTACTGGTGTGCAGGAAAGTGCCCCCGGTTCGATCGATCGTGCGCACGTGAAGGCCTTCCAGTGTGGTGACCCACTTGTCGTTCCAATCCGGATCACCCCCGATTCGGTAATTCACCAGACCGCCCCAGCCTCGACGAAAACCCACCACCTCGACACCCGCCTTGTGGGCACGAAAGACAATCTGCTTCATTGCCGAATTTAGTCCGGGAACGTCCCCGCCACCCGTCAGAACCGCGATTCTCTTGATCTTGCCAATCATCGAAATCATCCCCTTCGAAACATGAAAATTCCACTTCATTGAACCATAAGGATCGGCAGAAAAAACTATCTCCTAACCAGCTTCCGGGAACGGACAGCCCTCTCCCAGAAAAGTGCAGTCACAGGACATTCCCGCCAGGGCCCGGACGTCGTTTTCACTCATCGAAAAAAGCTCCATGGCCAACTCGTATTCCCGGGCAAGAGTGGTATTGGACACGGTCGGATTGTCCGTGCAGAGGGCTACCTTGACTCCGGCCTCCAAAAACCTGGGCAGGGGGTGGTCCGACAACGCACTGATCGCTCCGGTCTGCAGATTGGAGGACAGACAAACTTCCAAACAGATTCCGTCGGCGGCCAGGCGTTTCATCAATTCAGCATCCTGACCCGCGCTGGTACCGTGGCCGATCCGATGCGGCCCCAGACAATCCAGGGCCTCCCAGATCCGTTCGGGGCCTTCACTCTCACCCGCGTGGGCGGTCTTCTTCAAACCCATCCGGGCCGCCAGGTCATAGGCATTCTCGAACAACAACGGCGGGAAGGGCGCCTCGTGGCCGGCGATGTCGAATCCGATCACGCCGATCCCGTCGTGGAACTCCTCCTTCTCCCCCACGACTTCACGCAAAAGCAGGCGAGCCATGTTGCCACCGTGGTTCCGCATGGCAATAACGATGATCCCGGCACGAAAATCGGGATGGTCCTCCTGAAACAGGGAAAGCCCCTTGCGGGTGGCGGCGATCACCTGACGAGTGGTCAGGCCCGCCCGGCGGTGAATTACGGGATTTATGCGCAACTCCAGCAATTTCACCCCGTCCAGGTAAGCGTCCTCGGCCAGTTCGAAGGAAATCCGCCGGATATTGTCGTAGAATTGGGTGTATTGGAGCGGGACATGAAACTTGTCCAGGTAGTCCAGGAGGGTGGAATCCACCGCGTCGTCCCATTGCAGATAATGTCGGAACTGCTCAAAATCCAGTCCAGGGACGGCACTATAGTACTTGTCCGACAACTCCCACAGCGTTTCGGGCCGGATGGAGCCATCAAAATGGCGATGGACATCGGCCAGGTTCAAAGACTTGATAAAGTTCCTGCGGTCTTCGGATGTCATTTACCACCTCGCGGGCTAAGCTGGCTTCGGAAAATTTTTCGGCACCACCTGGATTTCACTAGACAGGATAAAGGCAGGAATTTCCAGTGTCTACATCTTGCAAATCCATGGGCCTGCTACATCCGGCAAAACCCATTCACAAACCAGGAAACTAACTCCCAAAAAATTGCCATTGGACGAACCTGCCAAACCCGATTAATCTAAGGAAGAAATTATGCCGAGTTGAGTCTCGGCGATTCCATACTTAACTAATTGGAACAACCTTCACTGGGGAGAGTCCTGGAATGTTCGACATCAATGTACTGGACCTAGATCTGGAAAAAGAAGCCGACGAGATCTGCGAGTCCCTGAGAAATGTCGTCGCCAAACGCCTGATGAGGCGGGGAGTCGTGGTAGCCATCAGCGGCGGTATCGACAGCAGCTGCACAGCGGGCTTGGCCGTCCGCGCATTCGGGCCCGGGAAAGTATTCGGGATCCTGCTGCCGGAGAGAGATTCATCCGGAGCCAGTGTTCAGTTGGGCAAACAGTTGGCCGAACATCTCGGCATCGAATTCACAATCCATGATATCCAGCCCACCCTGACGGCCATCGGCTGTTATGAACGCTACGATGCGGCCATCCAGTCCGTGATTCCGGAATACGGGGAAGGATGGAAGAGCAAGATCGTCCTGCCCGGCGACCTGTTGGACAGCGATCGGATGAACTTCTATCGACTGGTCGTCCAGGACCCCGACGGAGAAACCCGTACCGAGCGTTTGCCGGTAAAGGCCTATCTGGAAATCGTTGCCGCCACCAATTTCAAGCAGCGGATCCGCAAGACCATGGAATACTTCCACGCCGACCGCCTGAACTTCGCTGTGACCGGCACTCCCAACCGTTTGGAATACGACCAGGGATTCTTCGTCAAGAACGGTGACGGGGCCGCCGACGTGAAACCCATCGCCCACCTGTACAAGACCCAGGTCTACGCCATGGCCCGGCACCTCGGACTTCCCGACGAAATCTGCAATTCCATTCCGACGACGGACACCTACAGTCTCGAGCAGGGACAAGACGAATTCTATTTCGTACTACCCTACCAACAGATGGATTTGCTACTTTGGGCAAAGAATCATGGAGTGGAAGCTGCGAAAACCGCCGAGGTCATGGGGATGGAGCCCATCCAGGTCGAGCGGGTTTATCATGACATCGATCGAAAACGGGCAACGACTTTGCCCTTGCACCTGACCTCGCTCCTGCTCAAGGATGTGCCGGAAGTAAAAAAACATGATGTGAGGAAATAGAAAACGAGGGAGCAAATCAGGGTACTGAAGATCATTGCCCGCAGAGGGGTTCCATGTTATCTTTTTGGAACTCAAGGTTTAACTCTTAGAGTGTCAGGAACCGATAGGGAGTGTTCCACAAGTCATGAAAGTCAACACCAAAGTCAGATACGGATTGCGAGCCATCCTTCAGATTGCCGAAGGATACGGCGGAGAACCGGTCCCCATCAGCGCCATCAGCGAATCCCAGGAAATCAGCGGCAAGTACCTGGAGCAGGTCGTTGGCACGCTGCGCAAGGCCAACCTCATCAATTCCCGTAAAGGGGTAAAGGGCGGCTATTCCCTGGTTCGCTCACCCGAAGAAGTAACCCTTTGGCAGATCATCAGCGCCCTGGATTCGCACACCACTCTGGTGGAATGCGTCCAGCAACCCGGTATTTGCGACCGTTCGGGGGATTGCCTCACACGCTCCATCTGGTCCCTTCTGAGTGCGCGGATGGAAGAATTCTGGGCCAGTTTCACCCTGGCGGACCTGCAGAAGACCATGCGGGAAACCGGTGAAATCCTATTACCGGGCATTAGTGACTCCGAATAATCCATTGTTTGGGAAAGTTCAATTTTACCCCGTCCCTTCCGGGCGGGGTTTTTTTTGTGCAATTTCCTGGAGTTGTCAATTGACTAACGGGCGGCCCGAAGTCATTTTTCAGGGGAACCGCCTGCAGAGAACTTCCGCCCGAAAGCGAGTCCGGTCATGGAATTTACACAAACCCTTCGTATCAAGGCCACCGAATTGGGCAAGACCATAGTATTGCCGGAAGCCGTTGATGAGCGAATGCTCCAGGCAGCGGGTCAAATCAGGGATGAGGGGTTCGCCCGAATCATTCTTTTGGGAAATGCCGAGAAGCTGGAGGCCGGGCTTGCAAAGCAGGGCATCGACACCAAGGACCTGACCCTCATCGACCCCGCTCTTTCGACCTATCGTGCCGATTTCTCCCGCTCCTACTTCGACCTTCGAAAGCACAAGGGCTTGACCGAGGAAGCCGCCGCCGAGGCCATGGAAGACCCCCTGTTTTTTGCAGCCATGCTGGTCAAGAAAGGCGTTGCCGACGGTATGGTGGCCGGCGCTGTCAACTCCACGGGCAACGTTCTGCGTGCGGGATTCCAGATCATCGGCACAGCGCCGGGAACCAGCGTTGTTTCCAGTTGCTTCGTCATGGTCCAACCGAAATGGGATTTCGGCGAAGAGGGCATGATCGTCTTCGGGGATTGCGCCGTAAACCCGCAGCCCGATGCAGCCCAGTTGGCGGACATCGCCATTGCCACGGCCGGTACGGCCAGGGCCCTCTGCGGATTCGAGCCCAGGGTAGCCATGCTCTCGTTCAGCACCATGGGCAGCGGGGCCGGCCCCGACGTGGACAAGGTCGTCGAAGCAACACGCCTCATCCGCGAAAAGGAACCCGAGCTGGAGGTCGACGGACCCTTGCAACTGGACGCGGCCATCGTGCCCCAGATCGGTTCCAGCAAGGCTCCGGACAGCCCCGTGGCCGGGAAAGCCAACGTCCTGATCTTTCCTGACCTGGACGCCGGCAACATCGGCTACAAGCTAGTCCAACGCCTGGCGGGAGCCGAAGCCGTGGGGCCTGTCCTGCAAGGCATGGCCAAGGGCGTCAACGACCTGTCGCGTGGCTGCAGCGTCGAGGATATTGTGAATGTGGCGGCCATTACCGCCCTGCAGAGCGTGTAAAATGAAAAACATTCTGGTCATCAATTGCGGTAGCAGCTCCCTGAAGTACCAGCTCCTGGACATGGAGGACGAAACCCTCCTGGCCAAGGGTCTGGTCGAGCGTATCGGTATGGAACAGGGCATCCACTCCTATTCCCGCCCCGGAGCCGATGACCACCAGGAGGAGCTGCCGATCCCCGACCACGCTCGTGGCATCGAGCTGCTGATAGCCGCCCTGATCCACCCTGAACACGGCGTCTTGAAATCCATGACCGAGGTGAGTGCTGTCGGACACCGGGTCGTTCACGCCGGAGAAGATTATTCCGAGTCGGTGATCATTAACGAGAAAGTGCTTCAAACCCTGCGCGACTGCATTCCCCTGGCGCCCCTTCACAATCCAGCCAACATCACCGGCATCGAAGCGGCCATGAAAGTCATGCCCCAGGTCCCCATGGTTGGGGTTTTCGACACCGCCTTTCACCAAACCATGCCCGACCGGGCCTACATCTACCCCATCCCCTACCGACTTTACGAAGACTACAAGATCCGTCGCTACGGCTTCCACGGCACCAGTCATCGGTACGTAACCCTTCGCGCGGCCCAGATGTTGGAGAGGGGCACCGAGGAACTGAACCTGATCACCTGCCACCTCGGCAACGGCGCCTCCGTTGCCGCCATTCAAGGTGGTTTGTCAATCGACACATCCATGGGCCTGACTCCCCTGGAAGGTTTAATGATGGGCACCCGCAGCGGCGACATCGACCCTGCCCTGGTCGGTTTTCTGAGCCGCCGCCTTGAGATCACTCTGCCTGAGGTAGAAAAGATCCTGAACAAGGAAAGCGGGATGCTGGGCATCAGTGGAATAAGCAGTGACCTGCGCGACGTGGAGCGGGAATACGCCAACGGCAACGACCGGGCTCGTCTTGCCCTGGAAGTATACGGCTACCACATCCGGAAATACATCGGCGCCTACGCCGTGGCCCTGGGCCGAGTCGATGCCATCATCTTCACCGCCGGCGTCGGCGAGCACGCCTCCCTGGTGCGGGAATGGGCCTGCTCCGGCCTCGAAGCGATCGGAGCGATTCTGGATCCCTTCAAGAACGCCACCCGACACGATGAAGCCATCATCAGCAAAATGAGCTC
>JAHOYV010000101.1 GCA_019038745.1 Gemmatimonadales bacterium
GATGGGGGTCGCCCTGGCGACCTCCGCGTTCCTGCTCTTCGTGTTCATGGAGTTGCTGCGGATCACAGGAATCCTGACCAATTCCTACATCGGGCTCATTAGTTACATGGCCCTGCCGGCCTTGTTCATTCTGGGCCTGATCCTAGTTCCCATAAGCTGGTGGCAGTTCAAACGTGCCACCGGTCGCACGACCGAGGAATTATTGTCACAGCGGTTCCCCGACGATATGACCCGGGCCAAGCGCATGGGTTCGTCACTGCTAGCCACCATCGCACTGCTGACGGTGGTGAACATTCTCTTCCTCGGCGTCGGCGGTGCCCGGATGCTCCATTTTATGGATCAGCCGGTGTTCTGTGGGACAGCCTGCCATCCAATCATGGAACCCGAGTGGGTGGCGTACCAAAACTCTCCCCACGCCAACGTCCACTGTGTGGAATGCCATGTGGGAGAAGGTGCGACAGCACTTTTGGACGCCAAACTGAACGGGTTGTGGCAGGTTGTATCGTCCACCTTCGACCTCTACGAAAAGCCAATCCCCACACCGGTTCACCAATTGCGTCCGGCGAGAGAAACTTGCGAAAAGTGCCATTGGCCGGACAAGTTCTATGGTGACCGGATCAAGGCATTCACCAGTTTCGCGTTCGACGAGGAATCAACTCCGTCCCACACTACCTTGGCCTTAAAGGTGGGGGCCGGTGCTGGTGACAACACCGGCACGATTCACTGGCACGTTGCGGCCGAGAACGAAATCCGTTACCGGGCGGCGGACGAAAAACGCCAGGTGATGGACTGGGTCGAGGTGCGCAGAGGGGACTATTTCCACCGCTACACAAATAGCAAGTTGGATGAAAAGACCATTCTTCATCCCGTGGAACCCAAGCATGACCAGGTATTGTCGATGGACTGCATGGATTGCCACAATCGAGCCACGCACATCTACCTGGATCCGGAAGACGCCGTGGACATCGCCATGGTTGACGGTCGGATCCCCGTTTCCTTGCCTTTCGCCAAGCGAGCGGCTTTGGAGGCCCTGACCGGGGAATATCCTGATCAGGAGGCGGCGATGCGTGGAATCGAAAATTCTGTGCGTGGATTCTACCTGCGTGATCTGGACGATTCCATCTCGGCGCTGAGCCCCGAGGCCGACCAGATGGTAGAGACGTTGCAGACGATCTATAACCAGAACATCTTCTTCCCCATGAACGTGGGCTGGAACACCTACCCCACTCATCTCGGGCACCGGAATGGAAGCGGATGTTTCCGCTGCCACACTCCCGATATGGTGGACGAAGAAGGCGTGGCGATTCCCTACGACTGCACCTTGTGCCACTCCATACTGGCAATGGACAGTGTAGGAAAATTCCAGTACCTGCAGCCGTTGAAGGAAAAGGATCCGGACCGGACTATGCATCAGTACCTCCGCGGGGAATTCCTGGGCATCAGCTTTGATGAGGCTGACTGGGTGCCGGAAGAAGAGAAAGCTGCCGAAGGTACAACTGAAGCAACCGTAGAGGTGAAGACCGAGTCGGAGGCCCTCACTGAATAGCACGATTGAGCTTCGAGCTAAGTTGACTGAAAACGGGGTGACTGAAGAGTCGCCCCGTTTTATGCTTCCTCTGCAACCTGCCTTGTCGACATTGCCTTATCGACACTTGATTCCCATCATAAGTTTTGGTACAATTAAATCGTATGGAATGGCCTGCACCCTTGGTTATATTTACTGACGCCCCCATCCCCTGCAAGGGCGCCTCACATGAACGAGGTGTACCCGTGTTTAAAGCACTGACAGCCAATTTGATGATCGCGTTTCTGGTTCTATTGCAAAGCACCGCTCTTGCCGGCCTGGCCCCCCTTGATGAAAGCTATGGTGAAATCGCCTACTCAGGCCCGGGAATTCCGGTTCTCTGCAACGTGCCCGATGGCAGCGGCAACCCGTTCACCTCGGCACAAGTGGAACCGGGAATCAGCGTGGATGCGACCATGAAGGTTTACCTTCGAGACGGTATGAATGATCCGATCATCAATTATCCTGCCGAGGACATATGGCTTGAATCGTTGGACAACGGGTTAATCGCCTGCCAGGGTGGCTCCACCGCTGACGGACCTTCGGATCAGAATGGAGTGGCCACCTGGGTAAGTCCTTTGCGGGCCGGCGGCTCCAGCCAGGCCCTCACCCAGGTGGTAATCAATGGGATGCCGCTGACCACCAGCCCGGGGCTTGCACTTCATCACGTTAGCCCGGACATCGACGGGAACCTGGTAGTTAATCTGATGGACGTGATCTTTTTCGCTCAGGATTACGCCAACGGCTACGCTTTTCAGTCTGACTTTTACGTGGACATGACCGTGAATATCGTAGACCTGAGCAAACTGGCCATGGCCATTGGGGCCGATTGCCCCTGAATCAGGATTCTGCCTGGTCGGCAATGATTGCATCAGCCACCTGCAGGGCCGTATCGAGTGCGGGTGCATCCGGCAACCCGGCCTGAGCCGTGTTTGGGCGTCCCCCACCCTTTCCTCCAGCTTCTGCTGCAATGGCTTTGACAAGATTCCCGGCGTGCAGTTTTTTGCCCTCGGACAAGTCAGGGGTGACCGTAACCAGAATCGTGGGTTTGCCCGCTATCTCGGCGGCCAGGACCACAACGCCCTTGCTGCCCAACTTGTCCCGCACATGGTCTCCCAATTGCAGAAAGGCGCCCTTGTCCTGGGCCGGAACCCGCGCCGTAATCACCTTGAGGCCGGCCACATCGCGTGGTTTGTCCAGTACATCGTCCAGGGTAGAGCGGGCGGCGGCTTGCTGGATTCCGGCCAGTTCCTTGACCAACTTCTGTTTATCAGCCATAAGCTGCCGCACCTGGGCAACGAAGCTTCCCTTGTCACGCTTCAGGATTCCGGACAAATCGGAAAGTTCCAGCTTTTCCCCCGTTACCAGTTCCAGGGCAACCTCGCCGGCGACGGCCTCGATACGTCGCACTCCGGCCGAAACACTGCCCTCTGACAGGATTCGAAACATCCCGACGTCGCCGGTGTGAAGGCAGTGCGTACCTCCACACAATTCCAAGGAAAATTGGTCTTCTCCGTTCTCGGGAGCGTCCGCTGTCAACCGAGGCTCGCCGTGGATCTCTACGACCCGCACCGTGTCACCGTATTTCTCACCGAACAGGGCCATGGCTCCCATCTTGCGGGCCTCCTCCAGGGGCACTTGCTCGTGGCTCAGCACCGCCCGATTGGCCAGCACCTTGGCCTGGACCAGCTCCTCAATGCGCTGTAGATCCTCGGGAGAAACTGCCTGGTCATGGCGAAAGTCGAAACGCAGCCGCTGGGGAGAAACTTCACTGCCGCCCTGCTCTACGTGGTCCCCCAGCACTTCCCGCAAGGCAGCGTGCAGCAGGTGGGTGGCGGTGTGGTGGCGCATAGTGGCCAGGCGACGGCTCGGATCCACCGTCAGGCGAACTTTTTCCACTCCGCGAAGATCCTTTTGGAATTTCTCCGCATTCTGGGCAACCACCATCACGCTGCCCTCTTCGACTGCCAGGGTAGTCAACACTTCAAACGTGGCTCCATGGTCGCCAAGAGTGATGGTTCCCGAGTCGCCTACTTGTCCGCCCGACTCTCCGTAAAAAGGCGTTTGGTCGCACAGCAGTTGCGCCAAGACGCGTCCGTTTTCGTCTTTTCCTCCTGAACGAACCGCTACCGGTTTGGCATCTCCAGCCAAGGTGGTGTAGCCGGTAAAACGACTCCTGTACCCGGCCAGATCCTTCGCCTGGTCCACCGGCAACCACGCGCCAATGCCCTCACGGAACACCCGGTTGGACCCGCTCTGAGCCCTCTGTTTCGCCATGCTGGCCTCGAAACCCTCGCGGTCCACGGTGAACCCGTCCTCCGCGGCCACCACGGCGGTAAGATCCACTGGAAAACCAAAAGTATCGTGAAGCTTGAAGGCCTCCGGACCAGTCAGTTCCGTACGACCTTCGGCGGACATCGAGGCTTTGTACTCGGCGTAAACCTGCAGACCGGAAATCAGGGTGCGGCCAAAACGTTCCTCTTCCTTGCGGATCACTTCCAGTACGCGGTCTCTGCGTTCATTCAATTCAGGATAGGCCTCGCCCATCTCGGCGATGACCACTTCGGCTACTTTCCAGAGGAAGGGCTTCTCCAACCCCAGCAGGTGACCGTGGCGGGCGGCTCGCCGCAGAATCCGGCGCACCACATAACCGCGTCCGTCGTTGCTGGGGATCGCCCCGTCGGCGATGGTAAACACCACGGCTCGGGCGTGGTCGGCGATGACCTGCATGCTGATCTTGGCCTCGCCCTCCGGCTCCCTGCCGCACAGCTGCGCGGCCTTGGCCACCAGTGGTTTGAAAAGATCCGTCTCGTAGTTGCTCTTCTTGCCCTGCATCACAGCGACCAGGCGCTCGAAGCCCAACCCGGTATCGACACTTTTCATGGGCAGGGGATTCAACCTCCCGCCTTCCTGGCGATCGAACTCCATGAAGACGTGGTTCCACAGTTCCAGCCAGCGATCGCAGTCACAGACGCCGACGGCACATCCATCCGGGTGGGAGCATTTCATACCCTCGCCCTGATCGAAATGGATCTCCGTACAGGGTCCGCAGGGTCCGGTGTCGGCCATGGACCAGAAATTCTCCTCGTCACCCTTCTCAATGTCGCCCAGGCGCACGATCCGTTCCTCGGGCACCCCTATTTCATCAGCCCAGATCCCCCAGGACTCGTCGTCATCCTTGTATACCGAAACCCAGAGGTGTCCACTGTCCAAGCCCATCGCTTCTGTGAGAAATTCCCAACCCCAGCGAATCGACTCGCGCTTGTAGTAGTCGCCAAAAGACCAGTTGCCCATCATCTCAAAAAAGGTGTGGTGGCGCGCGTCCTGCCCCACCTCCTCCAGGTCGTTGTGCTTGCCCGATACGCGCATGCACTTCTGCACCGAAGTGGCCCGTTTGTAATCGCGATGTTCCAGGCCCAGAAAGACACTCTTGAACTGGTTCATCCCCGCGTTGGTGAAAAGCAGGGTTGGATCATCCTGGGGAACCAGGGTGGACGAGGTCACTACCTCGTGCTGCTTATCGGCGAAGAACTGCAGAAATCGGGCTCGAATTTCCCTGGCTTTCAAGGTGTCTCCTGTTCCCTGGTAGCTGAGTGCAAATTTCCGTAAAGACGCTCAGGCCTGGTTCACTGCCTGGATCCAGATCTTGCGCGAGCGCGGCCCGTCGAAGTCACAGAACCAGATCTTCTGCCAGGTTCCCAGGCGAAGGCAACTGTTTTCCACCAAAATGGTTACCGAACTGCCGAAAAAACTGGCCTTGATGTGGGCGGCCGAGTTCCCCTCGGCATGGTTGTAACCGTCCCTCCAGGGGATCAGTTTGTCCAGGGCCGTTGTCATGTCGGACACGACATCCGGGTCAGCACCCTCGTTGATGGTCACCGCGGCCGTAGTGTGGGGATTGAAAACGATGACGGCCCCGTGAACAATACCCAAGCCGCCCAGTTCTGCCTGAACCATGGCGGTTATATCCAGGAAATCCGAACGGCACGAAGACTGCAGTTCCAGTTCCAACATCTCTATCCCCTTCCGGGCCACACCCGTCACCGGGACGCTCCGCTGCTTCAGAAACCGAATTAGAAATCGAAGTACATAGTGTACTCGAAGGGATGAGGCCTTCCATTGAGGGCGTTGATCTCATCCCGCTTCAAATCCAACCAGCGCCTGATCAGGGGCTCGGGAAACACGTCGCTGCGCATTAGAAACTGGTGATCCATTTCCAGGGCATCCAGCGCGTCATCCAGCGATCGGGGTAAAAAATCCACTTGCGGGCTCTCGGACGAAGGCGAGTCCGCCGGAGTGAACCCAGCCTCAACCGGATCGATCTTGTTGATGATACCGTCCAGTCCCGCCATCAGGATGGCTGAACAACAGAGATAGGGGTTAGCGGTCAAATCGGGGGGACGATATTCGATCCGACGCATCTCGGGGTCCTTGACGTAGCTGGGGATGCGAATGGCCGCACCCCTGTTCGATCGACCGAAGGTCCTCACTGTGGGAGCTTCGAAACCGGGGACCAGACGCTTGAAGCTGTTGGTGCTCGGATTGGTGAAGGCACACAGGGCCGCAGCGTGAGTAAGAATTCCTCCGATGTAGTGCATGGCGGTTTCCGAGAGGTTTGCGTAACCGGAATCGTCGTTGAAGACGTTGCGCCCCTCCTTGGTCAGGAACTGATGCACATGCCAACCGCTTCCGGCGTTGTCGAACATGGGCTTGGGCATGAAGGTGACCTTCAGTCCCTGTTGGGCAGCCAAGTTGAAAAGGATGTACTTGGTCAAAACGGCGTGGTCGCCGGTGGTGGCCAGATCGGCGAACCAACCTTCAATTTCCTGTTGCCCCTGGCCACCCACCTCGTGGTGGTGGTAGCGAACGGGGATCCCGAATTCCGCCATCACGGCGCACACATCGTCCCGGAAATCGTCATGCTTGTCGAAGGGGTTGCAGGCATGATAGGCGTTATGGTAGAAATTCTCGCTGCTGTGGATCCCGAAGGTGCTGTCGTTGGTCTCGGAAGTGTACTCGGCCTCTTCGAAAATATAGAATTCATATTCCGGGCCCCAATGCGATTTGTCTGCAACTCCTGCCTCGCTCAAGGCCTGCTCTGCCTTGCGTGCGATGACCCGTCCGTCCTGGGAAAACGGAGTCCGGTCCGCATCGGTCAGGCGGGCCTCGGCAAACATGGTCATAGTGGTACGCTTGCGGAAGGGATCCAGGCGGGCAGTGGCCAGATCAGGCACCAAAACCATGTCGCTGTTCTCGACCTTCAGAAAACCGTAGCTGGAACCGTCGAACCCGATTCCGTTTTGGCATACGGATTCGGAAAAACGGGAAAAGGGCAACGACAAGTGGTGCAGACGGCCCACCAGATCGAGCATCTTCAAGTCGATGAATTCAACGCCGACTTTCTCGGCTTCCTGGCGGACTCGGACAAAATTGTTGTCGGACATGAATAACCTCTCCGGCAAATCCAGCAATGCAAATGTAGTTTCCCATCCGGCGGGCGGAGGAGCTGGCCCCCCACCTTTCCGGAACCATCATCCAAATATACAAGCCGTATGCTCCGGGAAAAGGCGAATAGTGATTTCCTTTTCGCAGGGCGGAGTCCCGGAACTCCACTCCCTTCTTGCCGCGCCTTTGGTGGGGACTTATTTTCTAGCCGTCACCGTCCACTTGGCGCCATGCCCAGGCTCGGGCCCGGATGAAAGGATGAATGGTTGTCCAGCGACAAAGTCACCTTCGATTTCAAGGGAAAATCAATTTCCTGTCGTCCCGGAACCTCCGTGGCGGTAGCCTTGTGGGAGGAAGGGGTCCGGGTTCTTTCGCACTCACCCAAGTACGGCCGCCCGCGGGGGATTTCCTGTGCCCGGGGACAATGCACCTCCTGCCTCATGCGCGTTGATGGCGTACCCAACATCCGAACCTGCGAGACGGAAGTCAGGGACGGAATGACCGTCGAGCGGCAGGACACCGGCGCCTTCTACGGTGCCGGTATGCAGAAAATCCTGGCCACTGCCGACAACCTTTTCCCAGTAGGCTTTTACTACAAATGGTTCACCCGTCCGACCGCCTTGAACCGGGTTTTTCTGGATATGATCCGGCCCCTGACCGGGGTTGGCCGCATTCCAGAACCTGGTACGGAACTCAAGGCCGATGGCCTTTCAAACAGCCTGGTCACGGACTTGGGCGATTTCTCGAAGGTCATAGTCGGTGGAGGTCCCGCCGGATTGGCCGCGGCGGTGGAATCGTCCGGACCGGTCCTGGTTCTGGATGAACACCATGAATGCGGCGGGCAGCGGGGAACAGCTCTCCGGGAAGCCACCACCGCCCTGGGCAATCGCCTGGAACGTTTTCCCGTCCTGGCCAATAGCGGGCGCCGACTGGATGGTTTGATCAAGGATTTCTCAGCTCGTCCGGAGCACACTTTCCTGGGCGGGGTCAGAGCCGTAGCCGGTTACCCTCCCAACGGGCTCCTTCTGCGACGAGAAAATGATCTGGCCACCATGAATTTCCGGGAATTGGTTTGGGCCGCCGGAGCCATGGATACCTTGGGTCTCTTTCCGGGAAACGACACCCCCGGGTTGATCGGTCCCCGGGCACTGTACCGTCTATTATTGCGCGATGGTCTGGACGTGGCAGGCAGACAGGTATTGATCCTCGGCAACGGCATTGATTCCTGGCTGAGCGCCGTGTTGCTGGCTGAACGGGGAGCCCGGATATCCCTGGTCATCACCGAATCTGGTTACCATACGGAAATTTCAGCCGCAATCGATGCCAAGTGGCAGCTTACTACTGGATTCAAATTGGCCAGCATCAGACCCCACGGCGAGGGGCAACTGGCCGCCACCCTGGTATCCCGTGAGTCCTCTCCCTCCGGCCCCCTCCATTCACACCTGCAGCTAGAGGCCGACCTCGCTATAATATGCGGACAGGGCAAACCGACCTTCGATATTCCCTTCCAGTTGGGAATCGATATGTCCCTACAGCAGGATCGGGGAGGATTCATCCCCACTGGAGCTGGCGAAAGCAGCGTATTCTCAGGCCGTTTACCCGATGGAGCTACGGTTGCCGTGGTTGGGGAAGCCATCGGAGAAACCGTAATGGAACCCATCGTCCCCCCCGGCAAACAAAAAAACGGACACCCGGAAGGGTCGGCACAATGAGCAATCCCAAGACGATTCTCTGTCGGTGCGAGGATGTTACCCTGGAGGAGTTCCGGGAGGCCTTCAGCGAAGGATTCAGCGAGTTGGAATCCCTCAAACGCTATACCGGAACCGGAACCGGATTCTGTCAAGGCAAGGGGTGCATGAGCGAAGCGGCGGCCGAGTTGGCCGTTTTGCGCAACATCCCGCCGGAGAAAGTGCGGTTGACCACAATCCGTCCACCGGCCGAACCTCTGACTTTTGGCCAATTGGCCTCCCTCGACGTACCCGAATTCCAGCCGGCCCGCGAGGAGGAGCGATGATCCCCCTTTCAAGTGAGCCGGTTCCCTCCACAGCCGACGCGGTGATCGTCGGGGCCGGAATCAACGGCCTGGCCACTGCCTACGAATTGGCCGGCCTGGGGCTGAAAAACATCGTCGTGATTGAAAAAGACTATATCGGCAGCGGCTCGACGGGACGTTGCGGCGGAGGGATCCGCCAGCAGTGGACCACCGAGGAGAATATACGTCTGGCCCAGGAAAGTGTCCGTATGTACGAGGGGATGTCCGCGGAGCTCGGTTACCAGGTATTCTTCCGTCAGGGCGGCTACCTCATGGTCACCGAGAGCGAGGACGATCTGCCCGCCCTGCGCAAAGCCGTCGAATTGCAGAATATCTGCGATGTCCCGACCGAATTTCTCCAGCCGGATGAATGCCTGAAGATAGTGCCTGATCTGGACATCTCCCATATCAAGGGCGCAACCTTCTGCCCCAAGGACGGTACGGCCTACCCCTTCGCAGTTGTGTGGGGATACGCGCGCGCCTGCCACCGCCGGGGTGTAAAAATATTCATCAGGAGCAAAGTGACCGAAGTCACCGCCGACCAGGGCGAGATACGAAGCGTGGTCACCGACCGAGGCACCATCTCCACCCCCCTGCTGATCAACTGCGCTGGCCCCTGGGCCCGTTCCTTGGCCGCCATGGTGGGCGTAAAGCTCCCCAACCGTCAGGAACGGCACGAGATCATGGTCAGCGAATCGCTCAAGCCATTTCTCGATCCCATGGTCATCTCCATTTCCAACGGGATATATTTCAGCCAGAGCCTGCGTGGTGAGATCGTTGGCGGCATCGGGGATCCAGCCGAGCCGCAGTTGGAAGGCCCCGAATCATTCGACACATCCAGCGGGCTGCGCTTCGCCGTACGCTTCGCCAAGGCCCTGTTGGCCTATTACCCACGGGCGGCCCAGGTCAAAATGATGCGCCAATGGGCCGGCATGTACGACGTTACGCCGGACCACAGACCCATCCTGGGCGGAATCCCCGGACTGGAGGGATACTTTCACATCTGTGGATTCAGCGGCCACGGGTTCATGCTGGGCCCGGTGACGGGCCGCCGCATGGCGCAATTCATCACAACCGGACGCTCTGACAAAATCATAAACAGCTTGTCCCTGGACCGCTTCGAACGCGGTGACATTCAGACCGACGCGTTTGTCGTCGGTTAACCCGGAGGAAGATTGTGGAGTACCAGAATTTCGATGTGGAAATTTCCGAGGGTAGCGCCCGGATCGGCTTGATCGGCTCGGGAGCCCCCGACATGGGTCTCCTCTGTGACGAGATGATCAATCTCTTCCTGCGGTTGCAGGAAGACAACGCCGTCCGGGTTATCCTGTTTTCGGATGGAGACCACAGCTTTGACTTCCATCACAGCCTCGATGCCCTGGCCGAATCGCCCGGCAGTACCGGAGGGCTGGAAATACTGGCAGCCGATGACGAGATCGGACGCCGGATCGTCACCCTTATTCAGGAAATGCACAAGCCGGTGATTGCCGCCACCCGCGGAGACATCCAAAACAACGGTCTGGGTTTCTACCTTGCAGCCGACATTCGGCTGGCCTCGGAAAAGGCCACCTTTACCGCTCCGGATGTCTCCACCGGACTGGCACCCGGATGGGGATTGTCCCATACCTTACCCCATCAACTGGGGCCGGGCAGAGCCTTGGATTTCTTGTGGAGTAAGCGCACCCTTACCGCCGACGAGGCCCATCGGATCGGTTTGGTGGACAGGGTAATCGCCGAGGATCGCTGGGAGGAGGAGCTGGACCAGTTCATGGACCGGTTACGTTGTCTGCCTCAGCCCATGGTTCACCTGACCAAGTTGGGGACTCAACAGGCAGCCACCCTGGATATGACTTCCATGCTTTCCTTCGAGTGGGAATCCCAGCAACAGTGCTGGGCCTCCCTTGAAACAGTGGAGGGGTTGAATGCCTGGCAGGAAGGCCGGGCTCCCCGTTTGGACGCCGCTCTTACCGAGGAGGACGATTAAAATGGGCCAGACCCTTATCGAGAAAATCATCAGCCGACACACCGACCGCGAAGTGGTTCCCGGGAAGATCGCAAACGTTGAAATCGACGTTCGGGCAGCTCGTGACTTCGGTGGCGCCAATGTTGTAAAGAATCTTCAAAAAGCAGGCCTGGGCATTGCCGACCCGGGCAAGACAGTCTTCACCTTCGACTGTAATCCCGGCGGCAGCGATCAGGGTTATGCAGCCAATCAGCAATTCTGCCGCACCTACGCCCGGGAAACCGGCGTGGGGCTGCGGGACATCACACAGGGTATCGGCACCCACATTGCCCTCGAGGACGGCCTGGTCGGACCTGGTTCAACCTTCGTCAGCACCGACAGCCACGCCAACATCATGGGAGCCATTGGAGCCTTCGGACAGGGCATGGGCGACCAGGACATTGCCGCGGCCTTCGCCCAGGGACAGGTTTGGTTCAAGGTGCCCCAGACAATCAAGGTCATCCTGACCGGACGCCCCGGCCCCCGAGCCCGGGCCAAAGACATCGTTCTGGCCATGGCCAGGCAATTGGGCGCCGGTGGCCTGCTGGGCTGCGCGGCCGAGATATACGGAGATATTGTTGATGAATTGGACGTTGGTGATCGCATCACGATCTCCAGTATGGGAACCGAAATGGGCGCCATCATTGCCCTGTTCACCCCTAACGATAAGGTGCTGGAATTCTGTGCAGAGGCCGCCAAGGGGGCTGAAATCGAGACCCTGGCAGCCGATCCGGATGCTGTTTACCAGGAAACCATAGAGATCGACATCGACGGGCTGGAACCCATGATTGCCCGCCCCGGCCATCCCGAAGACGTGGTTCCGGTCACCGAAGTTGCCGGACGTCCTGTGGATTCGGTCTTCATCGGCTCCTGCACGAACGGACGCCTGGAGGATCTGAGGGCGGCAGCTGACATCCTTCGCGGCCGGAAAGTCGCCCCCGGCGTGGTTCTGAAAATCGTGCCGGCCACCCGAAAGGTGTGGGAACAGGCCCTGGCCGAGGGAATCGTCAAGGACCTTATGGATGCCGGAGCCCTGATCGGTAATGCCGGTTGCGCCGGTTGCGCCGCCGGACAGATTGGACAGAACGGACCCGGCGAAGTAACCATCTCGACCGGGAACCGGAACTTTGCAGGCAAGCAGGGCAAGGGCGAAGTATACCTGGCCAGCCCGGCCACCGCAGCGGCGAGCGCCCTGAGTGGGAGCATTACCACCGAAGATGCCATCACCGATCCGGTTCCCGTTGTTCGGCCGGAAGGTAAGGGAACAAGCGAGTCACAATCAGTGACCGAGCCTGAAAAAGACAAGCCGACCAAACCCACCCTGCTGAAAGGCCGGGTCTGGTTGATCACCGAAGCCAACATCGACACCGACATGATATTCCACAACCGTCACCTGGCGGTTACCGATCCGGCGGAGATGGGCCAATATACCTTTGGCAATCTACCCGGCTGGGAAGATTTCCCCGACCGTGTGCAATCCGGCGACCTTGTCGTCCTGGGTCCGAACTTCGGGTGCGGCAGCAGTCGCCAGCAAGCCGTCGACTGCTTCGCCACCCTGGGCGTCCGCGCCCTGATCGCCCCGAGCTACGGAGCAATTTATGAGCGAAACGCCATCAACGCCGGCCTACCGGTAGTTATTGGTGACTTACTGGATAGTGGTTTGGCGGACGGCCAGGAAATTCAGATCGACCTGAGGTCGGGAGAAATCACCTGGGATGGAGGTCGAATACAGGCTGAGCCATTCAGCCAGGTCCAGATGGACATCTACCAGCGGGGCGGGTTACTGGCCCGCTAATACCTTGTTTTGCATCCTGTTGCGGACTTTGCTCCCCGCAGTGCCTTTGCATAAAAGCGGCCATCCCAGTGGGATGGCCGCTTTTTACACCTGCCGCGGAAAATCGGCAGATCCGAGTTGCACTTACCGGTACAGGCTCTTCAGGCTGTCCCAGCTGGTTTCATCTGACGCAACAACGGCACCACAACCAGCGGAATCCAATGAAAAGATAGTGACGGGATCGAGCTCCGTACCAGTGGATTGGTGCAGTTCAACGAGCTCATCCAAATCATTCGCATAGCAAGGCACTTCAATGGGGAGACTGTGGAAGAAGATTTCCTTCACGTAGACATGGGCATCCTGATCTTCGTCCCAGTTCACCGGATTGGTGCTGAAGATTAGAATGTCAAATTCCATTACGGTTGCCATCCTATCCACAGCAAAGATGGGCGCAGCGAAACCTACCATGAAAGACGGCGGAGACTGGAAGTTCATCGCACCGGAGCCTTCGGGAAAGGTATAGTTGCTGAAAGCAATAGGGCCATCACTGGCCAGCTGCAACTCAAAGCCCTTTACGCCCGCACTGGTCATATTCGTTATTACAACGTACATATGATACATTCCAATATCACTGATGTTTCGGACGCACAGTTCCTCAGCACCGTCATCGAAATACACACCAACATTGTCGGCGTGCCAGTTGGCCATGGCGACTCCGCTGAAAGCCATTACAAAAACCGTGATTAATACAATTAGCCATTTCATAATTTCCCTCCTTGAGAAAAGTTTGTTTGGGTGGCAACCCACCACCGGGCCACAAGCCAGAACTTAGCCATACAAATTATGGAGCCATTCTAGACCTTTTCTTAACCTCCCTGTAACTAACGTATCATATTCAGAAATATTTTTCACTTATAAAGTTTACTATTCCGAGTAAAATATTTTGGGTGATTTGCTTCAGAGTGGACATATTTGCCCAATGGACTGTTGATTCCTTGATCCCAGCTCGCCTGAAACATAAAAAAGTGGCCACTTGAGTGGCCACTTTTCTCTCTATCGGCGCGAACCGATAATCTCAAATAGGCAATTACCGGTACAGGCTCTTGACGCTGTCCCAGGAAGCCTCATCGGCGGAAACGGGAATATTCTCGCAACCATCAGCATACAGCGAGAAGAACAGGACCGGATCAGTCTCGGTACCAGTGGACTGGTGCAGTTTCACCAATTCCGCGGCACCATTGACATAAGCAGGCACTTCTTCTTCCATACTGTGGAAGAAGATATTCTTCACGAAGACATGACCACGTCCATCAACATCCCAGTTCACCGGGTTGGTGCTGAAAATGAGGATGTCGAATTCCATAATGACAGCCATGCGGTTTTCGACGACCAGGGGATAACCAAAGCCGACCATGAAAGAAGGTGCGGACTGAACATTCACAGCACCGGAACCAGCCGGGAAGGCGAAGTTACTCAGAGCCAGAGGGCCATCAGTGGCCAAGGCCAGCTCAAAGCCCATTACAGTGTCGTAGTTCATATTTGTCAGGGCGACATAGACATGATGAGCGGAGATCCCCACCTCTGTGAGATTTCCCATACAAATATCCGTTGCAGCAGCATCAAAGTACACGCCGACATTATCAGCGTTGTAACCAGCCATGGCGACTCCGCCGATAGCCATCATGGCGATCGTGATAGCGAGAACCAGCTTCTTCATAGTTTCCTCTCCTCGAGCAAAAGTTGATGTTTGGGATAATTCCCCGGACGAACAGTCTTTCCGACAACAGTCTTTCTGACACAGTCTCCGACCCCTTCTCGACCTAGCAAACAGAATTATACCATAAATCGAAGTGCTTTTCACATAAATTTTTGGAGTTAATTTATGTTTTTCAGATAATTTTTCATGACTTTGCCCGAGGAGTTTTTCGGTAACTCAGTATGAAATATGATTTTGCGCGGGATTTTGAACTGTGCGAGCCCTTTATGAAGAAACGCGATTATTTTCTTTTTGTCTAGTTGTGAATCATGATGTAGTGCCACGTGAGCAATAATAGCCTCTCCCAGCAGCTCGTCCGGAGCCCCAACTACGCAAGCCTCGACCACTCCATCGATCTCAACCAGAGCATCTTCTACCTCACGAGAGCTTACCCGATTGGCTCCTACCTTGATCATATTTTTTTTCCGGTCAACGAGAAAGAAATATCCGTCTTCATCCAGACGACCCAAATCCCCGGTGAAGAGTTCTCCCCCGCGCAGAACCAAGCGCGTCTCTTCCGGATCATTCCAGTACCCACCCATTATGTTCTCGCCCCGGGCAACGAGTTCCCCCACTTCCCCTACCTCGCATTTCCGGCCGTCGTCGCTACGCAATTCCAATTCCACACCCGGGATGGGTACTCCGATAGAGCCCAGCTTCTGCTCAAGCATTTCCGGCGGAACATAGGAAAGCCGTGCGGAAGCTTCGGTTTGCCCATACATGACGAACAGACGGGCGCGATCGTGAAAAGCCTCGTGGATGCGCCGAATCAGCGATGGAGCCATCGCTCCCCCGGCCTGGGTCAGGTACTGCAGGCCAGGCAAGGGTGCCTCTAGAAAATCAGTCTTGGCGCAGAGGATGGCATAGGTTGAGGGCACACCCGAGAACCCGGTTACTGCCTGGCTCTGCATTGTCTCCAAAATGGTTTGGGGATACGCGAAGCGATTGTCCAGAACCAGACGCCCACCCACCGCGAAGTGGGTCATCAGGAGGGAGTTTCCGAAGGAGTAGTGGAAAGGCAGCACAGCCAGAACACTGTCTTTTTCCGTCAGTTTGAGATAGTCCAAAATCTGACTGGTGTTGGCCGTCAGATTGCCGTGGGTCAGAGTCACTCCCCTGGGCATTCCCGTGGATCCGCTGGTGTAGAGAATCAGGGCGAGATTTTCCGGCTTGATTGCCAGCCCCGGGCGCAGGGTGGGAAATACCATCAGGTCCTGGCCGGCCACTACCTCCACTCCGCCTGAGGGGTCCAACCATGGACCTGCCCTATCCAGGACTACCAGACGAAGATTCTTCAGGCCGGCAATCAGATCCGGAAGATCCCGCCGCACAGTCAGAGCCCGAGTGATCAGAGCCACCGCACCTGAATCTTCCAAAAGTTTACTGTTGGTCCGGGGCTTGTTGGCGTTGCTGAGGGCAACCACGCAGGCTCCTGCCTTGAGGATACCGAAAAGCCCTACGATGTATTCAATCCCGTTGTCAGTCAGCAAGGCCACCCGGTCCCCCGGTTCGATCCCACGACCGATCAACAGATTTGCAAGCCGATTGGATCGAGCCTCCACTTCTCCGTAATTCCAGGATTTGTCGCCATGAACGATGGCCGGGGAATCACACCGCACTTCGGCGGAATGCTCCAGGAAATGATGAACATTTGGATAACGCTGCAAATTGGGGCCCTTCCGGCGGGAACCAGCCAGGACTAGGCAGCTTTTTTTCTGGCTATGTAGGCCACCAGATTATCAACCGAATCCAGATTCTCGGGGATAAGATCCTCGTCATCAACACTCAATTCAAAATCCTGTTCAAGAAAGGCGACGAGTTCCATTACTCCGACCGAATCAATAATCCCCTCGTCGAGCAGGGACATCTTGTCCTGCTGCAAAGGGGTCGCATCGCCGAAAAGAAAATTCTCGATTATGTAGTTCCGAACCGCATCTCTGGTTTCCATTTTTCCTCACTCCAAGTCCTAATGACCGTTATTCAGCCCCGTCCAAATGTGCCAAATCATGAACCATGACAATACTACTCAGACCGCCAGGCAATGTCACTGTCTTCCAGAATATCCCCAGCGATCCGACTCTCGAAACCGGGTCCGAAATCCTCCGCCAGGATTCTTCCACTTAGCAGACCGACGAAGGCCATATTGTCCCGGATACTGAGCAATTTACCCGCCTGCCACTTCCGCACCAAGGCGGGAACCCGCTCCAGTTTCCACAAGGAGTGGCTGCCGGGCGATCCCACATCCAGATATTGGTCGACCAGTTCCTGCCCCGCCCGACCGGCAAAACTACTGCTGTCCGGCGCGCGATAAGGCTGTTTCGGCCTATCTAGAATATTTGCCGGCAATAAATCCGCAACACTCTTTTTAAGTATCGCCTTTTCGGTCAGGGACTGAAGCTTTACCGTCGCCGGCAAAGTACCGGCAAAATCCGCCAACTCGTGATCCAGGAATGGAAAGCGACCTTCCACGGAATTACCCATCAACATCCGGTCACCCTGGGAACTGAGCAGGTAACCGGCCATGAAAGTCGTCATCTCCAGGTATTGGGCCTTGGCCACGGGGCCGTACTGGGCAAAATCATCGGGCAACATGGCCAGAAGACGTTCTTCGGCAACGCAGCCGACCTTCCCGCCGGTAATGGCGGCCGTTCCCTCCGGGGCCAGGAAGTTGACCAACGGGGAAGTATTGTTCCAGCGTGGTCGGTGGGAGAAACAGGGGTCGTCCGGGCGATCCAGTCCCGCTCCGTAAAAACGGCGCAGGAATTCCGGAGGGGATTGGGCCAGGTAGGGATACAGACGGGTCAACAACAGGGAGCGGTTGCGGGAACCCGGGTCCCGACTCCAGAACCACCGTACCTTTGCCTCGCGAAAAATATTGTACCCCGCGAAAACCTCGTCGGCTCCCTCACCGGTAAGAACCACCTTGAATCCCTCGGACCGAGCCAGGGCGCTCAGGGCGTGCAGTGGAGCCGGAGCAGTGCGCAGGATCGGTGTTTCGGTCAGCCACACAACCTGACGAAAACGGCTGGCAATATCTTCCTTGCCCACTTTCACAGTTGCGTGGTCGGTGCCTATGTGCTCGGCCATGGCCAGTTGCCAGCTGGTTTCATCGAATGCCGGATCGTCGAAGCCAACCGAAAAAGTTTTCAGGTGATGGTCGGTGTAGGCGTGGATCAAAGCGGTAGTGGTCGATGAATCCAGTCCACCGGAAAGGTAGGCCCCCACCGGCACGTCGGCCCTCAATCTGATAGTCGCCGCCTCGACCAGCTTTTCCCGCACCTGCCCCGCCATCCGCCGAATCTCCTCCTGGCCCACATGGCGACGATCCTCCTTCTCGCTCAAAAATGTCGGTTGCCAGTAGCGTCGGATCCTCAAGTTCGAGGGCAAGGGAGCCGGGGGAGAACTTCCCTTGGGATCGGCTTCGAAAACAGCCGTATGGCCGGGCGGAAGCTGGGCTACCCCGCGAAAAACCGTGGCCGGAGGGATATTTACCCAGTAGTTGAAAACTTCTCCCACCAGGGTCGGATCGATCTCCGGCGCAAAACCGGGATAAGCCCGCAACGCCTTGATCTCCGAAGCAAAGAGCAGCCGCCCGTCATGCCAGGCCAAGAATAACGGACGGATTCCGAAACGATCCCTGGCCAAAAACAAGCGCCGCTCCCTGCGATCCCAGATGGCAAACGCGAACTGGCCGTTGAACCGGTCGACGCATTGTTGGCCCCACTGTTCGTAGGCGTGGATTATTGTCTCGGTGTCGCTGCGGGTGCGGAAGACATGCCCCAACCCCTCGAGTTCGGCGGTCAGTTCGGGATAGT
The DNA here is from genome assembly GCA_019038745.1 of Gemmatimonadales bacterium. Taxonomy (GTDB): domain Bacteria; phylum Krumholzibacteriota; class Krumholzibacteriia; order LZORAL124-64-63; family LZORAL124-64-63; genus JANTGJ01. The sequence continues at coordinate 18,389 of JAHOYV010000101.1, forward strand.
TGAAGATCTCCCCGTTGAAGGTGATCCAGTAGCGGCCATCCTCGTTGCAGAGGGGCTGTTGTCCGGTTTCCAGGTCGATGATGCTCAAGCGGGCATGGCCCAGGAAAGCCGAATCGTCCCGCCAGGCGCCGAATTCATCCGGGCCGCGGTGGCGCATGACGCCGATCATCCGCCCGGGGGTTTCGGGAAGCAGTTCCAGAGGCTCGTCAAGGGCTACAACTCCGCAAATTCCACACATGAAGAAGACCTTTCAGGAATCCGTGTATCCAAGGATCATTCCCGGCCCAGTTCGATCAGGAATTCCCGTACCTTCTGGGCAGCTTCGACAGGAGTACCGGCCATGGCCCAACGCGCCCCATGCGCGGAGGCATCCATGAACACGGCGCCGGGATCGAAGTCCAACAACACTACGGGGCGACCGAAGCGTAGGGCCAAGGCTATCTCACTGAGTGTCCCCCCTTGTCCGCGACAAGCCACCACAACATCACTTGATAAGACATTGATGATGTTCCGCCCGGCCCCCAATCCAGTGGGCAGAACTATGTCCAACCCCTCCGCCGCCTCTTCATGATCATCATCGTACAGCACACCCAGCGTCAGACCTCCCGCCAGTCGGGCTCCGGTTACCGAGGCCTGCATGACACCTGTGGGCCGCCCCCCGGAAAGAAGCACCCATCCGTTCTCGGCAATCAGCCGGCCCAGTTCCTTGGCGGCCGCGGCCGTTCGGTCATCGGCGGTGGATCCGCCCATCACACCCACGATAGTCTTTCTCATTCACTTTCTCCTTGGATGATTCAAGTGGCGAATATACAAGCGCAGGGGACGGCTGTATACCACTCAGCAACACCAATCAACGATACCTTTCGGAGATTATACACTCAGAGGGATTCAGACTGTCTGCGCCGCCAACACCTCGGCAAGATCCTGCCGCGAGAACACGAATTTCAGGGTTGGGAAACTCTTGACGGCATCGGCCATCACACTGCCTTGATCATGGAGTATTGCGACTTGGGCGGACTGGGTCGAAAGATACTTGAGCAGGCGGTCGAGTTGCTGGGCGGTTAGGCATTGGGGATCCAGCAGAACCAGCTCAACATTCCCGCAACCCGGCCCCTGGTTGAAGTAGGTATCCATCGGAAAGAGTTCGTGTCCAAAGTATTGCAACAGGGTCTGCACCCACTCCCGTCGGGCCACTTCGGTCGAAACCACACAGCTGACCTTCTTGGCAACAGCCCCGCAAGTAAGGTCCTTCTGGCTGGAAACTCCGGAAATGCTCATGAAGGAGCTCATATCCTCCATTTTCTGATCCATCTCCAACAGCGTGCTCTTGATCTGTTCATTGGTGATTCCGGTGACGGAGATGAGCTTGCCCAAATCCTCCTCCGAAGCCGGCGTCTCGAAACCCCCGCAATTGATGCAGGCAAGAACATCGGCCAACGCCACCAGGGCGGTCAGTGCCTGGTCCTCGTCGTTTAACACGCTGAAATCATGGTGATAACGGGCAGCGTTGGCGAAGGATTCGGGCAAGCCCCAAAACTGGATCAGCCCCTGCCCCACCTGGACATGGGTAAACCCGGTGGCCTCATTCTCCAGCTGCAGTTGATTCTCGTTGACCCGGCCCATGATGTCTTTGTAGGTGTCCGGTACGGCCGAGGCTAAAACGTAGGCCCCGATATCGTGCATCAGCCCCGCAATGAAGGCCTCCTCGGGATCGGTACGACGATTCATGTACGGAGCCAACGACTGGGCGGCCACCGCATTGGCCATGGCGTGGTTCCAGAACCCCTTCATGTCCAGATCCTTGGTCATCTTGCCCAATGCCTCCACCGACCCGAAACCCAGAGCCAGGTTGCGGACCCCGGTGAAGCCGAGCATAACCACCGCCCGGCTGATAGTCTTAATTTCCTGGGGCACACCGTAGAAAGAAGAATTTACAAGTTTCAGAACCTTACCGGCCAGGGCCTGGTCCGAGGAAAGCACTTTTGTAACATCGTTGGCCGACGAGTCTTCGTCCCGGATCACAGCCAGCAGCTTTTGAGTGACCTGGGGCATGGGCGGCAGGTTGCGCATGACGGTCATGATCCGGGCTTTCAATACATCCTGACTCATTTTCGACTCCTAGGAGCAAAACACAATCCAGACCTTCGAGGGAAGGCCGGGAAAAACCGTTTGAGATTTGATCGGCACCTTGAATTATTTCTTTAGGTTGTGGAACGAGGAATGTTGGCCGCTTATCCGCGATTCAATTTGGGGCCGAAACGACCATGAACCTGGTCCAGAACCCGATCGATGCTCCTGTCCCGTTCCTTGCCCGCATCGGAAAAAAGCTCCGGCTGGTGGATTGAACCACTGGACAGATTGGAAGCGGTGACTCCGATCAGGCGAAGAGGCTTTCCCGTGCGACCTGGATGGTCCAGGAAAAGTTTCCGGGCAGTGGAGCGGAGAAGGGTGCCGGAATCAGTACATTCGGTAAATGAGGCACCGCGCGTATAGGTAGTGAAGTCCGGGAATCGATATTTCAGGGTGAGGGTCCTGGTCTTGAACCCTTGATTACGCAGCCGGCGCGACACCTTGTCCGTTAGGTGGTTCAGTACACCCAGCAAATGATCAGGATCGGAAATGTCCTCGGGGAAAGTTGTTTCGTTGCCGATTGATTTGGCTTGGGAACCGGGTATTACGTCTCGGTCGTCCCGGCCTTCGGCCAACTCCAACAAATGCCGCACACGATCTCCGAATTGATTTACCAGCAGCGGCAGCGGAACAGCCAACAGGTCTTTGACCTTCAGGATCCCGAAGGCATTCAGCTCCTCCCGCAGCACTTGTCCCACACCCCATAATTTCTGGACGGGCAAATCAGCCAGGAGAGCTGGCGCTTCCCGGTCCGAAATGGTGACGAAACCATTGGGTTTTTCCAAATCACTGGCAAGTTTGGCCAAAAATTTATTCGAAGCCACCCCCACCGAAGCAACAAGCCCCACTTCCTGGGCGATCCGCCTCTTGATCAGCCTGCCGATCCCGGCTGGCGAACCAAAAAGTCGTCGACACCCGGTTACGTCCAGAAAGGCCTCATCTATGGAGAGGGGTTCGACAAGCGGTGTGATTTCCTTGAAGATGGCAAAGACTTGGCCCGATACCTCTGCGTAACGGTCCATCCGACCCGGCAAGAACACTCCCTCGGGGCAAAGTTGCCGTGCGCGTACCGCACTCATGGCGCTGTGAACCCCGAATTTCCTGGCCTCGTAGCTGGCCGCCGACACAACGCCCCGACCCTCGGGAGTACCCCCGACGATGACTGGGCAACCACAAAGCGCAGGGTTGTCCAGCATCTCGACCGAAGCAAAGTAGGCATCCATGTCTACGTGCAGGATTCCCCTGCCGGCAGTCTCAGATGGTCCGTTTAATGGCATAAATGGCCAATCGGTCTGCGACTTCCTCCGCCCGGTCGGAAACTTTTTCCACGTTGTGGGCGAAGTAGCGCAACTGGGTCTGTCGGGCCAGATCCAGATCCATGTCGAAGATGGCACGCATCAGATTGCGGCTGATCTCATCAGCCTCTTTTTCAAAATGATGGACCTTGAATAGGTTGTCTTTTACCGAGCCCACGTCCCGGAAAAAGGCCCTGGCCGAGATGATCGCCGCCTCGACCGCATGATAACCCGCGTCCACCAGCAGAGCGAACAGCTCCTGCAATTCCACCGGAATTACGGGATGCTCAACTGAAAACTGGTTGAGACTGGCCTTGGCCGTATCGATAATGTTGTCGGTGTTCTCCAACAGGCCCAAGACATCCCCACGGTGTTCGGGGATAAGAGAGTGACTGTACAAGTGAGTCTCTACCTCCGAACTGATCCGGTCGGCCTTTTTCTCCATGGCGTCGATTGCCTTGAGCTTGGACTCAAAAATTGATTCACTCCCCTGAAGATAGGCCCGCACACCTTCCCGGTAGACAAGGGTCCCCTCAACCACCGTATCGAGGAACTCGTCGATTTGGGTTTCTAGGACCCGGCTTGATTTGAAGAGTTTCATCGAGTTCTCCTTGTGGGTCGACATCTAAGCAAAATCCGGAAAATACCCGGGACATTTCCATTTAAGACGGGAATCATATACCGCTTTCCAATCCGAAACCAGCATTTAGCCTTAATAATCAAGAAATTAATGGATTCCCAGGTCCCGTAGAAGTGAGCTTAACGTCTCTTCAAAAAACATTGGTTGCCAACTGGCGCAAATAACTCTAAGGTGTTTTTCAGTCGCCAAACATGAACCAGATTTCCAAAGGGGACCCGACATGAATAGTTTGCAAATAATGCGACAAGGAAAACTGCAGCTTGGACCAATTCTGCTGATCATTTTCATGACCCTGGTCTTAGTTGGCTGCGGCACCAAGGATGCCGAGCAGACGGACAAGGCTGCACCCGCAGAAAAAGCCACATCCTTCACCGGGAAAATTGGAGGCGGCCCCACGGGCGGCACCTTCAACACCTTCGCCAACGGCATGTCCATCTACGTTCCCAAGAACCTGGCCGGAGTCAAGCTCTCCGCGGTAGGCTCGGGCGGATCGGTGGAGAACGTCAAACGCGTAAGCTCCGGCGAGAGCGATTTTGGCCTCTGTTACGCAGTCGACAGCGCCCTGGGCCGTGGCGGTTTGCTGCCCAAGGATGAGAACAAGTACGATGGCACCATGGCCATGGGCTTCCTGTACGGTGCCCCGGCCCAGCTCATTGTCCGCGCAGACAGTGACTTCCACACCGCCAAGGACCTGGTCGGCAAGAAGGTCGCCGTGGGCAACGCCGGCAGCGGAGCCGCCGCCAGTGCCGAACGCTTCTTCCGTCACATAGGTGTTTGGGACAACTTCAGCCACCAGTTCCTGGGCTACTCGGCAGCCGCCAGCGCCTTCAAGGATGGCAAGATCGATGCCTTCTGGGTGCTCGTCGGCTATCCCAACAGTTCCGTCATCGAAGCCTCGGTACAGGTGGACATCCGCCTGATCGACGTGGGCAAGGACGCCGTCGAATCCAAGTTCTATGGTGCCTACGCCTACATCCCCGTGGACATCCCGGCCGGAACCTACGGTGAAGGCATGCCGGCCTGCTCAAGCTTCCAGGACGCCACCTTCCTGTGCGCCAACAAGGGTGTACCCACCGACGTTGTGTACAACGTCATGAAAACCCTGTGGAGCACCGATGGCATGGCAGCCATGGTTGCGGCCAAGAAGACCTTCAAGACCATGACCCTGGAGAACGCCTTTGACGGGGCCTCCATACCCCTGCATCCGGGAGCAGTGAAGTTCTGGCAAGAGCACGGAAAAACCGTGCCCGCCGACTTGAAATAAGGTCGGACTCGCCACATCCGGCTCCGATTTTTCTTCATGAGGGGAGGGGGCGTGCCTCCTCCCCTCTGACCATTTAGAGAGAGGCTTATGACTGAATCACCACCGAACGGACCGGATGAAACGCAGGCCGAAAATACCAACCAGGAAATCCTCGACGAGTTGATGGAAAAGGACGCCAAAAGCGGAAGGCAACTGAAGCAGTTTTGGTATGTCTTTACTTCAATTCTCGGTGTCTTCATGGTCATGTTCTACATGTACAATTCGGGTGTAATGCCGGTTGCCACCCAGTATCACCGCGGACTATACATTTTGGTAACCTTCGTGATGGTGTTCCTCTCCTACCCGATGACCAAAAAATCGCGGCTCGACCGACCCTCCATCTCCGATCTGGTCCTGGCCCTGATCTCCATCGCGGTTGTCGGCTACTGGATCATGGAATATGAGAACCTGAACTACAGGATGGGTTCTGAAACCGACCTGGACACCGCGGTCGCCATCGTGGGCATCTTGATCTCGCTGGAGGCGGCACGGCGTGTGTTGGGAATGTCCATGACCATGGCCGGGATCGGATTTCTGGCCTACCTGCTCTGGGGCAACCTGCTGCATTCCGTGCCTGTCCTGGGTTCATTCGCCCACGACGGATTCCGCTTCACCCGTGCCCTGAATTTTCTGTTCTACAACCAGGACGGAGTTTTCGGCATCATGGCCAACGTCCTGGTCACCTACGTGATCCTTTTCATCTTCTTCGGATCCTTCCTGAAGGCTTCAGGCGCCAGCCGTTTCTTCATCGACCTGCCACTGGCCCTGGCCGGCAAGAGTGTCGGCGGACCGGCCAAGGTGGCCGTCATCGCCTCGGGCTTTTTCGGATCCGTTTCCGGGTCGGCGATCGCCAACACCGTTTCAACCGGTGCCTTCACCATCCCCATGATGAAGAAGGCCGGCTTCCGACCCCACGTAGCGGGCGCCATCGAGCCATCGGCCTCTATCGGTGGAATGTTCATGCCCCCGATCATGGGCGCCGGCGGATTCCTGATGGCCGAGATGACCGAGATCCCCTACGTTCAGATCATGAAGATGGCCATCTTCCCGGCATCCATGTACTTCCTCTCGGTTTTCGTGATGATCCACTTTGAGGCCAAGCGCCACGGTCTGTACGGCATTGACGATCCCAACGCCCCCTCGGCCTGGGACATTCTCAAGAAGGAGTGGTTCCTGGCTGCTCCGTTGATCCTAATCGTGGTGATGATGCTGTTGGGCTACTCCGCCGGATTCGCCGCCGTGGCAGCCATTCTCAGTTGTATCGTCGTCAGCTGGTTCACACCCGATCACAAGATGGGCTGGCGTCAGATCATGGACGCCATGATCGAAGGATCCCGCAATACGCTGATCATCGGCGCCACCGTGGGCGTGATCGGCATTATCGTCGGTACGATCAGCCTGTCGGGAATCGGCTTGAAGTTCTCCGACATCATCATCAGCCTCTCGGGTGGTTTCCTGCCCGTGGCCATCCTGCTGATCGGCATCGCCTCCCTTGTGTTGGGCATGGGCGTTCCCGTCACGGCAGCCTACCTGATCACGGCCGTGCTGACGGTCGGTTCGGTTTCCAACATGATCGCGGTGCAGCAGTTCGGCATGCCCCTGGCCGAGATGGAGCTCAGCAAGGAGTTGTACATGCATGCTCCATGGGTCCTGATCTCCTCCCACATGATCGTCTACTGGTTCAGCCAGGATTCGAACATCACTCCACCGGTGTGCGTGGCAGCCTACGCCGGAGCGGCCATCGCGGGTTCGGATCCCTGGAAAACCGGTTGGACGAGCTTCAAGTTCGCCAAGTTCCTGTACATCGGACCCTTCCTGTTCGCCTACAGCCGCGGCTTCCTGCTGAGCGGGTCGACCCTGGATATCGCCATGGCTTTCTTGACTATAACCCTTGCCACGATAGCCTTCGGGAGTTTGACCATGGGCTACCTTGCCTGCGGCATGAACCCACTGGAATGGGTGATCATGGCCTTCGCCACCACTATCCTGTTCTTCCCCGGTTTAGTGCACTGGGCCTTCCATGTGGATATACCAGGCTTGCTGGTAGACTGCATAGGCATCCTCCTTTGGGCAGCAGTTTATCTGATGCAGAAAGGGAGAATCCGAAATAACCCCAATCTTACTCTTTCTATCCACGAGCAGAAGAAGTTGCTGACCGGTTGATGCAGGAGAAGATTCGCTGGTTTATCTTGTGCGCCCGGCCCTCAAATCGGCCGGGCACTCTGCATACCAAAGCTACGTTCCCGAATCAGATTGATCTTAAAA
>JAHOYV010000028.1 GCA_019038745.1 Gemmatimonadales bacterium
GATGGGCGACACGATGAGTCTTGTGACCGTCACCGCCGACAAGAAACCCTCTGATCGGGATTTCCTGCCCTTGTTCGTGGAGTACAGAAACAAGACCTACGCCGCAGGGAAAATTCCTGGCGGATTCTTCAAGCGCGAGGCCCGGCCCAGCGAGCGGGAGGTCCTCACTTGCCGGCTGATCGATCGTCCCTTGCGCCCCCTGTTCCCGGACGGCTTCCGGCACGAGATCCAGATCGTCGCTTTTATTATCAGCGCCGACACCGATTTCCACGCCGATACACTGAGCATTACCGCGGCCTCCATGGCCCTGAACCTGTCCGACGTGCCGTTCACCGAGATCCTCTCCGGGATCCGCGTGGCCCTGGTCGACGGCGAGTTCATTCCCAATCCCAGCCTGACCCAGCTCGAGGAATCCTCGCTGGACCTGATCGTGGCCGGTACCGACGAGATCGTCTGCATGATCGAGGGCGAGTGCCTGGAAGTCTCCGAAGACATCCTGCTGGACGCCATCGAGTTTGCCCACGGCTGGATCCGCAAGCTGAACGGCCTGCAGCGTGAGCTCCTGGCAGCAGCCGGTTCGAAGCCCAAGTGGGTTTTGCCGGTCGTCGAGGAGAACACCGAAATCCTGGCCAAGGTCGAAAACCTGATCGGCGGCGAACTGAAGGACGCCATCACGGTCAAGGGCAAGTTCGAACGCTCCGAGGCTATGAGCGCGCTGAAGGACAAGGTCAAGGCCGAGTTCCTGACCGCCGACGGCGATCCCGATCCCGAAGCCAAGGCGGCCTTCGGCAAGATCGAGAAGAAGGTCATGCGCGAGATGATTCTCAGTGAGCGCGTGCGCACCGATGGACGCGACCTGACCACGGTCCGGCAGATCGACATCGAGACCAGTGTACTGCCCCGCGCGCACGGCTCCTGCCTGTTCACGCGTGGCGAGACGCAGTCCCTGGGCACCGTGACCCTGGGCAGCAAGCAGGCCGAGCAGCGGGTCGAGCCCCTGAACGGCGAGCAGTACTGGAGCAAGTATTACCTGCATTACAACTTCCCGCCCTTCAGTGTGGGCGAGGTCGGACGTTACAGCGGCACCGGTCGTCGCGAGATCGGTCACGGCAAGCTGGCCGAGCGCGCCATCAAGCCCATCCTGCCCGATCTGGAAGACTTCCCTTACACGATTCGTCTGGTCTCCGACACTTTGGAGAGCAACGGTTCCAGCTCGATGGCCACGGTTTGTTCGTGCTGCCTGGCGCTGATGGATGCCGGCGCCCCGATCAAGGCTCCGGTGGCCGGTGTGGCCATGGGCCTGATCAAGGAAGATGACCGCGTTGCGGTGCTGACCGATATCCTGGGCGTGGAGGATCACCTCGGCGACATGGATTTCAAGGTCACCGGTACCCGTGAAGGTATCACCGCCTTCCAGCTGGATACCAAGATCGCCGGCATCAGCCGCGAGATCATGAGCGAGGCCTTGGCCGACGCGAAGAACGCCCGGGATCACATCCTGGATGTTATGCACGAGGCCCTGCCCGAGCACCGCAGCGACATGAGCCCGTTCGCGCCGAAGATCGACACGATCCAGATTCCGGTGAAGAAGATCGGCGCCTTGATCGGCCCGGGCGGCAAGGTAATCAAGAAGATCCAGGAAGACACCGGCGCGACCATCGAGGTGGACGACGAAGGAATGGTCTTCATTTCCTCGGTCGACCAGGCAGCCGGCGCTGCCGCCATGAAGTTCGTCGAGGGTCTGATGGCCGAGCCCGAGGTCGGCAAGGTCTACAAGGGCGTCGTCAAGACGATCGTGGACTTCGGTGCCTTCGTGGAGTACCTGCCGGGCAAGGACGGCCTGCTGCACATCTCCGAGCTGGAGCATTTCCGGGTCGGCAACGTGGAGGACGTTCTGCAACTGGGCGACGAGATCGAGGTCAAGCTGGTCGAGGTCGACAGCCGTTCGGGTAAGGTGCGTCTGAGCCGCAAGGCCCTACTGCCGGTCCCGGAGGGTATGGAGAACATGTCCCGTGACGACCGCCCGCGCGGTGGTCGTGATGGTGGCGGCCGTGATGGTGGCGGCCGTGATGGTGGCGGCCGTGATGGTGGCCGTGGCGGCGGTGGCGGCGGTGGCCGTGACCGCGGCGGACGCCGGTAACGGGCCGGTCCATGAATCTGGATCCGTATCGTAACGAGGGCCAACCCCGCCGGGAAGTACTTCCCGGCGGGGCGGTTTTTCTCTCCGTACCGATGGCCACCGCCCATGCGGTGACGTTCGGTGTTTGGTTGCGCACAGGCAGCCAAGACGAACCCGGCCAACTGGGCGGGATTTCCCACTTCCTCGAACACATGGTTTTCAAGGGTACCGACAAGCGTTCGGCCTTCGAGGTTGCTTCCACCTTTGATCGCCTGGGTGCCGCGGTAGATGCCTTCACGACCAAGGACATGGTCGCCTTTACCGTCAAGGTGTTGCCGGAATATTTCGAGCCTGCGGTTGAATTGTTGGCGGAGATGCTGTTGCATCCGGCTTTCGACCAGGAGCTGGTGGAGCTGGAGCAAGAGGTGGTAGTCGAGGAGATCCAGGAAGCTCTGGATGCCCCGGAGGACCGCCTGCATGATGCCTTCGCGGGACGGCTGTACGGTTCCCACTCCCGCTCCCGTCCCATTCTCGGTTTTGCTTCGACTGTTCGTTCTTTTGATTCGACTGTTCTGGCTGTCGAACACGCTCGGCTGTTTGCCGGTCCCAACATGGTGATCTCGATGGCGGGAAATATCCGCAAGGGTTTCGAGGACGTAATCCGCAGGAACTTTCAGGAAGGGCCTGCAGGCGCGCCCGGCGGTGACACCCCTGCCGAAATTTCAGCGCCGGCTGCGGCCGCTTCGGTGATGGACCTTTCCCTGGAGGAGGCGGACCCCTTTCGGCTGGATCTTTTCAGCCCCATCATCCAAACCTATTTCGAGATCGGAAATCTGGGAGTTTCCTTCGATCATCCCGACCGGATCCCGGTTTTTCTGCTGACCAACCTTCTGGGTGGAGGTATGAGCAGCCGTATTTTTCAGGCGGTGCGTGAGCGGGAAGGTCTGGCCTACACGGTTTATACTTACAGCGACATGGGCCGGGATATCGGCCTGGTCAGCTGCTCGGGTTCCTGTTCCCCCGAAAAGATGGATCGCCTGGAGGACGTCATTCGTCTGGAGTACGATCGTCTGCTTGGCGCGGGACTGGCCGCCGACGAGTTGGCCAACAACTCGGCTCAGATCAAGTCGCAGTTGATTTTCTCGCTCGAGGGGATTGTCAACCAGATGTTCCGCTCGGCTAGAAACGAGATGTTTTACGGTCGTTTCATTCCGGTCTCGGAACTGGTCGACCTCATTGACTCCGTCACTGCCCAGGACATCGCCCGTTGTGCTGAAACCTACTTCCATCCCGAGTCGCTTTTGATCGCCACTCACGGGCCGGAAATGTTGCCCGAACAGGAATGAATCCCGCCGATGTTACCGTCCTGTGTTACCACCGAATCAGTCGGTGGCCGCTGCCGGCCGGTACCTGGGTCGGGCCAGGGCAATTGGCTCGCCAGTTGGACGTTCTCCTGGAGGCCGGGGTTAGGTTTATTTCCCCGGCTGACTACCACCATCTGATCACGGCTCCTGTCCTATGCGGGGAAGATCCCACTCCATTTCCAGCCTCCACTCCTCAAGTGCTCGTTACCTTTGATGACGGAACGGTGGATATACATTGTCACCGTGAAATCCTGGCCGGGCGCGGAATCCGTCCCCTGGTTTTCATGCCCTCGGCTTTTTTGGGTCGCCAGAATTCCTGGGAGTGGCCGATTCCCGGGCGCAGGATCCGCCATCTGTGTGGGGATCAATTGCGTGAACTGGCTGCTGCAGGCTGGGAGATCGGGCTTCACGGCGCCAGCCATTGTGATTTGACGCGGTTGGCCGTCGACCGATTGACACCCGAGATAGCCGAAGCCCGGGCTGAACTTCAGGAGGCCGTCGGCCGACCGGTTCGGTTCTTTTCCTACCCTTTTGGGCGTGCGGCTCCTCCAGTAGCTTCCAGGATTCAGGCGGAGGGTTTCACTGCCGCCTTTATTCTTGCGGCCCACGGCCCGGTGCAAGGTAAGATTGATCTTTTCCACCTGGCCCGGCGACCCGTGTACTGCATCGATTCGCCCGCGGATGTCCTGGCCAAGGTGATGGACCCTACCGGGCGGACCGGGTACGGGCGGTGGCAGCACTGGAAGGAAAGGGCGGCTCACGGAGTAGGTAGATGGACCGCCGGGCGGCTACTTGTTCGGCATTAATCCAGCCACCAGGAGCAGCACGTAAGAGACTGCCATCCAGCCGGCCAAGGGAAGGCTGAGGCCGGGGAAGGTCAGCAAGGCAGGGCCACCGGCCGCCAGGACTGTCCCAAAAATTGCCGCGATCAGGATCTTGCGCCGGGCTGCCTCATGCACTCCGGCCAGGCCGGCTAAGGCCGCTGCCAACAGGTGTGAATATCCTGGTCCGACAACCCAGTTGAAGGGACTGCTCATACCCTGCCGGAAATCAAAGCTCCACTCCGGAAACCCCAGGAATATACCCAGGCCGGCCATGATCAGGACTCCCATTGCCAGGATGTTGGTATTTCCCGGTTGAAATCGGACTGCCCATGTGCGTTTGCCTGCCAGGCGGTCACCCTCCCGGTCCAGAAGGGTCGTCAGAAGAAAGCCCGCGAAAACCAGGGGAACCAGGTGGAAAACCGCAACGGTCGGGAACTGCGGATTCAAAACAATCCCTTCCTCGACTCCGTCTTCGGGCAGGTAAAGCAGAGCCCCCAGCCAGGGGGCCAGGACTCCATATCCCAAAACGTTGGCCAGGGCGTCCCAACCCCAACGCCGGGACCAGATCAGGGGACGCAAACAATAGGCCCAGCCCAACAACAGGGTCCCGCCAACGGGGAGCAGGAAGCGGAGATGACCCCAGCCGGCGGTGAGCAGTCCCGCCGTGGCCAGCAGGCCGGCGGTAAGGGCAAGAGTCCGCTCCTGAATGTGGTCCATCCAGAAAAGATTCTTTGCGTTCAATTGGTCGGTATCTCGATCGGCCAGGAGATTGACGATGTGCACCGCCGCCAGCACAAGACTCCAACCCAGGAAAGCGGCAGCCGATTGGATTCCCGCTTGGAGTCCCTCATTTTCCGAGAGTTTCATCACCGAAACAAAACCGGTTGCCGCGGCCAGATAGGCGGGCAGCATCAAGTGCGGTCTCAAACAGGCCAAAAGGATAGTTACGCGGCCAAGAGTTGGCGGTATTCGGGAAGGGAAAATCCTGATCATTGGGTGAGGGTAAAATGGTCCTGTCGTTTATTCAAGTTGTACTTCCAGCCCAGGTCCAGAACCGTCGCCATGGTTTCAGGGCTGAGCTGACCGCCGCGAACCAGTTCGGTCAGGGTCTCGGGCCACATGTTTTCGGTGTATCGGTACAGTTGTGCTGCGTTAATCACCTCGGACCGCAATTGGGCTTCTCGCAGTTCCTGTCCGTCGGTCGAGGGGATAATGGGCATTTCTATCCAGCGCGCCCAACCGGCGCTGCCGAAGGCAATGATCAGTAAAATAATCAGGGGGAAGGACCGGAGACCCAATTTTCGTCCCAACTTGAGCTTGCGGCTCTTTTTGGTTTCGCCTCCGCCTTCGCTCTCGACCGGTCCGGTTTGGCTGGGCACCAGGATTTCCTGGGTGCACCACTTATTCAATAAATCCAGAACCACGAAGCTTTCCACATGTCCCTGGCGGATGATCTTGCCCAGCGCCAAGCCGGACAGGGCCAACTCCATGATCCGTTGGGAGATGGGGCTAAGGTCTTCCTGGGGCATGTCCTTGGGGCCCGGACTGAAGGTGATCTCGGGAGAAGGCAAGGCGTCTTTCAGATTCTGTTCCTCGTCCAATCGGCGGGCGGCCTCCATGAGTAGTCCCTGGACGTCCAGCCGGTAGGGGCTGCGGACACCCGGCGGAACTCCCTTGGTCGGGTTGAAGTCGTAGCGGCCGCGGTGCAGTTTCATCCCCTGGTGAGTCATCTCCTGGGCCATGCTGCGCAGAACCCGATCCAGCTCCTCGTTGTTCAACAGGTCTTCTGAAAGAAGGATTTCAGTCAGGTCCAAATTGCTGTTTTCCTCGACGTAGTCGATGTTCTTCCAGTCGGACTCGTTGAAGAATCCGTACGCCTTCAGGTAGGATCGCAGGGGGTCCCGACTTTCGACTCTACGGTCACGCGTGGAGATCAGGAATCCCTTGTCGAAGATAAAGACCAGACTCCTCTGCGCTTCCACGTTGAGGAAACCTGATTTTTGTTGGCTGGCGATCAGTTGTAGAATTTCAGCCAGATTAAAATCGCTCAGTTGCCCTTTGAGGGCCATGGGATTCTCCTATCGGGTACGGGCTGCCATTTGAGCCCCGTCTCGGCTCCGGCGGCCGTCGACTTGGTTTTGTGGATCCTGGTTTCTGCCTTCGATCTGGGGGGCCATGGAAAACCGCTCGGGAATGCCCCTCCGTAATCCTGGACCGTCGAATAGTCCCGTCAACATAATCAACACGATCAGGATTGCTCCTGCCAGGACAGGTAGACACTGCCAACCGCCCCACATGGCCAACGGTAGGGGCAGCCACATCGGGTGGATCATCTCGCTGGACAACAACAGACCGGGACTTGCCCATTCGGCGCCCGAGTCGAAGGCCCAACCAACCGAAGCCAGGAAGATCCCAATCGCCAAGGTTCCCAGGCGGCTCCAGCCGGCCATGAAATGGCCTGTTGCCAGGTGCCCTGCTCCCGGAACAAGTTGGCCCATGCGGGCAATATTGGCGCTGTACGCCATTCCTTCGGCTCGGCTGCGGTTTTTCAACAAGGTTCCGAGAATCAGTTCGCTGCGGGCGCGATCCGCAGTTTCTCCACAGCCGGGACAGAGCCAGGCCGAATCTTTTATCCGTGAGCACGTGATGCAGACCGGGATGCCACAGTTTTCGCAACCCCTGGGATCGCGTTGACGGCTCCATCTCGTGATCGCCAGGAATGCCAGCAACAAGGGGACACCCAGCAAAGCGTATAGAGGCACTGGGGAGGCTCCCAGCAGGTGACTCCAGGCGGAGATGGTGACCATTGGAGGATAATTTTCAGCCTCAAAACTGCAGGCAACCGCTATTTCACGGGCCGTAAGGGGCGGATAATGAACGGGTGAATATCCATCCCTCCGGAGCTCTTCTTCGCTCAGGTCGGCGATGTTGAAACCCAGTTTGCGGGCCTTGTCCAGGGCCTCCGTGGCCTCGGGTATGAACAGTTTTTTGAAGTAGATCTGAGCCTGGTTGTAGGGGATTTCCCCCCTCGTCGGGTGGACCGAAGCGGCCGCTTTGTAAGCCTTGCCGGCCTGAACCAGGCGACCCTGGTAATAGGTATTGTTGGCTAATCCGACCAGGGAAGGGAAGTGTTCCGGGTCTCGAGAGAGGATTGATCCGAATATACGGTCGCTCTGGGAGAAGCGTCCTCGACGAGCTTCCTGGATGGCAAGGGCGGTTTGCAGACGTGTTTTCCGTTGTGGGTCCCGGGCTTCCTCGAGGGCATTGTTCAACCGGGTGATCAGCGTTTGGGATGGGGGCAAAGTGCAGGAACGCTGAAGCAGGGTCATTTCGCTATTCGGGTCGATGGTGGGTACGGCCGAAGAAAGAATGGGCCAGTAAGGGAAGACAAAAGCTATGGCGCCGATCCAGGTGACGGCCAGTAGGGCGCGTACCTTGCCGCGGGTCTGGATCAGAAGGGGGAGCGACATCAGGGCCAGGAATCCAAACCACCCGGGTTTCAGCATGATGAAGGCGATAGGCAGGACCAGAGGCAGGCTCAATCGCAGAATGTGACGGCGGTCACGGATGAACATTGCGCCCAGGTCATGGGCCAGGTAATGCCAACAACCCACATAAAGGGCGGCAACCAGCAGTGCCCAGAAGATGCCGATCGCCAAAAGACCGGCCTGGTGGAGGCGTACGAGGGCTTGACCCCTGGCAATGGGTGAATCGATAACCGTGCGGATCGAAGCCGGAAGCGCGTGGATCAGTGTGGCTGTGTCCAGGCTCTTGATTGCCTGGGTGGATTGCCACCAGGAATACCGGTTCTGGCTTGGAGCAGCCTTGACGGCCAGTTTCATGTTTTGTTGCGCTATATCCAGATTTCCCAAGCTGGCTGCCTGGCGGGCAAGGTGGAAGCTGTAGGCTCCGGCCAGGGGGTCGTCCAGGCGAGGAGTTTTGTTGGGTGTTCGGTTCAGGGGAACGGTGGTGGCCTGTATATCAGGCAACACCTTGCGGCTGGTTTCCATATCCGCCCCGACGAAGCGGAAATCCGCCGGTTCGGGTCCCGACTCGGCTTCCGACAGCGTGTCCAGAGGGGCGTTGGACAAGGGTGATTGACCTCCCTGGCCGTAGGCTGAAGACACGTGACCGGCTTCCACCAACAATCCTGGAAGGACAATCAGAATCAGACCAACTGACATTGCTGTCCGCAAAGTTTCGACTGGCTTCAGACTCCGCATTAGAGTGTTGCCTCTTCCGTCTGGACGAACGATGATCCTGCCGCTTTGGCGATATATATCTTTTGTATCGTACCCTTGAGGCCCTTTGTTTATCAAAATTTGCAAGGGAACGTGTTTTTTTTGGAGTTTCCGCGCAGGGCAAATCCAGAAGCCAAGTTGCGCCGGCCCGAAAATAATCCTTGAGCTTGGCCGACTGGTTTGGCTACTCTAGGGAGGTTCAGGAGTCAAAGGAATCTCAGACGTCCCGGATTTGAACAGTACCGGGTACAGCATAGTGGAACTTTCAAAGGAGTGAGCCATGTTCGAACGGAATATTCGAAGCCTGCTGACGCTGGGGTTGTTGGTTGCCCTTGTGGGCCTTGCCGGTTGTTCGTGCAAGGATTTTGAGGAGCAAATCCTGCAATTGAACAACCAGATTGAGGACCTGCAGACGGAGGTTTCCCACAACGAGTCCGTGATTGCCGAGCGGGATGACATCGTTGCGGAATTGACTCGGGATTTCGATGATTGCAAGGCCGAGAAGGCTGTCCTGATCGAGAAGTCCGAAGAGGTGATCATGATCACGATCCAGGACCAGCTGAGCTTCGCAGCCAGTCAGTTCATTGTTCTGGAAACCATGGTTCCCACTCTGGAGATCATCGCCAACGCCGTCCGCAATCATCCTGACTGGGATGTTTACGTAGAGGGCTATACGGACAGTCGGAGGATCCTGGAGGAATACCAGGAATATTATCCTTCCAACTGGGAGCTGGGTGCCTTCCGCGCCTCCGCGGTTGTTAGATACATGACCAACGATCTGGGACTGCCTGCCGAGCGTTTCGCCGCCGTCAGCTACGGTCCCTTCCGTCCCGTGTCCGACAATGAAACCGAAGAAGGCCGACGGGCCAACCGGATGGTGCGGGTGGTAATTCACAAACCTGAAAGATAAGCGCTCAGCCTGCCAATGGCTTTGTCCTGCGTTTGAACCGGCTCCTGGGATGGGAGCCGGTTTTTTGCTACCCGGAGGTCCGGGTCGCGATTGCGGTCAAGGCTTCGAGGGCTGAATCAATCTGCTCGGTGGTGTTGAAGGGTCCGAAGCTGAAGCGGATGGCGCCTTCCCGGCCGGTTCCCAGCGCCTGATGGGCCAAGGGGGCGCAGTGAAGCCCGGTGCGCACGGCGATATTCCAATCCGTGTCCAGGAACTGGCCGACTTCCTCGACGGAGCGGTTTTCCAGGGTCAGACAAAGGACGGGGATCCGGCCTGTGGGGTCGAGTTCCTCCCCTGGCTCAATACCCGTAACCTTCAAGCCGGGGATGTGTCGGCACCCCGCCAAAAACCGGTTGGCCAGCCCCATTTTCCGACTTCTTGTTTCAGCCGAATTTTCTTCCTGCAGCCAGGACAATCCCGCGGCCAGCCCCACGATTCCCACCGCGTTCAAGGTGCCGGCTTCCAGACGGTAGGGGAATTCATCGGGGTGGTCCGGTTGCGCAGAGCGAACCCCTGTTCCTCCCCAGCGTGTGCTGCGGATGGGGACTTCCGGTCCCACCAGGAGACCGCCGATGCCGGTCGGCCCCATCAGGCTCTTGTGGCCCGTGAAGGCTAATAGATCCACACCCCAGGAGGCCATTTCCACAGGCAACAGACCGGCCGTTTGGGCGGCGTCAAGGAGGAACAGGATTCCCTTGCTGCGACACAATGCTCCGACCTCGACGACCGGTTGGACCGTGCCCAGCGCATTGCTGGCGTGGGTCATGATCACGAGCCTGGTTTCGGGTCGGATCAGGGCTGCCAGGATCTCGGGTTGGATATACCCCCTTTCGTCGCAGGGAGCCAGGTCGAAGTGGATCACGCCCTGTTTTTTCAGCATATGCAACGGTCTCAGCACCGAGTTGTGTTCCAGGACGGTGGACACGATGTGATCTCCGGGGCGGCAAAGGCCGGCAATGGCTAGGTTCAGCGCATCGGTGGCGTTGGCGGTAAAGACGGCCCGGGAGGGCTCCAGGGTGCTATGGCCGAAGAGAGCGACCAAGGATTTGCGCACGGCATCAATCCGAAGACCGGCTTCGAGTGAGAGCTCGTATCCTGAGCGCCCGGGATTTACCGCCTTCTTGGCCAGGAATTCCACCATGGCCTCACCTACGCAGCCTGGTTTGGGAAAACTCGTGGCCGCGTTGTCGAGGTAGATTAAGGGCCGCTGGTCGGTCATCATTGTCTCCGGCTGGGCGGAAAACACCCGGGTTGGGGTTGTTGTTTGCTCGAAAAGGCCAACAGCGCCGGTCCGGGCTTGCCACGGGAAGCGCCCGCCGATACTATGGGGCCAGTGCGTGAAAATCCAGCATCGACCTGGAGGTTGTCATGAGGATATCCAATCGTGAAACGATACGTCAGTTTGATTGTGAATTGAAGGGCCGCCTCGGCTTGATTGTTTTGACCCTTATCCTTCTGGTGGGGATGGTAGTCGTAGCCGGTTGCGGAGGGGATAAGGAAGAGGCTGTTCCCTCGGTATCCGTCGAGGCTATGGTGGCAGGTGAAACGTCTGTTCCGGCGGCTGGCGATTCCCTCTCGGGGAGTGAATTAGTGACCGAGGCCGATTCTCTGGAAGTCGGGAACCAGGATGCTGAAGTCGGGGTTGGATCCTCCGGTACCGTAGCTACGGTTGCTAAGGTAGCTACCGTCGCCGGCACCGGTTCTGCCCCTGCCCAAAATCTGATTTCATCCGGAAGCGTGGGTCCTTACAGTCTACAACTCGGTTCCTTTCAGAAGCGGTCTTTTGCTGAAGAGCGTTTGGGTCAGGTCCTGGCGACGGGGCTCAAACCTGTGATAGAGACCGTGGATGTTAATGGTGACACCTACTTCCGGGTCATGGTACGGGGAATTTCCGACAGATCCACTGCCCAGCAGGTTGGGGAGAAATTGCGCTCCCGGCTGGACATTACCTATCTCATAAAACGGGCTGACTGAAGAATTGCGACCCAGAACATCCTAAACCTGGAAAATAGTCTGGAGAAGAAATGCATTCCATCCCTGTTGTCAATCGCGCCCATTGGCTTGCCCTGACCCTGGCCCTGGCGGGTCTCCTCATTGTCCTACCCCTTTTGAATCCGTCCGGTGCCCTGGCCGGGAAGGGACCGCTCTTTGCCCGCTGCGACACGGACTCGGGTTCCATTCTGGTGGTTCTTTACCCGGAACTGGCTCCGAATCACGTGGCCAATTTCGTCCATCTTGCCAGGACGGATTTCTATAACGGAACCAAATTTCACCGGGTCATCCCCGACTTCATGATCCAGGGTGGCGATCCCAACAGCAAGGACATGGATCCTCGCAACGACGGGCAGGGTGGCCCCCTGCTGGTCGATGTTCTGGACAAGGAGGGGCTCGCGGCCCTGGAGAAGCTGAACGGAAAGTTGGACAAGCAGGGTTACCAGGGCCTGGGAGATATTTCCGCCAACCTGAAGGCCGAGTTCTCCCGGACGGTCAACCATCTGCGGGGAACCCTCAGCATGGCCCGAGGCGGTCACAGCGTGGATTCCGCGGGCAGCCAGTTCTTCATTTGCGTTTCGGACAAGACCCATCTTGACGGCCAGTATACCATTTTCGGCTTTACCGTCAGTGGGATGCAGGTGGCGGATAAGATCGTATTCGGCGAGAAAAGGCCCGGCGCTGGCCAGGGGGCTGCTGCTAATCCGGTCGTAATCAAGAAAATGACAATCATCGAGGGAACAGGCGATCTCTCAGCCGATGAGAAGGCGGCCTGGGAAGCCTTGCCCGCCGCGCGAAAGAACGTAAAGTAAATTGGGCGAAGAGAAGGAAATCAGGACCGGATCCCCCGCAGGGTTCATTACCCTCAAGGGGGTCCGGGTCCACAATCTGAAGAATCTGGATCTCCAACTTCCCCGGCGACGCCTGGTGGTGGTGACCGGTCCGAGCGGGTCCGGAAAATCCTCCCTGGCCTTCGACACCCTTTACGCCGAGGGCCAACGACGATACATCGAGAGCTTGTCCAGCTACGCTCACCAGTTCCTCGACCAGTTACCCAAGCCCGATGTTGACCGCATCGACGGGCTGTCGCCCGCTTTGGCCATCGACCAGAAGGGCTTGGGCCGCAGTCCCCGCTCCACCGTGGGAACCGTTACCGAGATCTACAACTTTCTGCGCCTGCTCTTTGCCCGCTGCGGGACGGTCTATTGTCCGGAGTGTGAGGTGCCTGCCGCCGGCAGGCAGCTTGGTGATATCCAAGACGAGATCGCTTGCTTGCCGAAGGGTACGCGTTTTTATCTGTTGGCGCCGGTTGTCAGGGGTCGCAAGGGGGAGCACAAGAAACTGCTGGAGGATTTGCAGAAGCAGGGGTTTCTGCGGGCCCTGGTCGATGGTGAATTGAGAGAGCTGGAAGAAGACATAAAACTGGCCAGAAACCAGCGACATGATGTAGCTGTGGTGGTCGACGGACTTACCAGTCGCCCGGGAATTAGGGAGCGGCTCAAGGCTGCTCTGGACCAGGCGGCTGAAATCGGGGATGGGACGGTAGTCGTTTGGAGCTCCGGCAAGGAGACGATTTACAGCCGTCATTCATCCTGTCCCGGCTGCGGCAGGGGTTTCCCGGAGTTTGAACCCCGCCAGTTTTCATTCAACTCACCCGCGGGTTCCTGTGAGCACTGCAATGGGTTGGGCTCGTTGCGAACCATTCTGCCCGAAGCCATGGTGCCGGATCCATCATTGAGCCTGGTCGATGGGGCGGTGGAATTCCTCAAGGGCAAGGAGACGAGTTGGCTCTATGTGCAGATCGAGGCCCTGGCCGGGGCTCTGGGGTTTGATCTGGAGGCACCCTTCAGCGAGTTGGATTCCACGGCCAAGGAGGTTCTCTTCCAGGGGTTTGACAAGGCTGTTCGCGCCGATCTGAAGAATCACCCGCATTACAACGCCTTCCTGCGGGATTGGGAAGGCCTCGTTCCCGAGCTGGTGCGCCGGCACAGGGAGACAAGGTCCGAGGCGGTGCGGGTCTCTCTGGAGAAGCTCATGATCGCCCAGGAATGTCCTGTTTGCCGCGGTCATCGTCTGCGTGCCGAGTCCCTTAACGTGAGGATCGGCGGCCTGCACATCGGACAGGCAGCGGCCTTGACGCTGGAGGAATTCTCGGTCTGGGTGGAGGGCTTGGTATTTTCCGGAGAACGCGAGATTCTGGTGGCGGCCCCGATCCTGGATCAGATCAAATCCCGCCTACGGTTTTTGCTGCAGGTGGGGGTCAGCTATCTTTCGCTTTCCCGCCCGATCGGAACTCTCTCCGGCGGGGAAGGTCAGCGCGTGCGGTTGGCCACCCAGGTCGGCAGCCAGTTGACGGGGGTGCTGTATATCCTGGACGAGCCCAGCGTGGGTCTCCACCATCGGGATATCGGAAAGCTTGTTTCCACTTTGCGGGCCCTGCGCGACCGGGGCAACTCCCTGGTCGTCGTCGAGCACGATCGAGACATCATGTTGGCCGCCGATCACATTGTCGATCTGGGACCGGGTGCGGGGGAGCATGGAGGACGAATCGTGGATCAGGGCACGGTGTCCGAAGTCATGGCCGGAGTCGGCAATGCAACTGCGGATTACCTGGCCGGGCGAGTAGGACTGGATGGGCCGGAACCATTGACCGGCGGCCTCGATGCGAAGTCGGATCCGATTCTGCGGATCAGCGGCATGACCGGACGCAATCTCAAGAGTGCCGCCCTGGATATACCGCTGGGTCGACTCACCGTGGTGACGGGGGTTTCGGGGTCCGGCAAGAGCTCGGCGGTACACGACACTTTGTATCGGGCCTTGGCCGCAAAGTTGAACCGATCCCGCCAGCCCATTGAGCCGTATGAGGGACTGACCGGGGTAGAACATCTGGGCTCGGTGGTGCTGGTGGACCAGTCTCCCATCGGGCGTTCGCCCCGTTCGACTCCGGCCACCTACACGGGATTGTACAACCACATCCGCAAGATCTACGCCGAGACCAACCTGGCCCGTATGCGGGGCTACAAGACGGGGCGGTTCAGCTTCAACACCGCTGGCGGGCGTTGCCCAGTCTGCGAGGGAGCCGGGTTGCGCCGTCTGACGATGGATTTTCTGCCCGACGTGGAAGTGCTTTGCCAGGAGTGCGGGGGACGACGCTTTGATCGCGAAACGCTGGATGTTCATTTCAAGGGTTGCGACATTGCCCGTGTTCTGGAGATGACGGTCGAGGAGGCGCGTGAGCTTTTCGAAAACATACCGGCCTGTCGGAAAATCCTGGACGTGATGCTGGGTGTGGGTCTGAACTACCTCCGTCTCGGCCAATCAGGGGGTACTCTTTCCGGGGGCGAAGCCCAGCGCATCAAGCTGGTCAAGGAGCTTACGAAGGGCGGACGGAAGCATACTCTCTATATCCTGGACGAGCCGACGACGGGACTTCATTTCTGTGATGTCGACCGCTTGATGAACGTGCTGGGGCGTCTTCTGTCCCAAGGCAACACGGTAATGGTCATCGAGCATCATCCGGAGATCATCCGCCGGGCCGATCACATTATTGATCTTGGCCCCGAAGGTGGAGCCCGGGGCGGGCGGGTGCTGGCTGCCGGAAGCTTGGCGGACATCCAGGCCTGTGAGGAATCCTACACGGGCGCCATGTTGCGCACAATGTTCCCTGCCGCTTCCAAATGACTCCCATTTCGCCACCTCCTCCCGGTCTTGATCTAATCAAAACCGGAGACAGGGATGTGGCGGGTTCGGGGGACAAATTCCGGTTGGGAAACTTGTTGGATATTCTTGGCGAACATTCCACTGGGAGTTAGATTTGCTGCATCCGGGTCTGCTTCCCGGGCCCCTGGAAAATTTCTGAAAGGGAGAACCTGGTTTGAGCGATTTGTCCCAACTACAACAGACGCCCCTGACCGATTGGCATGCCGAACACGGGGCCAAGATGGTGGAGTACGCCGGCTTCGCGATGCCTGTGCAATACGAGGGTGTGTTGGCCGAACACGAAGCGGTTCGTAAGCGTGTCGGGTTGTTCGACATCACCCACATGGGTGAGATCCTGGTCACCGGTCCGGGCGCCGAAGCATGGCTGGAATCCCTGGTGACCAATCGCGTGGCCGGTATCGCTACAGGTAAGATTGTCTACAACGCCATGTGTCGACCCGAAGGCGGGGTCTTGGATGATATGCTCGTGTACCGCCTGGATCAGGAGGAATGGTTCGTAGTCTGCAACGCGGCCAACCACGACAAGATTGAGGCTTGGCTTCAGGAACGGCGGCCGACCGAAGGTGTGGAAATTCAGGATGTGAGTTCGGGCACGGCCCTGGTCGCGATCCAGGGTCCGGCCAGTGGAAAGTTGATTCGTCGTCTGGGCCGACTTGCCGATCAGATCGAAAACATCGACGTCTTGGATTTCTATAACGCCTTCTGTCACGACGGCCCCGGTGGCCGCTGGATTATCTCGCGTACCGGTTACACCGGCGAACACGGCTACGAATTGTACCTGCCCAACTCCGACGCTCTGGCGGTATGGCAGGAGCTCCTGGAACAGGGCAAGGACCTGGGGGTGGCTCCCATCGGACTGGCGGCGCGGGATACCCTGCGCTTTGAAGTCTGCTACTGTCTGTACGGACATGAATTGGGCGAGGAAATTACCCCCCTGGAAGCCGGTATCGGTTGGGCGGTCAAGCTCAAGAAGGATGACTTCGTGGGCCAGGCGGCCCTGCGCGAGCAGAAGGCCGCCGGAGTGCCCCGACGCATCATTTGTCTGGAAATGGACGGGCGGGGAATTGCGCGGCAGGACGCGCGGGTCCTCTGCGACGGCGTCGAAATCGGACTCGTGACCAGCGGCACTTTCAGCCCCACGCTCAAAAAGGCCCTGGCTCTTGCCCTGGTCGAGCGAAATGTTCCGGAGGGTCAGTTGGCGGTGGACATCAGGGGCAAGCAGATCGATTGCCATCGGGTGGATTTCCCCTTCCTGGCCGCCCGGACCAAAGGCGACCCGGATGAACCGAGGAAAATCCAGGAATAATCGGGAAACAGGAAGTAGCGCAAGGTTTTATCCAACCACAAGGAGACCGACATGGTACCTGACGATCGCAAATACACGCAGGAACACGAGTGGGTCCAGATCGATGGCGACACCGGGACCGTCGGGTTGACGGATTACGCGGCCGGCGAGCTGGGCGACATCGTCTTCGTCGAACTACCTGAAGTAGGGGACGAGTTCAGCAAAGGTGACACGGTGGGAACGGTCGAGTCGGTCAAAGCCGTAGCGGACATGTTTCTGCCGGTGTCCGGGGAGATCGTCGCGATCAACGACGCCGTAGTGGAAAGTCCGGAACTGGTGAACAACGAGCCCATGGATGATGGCTGGTTGTTGAAGGTCAAATTGGACGACATGAGCGAGATGGATAATCTGATGGACGCCAATGGTTACCAGGAACTGCTGGGAGGTTGATCCGGCCATGCCGTACGTTCCCCATACACCCCAGGAAATTGCCGACATGTTGGATGTCATCGGCAAAAAAAGTATCGACGAATTTTTCGCCGATCTACCGGAAGATGTGCGCTTAAAGGCCCCGCTCGATCTGCCTGACGGTTTGACCGAAGAAGAGGTGCGGCGTTATTTCCAGACCCAGGCCAGGGCCAACCAGGGGCAGGACGTGCTGACTTCCTTCCTCGGGGGCGGAGTGTATGATTCGATCATTCCCGCGGCGATCGATCCTCTGGTTTCCCGAAGTGAATTCCTGACCGCCTACACGCCGTATCAGCCGGAAGTTTCCCAGGGAACCCTGCAGGCCATATACGAGTGGCAATCCTTTATCTGTCGTCTGACCGGCCTGGATGTAGCCAATGCCAGCATGTACGACGGCGCTACCGCGCTGGCCGAGGCCTGCTCCGTGGCTCTGGCCGCGGCCCGCAAGAAAACGCTGGTGCTGCCTCGGACCCTGAATCCCCGCTACCGACGGGTTGTGGCCACCACCATGCGTGGCGAGGGGATCAAGGTTCTGGACGCTCCCATGGGTGCAGGTGGAACCACGGATCCCGATGAACTGGGGCGCATCCTGAACGCTGACGTGGGTTGTGTGGTGATCCAGAATCCAAACTACCTGGGGTTGGTCGAACCGGTGGACGCCTTGTCGGCCAAGGCCGCCGATACGGGAGCCATCGTGGTGGCGGTCGTCAATCCCGTATCGCTGTCGGTTCTGAAATCTCCGGTGGAGTATGGTGCCCAATTGGCAGTGGGCGAGGCCCAGCCGTTGGGGATTCCTGCATCCTGGGGAGGTCCGTTGTTGGGCTTCATGGCCAGCGTGGACAAGCATAAGCGCCGTCTGCCCGGCCGGATCGTGGGACGCGCCCTGGATACCCGGGGCAACAACGGCTATGTGTTGACCCTGCAAACCCGCGAGCAACATATTCGGCGGGAGAAGGCCACCAGCAATATCTGTTCGAACCAGGCCTTGAACGCCCTGCGGGCCACGGTCTACCTCTCACTGCTGGGGGCCGAAGGTCTGGCCGAACTGGGGGAGGCAAACCTCATTCGGGCCGCCGCCCTCAAGCGCCGACTCGAGGGCATCGAGGGAGTGGAGTTTCCCTTCCCGGGACCAGTCTTCAACGAGATGGTCCTGCGATTGGCGCGTCCCGCGGCAGAGTTTCGTGCCTTCGCCCGCCAACGGGATGTCCTGGCGGGAATCCTGCTGGATGGTTTCGAAAGCTGTGGCCAAGGAGATCTACTGGTGTCGGTCACCGAGAAGCGCACCGCAGCCGATATCGAAAAACTCGGTCGGTTGCTGGAGGAATTCCTAGGTGAATCGGTCGAAGGAACCCCGGAGGAGAAGCGATGAGCGGCGCAGAGACCACCGTCGGTCCCAAAAACGGAGGGCGTTGGAATGCCACCCTGCCGGACTCGATATTTGCCAAGGGGTCCAGTGGACGTCGTGGCTTGACTTTCCCCGCCTGGGATGGGGATCCGGTAACTTCGGATCTGCCTGCCGATTGCCGGCGAGGGATTCCTGCGGATATGCCCTCACTGGGCGAGCCCGAGGTCATGCGGCATTTCACGGCCTTGAGCAATCTGAACCATCATATAGAACGTGGGATGTATCCTCTGGGCAGTTGCACCATGAAGTACAATCCCAGATTGAACGAGCAGGTCGCCGGGCTCAGTGGGTTGGCCGATCTGCACCCCGAGCAGGGTCCTGAGGATATCCAGGGCCTATTGGCCGCGCTGAAGCTGCTCGAAAATTCGCTCTGTGAACTTACCGGATTCGCCGCCTGCAGCCTGATCCCCGCCGCCGGGGCGCACGGCGAATACCTGGGCATGCTGGTCATCCGCGCTTTTCACCTGGCCCGGGGGGACAGGGATCGGGACGAGATTCTTATTCCCGATTCCGCCCACGGAACAAATCCCGCCTCGGTGGTCATAGCCGGCATGAAACCGCGCACTATTGCATCCCGTGGAGATGGACGGATCGACCTTGATGGATTGCGGGAGGCAGTGGGACCCAGTACCGCCGGAATAATGATTACCAATCCCAATACCCTCGGACTGTTCGAGATGGATATCCAGGAGATAGCCGCCATCGTGCACGAGGCAGGCGGCCGTCTATACATGGATGGAGCCAACATGAATGCCCTGATGGGCAAGGCCCGACCGGGTGACATGGGATTCGATGTAGTGCACCTTAATTTGCACAAGACGCTGAGCACTCCCCACGGCGGAGGCGGGCCCGGAGCCGGTCCCATCTGCGTGACCGAGGAATTGGCCCGCTTCCTGCCCGGTCCCTGGATCGTAAAGGTCGATTCCGAGCAGGACGGCAAGAACGGCGGCACGTACACGCTGGAGAAAATCCCGGGTCGGGGCAGTAACAGCATCCACTCCTACTTCGGAAATGTCGGCGTATGCCTGCGGGCTCTGGCCTACATCATGCGTTGCGGGGGCAATGGTCTGACCCGCGCCACCGAATGCGCCGTCCTGAACGCCAACTACCTCCTGGCCAGGATGAAGGATTTTCTGGAAGTTGATCATTCTGCGGGTTGTCTGCACGAATTCGTGGCCACTGGTTCCGGCTGGAAGGAAAAGTACGGAGTCAGGACCCTGGATATCGCCAAGCGTTTGCTGGACTACGGCCTTCACGCTCCAACCATCTACTTCCCTCTCATCGTGGAAGAAGCCATGATGATCGAGCCCACTGAGACTGAATCCCGAGAGAGCCTGGATAGTTTTGTGGCTGTGATGGAGGCTTTGCACGAGGAAGCCAAAGCGAATCCCGAGTTGATGACTTCGGCGCCCCACGTTACGCCGGTCGGTCGCATGGACGAAGCCCAGGCAGCCCGGAATCCCGATCTTCGCTGGGCCGGCCCCTGCAACTGCGGGTAGGCCGGACCTTGGCGCGACTTCGCGTAATCCTGGACGGTGCCCGGACCGGCGCCCTGAACATGCAACGGGATTCAGGGTTGCTGGCCGGCCACGCCCCGGGCGACGATACCGTACTCCGTATTTATCGGTGGAATCCGTCGGCCATCTCTATCGGTTATAACCAGGATTTCTCCAACTTCGACGAGAAGGCAGCCGCTGCCGCAGGCCTGGAACTGGTTCGCCGGCCTACCGGGGGGCGCGCCATCCTGCATGCCCAGGAGCTGACCTACTCCATCGTGGGCACTTCTCCCGGGCCGCTTTTTGGGGACTCCCTGCACTCCTCATACGAACTGATCAATCGGGCCCTTTTGCAGTTCCTGGAAAGTCTGGGCATACGAGCTGACATCTCCGAAGGGGAGTCCCGGCAGGATACCCGGTCGCTGGTCTGCTTCAAGAGCGCCGGTAGACATGAAATCCGCGTAGGGGGACGCAAGCTGATCGGCTCTGCGCAGCGCCGTACCGGCGGTGTCTTTCTGCAACACGGTTCGATCCTTACCGGACCCGCGCATCAGGATTTGCCTCGTTATCTCCTGCCGGGAACTCCGGGAAGTGAAATGCGGCCCGAGGAGTTGGGGGCCGTAACCACGGATCTGGCCCGGCTGCAGGGTGGGGCCTTCACGGAAAAGGACCTGGATTCGGCGGCTGATCGATTGATCGACGCCTTCGTCCAGGTCCTTGGGCTGAGCCCGTATCAATAAGGGGTCTCAGAATTTCAGGGATGTCCCCATGGCGAATCCAGCCCCCTTGGTGCCTCCGCCGGTAAGGCCGCCCCGGGTCATCGCCGCCATGTCCAGTTTCCAGGGACCAAGGCCCAATCCGAAGCCCCCCGCCAGGCTTCGACCCGCCAATCCGCCCAGACTCATTCCCGCCCTCGGAACGAAGTAGCTGCAGAGATCCCACTCTGCTCCCAGGATCAATTGCGGGGTTGTCGAGGATGTCGGGCGGGTGGAGAAGCCTTGTACGTAGTCAGCGGCCAGGTTGAATTTGCCGAACCGGTTGGCTGCTCCCAGACGCATGACCCGGGGCAGGCTTGTGGAATACTCTCCTCCGTAGAAAACCGTGTCGGCATCGGCAATCGACTCGTCGAGGTCGTCGTTGGTAATATTGATGTCCGAGGCATCGAGACTGAACTCGCGGGCTTCGACATCGGTGTTCCAGTTGATGTTGCTGTAGAAGTTGTCGAAGGCCAGGCCGAAGGTCCAGCTGTCGGGAATCTGCATGGCCATTCCCAGATCCAGACCGGCTCCTGAGCCACCTTCGGCGAAGAGAGTGGAAACCAGGGCTTCGCCCGAGATTTCCTCCATGGTCGTGGTCATTTGGCCGAAGGCTTCCTCAACGTGCATTTCGTAGAAGCCCTGGAAGTAGCGGACGTTCATGCCTCCGTAAAGGGTGTAATCATCGGTCTCATAGACTTGACGTCCGTAGGAAAGAGCAGTCGTGGCCAGGGCGTAACCCTCGCCGTGGGTATCGGAGAAATCGATCGTCTTGTCCAGTTCGTTTCCGAACAGTACCAGGTCGAAATAATCCCGATCCAGATTGCCTTGACCCGCTCCCCAGGCTTCGAAAGTG
Source organism: Gemmatimonadales bacterium (assembly GCA_019038745.1). Taxonomy (GTDB): domain Bacteria; phylum Krumholzibacteriota; class Krumholzibacteriia; order LZORAL124-64-63; family LZORAL124-64-63; genus JANTGJ01. Next base: position 21,475 of record JAHOYV010000028.1, read on the forward strand.
ATGGCCATATTGCCGACCTGAACTCCCAGCGCCGAGGCCCGGACATTGGCGCCAAGCCGCAGGCCGGATTCGGGGATATCACTCAGGATCTGGTTCTTGTCGGCCTCGTCCAGGTAGGCGCCCGTGATCTCATTGTATCGGTTCAGGCTCAAGGCGTTGTTGTTGACGTCGACGGCTACTCCGACCAGACCGATGTTGGTCCCTGGGCTGAGCGCCAGGTTGGCCGGGTTGAATTCGACGGCATCCAGGCCGCGTGCTCCTGCGGTCAATCCTCCGGCCATTCCCCAGGCCCGAATCGAGCCCTGGGCATAGGCACCGGAGGTCGACAGCAGAAACATTATCGTCAAAAAGGCTAAGGCAATCGTTACCGGTCTTCGTGACCCGTGGATCCAAGTCGTCCTGATTATGATTTTGTTCGCGAACATTTTTTATCCTCCAAACCGCCGTCCAAGCGGGGTAAAATCCCTGTTTCTAATCGTCAGTGTCCGAGGAATCGTCGTCCGGGTCCGAGACTTCAACGTCGATTTGGACCATACCCCGTATTTCCAGGTAGTCGGTTGCCATCAGTTTTACCGGCTGACCGTTGGTTGACGGCAGGTGCACGACCACCATGGTGTAGAGGCCGGGTTGTCCGAAGACCCGGGCTTCCTCCTCGGTCAGGATGATGGTTGGGTTGCTGGAAACCGCTTCGCTTACAGTGTGGGAAACAGGGTCCACCAGGGCCGCCCCAACGGTCAGAGGTCCGATCTCCAGGAGCGGATCGGCGACCATGGTCAGGGTATCGGTTCCGGCCAGGATCAGTAATTCGACTCCGACGGGCAGATGGTTGAGGATCTCGGCTTCCAGCTTTGCTCCGCGCAGGTGGTCGTTGATCATGTCCCTGACATCCTCGTCGGTGCCCAGGCTGTCGGGACTCGTTTCGAAGGTGGCGTCATTGATGATCACTTCCAATGGCGCGGCGATTTCCCAGTTTACAGTGGCATATTCGTTGCCGTAAACGGTTCCGCTCTCCCCGCCGATACTTATTTCTCCGGCCAGGGTTATGATTTCAGGAAGGTTGTTCAGGAATTGAACCAGGTCTTCGTCATTCATCTGAATGGAGGTTATGCCCGGTCCCTGGGCATTCGCCGCCACGATATCATGATCGATATCCAGGGTTTCGGTCGTGCCCGATTCGGAAGTGCCTGTAAGTGTGATGGCCACGGTTCCGGGTAGTTCGGCACTGTTGGTTACGTAAATCGTCATCGAGGCAGCGGTCAACTCCAGGCCATCCAATTCGTCAGGCAGATCGACCTCTTCCTCGGTGGGTTCGACCGGAACCTGTTGGACTGGAACAAGCCCGGTGACGCTGCTGAAGACCAGAGCACCGCCGCCCAAGGTAGCCGTCAAACCGTCGTCCGACGTCAAGGGCACCGCGGTCGCTCCGCTGCCCGGGGTGTGGACATCCACCTCGGCCGTCAACGCGGTCAGGACCGCTCCGTCCGCGTCGAGAATACGACCGGAGAAGTCGACGGTTCGGTTTTCGGTCGCGAAGGCCTCCAGCTCGAAACTGGAGATCATGGGAGCTCCGCCCTCGTCGACGAGGGTTTCCCAGGTCAGGACGGCGGTGCAGGGGATTGACATGTTGTTGGCCAGTTCCAGGCCGAGGGTGCCGGAGCTGATGATCGCACCGGTGAGTTCGTAATCCTGGGGTAACTCCGTATCGAAGGTTGTGTGGAAGTCCTGAGAGCCCACGACAGCCACTGCTTCAGAGACAACCAGGTCGCTGAACACAGCTTCGACCAGGATCGAGTCGTCCCCATTGACGGTCACTTCTGACCCGTCGGAACCAGGGGAACCTCCGGCAAGCCTGATCTGCACCTGGTCCGGAAGAACTACTCCGGCCAGGTCAGCTGACTGAATCTCCGTCATGCCCGGTTCAATGAGTCCGAACAGGAAGGTCGCCAGAAGAGTATCGTCCAGGGGATTCTCCATCACCAGTTCAAGCTGGTCCGCTCCGGAGTCTGCCGAGATGGGTACAGGCAAACCATTTGTTACAGTGATTGTAACACTGCCTGATTCCAGCGTGGCGCTTTCCACGTCCGGGAGGTCTTGACCGGGGCTGACTATGTCGATGGGGAAACCCGGCACCTGGGTGTCCAGGTCGCTCACGCCATTCGCCGGAGCCCACATGTCGCCCAGTTCAAAGAAATAATCCATCGGGTCAAGGGTGGCCAAATCAAAGTTGCCCAGCCCCTGATCGATGGTTTGGCTGCTGATGTCGGTAGACAATTCGAAACCCAGGTCCATGGTGACAGGGTCGCCTTCGATGAAGAAGTTGACCGCCCCCTCACCGTCCTGGATCAAATAATCCTCGTCGTCGAGAGCTTCCAGGATTTCTATTCGTTCCACCCCAAGCGGTATGGTCAAGGTGGTGTCGAAAACAGGTGTTTCGGGACTGTTGAACTCACACCCCCCCAGCAGGGCCAGGCCGGCGGCGAGTAGAAAGACCAGCAGCGGAATCCGGGAATCCGGTATCCGCATTCCATGAAATATACGCTTGGGAATCGACATTAGGGAAACCTGCCTCGTTGGTTCCTGAAACTACGGTGGACACCCATGTCCGGCGTCTACTGTGACCACCCCTGGATGAAAGATTCGTACCATCTTCGGGTCAGGGGGCTTATATCCAGAGTGAAGACGCAAAAGAGTATCATGGGGAACAATACGGAACAATACGGAACAGGGGAGAATCGTAGGGAATTACTCTTCCTCATCAGGCAGGTCCGGAAGTTTGCAGGAAGCATGATCCCCCCGTGCACTTTGCCCGCCATCGAGGAGGGCCGGAAAGGGTTCCCGGCCGTAGGCTCCCTGCTTGACCGAACAAGGGGAGACTGCATACTATCAATAGGCGACAAACATTAGCCCGCCTTGTTCA
>JAHOYV010000104.1 GCA_019038745.1 Gemmatimonadales bacterium
CCCCCACCTTATACAATGCCGAGGAGATCTCCCCCAGGGTACAAACCTTGGCCACCTCCATCATCGCCTCAAAGGTGTTTTCATGCTCGACCGCCACGCGCTGGAGTTTGCGCAGGGCTTCCATCGAACGATCCGCATTCCGCTGTTTGAACTCAGCCAGCGTATCGATCGCAAAAGCCTTCTCCTGTTCGGTAGAGCGGATCACCTCGCCCGGAATCACCGTCGGCGAACCGTTGGGATCGAGATACGTGTTCACCCCGATGATCGGCATCTGTCCCGAGTGCTTCAGCGACTCGTAGTGCATCGACTCTTCCTGGATCTTGGTGCGCTGGTACATGCGCTCCATCGCCCCCAGAACGCCGCCCCGCTCACTGATCGACTGGAACTCCTTGAGAACCGCTTCTTCAACCAAATCCGTCAACTCATCGATGATGAACGCACCCTGTAGGGGATTCTCGTTGCGGGCCAGACCCAGCTCCTTGTTGATGATCATCTGGATGGCCATCGCCCGGCGTACCGATTCCTCGGTGGGAGTTGTAATGGCCTCGTCGTAGGCATTCGTGTGCAGGCTGTTGCAGTTGTCATAGATCGCGTAAAGAGCCTGCAGGGTTGTCCGGATGTCGTTGAAGGCAATCTCCTGGGCATGCAGACTGCGGCCCGAAGTCTGGATATGATACTTCAGCTTCTGGCTGCGCTCGTTCCCGCCGTACTTGTTCCTCATCGCCTTGGCCCAAATGCGACGAGCAACCCGGCCCATCACCGAGTACTCCGGGTCCATGCCGTTACTGAAGAAGAACGACAGGTTCGGAGCAAAACTGTCGATGGGCATCCCCCGTGAGAGGTAATACTCCACGAAGGTGAAACCATTGGCCAGGGTGAAGGCCAGCTGGCTGACAGGGTTCGCCCCCGCCTCGGCGATGTGGTAGCCGCTGATCGAGACCGAGTAGAAATTCCGCACCCCGGTATCGATGAAGTACTGCTGGGTGTCACCCATCATGCGCAACGCGAATTCGGTCGAGAAAATACAGGTGTTTTGGGCCTGGTCCTCCTTCAGGATATCGGCCTGTACCGTCCCGCGTACGGAGCTCATCGTTTCGGTCTTGATCTTCCGATACACTTCAGCCGGCAAAACCTCGTCGCCGCTTACACCCAGTAGCATGAGGCCAAGACCATCGTTGCCCCGAGGCAAGTCGCCCCGGTACTCCGGTCGATTCAGCCCTTTTTCCTTGAAGATGGCTTCAATCCTGGCATGGACCTCATCTTCCAACCCGTTGGCTTTGATATACTTCTCGCAGCCCTGGTCGATCGCGGCGTTCATGAAGAAAGCCAGCATCATCGGAGCCGGGCCGTTGATGGTCATCGAAACACTGGTCGTCAGAGCGGCCAGATCGAAACCGCTGTACAGTTTCTTGGCGTCGTCCACGGTGGCGATCGAGACGCCGCTGTTGCCGATCTTGCCGTAGATATCCGGTCGCTCGGCAGGGTCCTGGCCGTAAAGCGTCACCGAATCGAAGGCCGTCGACAGACGAGCCGCGGGCATACCCTCGGACACGTAATGAAAGCGGCGGTTGGTTCGTTCGGGTCCCCCCTCGCCGGCGAACATGCGGGTCGGATCCTCGCCGACTCGTTTGAGGGGAAACACCCCAGCGGCGAAAGGGAAAAAACCAGGCACATTCTCGGTCAAAAGCCAGCGCAGGATATCGCCCCAGGCTTCGTACCTTGGCAGACAAACCTTGGGTACACGGGTTCGGCTCAGGGACTCGGTGCAAAGATCCTGTTCGATGGTCTTGTCCCGTACCTGGAAAACGTACTTGTCCGCCCGATAGCGCTGCAACATGGCCGGCCACCCGCGCAACATATCGAGACAATCCTTGTGCAGGGCCCGCTCCAGCTCGTTGAAAATATCGACCAGGTCCTTCAGGTAATCGGGTTCTCCCGCAACGTGCTCCACGGCCGTTACTACGGCCCGCTCTTCCTTTAGGCTCTGGTTCGGCTCAACCACTTCAACACTTTTCTTGCCGATATTCCGTCGCAACAGTTCGATCGTCCCCTGCACCTGGTACATCTGGCCGGCCAGGGTACACTGCTCCGAAACGAATCGGTTGAACTCGTCGCTGGATTCGACGATTTCAGCCAGGTACCGCACACGCTCGGGGGGAATCACGTAGGCCCGCTTGTTCATGGCAGCAGTGACCACATATTCGGATTCCAGATCTGCCCCGCTCTTCTCGACGATCTGGCCCAAGACCGCCTTGTAAAGGGCATTCATACCCGGGTCATTGAACTGGGAAGCGATAGTCCCGATGACCGGAAGATCCTCGTCCGCAGTGTCGAAGAGGTTGTGGTTGCGTCGGTACTGCTTGCGCACGTCGCGCAGGGCATCCAACGAACCGCGATGGTCGAACTTGTTGATCGCGATCAGGTCGGCGAAATCCAGCATGTCGATTTTCTCGAGCTGCGTGGCGGCACCGTATTCAGCGGTCATGACGTACAGCGAAATGTCCGAATGTTCGGTAATCTCGGTGTCGCTCTGACCAATGCCGCTGGTCTCGACGATCACCAGGTCGAAACCGGCCGCCTTGCAGATCTCGATGCTCTGCTTCACATACTTCGACAAGGCCAGATTCGACTGTCGTGTGGCCAGCGAACGCATGAACACACGGGGATGATCAATGGGATTCGCACCGGATTCCCCGATGGCGTTCATTCGGATACGGTCACCCAGCAAAGCCCCGCCACTGCGCCTGCGGGATGGGTCAACGGACACGATGGCCACGGTCTTGTCACTGAAATCATCCAAAAAACGGCGAATCAGCTCGTCCACCAGGGAGGATTTTCCGGCCCCGCCCGTGCCGGTGATACCCAGCACCGGAATAATCTTGCCGGCCGAAATCTTCGTCCCCGCTTCTCGAACCGCGGACATCAAATCTTCACTGTGATCCGGATGGTTTTCCGCCACCGAGATCAACCGGCCCAGCGCCCCGGGATCCCGCTCCGCCAATCCAGACAATTTTTCCGCCAGTTCCCCGCTCTGGAGAGCCTTCCTCGTTGGAGCAACCCCCACTGGAAAATCGCACTGCTGCAAAACGTCGTTGATCATGCCCTGCAGGCCCATCCGCCGCCCATCGTCGGGAGAATAGACCCGGGCAATGCCGTATTCGTGCAACTCATCGATCTCCTGGGGTAAAATGGTTCCCCCGCCACCGGCGAAAATCCGGATATTCGCCTCAGCCTCCTTGAGCAGATCGAACATATACTTCAGATACTCCACGTGGCCGCCCTGATAACTCGTAATCGCGATCCCTTGCGAATCCTCCTGGATGGCACAGTCGACGATCTCCCTCACCGAGCGGTTGTGACCCAGATGAATCACTTCGGCGCCGCTGGCCTGCAGGATCCGGCGCATAATGTTGATTGCGGCATCATGCCCGTCGAACAACGAGGTCGCCGTCACGATTCGGACATGGTTTTCCGGGCGATAAATTTCAGGCTGAAGATCGGCATCCTGCTTCTTGGACATATCCTGTGCTTCCTTTGCGATGGGAGAGTCGTTACAAGCGACTAATTTAACACAAGGCAGCCCGGCACGGCAGGAAAAAGGCCATTCGAAAGGCTCCCTTGCCGCCGAGCGGAGGATCAGCCATCATGCTCAGTGAATCTCTGCAGACATTGCCCGGATTATTCGACAAAACCCGAATCATAGGAGAAGGAAAATGCTGAAGGCAACCTGGTCCCTGTGGATGTTCGCCTGGACCAAGATTCCACTCATAGCCCTGTTGCGCCCCACCGTGATGGAGGCGAACGCTGAACGCTGCGTGCTCCGCATCCCCCTGACCTGGTTGGCGAAAAACCACCTGCGCAGCATGTACTTCGGAGCCCTGTGCATCGGGGCCGACCTGGCCGGCGGCCTGATCGCCATGAACCTGATCCGGTTCCGGCGCTCCCGAGTGACCTTCCTGTTCAAGGATTTCCAGGCCGAGTTTCTCAAGCGGGCCGAGGGGCCAACCGTTTTCACTTGTATCGACGGCCGAAAAATGGGCGATTTGCTGGACCTCGCAGAGCAGAGCGGAGAAAGGGAAGAAGACACCGTCGCAGTCATCGCCACTGTGCCCGACAAATTGGGCGACGAACCCGTGGCGGTTTTCCAACTTACAATCAGCATGAAGAAACGAGCAGGTTAATCCAGGTTCAGAAGACCGTGTCTAGTTAAGCGGCAGTTTGCACGTGAGGCGCCACCATGTGCGCTCTTCAGTTGTCTCGGCAGCAATGTGTTCGGTGAAGGCTTTCGGATCAGCCTCCTCATTCAGCCATTCCAGGGAAACTTCCCACCGCCAGCGGACATGCCTATCCCCTGAGGGCGCGGCATCAGCCAGTCGTCGGCAGCTCAAAATTACGCTTTCCTGCCTGCCCGTGCCGGGGGTACGGCCTTTTAAACCCCAGGTCGAACAGCTCAGGCGCAGACCTGTCTCCACTGCCCTCCCCGATGGGCGGTATCGCACTTGGCCGGCGGTCCTTTCCCCTGATCCACCAAGGGAATGCCCCAATAACCAACCGTCCTGTGAATAACCCTCGGGAAAACCACCGTTGCTGTACCACAGGACGGAATGATCCTCCAACTCGCAGTATTCCAAGCCCAAATCCCAGCGCGGGCTGACTAATTCAAAACCGGCCACCAAGGCTTGAATCGATAGTTCCGGTATCATACGGAACGGCCCTTTACGATTAAGATCCGTCCCGCCGTACTGCCAGTACAGACGGCCCGCAGGCCGGGGTAACACGCGCCATGGTGCCTTCCGCCAGCGGGTTTCCAGCTGCACATTGAAAATCCTGTCCGTCACTGGGCCACTGTAATACTCGCTCCAGGTCGTACCCAGGAGAGGAAAATTGATCTGGGGTAGATCCAGCCAGAGAGATTCATCCTCGGCGGCAGCCATCGCCGTATGCTCCATCGAGAACCGGAGCCAGGGGGTGACCTCCCAACCCAGCAACCACTGAAAAAAACAGGGCCTCGCCTCCCGACTCCTTGGGCCCCAGTCGGTACTGTAATTGACTTCCCGCTCCGTAAGCACCCCAACGCGAAATAACAGATCGTGCGGGGCCAGTCGCCGGATCGGACCACTCCAGGTGAACGGTCTGGTTCGCCTCAAAGTCCCTGCAGGAAATGATTTCCCACCTGAATCCATTGCCAGGGCCCCATTCACTCCTACTCCGGTTTTTCGGGGCGCATAACCGGCATTCAGGGCCCAGTTGCCCAACTGAATCCCGGCCATTGCACGGGGCAGATCCAATTCCCAGTTCCCGTCACCCAGACGGGCAGACCTAACCTGTGCCTTCCCAGTAGGGATTCTCCAGCCGGGCCAAGTCAAGGGATCGGTGGAATCGGGGTCACCCCCAAAATCGACACCGGCAGCCAGTAGGCGCCCCCGCCAGCGTGGTGTCACCGCAGCCCAGGCCCGTGAACCGGTCCAGGCCAACGACGATTCCAGTGCCGCGTTCCAGCCCGGAGCAAAGGCCAGCCCAGCCTCCCCAACCACCGGATCCCCCAGTTCGAAAAAACCCAGAATCAGCCGGCCGGACGCTCTATAACCGCTGCAGTCGAACCTGTTCGACGAACCATATCGAGTTTCCAGATCCAACAGGGAAGCCTGCTCCCCCGCATCGGCCAAGGCCAGCGAGTCATCCCCCTCGACGACAGCCCGGATTTCGACCAGCATTTCGGCCAGTTCCTGTTCCGATACGGGCTGGTAAAGCGGAGGGAAGAAGCCCGCCTCAAGAGCCAACCTCTGTACGGTTGACCACGTATGGGAGCGAAGATCCGGTTCCAGGGAGGACGCAGCAATCACGGGATCAGGCAGAACACCCAATAGCAGCAACAGCAGAATTGCCGGTCCGGCAAGACAAAACCAAACCGGTTTCCGCCACAGCGACAGACGGGTTCTCAGCACCCAATCACGGAACAGACCAAACCGCCCAGAATCAGCAAAGGCAGCAGAAAGAGTAAGGCTCCCAGCGGCAAAACTGCAGTCACCAACGTTCCTATTATCAGCAGGAGAGGCACAACGATTACCAACGCCAGCAAACCCTTCGTGAGGAAAAACAGCAACTTGAAGGGGAGCAAAACCATGGCGAAAGCAAATTTCAGAATTAACAACCCCACGCTCAGGATTACCATCAGAATGGACAGGACGATAATAGCTTCGATCAAAAACATGTTTCCTCCTCCGGCCGGTTGATTGATCCGTCATTGGGGACGGGGGATCCGGCAGGTTGCATGTTACGTTGGGCGTTTGATCTGGTTTCATTTGCCGGCTCCGTCCCCAATACCCCTGATCAAGATTTCTTATTCAGATGGTTGTGGCTTCGAAATTGTGTCTGCCCAAAAACAACCCCATTTCAGCGACCTTTGTATCAAATCAGCAAAGTAATAGATCAATAATCCCTAGAGTTTCCCGCCAGACACAATTTCGAAGCCACAACATAATTGTCACCAAAACAAAAAATTTTCTAGGCAAGACATGACCAAATATGTTATTATTCGTTAAATAGCTGCTTCACAGGCGACATACCCTGAGACAAGTCGAAGCTCGCGCACTTCATCAATTTGCTCAGGTAGACCGTGAAGCAGCTATAAATTTTTCTCCGAAATCTACAATCGCCCAAATAAACCTTCCACTGTCCTCCAACCGGTCCTCGACCGGGGAGGCGACCGACAGGTCACCCGCCCCGGGCGATATTCCTAATCCCTCAACTTCATTGTTATTTCACAAACAAACTACCATCCAGCTGCGGATTGATTTTGACCTCAGTTACGGTAATGCTGCCGAACAGTTCATCGTCGTACAGTAGGCGTAATTTCTTGGCTGTGGTCAACCATTCGATTTCCATGTACTCGTCGATGTACATCTTCTGTGTCACAGGGGCTCCCGACATCGGGGACATGCCTGGCTGTTGCACCATGAACACCCGGTTGTTGTCCGCACGGAGGAATACGATGCGGTAGTCGTCGCCAATCCCCGAGATGTGGACAGGGTTGCAGGGGACTCCATCAACCTTTGTAGGGACAAGGGCTTGGCACTTCAGTTTATCCAGATTGCGGTAGATTCCTATGGTGTCGGTCTTCAGTTCATCCTTGGCGGCCTGCAGTTGTTCTCCCTCCAGGTCCTGCACTCCCTGCGTGCCGCTGGCCCAGCCCTTTTCTCCGGCCAGAACCGTTGTCTGATTCCCGAAGGGAGTCTTGAGCAGGTAGTGGGAGTAACCAGGATACCGGATACTCTTTTCGGTGGTGAAGGTCAGGTCCATGCCCTGAATGGTCGCATCCATGGAGTTGACCATGAATAGGGATTTCAGGGCCTTGAACTTCTTCACCCCGCCACAGTCCTCTGCGCAGAGGGTCATCAGTTCCTTGCCATGGGCCAGACTTTCCGGCGTGGCGTCGGGAATTTCCAGAGCGGGTTCCGGGATTTCAATATCTACCATGGTCACCGGGCCGAAGGATGAGAAATCGCTATCCCAGTCGTTGTAGGCTCCCACGGCCAGGATAGTCATCCGGTCCGGGTGCCACACCGCCTTGGCAGCCTCCAGCACCTTGGCCTTGGTCATACTCTTGACCGATTCCTGGTACTTCTTCAAAAAATCCGGGGCGTAGCCGTAGCGCTCGAACATGACCATGCGGTTCAGGATCTCGCGCTTCGTGTCATAGCTGAAGACCTCGGAGTTCAGGATTCCGTCCTTGGCGCGCTCCAGTTCCTCATCGGTGACTTCCTCGGTACGCATTCTTTGAATCTCGGTCAGAATGGCCTGGGTGGCTTTCTGGCTGGATTCGCTCTTGGTCATGGTGAAGGCCATAAACAAACCCGGGAAGCGGAATCCGGTGCCGGATCGGCTACCCACGGAATAGGCCAGCCCTTGGCGGCTGCGAACCTCGTTGAACAGGCGGGTAGCGAATCCGCCGCCCAGGATGCGATTTCCAACCAACACACCCGCGTAGTGCGGGCTATCGGCCCGGATGCCGTTATGGCCCATAATCACGGTGGTTTGGGTCAGATCTTCCTTGTTCACCACGTTGACGGTGCGCGGAAATTCGGGGATCTCGGGATCGGCCGGCAGAACCTTGGTGGCTTTTTCCCAACCTGCGAAGGAGCTTTCGATCAGGTTGACCATCTCCTTGCTGTCGAAATCGCCGATCACGACCAGGTACATGCGGTCCGGATGAAACCAGTCGGCGTGGAAGGCCAACATGTCATCCCGGGTAACCGAGGCGATGGTGGCGTACTCAGTGTGCCTGGCCAACTCATGGTCGGCGCCGAAGACCGCCTTCATGGCCTCCCGGCGGGCGATGGTCATGGGGTCGTCGTTGCGACGGCTGATGCCGGCCTTTTGGCTTTCCTTCGCCAGTTTGATCTTGTCTTCGGGGAACGCCGGGTTCATCAGAATGTCCGCCAGCAATTCCATGCCCAGGGCGGTGTCTTCCTTCATGACCGACAGGTAGGCCCCGCCATCGGTATTCCCGATCCACGTTTCCACCCTCATGCCGCGGGCCTCAATCATTTCGTCCAGGGCGTCACCATCGGTGGTAACGGTACCGCCGGAGCGCATGACTTCACCGGTCATGCTGGCCAGACCGACCTTGTCGGCAGGTTCGTAGATACTGCCCGCATCAATTGTGGCGCTTAATTCCACCAGGGGAAATTTGTGGTCCTCGGCTAGATAAACGATCATGCCGTTATCCAGCTCCACCCGCTCGAAGGCAGGCATCTTGACTTCATTCAGCTCGGGAATCTCAATTTTTTCCCACTTCTTCTTTGCTACCGCCGGTCCCGTCAAGGCGACGGAGGCGACCAGGACCACCAGGAGGCCCAAGACCAAGACCCTGTTCATTCTAATCATTTCCAATTCCTTTCAAAGCCGGTCCCTGTCCAGGGACGGGCATGGGGGTTCCGGCTTAGGAATCCTCTTCGGTTTCGATAATGGCGACGGTGCGGTTGGACTTGACGAAGATCTCGGCGGCGACCCGCTTGACATCGTCCAAGGTTACGGAATCGATCTCCTCAACCTGGTGAAACAGATTGCGCCAGTTTCCTGTCGAGGTCTGAAAACCGGCCAACTGCCCAGCCATGCCACTGTTACTGCGCAAACCGCGAATGAAGTTGGCGCGAGTGCGCTGCTTGACGGCTGACAGTTCATCAGTGGTGATACCTTCCTCGACAATCCGATCAATTTCCTCGTAAATTGCCTTCTCCAGGTCATAGCCCGTCTTGCCTTTGACCGGGATGGCGAATGCCAACAGACTCGTCTGGTATTTATCTCCCGGGTAACCCGCAAAACTTTGGGCGAAAACGGCGATATTCTGTTCCTTGACCAGGCTCTTGTTCAAGCGACTGGTCCGGCCCTGGCCCAGAACATCGGCGATCACTTCGTAGACGGGCCAATCAGGATGCATCCCGTTCTCGATATGGTACCCCACAGCGAACAAAGGCTGAGCCGGATCGGTCATGATCAGACGCTTTTCCACCAGCTGCTTCGGTTCGAAAGTTTCAATCATGCTAGGCTGGCCGGCTGGGATGTCGCTGAAATACTTCTTGGCGTACTTCTTGACGTCCTCCAGGTAAATATCGCCCACCAGGGCGACGACCATGTTGCCGCCGTGGTAGTGCTTCTTGAAGTAGGCCTGGCAGTCGGCCCGGCTGATGTTCTGAATGTCGGACATGTAACCGATGGTCGAATGATGGTAACCGTTGGCCATGAACATCTGGTTCTGGAATATCTCGAGCAAACGTCCCATGGGGTTGTTGTCGGTACGGCTGCGGCGTTCTTCGGTGACGGGGCCGTCCTTCTCGGTGTAGAACTCTCGGAGCACCGGGTCCGACATGCGGTTGCCCTCAAGATAAGCCCACAGTTCCAGACGGTTGCTGGGGAAATTATAGTGATACATCGTCAAATCAGTGCCGGTGCCCGCATTCATCCCGTTGCCGCCGTTCTCCTCCACGACCTGACCGAATTCATTGGTCACGACGAATTCACGGGCGGCGTCCTTGGCATCCTCGAAGTCCTGCTCGCGGGCCGCGAACTCCTCTTCCAGCGGCTTGATCTCGCTCATGAAGAAGTTGACCAGTTCGATTTCGTCCGCGTTCAGATCGAAGTTGTCGATCTTCTCTTCCTCCGTGCCGAGGTCATGGGCGATGATTACCTGACCATCCTTGACGGCGATCTCGGCGCCAGTTCCATGCATAGCGCTGGAAACCTTCTGAAAGAATTCCTGCCGCTCGGCGGGAAGGCCCCGGGTCTTGCGATCCAGTTTGACCTGGGCGACTTCGATTTTGGGGACCAGGACCAGGCGGGCGTGCTTGAAGGCCTCAAAGGCTTCGTCCTCGGCCGCCATGGCCTTGCGTTCCATATTCTTGTTGTTGCCGCCAATATCATTAGTGCCCTTGAAGGCCATGTGCTCCAAAATGTGTGAAATACCGGTGATGCCCCGGGTTTCATTGGCGCTGCCAACATCAATTAAAGTCTGGAAGGAGAAGACGGGCACATCATGGTTTTCCAGGACGATGAAGTGCACACCGTTGTCCAACGTGAACTCCTGAATCTGATTCTCCAGATCCAGATAGGTCTGCCCAAGGCAGATGGCCGGCAGAAGAACAAGCAGCCAAGCCAGGGTCGGGGTCAGGGTCATAATTCTGGGCATGGATGCCTCCAAGGTTGGGCTCCGCCGACAACGGAGTATTAAAAAAAGAAGCCCCGGGCAAAGGCCTTTCCCGGGGAATTTAATCCTTACCCATCCTAACTGTGTCAACCTGGAGTGTCAATCCGCAGATGGGTGAAAATTTGGAATGGTTGGACATTATTGGAGCGATTCAGCAGCTCAGGCAGGCACTGGCCGGATCGATGAATCGGAAACGGAGATCCACCGCCTTGCGGATGCCGACCCTGGGGGTGGATTCCACCCGACCCATCCTTTCCCGGGGGGTTGTCAGCCAAATGCAGCCCGGTAATTCTTTCCCTCCAGGCCCCCGACTGAGGGCTAAACCGTTCCAACCCAGATCGAGACCGCAGGCGCGACCCAGCTTGCCGGGTCCGGAGCAAAGTTGAAGATTTCGACCGGGTCCCGGGCCAACTCCCCTGCGGCCGGCCATCAACTCCAATCCCGTCAAAGGTTCAATAGCCCGGATCAGAACCGCTCCCGCCTCGCCCTCTTTTTCCGTAACAAGATTCAGACAGTGGTGCATCCCGTAGATGAGATAGATATAAACCGTACCTGGCGGACCAAACATGATCTTGCTTCGAGGCGTAGGTCCCCGCCAGGCATGGGAGGCCGCATCATCCCGACCCAGGTAGGCCTCCACTTCCACGATCCGCCCACTGCATTCCCCATCCCGACTCCGAACGTGAAGAACCACTCCAATGAGTTCCCGGGCCACTTCCAGAGTAGGTCTGCCGAAAAACCCACGTGTAATAACCGACTCCCTCTACTCAAGTCTATTTCTCGATCTCTTTTTGGCGGAGAAGCCAAATTCCGAGAATCGTTGCCACAACCATCACAACCAGCAGAACAGCAATAGACTGCAGCTTGGGGACCGGATCCCTTTGGATCACGGTGGCCAACAGGGCGCCCAGAATTCCCGGCAGATCAGTGGTATCAACCGGCGGCCTATCCACCAGGTTCTGCAAATGAAAGCTCAGGCTCCATTCCTGGATCCTGGCCGGGATATTGGCCACCAGATTCTCCCACCCGAAGGCGAAGATAATCGCCGGCAGGACGGGTTTCTTGAAGAATGTGCCCATGGTTGCAAACAAGGCAGCGTAAGTGAAAGTCCCCAGACCAATGATCAGGAACGTCTGGAAATACAGCCGCAGGAACTCCCAGGTAATAATCTGGGGTCCCTCGCTGACCATCACTATGAAGCACAGAACCAGGGACAACGACAGCAGGAGCCAGGAAACCGTCTGGGCTGCCAGAAGTCGGCCCAGAAAAATGGCCCGCCGCCGAATGGGCCGGGTCCACATGAAAACGATGGTTCCATCCTCAACCTGCTCACCAATGGCCGAGACCCCAACGGCCAGGGCCACTATCGGAATCAAAAAAGTAATGAAAGTGTCGTGGCTCAGGCTCGCAAGCTGTTGCTGGGCGGTAATTCCCTCGTCGGGAAACCAGATCCGGATCGAGGCCACTACCATCACCGGCAACAGATTGATCAGGCCCAGGGAAATCAAGCGCCGACGGCGAGCCATCTCGCGGAAGGAAAACCATGCTATCCAGAGGATGGCGCCCAGGCTGGGCATGGGCGCAGGCATTTCCAGGTACTGCCCGGCAGGAATCGTCTTATCCTTGGTCACCTCGGTCATGGCTTTCCCAGTCCGGCCCCTAAGGTGGGACCTCGGTTCGGATCGTGATCGGACCAATCAGTGCTCCGTCAAATACTGGAACACAGCCTCAAGACTGTCATCCAGGGTCATAATTTCTTCCAATGCCAGCTCGTTATCCAGCACCCAGGCAGGCAAGGCCCGATAGAATCCCAGCGCGTGATCGGTGCGCACAACTACCCGACCGCGCTCATCCACCTCTACACCCACCACGTGTTCCCGCCCGATCAGGAAGGCGGCCAACCTGCGTGGGTTCGCCGATTCCAGGGCCACCGTAGTCGGGTGCTCTGGGATCTTGTCCCGGATCTCAGTGACGCTGCCCTCGGCCAAAACCTTACCCCGGTCGATAAGAATGATCTGGCTGGTCATGGATTCCACTTCCGGGAGGATGTGGCTGGATACCATCACCGTACGCCCCGCCTCACCCAGTTCCCGCACCAAGTCGATGGACTGTTTTCGGGATACGGGATCCATGCCGTTAAGCGGCTCGTCCAGAAAAATCACATCCGGATCGTGGGCGAGCGCCTGAGCCAGTTTGGTCTTCTGTCGCATGCCTTTGGAGTAGCCACCCAAACG
This sequence comes from Gemmatimonadales bacterium, assembly GCA_019038745.1. Lineage (GTDB taxonomy): Bacteria > Krumholzibacteriota > Krumholzibacteriia > LZORAL124-64-63 > LZORAL124-64-63 > JANTGJ01. Next base: position 12,937 of record JAHOYV010000104.1, read on the forward strand.
ACGTCCGGCGTCGCCGGTCAGTTCGAAACGGTCCAACCAATAGTCGACCCGCCGATTCACTTCCACCTTGTCATAGCCCATCAGACGGAGCATCAGGGAGAGAAATTCCCGGCCGGTCATCCAATCCGGTAGGGCATCACTCTCGGGACAGAATCCCACCCTGCGGAACCAGCCCACTTCATCACGCAGGCGAGAGCCGAAAACGCGGACCGAACCGTGGCTGGGCTCAATGAGACCGGCCAGCATCTTGAAAAGGGTGGATTTGCCCGCCCCGTTGGCCCCCAGCAGACCGACCACTCCGTTACCCACATTAAGGGTGCAGTTGTTCACCGCGATTACTTCGCCGAACCACTTGCCTACGCGATTGGCGCTGATCCTGGTCGTAGCCGAACCAACTGTGGGGTTGATACCCGCGCCCGTCATGAGACAACCTCCACCGGACGGATGCGGGTGCGCAGCACCCATATCGCGCCCACAGTCCAGGCACATACGACCAAAAGACTGACGCCGGGGGAAACACCCAGGCGAGGATCCGAGGAGAACAGCCAGGCTGCCGCGTTATGGTATTGGCCCAGAAAATTCACGACCTGCAATGCGTCCCGGCCCAGACCCTGGGCGATGGCACTGATTGTCTCCGTGCCCGAAACCATGATCGTCCACCAGACCATCACGAAGATGGAGCGGTTGCCCATCGACGAAAAGGCGAGCAGGACCAGGCTCATGCTGGATCCGGCCAGCAAACAATAAACCGTCGCCCGCAAGGGGATCAAAAGCAGTGTCTGCATCCCGGTTGATTCCGGCGCGATCAGGTATGAGAAAAGACTAAGGACGTAGACCGGCAACAGCGTCACCAGGCAATAGAAGAACACCACGATCAGCATCTTGCCCAGAATATAGGACGCCAGTCCCAAGGGACGGGAGAAGTACAGGGACAGCCCGTTGTCGCGTCGATCGCTGGCGATCAATCCCGAACCGATGATGGCCAACAGCACGAACACCGAAAACCGCTGACCCTCTATGAAGGACAGGAATCCTTCGGGCTCGATACTGGCCCAGCCCCCTCCCAACAGGTCGGCCAGGTTACCGGCCTTCAATTTGAAGTAAATGATTCCACCCTTGACGATGGCCGGCACCCAGGCCATCAGCACCAGCAGCAGGATCCACCGACGTTTCAAGGGTTCTGATATGCCCCGCTTGGCGATGACAAGCCAAGCCGGCATGGCCTTGCGGCCTGAGGGTTCCCAGTGGGCGTAACCGCGTTCATAAACTGGCATACATCAGGCCTCCACCATGCGATAAAATTCCTCGGCCAAGGTAACCGGCCGGCGACGCAGCCGGCGCAGAGCATAATCGTTGTCGGCGGCGACCCTCAGGATCGCGTTGACTCCCATCGTGGGCGTCAGGGATTTCCCGTCACCGGCTCCATCCAGATTCGACAGATCCATAGTGACCAGCAACAGGCGCTGGTCCACGGACACTTCAGCGCCCAACTCCTGCAAGCCGGCCAGGAAGGCCTCCTCGTTCCCGAACCCCTCCACTTCAAATACCTGGTGAGGATCCACACCGGTGGTATCGATTGTTTGCCGTGAAAGCAACTCCCCCTGCTTGAGAACAAGAATCTCGTTGCACACAGCTTCTACGTCCGCCAGGAGATGGGTAGAGAGGATCACACCCATTCCCTTGTTCCAGGCCAGATCTCGGATCAATTCCAGCACCGACACACGACCCTGGGGATCCAAACCACTGGTAGGTTCGTCCAGGAAGAGCCAGACCGGATCGTGAACCAGGGCCTGAGCCAGCTTCAGGCGCTGCTTCATACCCTGGCTGTAGTCATCGCACTTGCGGTAGCGTTCGTCCGCAAGGCCCACGTAATGCAGTACTTCGTGAGCCCTCTGCATGGCGTCCCTGGCCGGCATGCCCGACAGCTCTCCGAGATAGGCCACCAGACCTACGCCGCTGACTCCGGGGATGATGCCTCCCCGTTCGGGCATCCAACCCAGCCCTGACCGGGCCAGACGGGCGTGCCGTGCCATGTCACACCCCAGCACGGAGATCTGGCCCGTGACCAGCGGCACTTGTCCCAACAAGCACCGCAACAACGTTGTTTTTCCGGATCCGTTGGGCCCCAGCAGACCCACTGCTCCCGGCTCAAGAGTGAAATTCACTCCTTTGAGCACCGGGTCCCGCAGGTAGGCGAAGGTAAGATCCTTGACCTCGATCCTGGTTTGGCTTCGGTTGGCTTTGATGATGATCCCTTCCCCATTTTTTTGAACGATGCACTGACAGGCCGGGATAACGAAATCTCTAGGATTTTGTTTCAACCGGCGCCTGCAGAAAATAGTTGAAGTCCTCGAATTCCTCGGCGTGCAAAATCTCGTAGACGTGGGCCGGGCTTTGGGAATTGTACAACTGGATCTGGAGGCTCCAATTCCCCCCGATGGCCCGGGCCAACACCGCTTGAACCTCCAAGTGACGTCCCTTCTCCTCCGGCGGAACCGCCAAAAGGACCAAACAGCGCAAGGGCATTCCATCGGGTGTTCCAAAGTCCAGCCCCCGACGGCTAACGGCCATGGCACCCACAAAATTCTCTCCCGCAGCCAAATTGCCGTGAGGCACCGCCAAGCCCCTGCCGATACAGGTGGACATGACCTTTTCCCTAGCCAAAACCCCTTCCAAAAATTCCTGGCGGTCGATCTGAAGCCCATGGCTGGAAATCAACAGGTCCACCAACTTGCCCAACGCTTCTTCCTTCGACTCGGCCTGAAAATCGGTGGCGATATTCTCCTCGTGGATGAAATCGATCAGCCGAGGCCTGTCCTTGCCCAGGTCCCCGCTGTGGGCCAACGCCACGCGAGTGGTGATGGGACCAATGATCTCGTTGACCGCCACGGCGGTTACACCGACGGCAAGGATCATCTGACTCATGGAATCAAAAAGGGGATTGTCACGGATCTGTAAAAGCAACCCCACGGCCACTCCTGCCTGTGGGATCAGACCCAGGCCGAGAAAACGCCGAACATTCTCCGTAGCCCCCGCCATCCGCATGGCCAGGAAACCGGCCACGATCTTGCCTACGATCCGGGAAAAAACAAACAAGGCCACCAGGGGCCAACCGGAAGCCAAAAATCCAAAATTCAGATCCAAACCGGCCAGCGTGAAGAAGATCGCCAACACCGCCGGTTCGAAATTTGCAAAGACACGATGCCCGATCTCTTCCTTTTCCGGGGCGAGGTTCACCATCGTGACGCCCAAAAAGAGGCAGGACAGGAGATTGGACAGACCCAGAAGATCAGCCGCCCCCGAAGTCAGAAACAGGGCGATGATCGAAACAGTTGTCAGTTGCTCCACTTTGTGAACATGCCGCGTGGCAAACAGCAGGGCGCTGCCTACGACGACCCCAAGTACCAGTGACCCTCCCAGTTGGATCAGGGGAGCCAACAGCACACTGTTGCCGGTGCCGCCGCCGACGGGGTCAAGAGTGATTCCCACCGCGGAATAGGCCATCTCGAACAGAGTGATGCAAGCGATGTTGTTCAGGGCCACGGCCGCTATCAGGGTCCGCACATACACACCCTTGGAGCGGGTTTCCTTGACTATGGACAACACCGTGGCAGGAGCCGTGGCGATTGCCAGAGCCCCGAAAAGGGCTCCCACCGTCCAGTCGGTTCGGGCCCCGAAGACAAGGGCCAGGTACACGAACAGGGGAATCGCCGTGGCCTCCAACAGGAGCAGAATCCCCAACCTTTGGAAGCTGTTGCGTAGCCGGCGAAGATGCAGATGCGTCCCAATATCTACAGCGATCAAACCCAGGGCAAAATGGACTATCGGAGTCAAACTATTGGCCGCTTCGTGGCCGAAAACGCCCATCACCGAAGGCCCCAGGATGACGCCCGCCAGGATCTGGCCGGTAACCGAGGGCAAGTGAACCCGTCGTGCCAGTTGGCCACACAGCGCCCCGAAAGCCAGAAGAACGGCCAGGATAAACAGGGGATTGTCGGGGGAAAACTCAGTATTCATGGGATCATTATGCCGGGTGTCCGTCCAAGAGGCCAGACCATTTTATTTAGATATTCATAGGGTGTTTCCGAGTCAGTCAGAAAGGGGGAAAAATCCCCGATTGATTCACAACCTCATGTAGACCCGAGTCATTTTCCACCTTACTTGAAAACCCGAGACTATTGACGGCAGGACAAGCCTCGGCTACGATATGCTGAGAAAGCGGGGTCATGTCCCGTCACTTGGCTGTTTCCACTCCTCGCCCTGCCCGTTCCTGCTCAGGTGCGACATAGAGGTTGCCTGTGCCTTATCGCCGCACATTCACCTGGTTTTCTATTCCTTCGATCCCATTATTCTTGATTATTCATGCCTGGATCGACTCTCTTTTCTTCAACGACAACAGCTTCATGGAAAACCTGTTCCACCCGACTCCGCATGAATTTTTCATGCTGGTTCTATTTATAATTTCCGTCCTGGCCGTTACTCTGGCCGGCAGGCGCGATCTAAGACGACTTAAAATGGCCCAGGATCGGCTGGAAGCCAGCGAAAACCGGTACAAAACTCTCGTTGAAACCTCTCCAGCCTGCATCGTTGCCCACCGAAAAAAGGGAATTGTCTTTGCAAACCAGCCCACCTTGGATCTGTTCAAGGTCTCCAATTTCGACCGTTTCAGGGACGTGTCGGTAATGGACTTCATCCCTCCCCAATTCAAGGATTCAATATCCCAGCGTATGGAATCCGTCTGGCTTACCGGCCGGAACACTCCCTTGATGGACATCCAGATCCTCATGCTCGACGGCACCACCAAAGACATCAGCATAACAACCACCAGAATTGAATTCGAGGGCAAGCCAACGCTACTGACCTTCTTCCAGGACCTGACAGACCTGAAGGAAACCCATCGGGATCTGCTTGCCAGCCAGGAACGCCTGCAATTGGCAATGGACGCGGCCCAAGACGGCCTTTGGGACTGGAATATCCAATCGGGCGATATAGTGTATAACGAAGCCTGGGCCAAAATGCTGGGCTATCAATTGGCTGACCTGAAACCGGGCATCAACACCTGGGAGAAGCTGATACATCCGGGGGACCTTGATCGGGCGCACAATACGTTGCATGACCACCTGAACGGACGGACCGCGCAGTACGAATCGGAACTGCGGCTACGCCACGGCAAGGGTCATTACCTCTGGATTCTGGACCGGGGACGGATAGTGGAGAGAGACACTCAGGGAAACCCAACCCGAATGGCCGGCACCCACCGGAACATCACCATTCGCAAGGAAGCGGAACTTGCCCTGGAAATCCGGAACCGTGTCGCCAGAATCTTCCTTACTGAACAGGAAAGGGACATCTACTCGAACATCATTAAGATGGTGTGCGAAATAACAGATAGTGACACGGGGCTGTTCGGGATAGTTGATCATGGGGGCCGGTTGAGAATAACCGCCACTTGCCGACTGGAAAACGGGAAGCCGATGGCGGAAAACCAGGGAGCATTTGCCCTGGCCCCCGACGATCTACCGCCTTTCTTCAGAAAGGTGTTCGATAGACGAAAATACGCCATCCAGAACAACCCCCTGCCCCCCTTCGACGGCCACATCAAGATGGACAACGCCATGGCCATACCCATCGTAATCGGAGACCTGATAGTAGGGCTGATCATCATCGCCAACCGTCCGCTTGGATTCAACCTTTCGGACGCCTCCCTCGTGGAATCGTTGGCAGTATACATGGCTCCGATTCTCCAGTCCCAACTGTCCAACCAGGAAAAGGAAGCCCAGCTTCGTCAGGCTCAGAAAATGGAGGCTCTTGGTGCCCTGGCCGGCGGCATCGCTCACGACTTCAACAACATTCTTCAAGCCATACTTGGATTCACGACCCTGGCGAAAGAGCAGGCTGAGAGCGGCGGTCCCCTGGAAAACGACCTGTCCCGGGTATTGAAGGCTGCCGGCCGCGGTAAGAATCTTGTCCAGAGCATCCTCCTGTTCAGTCGCCGGGAGGAACATGAATACTACGAAGTCGCCGTCCAACCCATTGTTGAGGAAGCTGTCGATTTTCTGAAGCCCACCATTCCCGCCACGATCGAGGTACTGGCAGACCTGAATGCCGGAGACGCGAAAATTCTGGCCGACCCGTCACAGATCAGCCAAGTCGTGCTGAACCTGGCCACTAATGCCTTTCACGCCATGGAGGACCTTGGCGGAATATTGACTATCAGTATAAACTTGATGCCTGGGAGCTCCCTTGAGCCGGAAATTCCGGCCAAGCTAAGAGGTCTCGAATTGGTGGAAATTTTGGTCGGTGATACAGGCTGTGGAATGACTCCCGAAGTCATGGACCGGCTTTTCGATCCCTTCTTCACCACCAAGGAAGTGGGAAAAGGAACGGGGTTGGGCCTCTCGGTAGTACACGGCATCGTAGTGGCCCACCAGGGTGAAATCCTGATTTCCAGCGAGCCCGGCTGCGGGACGGTGGCCCGTGTATTCCTGCCGGCAATCACCGAATTCAACCGTCTCACAGTGACAGTCCCTGAAAGCACGGAAACGTCGTTCCGGGGACGGATCCTCTTCGTGGACGACGAGAAGGACATCGCCGATTTCGGGGAAGCCGTCCTGATTCGGGCTGGTCATGACGTGAAGGCCATCAGGGACAGCCGGGAGGCGCTGGCACTTTTCAGGAAAGACCCCGGGGCATTTGATCTGCTGATTACCGATTTGACAATGCCCCATGTTCCGGGCCTGCAACTTGCCTCCGAAGTAACAAGCCTAAGGCCTGATCTTCCGGTGATATTGATCACAGGCATGAGCGATAAAACCGATTGGGAACTCGGCCCCCGGCAGATGATCACCGCCGTGATCAGAAAACCGTTCGCCCAGGAAACCCTTTGCAGCAAAGTGGAAACCATCTTTTCGACTATCGGTCAGAAGGGAGAACTTGGAACAAATGGCGAAAATTCTGGTCATTGAGGATGATGCAGAGGTCAGGGAGTTGTTGAATGCCCTTCTATCGCGCGCCGGACACACCGTCCGGGAAGCCCGTGACGGCAGGGAGGGGATCCACAGCTTCCGTACTTCACCATCGGACCTGATAATCACCGACCTGATAATGCCCCACAAGGAAGGCCTGGAAACCATCATCGACCTACGCCAGGAATTTCCCGATTTGAAGATCATCGCCATCTCCGGGGGTAGTCTGGGCAACCGGGACAACTATTTAAAGACGGCTAAATTGTGCGGTGCCTCGCGAATTTTTCACAAACCTTTCGACAACAATGAACTTCTGGCGGCCGTCCACGATTTACTGAACGGTTCCTGACGAACATGGACCACGAATTCCCATGAAAGGGAGAGCCCAGTGGCCAGGATTTTGGTAATTGAAGACGATAATGAGGTTCGAGACTACCTGGAAAGCGTTCTGTCCCGGGAAGGTTACGACGTGCAGGGAGCCAGCAACGGCAAGGACGGGGTCGCCATCTTTCAGTTGAATCCTGCTGACCTGGTGATCACGGACATCATCATGCCGGAAAAAGACGGCATTGAAACCATTATGGACCTGAAACGCAAGAACAGCGCTCTGAAAGTCATTGCCATTTCCGGCGGAGGCCGCTCTGAACCGGAGAACTACCTGCATTCGGCAAAATTGATCGGAGCAAATCTTACTTTGAAAAAACCCTTCACCAATCAGGAAATGCTCCAGGCTGTCAGGGAACTCCTTTCCTGACCCGGACTAATTACAAGTAAAGATTTCTCAAGGTAAGTTCCCAGGTGCCGATGTGATGGTCAAGCTTTCAACTCAGGAAAGGTTGACAATGAGAAAACATCGCCGTAGGCCGAGAAAGAACACCCCCCACCTGGTTAAGGTTCTGGATGCAGAGACGGGGGAATCCTTGGGCCGGGTTGTGGACATCACCGCCGATGGAATGATGCTGGTGACCGATCACGCCTACGACCAGGGCCACATCATCAAAGCAAGATTGATTCTGCCGGTCATGGTTCAGGCCAGGACCGACGTGGATTTAGAAGCAGAAGCCGTTTGGTGCAAGCAGGACAGCAATCCCTCCTACTTCAAGGTTGGATTCCATTTCCTGAACTTGGCGGGCGAAGACGGTTTCTTGCTGGAAGATGTCATGCAAAAATTCAATCTGGTCGGCTGACCACACCTTAGATGGGATGTAGAAAAAATGGCCAAAGAGGGAATCCTGCTCGAATCGGGCACAAACGAAGTTGAACTGCTGGAGTTCATCCTGAACGGTCAATCGTTCGGGGTAAACGTTCTGAAGGTCCAAGCCATCGAGCAGTTCGATCCTCAGCGGGTTACCCGCATCCAGCTTTCGGACCCCGCTGTAATCGGCACACTTCTTTTTCGGGAGAGCTGCATCACATTGATCGACCTGGCATTCCAGCTACGGGATCCGGTCGAGGAGGATGTTCCCGCCATACCGCCCTCTACGGTGGAAGAAGTGGCGGATCTAGTGGCTGAAAGTTCGGGACCCGACATTGCCCCGGAAGCAGGCGGTGAAACGGATCCACTGGATAGCAAACTGGTCTTGATCATGGAATTCAATGATCTGAAGACCGCTTTCCAGGTTGATGGGGTCAATCGGATCCACCGGGTCTCCTGGGGCGACATAAATCCCATGAGTCCCTTCCTGAGCAAGACGGACAGCAAATTCACGGGATCCATCCAGATCGAGGGTCGGGAAGTCCTGATTGTGGACATGGAAAAGATCCTGACCGAGATCCTGCCCGGCAACCAGGCGGCGTTCTCAGTCGATGGAGACACGTCGCACCCGCTTTTCCAGGCGCGTAAGGACCTCACAATCTTCCTTGCCGAGGATTCTTCCGTAATAAGAAACCGGGTGGAGCATGAGCTTGCCCAGTCGAATTACACTGGAGTAGTCTCCTTCGCCAACGGGGATTTGTGTTACAAAAAAATCGTCGAATTACATGAAGCCGACAAGGCCGGCACTTCTCCGATAAGGCAGAATTTGGCCGCCGTCATCAGTGATATCGAAATGCCCGCCATGGATGGACTGGCCCTGTGCCGTAACATCAAGGACGGTTTGATGCTCAGGGATATTCCGGTCATCATGTTCTCTTCGTTGATCAACGACCAAATTGCCCAGAAGTGTGTGGATGTGGGAGCGGATGACTTCATCTCCAAACCCCAGTTCGCCAAGTTGGTGGAATTGCTGGACAAGCATTGCCTTGAGGGTAGTAACGAAGTAGTTTGACCGGGATTCTGATCCTTTGGTCGAAACCTGAAGTCTCTCCCTTATTACAGGAGCCGTCACCAACAGCGTGGCGGCTCCTTTCTCGATCTCAACTTGGGTCGTATGGAGCGGAGCTGTGTGGGCCCCGGTTCAGGCTTGCGTTAAGCGGACCCCTCCCTGACAACTTTCTGACAACTTTCTGTTGAATAAACCACCTTCCTGCTGGTTATATCCTCCGATCGACAATCATTCTCCAACCGACCACCAAGGAGAGTTCCATGCCCTTCAACCCCCTCCTTATCTGGTTCATCGCCGGCTTGGCCCTGGTCCTGGCCGAGTTCATGGTTCCGGGCGTTATCCTGGTCTTCTTCGGGGTCGGGGCCTGGATCACGGCCCTTACCAGTTGGCTGGGCTGGACCGATGGCTGGACGAGCCAGCTGATGACTTTCGCCATCAGCTCCATCGTCCTTCTGGTCGTTCTGAGGCGAAGGTTTCGGTCACGTTTTTTCGGTTATGTGGGAAATACCCAAAACCCGGATGAAAACATGGACGAATTCACCGGCAAATCGGTGAAGGTAATTGCCGACATCGCACCCGGTGATGACACCGGACGCGTCGAATTCAAGGGTGCCTCGTGGAAAGCCACTTCAGACACTCCGATCATCACGGGGGCCCTGGCTGTAATCGTTTCGGTTGACGGCATCAATCTGAAGGTTCGTCCCGAGCAGCCTGGAACCTGATAGTGTTTGGGCAAAGCGAACGGTGACCATCACCGTTCGAGAATGGAGACAATCATGACGGGAACAATAATAGCTGCCGGAATAGTGGCGCTGGTCATCATCACCCTGTTGAATACGACGCGGATCGTTCCGCAGAAGAAAGCCTATATCGTAGAGCGACTGGGGAAGTACTCGAAAACCCTCAGCGCGGGTTTTCACATCCTGACCCCTTTCATGGACCGGGTGTCCTACAAGCACTCCCTCAAGGAGGTTGCGGTGGATGTGCCGCCGCAGAACTGTATTACACGGGACAACATCGCCGTTGAGGTTGACGGTGTGCTCTACCTGCAGGTTATCGATCCCGTGAAGGCCAGCTACGGCATTGAGAATTTTCTTTTTGCCTCCACCCAGCTCTCACAAACCACAATGCGTTCCGAGATCGGCAAGCTGGAATTGGACAAGACCTTCGAGGAGCGCGATACCATCAACCACGCCATCATCGAGGCGGTCGACAAGGCCTCCGACCCTTGGGGCGTGAAGATTACCCGCTACGAAATCAAGAATATCCATCCGCCGCAGACTGTTCGGGACGCCCTGGAAAAGCAGATGCGGGCCGAGCGAGAGAAACGGGCCTCGATCGCCGAATCCGAAGGGGAACGTCAGGCCAAGATCAACGTGGCGGAAGGAACCAAGCAGGAGGCCATCGCCAACTCCGAAGGTGAAAAGCAGAAACGCATCAATGAGGCGGAAGGTCGGGCGAAGGAGATCGAGCTGGTGGCCGTGGCCACGGCTGAGGGAATCCGGAAAATCGCTGAAGCCATTCAGATGCCCGGCGGCGGGGACGCAGTGAACCTGCGCGTTGCCGAACAGTACATCAAGCAATTCGGCAATCTGGCCAAGGAAGGCAACACCCTGATCATTCCCTCGAACCTGAGCGAAGTGGGAGGCATGGTCGCGGCAGCGACAAGCCTGATCAAAAAGACATGATTCAAGGTTGGATCCTTGTCCATTGCTGTCTGTTGGAAGAAGGGGCCCGCTTGGGGCCCCTTCGAGTTTCTTCCCTGAATTGGAGAATCAGTTGGAGACAGGTTCTCTAGCATCCACCTGGTTATCAGCTGCCAGCTGACGCATCTGCTCAACATTCCACTCCGCAGCCAGGGCCAGCAATTCCGGAAGAGTGGCGGCCTTGCGGAACAGCCCAAGGACCTCATGGAGTTGTGTGTCGGCCTCGATCGCTACCCTGTAGGCCGCCTGGGGGCCTTGGACCCGGCGAGCCAGCTCCCGTCGTAT
>JAHOYV010000081.1 GCA_019038745.1 Gemmatimonadales bacterium
AGATTGCAGAAACGCCACCGTCCAGACCAGCAAGGGAGAGTTGAAGTTAAGCCCGTTGGAATTCGAAAAAGCCCAATGTGATTGCATGATCAGCCAACCTGGAGCCCGCAATACCTCTTCGATTCCGCCCAAAATCAGGCGCGAGGTCATGGCCCGTGACCGACACCAATGCCAGCGGCCCGGCTGTGGCAATACAAGGTTCCTTGAAGTTCACCACATAATCCCACGCTCGCGGGGAGGGACCCACGAGACAACCAACCTCGCCTGCGTATGCTCGAGTTGCCATAAATTCCTACACGATAACGATTTCAGCCAGGGGCAGATTCTGGAACAGCCTGCGTGAAGATTGGGAAGAAAGTCGAATAAATACGGCGAAATCAAGTAGGCAAAAAAAAGGGGAGCAATTCGGGAAGCCCCCCTTATGCAGATCCGGTTCAAATCATGGTGCTGTACAAAAACTTTTTTTGATTAATGTTGCACTCATCTTTTTTCCGGATTGCTACATATAAAGTACGAAAATTCTGCGTCCTCGGCAATAGGGTCAGCTATGTGGTTTCCGCAACCGTTTGAAAGCCCAGAGTGGAGAAACTTTTCGATCGTTCTCACTATAGCGCTTTCCGACCACCAGCAAAACTCCGTGAGGATGGATCTCTGCTTCAAAGGGGGTTAGGCCCAGGTCTTCGCCGTCTATTTGGACCTGCACGGGCGGATCGGTCTGGATAAAAACCTTGCCGGCTTGGAAGTTGTGGACCAGTGAGCTTTTATTTTGACGACTGACAATGATTCGAAAAAGGGAAACCAGAAAACTCCAGACTGATCGGCTGGAAATTACCGTCAGGTCGAACTTACCGTCGTGCGCGCTGGTATGGGGATTAATCTTGAAATTGAGATCATTGATCTTCCCGATGTTCGAGACCAGAATCGTATTTCCCCTGAAGAAGCGATTCTCACCCTGCTCATCCTGAATGCGAATCTGGAATTCGTCCAGGTTCAGGGCGTTCCGGACTCCAGCGACCAGGTAGGTGAAGATCCCGAACAGATTTTTGAGATGGCGGGGAGAATCGTTGATGACCCGGGCAGGATAACCAAGAGCGGCCATCAGAAAGAAGTAGCGGTCCTGCTGGGGCACATATCCTACATCGAAAAGCAGGGTTCGGGCCTCGAGAATCTTATCGGTGGCAAGGCCAGGAAACCAGGGCAGACTCAGGGCCAGGGAAACAACGTTGGCTGTCCCGACCGGTATGATGGCAATGGGAATTTTCTTATCACTGAGAGTCTGGCCGGCGACCACTTCCCCAACGGTGCCGTCGCCACCGATGACTACAATCAGATCAAAATCCTTGGCAGCGGCTGATTCGGCCCATCGTTTGGCATCATCTTGGCCCTGGGTAACCTCTATGGATCCAACTACATCACGGAAAGCGAGGGAGCGCTTCAAGCGTTGCCCCAGGCGCGGCCCCCAGCCCTGTCCCGCGACAGGGTTAACGATAAGAAGTGCCTTTTTGTAGTTACTCATGAAAGTCAGGCTGTCAGTTCGCGATCGTGGGTGCCCATCCAGGATCGAATCTTCAGTGTAACCCCATCTTCAATATCCACCTCGTCCAGGGATTCTTGACGCAGATCAATCTTCCAGGCACCCAGCCATTCCTTGTCCTGGTAGGCAGTGGCCACCACGATTTGTTCGTCCAAAAAATCCTGGAGAAAAAGGAGTGCATCCTCATAGAAATCCACGGAGCCCGGTTCGCCTGAAACCCCAAAGCGAGTGTGGAAATTCTCACCGAATCCCACTGAAATTTCCCATTCGCTGGTGGTGATGAATAGTCCATTCCGGGAGCCATCACACGGCCTGGGAACTTCCAGAAGGAGTGCTTCCTTTTCAAAATCCTCGTAGGGATCGAAACGGGCATACTTGACCCATTCGGGCCAGAGGCGGAACAGGCGATTGGAAAATTGACGGGAATGATCGTTCAAGCGTTCAAGGTCGATCAAAATTACTCCTGGGCAAATCAGCCGGACCAAAGCCAAAGGTGATTCAGGTCAAGTGTGATTCAGAATAGGGAGTACAACCAGCTTACACGTGAAGTTCCCTCCCGTCAAATTCTGGAATTTTGATACGATCGGCCCGTCATTCTGTTTCATCGGGCATCCTCAAGAACCCCCCATCTCTCGGGCTGAGCTCGGACCTACCTCGAGGATCTATTCATTCTTCCCGGCAACCAGTGGACACGTGGAAGCCTTTCAGGGCTGCGCCCAAACAGAAAATCATCCATCCACAAGGCGAAGTGGCGGAAAAGTGCGGAGTGTCCCAAGCCAGCCCGCACCAGGTTGTGTAGAGCCGAATCGGGATGAGAGTAGGGACATACGCGCATACATTGTCCACAGTCGGTCCCGGCTGCGCACCAGTATGTAAAACAGGCTTGATCATCAATACGCCAGCGCGGAACTCCGTCGATGGCCTCTTGGGGACCGTGAGGGATTGCCCCGGGTGGACATACGTCCGCGCACTTCCGACAAATACTGCAGAAATGCAACAGGGCAGGATCCGGAATCCGGCAGTCGACCAGTAACGGCATATCGGTCGTAACTACCGCAATCCTAACCCTGGGTCCCAGTCTCGGTGTCATCAAAAGGCCCATGCGGCCGATCTCGCCCAGCCCGGCATCCCTGGCCACCAAGGGGCAGATCACCTTGTAGTTCGCGTCAATGTGAGCCTCGGCAGACCAACCCAGGCGCCGGATACAGTCCGCCACCTGGACCGCCACAGCCCCCGCCGACAGATACTGCTGAGCCGATTCCATGAGGGTGGGTCCATTGGGGGCCTGTCCTAAATTTCGGTGATCCATTTCCACGGTGAGAGCCAGCGCGAACCGATGATTCAGTTCGATTTCCTCTCCGTACCGATCGCCCCTCCCCTTGACACTGTATTTGTGGTAATCGCGCAACTCGGTCACACCACAATCCTCGGCACCCAGTTTGACGGTCCAGCCCTTGAAAAATCTGGTGGCCGCCATGGGATCAATCTGCGCCTGGCCCACAGCAGGTTCCCGTTCCACGAGGGCAGCCAACTCCTCTACGGCAGCGAAGCCCGCCCCGGCCGCGGCAAAGGCCAACGGTTCAAATTTACCGGATAACGGCGACATCAATCCTGCCAGGGAGCGGAAATGGTCGTCGCCCGAGCGGTGTTCGGGATGAAAGCGGTAGTAGTCATTGAAGCGCTCACTGCCAGGCGCAAGTTCCGCTCTGCTGAACATGACCGTTCTTTCGTCAACGCCGGGGCGGGGATCGAAGTCGGGAAAATCAGCAGACCGTCCGGAGGGTATTACCAGAACCAAAGGGAAAAGAACGGTAAACCCCGCCAGGATCAATCCAGCAATCGTCTGTCCGGGAAAGGGCAACCAGGCCAGAAACAGATAGGGAATCGGAAGGATCAAGGCCAACAGTAAAGTCCGCCGGGCGGCCACCCGCTCGGCTTCCTGGACCAAGGCCGAATACATCCAGAGAAAGAAGAGAAAAAGAGCCAGGGCGAGCCCGGTCAGCAAGAACGACAAATCCATCCGCCCGGTTGAAGTCGGCAGCAGTCAAAGGCGAAGCGGTCATCTCGCCCAAGCATCCCACCGTTTATCCAATTGATCCATCCAAACCATCACGGGACAACTCTACGGCAAGAGCCCCGTTATATGCAACACCCGACTAGGGCTCGCTTGACCGGGGCTCGCTGCTGAAACACATCAGTTTGGAATCAGGATTAAATTCACTATTTAATTCCGGCCACGTGGACTCTCTTGGCCAACCAGGTTCGCTGCTCGAAAAGGACAAATTGCCGAATTGCATCGGTGGCCACCCGGTCCGTTTCAGGCGTGATCAGGAATTCGATGCCCACATCCTCCCTGGTCTGATCCTTGCCCACCAGCGTGGAAGTTGAACGTCGAATGATCCCGCGAACTTCCAACCCATGCGGTCGGTCCGGAAAGAAGATCCGGCAAAGTATGCGGCTGCCCTCGGTCAGTTTGGGAGAAATGCCCTCACTGGTGACCCGGGCTCCGGAGAAACTTATGTCCACGAGATGTCCCTTGAGGAGCGGAGCTACTTCCTGGCCAAAATTCGGGCTGAAGGGATCGTCCATTTGCTCCAGATCATCAATTTCCACCTTGACCCGAGAATTAACATTAATGCGGAAAGCGCGGCGCCTCTGTACAAGGGTCAACTCCTCGGGAATTGCGAAGAGCATGCAATTCAGGACCGCGTCCCCGGCCACCGGGTAACTGGACTTGCCCAAATACGGCAGAACGAATTGGATGGATCGATCCCGCAGACCAAACCTGGCGATAATCGGGTCACCGACCTGTGGATCCGGAGCTCCGGAATTGGAAAGATCCACACTAATCTTCAGAGTCCTTTGACCATCAAGGCGGATGGTTTCCAACAAAACACCTGAGCATGTAATGGATTCGCCGTCCCCATGCGAGAATTCCATTTCCACGTCACCTTCGATCTTGCGCAGGAATAGCAGAAAGTTTTCCATGAGTGACGAGGAATCGATTCGATCTCGATGCATCCAGTCCCGTGGTAAATTGGAGGAAATCAAGGATTCCAGAAAATCACTACCCCGCGCCTGCTCCAACTCAACTCGAGAGGGGATTTCGGCCAAGAGAAAAAGAGTACCCAGATCCGTTTCCAGTTGGAATCCAAAAGTGCGAATGCCACTGGTGAACAGGGTGTTTGAGCCAATTTCCTTGGAAACCACCTTCCCCTTCGGATTCCGTCCGCCCATCTCCTCCAGAAGTCTTCTCTTGAACTGCTCCAGCAGGATGTCGACGCCGTCTTCCTGCCCGCCCGATTTCTCCATGTTCGTCAAGAGGGAACAGAGATCGCTGTTGCAGCCCAGATGAATCTTCTGCAGGGTCCCCCGCGTGATTTTCACCGTGCCCAACATTGGAAACGTCAAACTACCTCGCCCAACCAGCTTGATTGACTCCTTGTTCACAGACAATCCGCACGCGCCCTGCAGAGCCTGATTTCCGGCCAGAATCAACGCTTTCATGCTTTCCAGCAGCATCTTTACTTTATTCCCTTGCTTGTCCTTGCGGAGCTTTAGAGACAAACCACGCCTTACGGTCCCGGGCCGTCCCCTTGGAACAAAAATGTAATCTCCATGTGGTTATCGGCGATTTTGTGGGGTGGTTAAGCCGTGTATTGAGAAAATCGACCCCGCGGAGTTGGTCCAACAGGGGAATTGCCTCGAAATTGAATGCTGACGGATCGTGGGTTGAACGGTACTCTCTCCCAATCGGGCTAGGCGAATTGGGCATCCGGCGTGCCACCCTCGCCTTGTTCGGATCGCAAACCTGTTCAATTTCAAAGGCACCTCGAGCGATGGAAACTATGGCCAAAATTCCAAAAAAAAATCTGACTATTACAGTAGAGCCCGGCTCACCCTACCCACTAGGGGCCACGGTCAATCCTGAAGGCGTTAACTTCTCGGTTTTCTCCAAATACGGAGAGGAAGTGGAGCTGCTCCTGTTTTCCGGGCCCCGGGATCCCCGACCCTCGACCAGAGTGTGCCTGGACCCAAGTCCTCATCGGACCCATCATTACTGGCACGTGTTTGTACCTGGTTTGGTCCACGGCCAGGTTTATGCCTGGCGTGTAAAGGGTCCGGGCCGACCCGAACAAGGGCACCGCTTCGATGGCGAAAAATTATTGCTGGATCCTTACGGCCGGGGAGTGACCGGCCTGGATATCTATGACCGAAAATCGGCCCGCCTACCCGGCGACAACTGCGAGCGTTCCCTGCGCAGCGTGGTGATCGACTCCAACAAATACGATTGGGAAGATGACCATACCCTGCCTCCGACCGAGGGCCGCCAGATGATATACGAGATGCATCTGGCCGGATTCACCAAATCTCCCACCAGTGGAGTTTCCGAGCAAAAACGAGGTACCTACGCCGGGTTGATCGAGAAAATCCCCTACTTGCTGGACCTGGGTATCACTGCCGTTGAGTTACTGCCAATCCACCATTTCGACCCTCAGGATGCTCCGGCAGGCAAAACGAACTATTGGGGTTACAGTAGTCTGTCCTACTTCGCGCCCCACAGCGCCTACAGCTCCGATCGAAGTCCGACCGGACCCGTTCGGGAATTTCAGGATATGGTCAAGGCTTTGCACAAGGCGGGGATCCGGGTCATCCTGGATGTCGTCTACAACCACACAGCCGAAGCGGGAGCCGATGGACCGGTACTCTGCTTCGCCGGCTTCGAAAACTCGGCCTACTACATGCTGGACGATGACCTTTCAAAATATGCGGACTTCACTGGTTGCGGCAACACCCTGAATGCCAACCACTCCGTTGTCCGGCGCCTGATCCTGGATTCCCTGCGTTACTGGGTCGAGCAAATGCACGTGGACGGCTTCCGTTTCGATCTGGCCTCGACTCTTTCCAGAGGCGAGGATGGCCACCCGATGGATAACCCGCCGATTCTTTGGGCCATCGAGTCGGACCCGGTCCTGGCCGGAACAAGCATGATCGCCGAGGCGTGGGACGCTGCGGGCCTGTACCAGGTGGGTTCTTTCACCGGGGACCGTTTCGCCCAGTGGAACGGCCCTTTCCGGGATCGGATCCGTGGTTTTCTGCGCGGAGACCAGGATGTTATTGAGCGGCTGATGGCACGCATCGTCGGAAGTCCTGATCTCTTCTCCACTCCCGAATCCCAACCCTGGCACAGCATCAATTTCGTCACCTGCCACGATGGATTCTCACTTATGGACCTGGTTTCCTACAACCAGAAGCACAACCTTGCCAACGGTGAGGACAACCGTGACGGATCGGATAACAATCAAAGTTGGAACTGCGGCGTCGAGGGTCCAACGAACGACCCGGAGATCCTTCGTCTCAGACAGCAACAGTCCCGGAATTTCCTCTGCCTTTTGATGCTGTCACACGGCACGCCGATGCTGACCATGGGCGACGAGGTGCTGCAGTCACACCAGGGCAACAACAACCCCTGGTGCCAGGACAACGAATTGGCCTGGCTGGATTGGGATCTTGTCGAATCAGAATCGGGGTTCCTGCGGTTCACTCGCGAGCTGATCAACTTGGCCAAGGGGCTGGGAGTACTGCAGAACGACCAGTTCTGGTCGGCTACCTGCCCCAAGCGAAAAGGTGAAATCTCCTGGCACGGAGTAAAGCCGGGGCTACCGGACTGGTCCGCCGGGTCCAAACATCTGGCCTTTTCCATCGAGCAGCCAAAACCTTCGGGAACCCTCTATGTGCTGCTTAACGCCGAGGACCACGAAAAAGAATTCACCCTCCCCAAGCTACCCGATGGTCGTCGCTGGTTGCACGTAATCAACACAGCCTCACTTCCCAATGAGGACATAATTCCTCCGGGAGAGGGGAACCCCATTGCGCCCCGGAAAATTCTGGCTGTAGCCCGTAGCGTTGTGGTGTTAATGTCCGAAGCGCCAAGACATTGATGGTTCATGCACATAGGGTTTCTGGGAGATTATTCGAAATATCCAGTTCAATAATGAAAGAATTTTTTTCTGGAAGGCTCCACGTGGATTTGTTTATTGTTAGCATTGCTCCATTTCAGGGGGGGCTTTTTTCGAATCTCGGACTCCTTGATTCGCACCTTAGAACCCACATCGGCACTACATCCTGTTTGATTCGCCCAGCCCCCCCGTTCCTTCCGGAGATACCGTGAATAATTCCCCTGCCGACCCCGTTATCTATCTGGATTACAACGCCACCACCCCGCTGGATCCACGCGTTGCCGAGGCCATGTTGCCTTTCCTGGAACGTTTCTTCGGCAATCCCTCCAGCTCCCACGCCCAGGGCCGGGCCATGCGGGCAGCCGTGGACAAAGCCAGGAGCCAGGCGGCCGGCCTGCTGGGAGCCGAACCCGAAGGCATTATCTTCACCAGCGGCGGTACCGAAGCCAACAACCACGCCATCCTTGGAGCAGCCGTGAGCCGGGCCCACCGGGGAAGACATATCGTTACTTCTGCGGTGGAACATCCCGCCGTCAACGCGGTTTGTCACCACCTTGAAAGTCTGGGCTTCACAACTTCCTACGTGCCGGTCGATAGAATGGGGAGAGTGGATCCCGAGGCAGTGGCCAAAGCCCTGACCGAAGAAACCATCCTGGTCACCCTGATGCACGCGAACAACGAAGTGGGCACCCTGCAACCGGTGGCCGAAGTAGCCCGCCTGGCCAGAGCCCGCGGCATCCTGACCCATTCGGATTGTGCCCAATCGGTGGGCAAAGTGCCCGTCACCCTGGATCTGCTGGGTGTGGACATGATCTCGGTGGCCGGGCACAAGTTGTACGCTCCCAAGGGGGTAGGGATTCTCTGTCTCGGCAAGGGAGTAGAATTGCCGCCGCTGATGCACGGAGCAGATCATGAAGCGGGCCGACGGCCGGGTACCGAGAACATCCTGGGCATCGTCGGCCTGGGCCAAGCCTGTCAGTTGGCGGAACAGGAACTGTTGCAGGAGGAATCCCACCTGGTCGATCTCCGGGATCGATTGCAGACCGGGCTACTGGCTGCATTTCCGAATTCCCGCGTCCACGGTGATCCGATCAACCGCCTCCCCAATACCCTGAGTATCGGGTTCCCTGGAGCCGCTGCCTGGGAAATCATGGACAACTTGCCGGGGGTAGCCGTTTCCGCGGGCGCCGCCTGCCACGATGGGAAAACCGTCGGCTCACAAGTGCTGCGAGCCATGGGGGTGGATTCGGATTTTGCCCGGGGAACCCTGCGGATCTCGGTTGGACGCATGACAACCGAAGCGGAAATCCAACCAGCTTTGGCCGCCATAGTAAAAGCCGTAAAAATTTCCCAGAAATAAAATCTAAAGAGCAGCTAACCCGACACCGGTCAGCTCATATATGAGTCCAACGTTGCCAGCTGCGCCTGTAGAGTAGAGCAGGGATTTTCTTCCGACAGGAGCTCCGCCAATGTCGTTTTCTCCAAGGCGGTCTGCACCAAATCCATGGCCTGGTCGAGCCGTCTGTGCAGGGGACACAATTCGGAACCATGGGTATTCAAATCCAGTGGGCAAGACTCGATTCGTTCAAAAGGATTAACGGCGTTCAGAATTTCCAGAAGCGTCAAATCCTCCGGCTTACGAGCCAATGCGAAACCGCCGGTCAACCCCCGTTTGGATTCCACCAAACCAGCGTGTACAAGTGCCTGCAAAACCTTGGAAAGGTAACTACGGGGCACACGCATGGCTCCGGCGATTTGTTTCGTCGTCAGCGATTTGTTTGAACTTGAGGCTAAAGCCAATACGGCCCTCATGGCATATTCAGTGGTTCGGGAAAACAAGGGGTAGGCCTTCCGGATGCTCGTGGAACAGGAGATTGATCATATTGAACTCAGCAGCAAGTTTAACGAATCCCCGGCCCCATGTCAAAAGATGGCAAGAGCAAAAACACCAAGCCGAGAAAGACTTCCGTCCACCCGGAAACGAACGGGACACTTAGGAAACAGAATTGCGGATCCGCCACATCTGATCCTCTACGGCAGCCAACAGGATTTCGGTGTCGAACGGTTTGGTGATGTATTTGCACACTCCGCCTTCCCGCGCCTGACGATAGTCCTCTTCGCCGGTTCGGGCCGTCAGGTAAATAATCGGGATATGGCAGGTTTCCCCGATATTCCGTAAACGTTCCACAACCACGTGTCCGTTTCCAGCCGGCATACCGATGTCCATGATGATCAGTTCCGGTTGTTCCTCGATCGCCTTCTTGGTGGCGCCCAGGCCATCCATGGCTGAAGTGACCTGATAGCCCTCGGAACTGAGACGCAGGGTCAAACCTCGAACGATGTCGGGCTCGTCGTCAACTACCAGGATTCTTCCCTTGTTCACTGTTCTCTCCCATCGGTTCGATGTTCAGACTCAGGTTAAGGAACTCAATATCTTCTTCGGCAATTATCAAATCGGCTTGAAGCTCCTGAGGCAAATCCAAGAGGGCATAGCACAAGTCATTATCCCCCTGAATTTTACGGCTCACCATTTCTTCCAGACGTGACAGGAAGGATGCTGCCCCTGTTTGATTTGTCTTCAGAAGTACGGCCAGCATTTCCGAACCGCCACGCTTGACCGGCATAACCCTGTCGTCTCCAAAACGAATCGCCCGCTCCACCACTTCGTCCAACCAGGAAGGAAGTACCGTGGGTTCCTTTTTGTCCTTGAACAGGAGCAGGGTCCAATCCTGGGATACGCCCAGAATATTGCGCGTCCCGTCCCTAACGAAGGCGGATAGCTGTTTGATCTCATCGTAGATTTGAATCGCGAATGTGAAAGTGGAGCCCACTCCCACCTGGCTCTCCAGATCCAGCCGGCCCTCCAGCAGTTGGGAAATTTTCCGGGAGATGGCCAACCCCAGGCCCGTTCCCTTGGGTCCGGGGCCGTGGGTCCGATTGACCTGAGTGAACTTATCGAACACTCTCCCTCGATCCTCAGGAGCAATGCCCGGACCATCGTCCTGAACCCGAATCATTACCTTTCCGTCTGAAACCTGCCCTCCCAGAACGATTCGGCCTCCCTTGGGTGTGAACTTAACCGCATTACCCAACAGGTTGACGACAACCTGTGTAATCATTCCTTCATCCCCCAATACCCGAGGAAGGTCAGTAGCCACGTCAACCTGTAGATCCAGACCCAAAACCTTGGCCTTTGGCAGGAAATCAGTTTCACAAGTGGCCAGGATCTCCCCCACATCCACCGCTTCGCGCCTCATTTTTTGAGCCCCGGACTCAACACTGTCCAAGTCAAGCAGGTCGTCCACCAGATTGGCCAGACGGTTGCAATTGCGCAGGGCCGCGTCCATGCATTTGAGCTGGTCATCCGTCAAGGGGCCCACGATTTCGTCTTTCACCAGAGAGCAGTTCTCCTTGATGACGGTAAGAGGGGTGCGCAGTTCATGGGAAGCGGCCGCCAGGAAATTCGACTTGTTGTCGCTCAATTCCTTCAACCGGTTGTTGGCCTGACACAGTTCGGCATTAAGTTTTTCCCGAATCATTTCCATCTTCTTCAGCTCCAGAAAAACTCCCACCTTGGAGCGAATAATGAATGGATCAATCGGTTTGAAAAGGTAGTCCACGGCTCCGACCTGGTAGCCTGAAAATATATGTCTCTTCTCTTTGTTGATTGCGGTCACGAAAATCACGGGCAGATTGCGGGTCCTTTCGTTGCTCCGCATCAGGGAGGCAACTTCAAAACCGTCCATACCCGGCATCTGTACGTCCAGCAAAACCAGGGCCAGATCGTGATCCAGCATCAGGCTCAGCGCCTCATCGCCCGACCCAGCCGTAAGAATCATCAGATCCGGCCGCTGCAGAAGTTGTTTCATGGAAACCAGGTTCTCAGGCCGGTCGTCCACGATGAGGATTTTCAGATTCTCGGCGACTTTCATTCAATCTCCATTCCCGGTCCGGCGGCGACCGCCGGCAGACGATAATCAGGTGCCCGAGTAAACGGGCTCGTTCAGCGGAATCTCCGCCACAAATTCCATCAATTGTTCCATATCAACCGGCTTGGCCAAAACCAGCGACCATTCCGGGCCCTGGTCCATTTTTTCCCGATCCATTAATGTGATCATCGGAAAACCTCCCTGCGTGGAGTTCTCCTTCAACTGATCAGCCGCCTGGACTGGATCCAGATCCCACCAACTCGGGTCCACCAAGGCCAGGTCCGGATTATCCTGTGCTCCCACCAGGGCGTCCTCCCAAGTGCGTGCCAACCGAACCGTCGCGCCCAGATGCTCCAGTCCTGAAGTCAGCTTGAATACTGTCCGCATATCTTGGTCGCAAATCAAGATCCGCCGTTCTTGCAGAAGCTTGCTGGATTTCCAGCTTTCCCCGGTGGAATTTTCCGCTCCAGACGGCCCTTTCGTCCCGGAGCATATCTGGGCGCCGGATCCGATTGGGGCCACCTCCGCTGCCTGGAGTCGGCGATTCTTCATTTCCCCGACAACGGTCATCGGATCATCAACCGAATTGATCGCCGAAGGAGTCAGAGGCAGATAGAGTGTAAAGGTACTTCCCTCGTTCTCCTGGCTCTTCAACCGGATTCGGCCACCGAGCAGGTCCGCCAACTTTTGGGAAATCGTTAGCCCCAACCCTGAACCGCCGAACTTTCGCCTGATGGACCCATCACCCTGGTTGAACGCTTCAAACACCTGGGCAATTTCATCTTCCTTCATTCCTCTCCCAGTGTCGGCAACCGAGAAAGCGAGCCAAAGATCCGGATCGTCTTCACCCAAATCGACCAGTTCTCCCGGACCCGGCCGGTACACATGCAGCACCACCGATCCTTCATCCGTAAACTTCAACGCATTGCCCAGAAGGTTATTCAGAATCTGGCTTACCCTACCTTCGTCGCTGTGAAAAATCGTCGGCAAACCGAGGTCGGACGTCACCTTCAACTCCAGACCCATTTCATCGGCCATCGGTCGGAACAAAGCCTCATGGTTATTCAGGAAAGTACGCAGATCCAGCGGTTCGTTGTTGATCTCCAGCTTGCCCGCCTCGACCCGGGAAAGATCCAGAATGTCGTTGATAATGGCCAAGAGGGAGATCCCAGCCTTGTTTATTGTTTCGGCCGCCACGACCTGGTCCTCGTCAAGATTATTCGGCTGGTTCTCCGCCAGAATCTGGGACATGATGAGCATGCTGTTCAACGGGGTCCGTAGCTCGTGGGACATGTTGGCCAAAAACTCCGTCTTGTACTGGTCGGATCGGGCCAGTTGGGCATTTGTTACTTGAAGTTCCTTCTGCTGGCGCGAAAGAATCCCCGCCTGACGGCGCGTTTCTTCCAGCAGGCGGTGCACCCGCTGTCGAGAGCGGGCCGAACCCAGAGCCATGGCCACACTCTCGCTGGAAAGATGAAGGAATTCCAGATCGTCCTCGGCAAATTCCCCGAAAGTGCCCAGTTCCATTACACCCTTTACCTGCCCATCCAGAAGAAACGGAGCGATGATCAGGGAAGTGGGACTGGACTCACCCATTCCCGTCCTGACCGGCAGGTGCCCCGGCGGTAGATTATGCAGAACCCGACTACGGCCCTGCTGAGCAGCTTTGCCGACAATGCCCTGGCCCATACTCAATTCATTGGCGATTACGGACTCTTCAACCAGTCCAAAACTGGCTGCCAATACCAGCTTCCCCCCAGCCCGGCTCAGATAAAAGGCTCCCACCTGGGCGGAATAGAATTCACCAATGTATTCCAGGACCGAGCTGGCCAGTGTTGCCATATCCGGCTCACCCCTCATCTTCTCGTTCAACTCGAACTGACACTTCTGCAGCAGGTACTGCCGGTCATTGGTCGTATTGGCCTCATTCAGTGCCTTGAGCATTATGCCGAACTGCTGACCCAGGCGACCCACCTCATTGGGACCGGAAATCGGCAACTCGCTGATCATGTGTCCATCGGCGACTCTCTGCATCATTCCGGTAAGGCTGGTGATGGGCACGGCTATGCGGTGTGAAACCATCAAACCAGCCAGGGCCACCAGAAGAGAAACCACAATCAGTAGCAAGGCCATGCCCAGGCGCATGTCCTTCAAACCGGCAAAAGCCGCTTCCTTGTCTACTTCGGTGATGACACCCAGATGCCGGCCACTGACTTCCAGGGTCCGCCAATTGCCCAGGACCATCTCGTTGCCGGGGCCACGGTACTCGGTTACCAGTTTACTGGATTCTTCCTGACCTGAAATCCGGATAAGATTGAGATCCTGAGCCAGATGATCCTGACGGGCCCATTCCAGGGTTAGCTCGGTAAGAATTCGATCCCCGACAGCTGCTTCCCCGCTTTGCTTCCGGATCTCGGTCAACAGCACGAGATCATGGTTGACGACGTACGTCTCGCCCGACACTCCCAGCAAGCTGTTCCGCTCCACGATTTCCGTCAGGCTCTTGCTGGACAAACGGAACAGGAGAACTCCATCGGCCCTGCCCTCCTTGTTCTTGATCTGCTGGGCCAGGTATCCCAGAAGTGGGTCATCCAAATCATTCTGGACAAAGAATCCGGAAAATACAGGGACGCTATCCTGGATAGCCATATGGAAAGTTCGACCCAACGGAGTGTCGACAAGGCGACCGCTCCCCAGGTTCAGCCCAAGTTCCGGAAATTCCTGACTGGAATAGAGCACCCGGCCTTCATTGTCCACCAATAAGATGTCCTGGAACTCATTATTTTTCAATAGATTAACAAGCTCAACGCCGTGAACGACAACCAGGTTTCGCCAGCGTTCGGAACCCACCCATTGCCTGGTTTCCTGTCCGGAGACATCAAGATCCTCAGAAAGCCGTTCCAGGAATTGCTGGTTACAAATCGCATTGGCCTGGGGGTCCAGGATTTCAAACTGGTCAGCGAAGAATTCCTCGAGATCGAGCAGGCGTTCCTCGGAAGCGGAGAGCAATCGGCTATTTACATCTTTTTGCCGACTTTCCAGCGCTTTGAAATATCCAACACCATTGATTACAAGCAGGGGAATAAGGGAAATTCCCAAAAACCAAATCAGCAGACTAGTCCGAAGATTGATACGTGATGGCGTTCCCGTGTACCCGAAAATTTCGTCTCGAGGACTGTCAGTCACCAATTTCTGGAAATCGCTCAAGGAATTTGCCCGCCCTGCCTGGAATAAAACAAGACAACGGCCCGGCCTATTCCGAACCCGCGCCTTGACTATTATCCATCGGCTGAAACAGGTAAAACCTGAACGATCATCGCTATTGAAGGGTTGATTTTCAGCTGGACACCAGTTTGCCCAGAATTCCCAGTTTTTCCATCCTCCGGTACAACGTGCTGCGGCTCACTCCGAGTCGCCGGGCTGCCTCGGCCCGGTTTCCGTCGGTCTCGGCCAGGGCAAGCATGATGTTCGACCGACCGCCGGAGGACTTCGAAGCGGCGGTTTGCGCCATCAGTTCAGAATCCGGGTCATAACCCAGGTCCGAAACTCCATCCGGGCCTGAAAAACGCAAGCTGCCCCCGCCGGAATTCCCTACCTCGACAAACACTCGGCCACGAGTGACCAATTGCAATTTGGCCTGCCGGGCCACCATGGCGATTTCCCTGACATTGCCCGGCCACGAGTGCTGGTGCATCAATTCAAGGCTGGCCCGATTAAAGAACTCCGAAAGTTCTACTTGCCGGCCGGAGGCCTGGGCCAGGAAATGCTTCAAAATCGGGAAAATGTCTTCGCGCCGTTCCACGACAGGAGGAAGTTTGAGTTCCAGAATCTTCAAGCGGTAGTATAAATCCGCCCTGAACTTGCCCTCAGCCACCTGTTGCTCCAGGTTGGCGTTCGTAGCGGCAATAAGCCGGATGTTTGTTCGCCGTTCGGAGGGATCACCAATTGCCTGGTAGGTCCCATCCTGCAACAACCGCAAAAGCTGCGGCTGAAGTTCCAGGGGCATTTCCCCGATTTCATCCAGAAAGAGGGTCCCCCCATCGGCCTGAGCGGCAAGACCGATCCCATTGCCGTCCGCCCCAGTGAAAGAGCCCCTCACGTGCCCGAAGAACTCACGCGCAAAGATATCCCTGGGAATCGCAGTGGCGTTCACACAAACCAACTCACGGGAACGCCGCCCGCTCTGGCGATGGAGCCGCCGGGCGAAGAGTTCCTTGCCTGTGCCCGTATCCCCGGTTATGAGAACCGGTTCGGTTGAATCGGCAAAAGCGTCACAGAGTTGGATCAAATCCCGCATATTGGCCGAAACATGGATGATGGGTTGTTCCACTGTAGTCACCGCCTGGATTCCATGGCCGGTTGGCTTCGGATCAGAATCCGCCAACTGCTGTTTTGCCCTTCGCTCAGACAAATCAGCAACCACTTTCCGGGCAGCCAAAATCCAGAATTCCACGTCGACCTTGAGAAAAACCGTCAAAGCGGACATGGCATCCTGCCACGCACTTTCCAGAACCGGCTTCGGATTTTCAAGCAAACCGCTGCTGTGTTGGGCCTGCCGAACACGGGCCGCAACCAGGAGAGCCTTGCCGACCTCGAATTTCGCCTCGACCTCGCCCAGCAAATCAACCGCACGGGCCGCATGCCGGGCGGCAGAATCGAGATCTCCCATGGCCAACAGGGTGACACTCACCGTACGGAGGATCACACCCTCCTCGAAACGGTCTCCCTGGCGCCGGGCCATTCCCCGGGCCGTACCCAGAACCGAAAGAGCCTCCGTGTTGCGATCCAGGAGCTGAAGGCATTGTCCCTGCCGACGCAAAACCTCAAGCACGATATCGCCCTCCGGCGCAATACTGCGGCCGATAGCCAAAGCCCGGCTGTAGAAACGACGAGCATTCTCAACCTGTCCTTCGTCTCGAGCTACATCACCGAGAAACTCAAGAGCCAAAGCTTCTTCCCGGGCCAACATCAGCCGGTTGGCCTCCTCGTAGGCCTTCATCAAATGGTTGTGAGCGGAGGGCAGATCCCGCTGGAGCCGATAAGTATTGCCTTGGGCAATCTCCACCCGACAGAGGCTAACCTGGGCTTCGACATCCTTGAACAAACGCGTGGCTGCGTTAAAATGGGAATGTGCCTCGGCGAATAATCCCTGCTTGTAGCAGGCAACACCCAGATTCAGGCGGTTCCCACCCATGTTCTTGCGCATACCAAGCCGAGTGTGCATTTCAAGAGCCCGATGGAACCACTTTCCCGCTGCCTCAAAACTTGAAGACCTGAACTCCAATATACCCAACAAGTTGGCGGACTTGGCGGACTCAAGATCCTTCTGCAGTACCCGGAACAGCGAATAGGCCCCTTCTGCATCTTGATGAGCTTTTTCAGGATTTCCCAAGTGGGAATGGGCCAGACCCCGCAGATACAGGAAATCCGCGATGGCCGGATGCAGTCCCCGGCGATGGGCTTCGATGAAGGTGGAACAGTGCTGAACCACTTCCAAATATTCACCCCTCTTGCAGGCAAAGGACAGTTCGATGACTTCCAGTTCGAGAAAACCGTCCGACGCCAGGCCCCAGCGCCCTACCGACGCCTGGAGCACTTCAAATTCTGCAAAACGATCCAACTGGAACAGGTTCCTCGCACAAAGAGTCACCCCATCTCGGAGGGTGGGCACACCTTCGTCCGGCACCAGACTCAAAAGGGAAGGTCGATTAGTCTTCCCCTCCTCCAAACACTGCCGAACCAAACTTAGAGAATCTTCATAATTCTCTGCCAAGTAATCGGCCCAGGCATTCTCAAATGTGTCGGGATCCAGCATCATGAACTCAAGCTGGGCACTCCCCTGAACACTTTCTCCCTGACGATTATGTTCAGTCCGCATGAGTTACCGCCGCGCGGTCGGCTCCGTGGATACTTAAGAAGTGGATCGTGGGCACCCCGCCGTGGATGAAGGGTACAGGTAAAACCCTGCCCTTGATCATCAAAAAGGTCTTGATTCCATCCAGGATTCCCTCGTCCGGTGGTACGTTGTAGTAGTCTTGAAGATCGCTGTCGTCATCTCCGTCTCCACTACCGAAGTCATTGGAGTCCAGCGGATCTCCCTCACTGCCACTCCCATCATCCAAACCCACCTCCACCCGGGCTAGGACACTCATTGGGCACAACAGGGATAATCCCAGCAGCCCGGCCAGCAAGCAGAAAGCAATTCGGGTGAACAACGAGTTTTTCATTTGTCTCATGACTCCCTCCATGGGGCAAACCGGCCAGGATCGTCGAATTGGATGATCGTTCCAAAACAGCGTGTGCAAAACAATCCGGACACTTGGTAATCAGGGAATCAACGTACGGATATTTATTCGGAGAGGAAAGAGGGTGGTGATTTTTCCGTAGAAACTGGTAGACGAAACTGTCGGGTCTCCTTGACAGGTGTTACACTGTGAACCCAATATATGAAACTCACGATTCCAACGAGGAGGAGTTATGGAATACAGATTCCTGGGATCATCGGGCTTGAAAGTCTCAGCCCTTTCTTTCGGCTCCTGGGTAACATTCGGAGACCAGATGCAGGTCGAACCCGCCTATCAGTGCATGAAGACAGCATACGATGCCGGGGTTAACTTTTTCGACAATGCCGAGGTCTATGCCGACGGAGAATCGGAAAAAATCATGGGCGAAGTACTGCGCAAGACCGGCTGGAAACGCAGTGATCTGGTCCTGTCGACAAAAATCTTCTGGGGCGGCAAGGGCCCCAATGACCGGGGTCTTTCCCGAAAACACATTTTCGAAGGCACTGACGCAGCCTTACAACGTCTTGGCCTGGAATACGTAGACTTGATCTTCTGCCACCGCCCCGACCTGGATACTCCCATTGAGGAAACCGTCTGGGCGATGAACCAGGTCATTCAACAGGGCAAAGCACTGTACTGGGGAACCAGCGAGTGGAGCGCCGCTGAAATCCGCCGCGCCTACGATTTTTCCCGCCGGGAGCACCTGATTCCCCCGACCATGGAGCAGCCGCAGTACAACATGTTCCACCGCGATCGAGTGGAGTCGGAGTACGCCGGCCTCTATGACTCGATCGGGCTGGGCACCACCATCTGGAGCCCCCTGGCCAGCGGCATCCTGACCGGAAAGTACAACGATGGGATTCCCGAGGATTCCAGAATGGCACTGCCCAACTACCAGTGGTTGCGTCCCGAGTTGGAAAGCGAGGCCGGGCGCGGGAAAGTTGAGAAAGTCAAAAGACTGACCCCGATTGCCCGGGAGCTGGGTTGCACCATGGCCCAGTTGGCCATCGCCTGGTGTCTGACCAACGAGGATGTAAGCACGGTGATTACCGGCGCCTCACGTCCCGAGCAGGTTATCGAGAATATGAAGGCCCTGGAGATCTCCGACCTCCTGACCGAAGAGGTGCAGGAGCAGATCGAGAAAATCCTGGAGAACCGCCCCGAGGGCGAAAAGAACTGGAGAGGTTAACTGACATGAGGAAGATCATGATGATTGCAGCTTTTGCAGGACTTCTGGGCGGATGCTCAGCCAGCGCGCCGGAAAACCCTTTCTTCACCGAGTGGGAAACTCCCTTCGGCGTCCCCCCCTTCGATCTGATCCAAGTGGACCACTTCGAGCCGGCCACCCTCAAGGGCATTGAGACACAGCGTGCGGAGATCAACACCATCGCCGACAGTCCGGAGACACCCACCTTCGAAAACACGATCGAGACCATGGATCGCAGCGGCACCCTTTTGGCCCAGGTGCGCAACGTCTTCGGTGCCTTGAACGGCGCACTTACAAATGAGGAACTGCAGGGGATCGCCAAGCGAACGGCCCCCTTGCTCTCCAAACACAGGGACGAAACCCTGTTGAATGAGAAACTCTTCGCACGGGTGAACGCCGTCCACGAACAGCGTGAGAACTTGGGCCTGGATGCAGAACAAATGCGTCTGTTGACAGAGACCCACAAGCGGTTCGTGCGGGGTGGAGCAAACCTGGATCCCTCCCGCAAGGAGCAGCTCAAGGCCCTGAACGAAGAGCTCGCCCTGCTGTCCGTACAGTTCGGAGAAAATGTCCTGAAGGAGACCAACCAGTTCGAATTGGTCATCGAAGAGGAAACCGACCTGGCCGGACTGCCCTCAGGCGTGATTGCCGGAGCGGCCGAGGATGCGGCCGCCCGTGGGCACGAAGGCAAGTGGGTTTTCACTCTGAACAAACCCAGCCTGATCCCCTTCATCACCTACTCTGAACGCCGTGAACTTCGCGAAAAGTTGTTCAAGGGTTACATCGATCGCGGCGACAACGGCAATGAACTGGACAACAAGGAGGCCCTCACCCGGATGGCGACCATCCGTCTCGAGCGGGCCCGCCTGCTGGGCTACGACAGCCACGCCCACTTCATCTTGGCGGACAACATGGCCCTGGAGCCGCAGAACGTATATGAATTGCTGGGAGAAATTTGGAAGCCGGCGCTGGAGCGGGCCAAGGAAGAAGCCGCCGAATTCCAGGCCATGATCGACGCCGAAAATCCCGGAGACAAGGGCTTCAAGCTGGAAGCGTGGGATTGGTGGTATTATGCCGAGAAGGTGAAGAAGGCCCGCTTCGACCTGGACGAGGAAATGACCCGTCCCTACTTTGAAGTCAACGCCGTCCGAGAAGGTATGTTCGACGTAGCCGAGAAACTTTGGGGTCTGAAGTTCATCGAGCGACCCGACATTCCCGTCTATCACGAGGACGTCAAGGCCTTCGAAGTCACTGAGGCAGACGGCACCCACGTAGCGGTCCTGATGGTCGACTATTTCCCCCGCCCAAGCAAACGCGGCGGCGCCTGGATGTCTTCTTTTCGCAAGGAATACAAAATCGGCGGCGATCGGATCGCCCCGGTCGTGTTCAACGTGGGCAACTTCAGCAAACCGACAGCAGACAAACCCGCATTGCTGAGCCTCGACGAAGTAAGCACCATGTTCCACGAGTTCGGGCACGGCCTGCACGGCATGCTTTCCCAGTGTACGTACCGATCCCTATCCGGCACCTCGGTGGCCCGTGACTTCGTGGAACTCCCCTCACAGATCATGGAGAATTGGGCAGTCGAACCAGAAGTCCTGGCCATGTACGCCAAACATTACGAGACCGGAGAGCCTATCCCTGCCGAGCTGGTAACGAAAATCCAGAACGCCCAGCACTTCAATCAGGGCTTCGCCACGACTGAATACCTGGCTGCCTGCTTCCTGGATATGGACTGGCACACCCTGACCGACACCGAGAATGTGAGATCAAACTCCTTCGAGAAGCAGAGCATGGAGCGCATCGGTCTGATCAAGGAGATTGAATCCCGCTACCGCAGCCCCTACTTCCGGCACATCTTCGCCGGAGGATATTCAGCCGGTTACTATGCCTACGTGTGGGCCGAGGTCCTGGACGCAGATGCCTTCCAGGCCTTCAAGGAAACCGGAGACCTCTTCGACAAGAAGACAGCCCTGTCTTTCAGGACGAACATTCTGGAACGGGGCGGAGCAGCCGAGCCCATGGAACTGTACAAGGAATTTAGGGGAAAAGAGCCCGGCATCGACGCTTTGCTGGCCAGAAAAGGATTGAAGTAGAGGAGAACTGGCCCCAGCTGATTAATTCACGGTTGGGGTCAGTCTTCCTTCGAGAGGATTTCGAGACGCCTCAATTTACGATACAGGGTGCTGCGGCTCAGCCCCAGTCGGCGGGCGGCGACAACCTTGCTCCCGCCACTTTCCTCCAGGGCCAGGAGAATCCGCGAGCGCTCGACCGACTCGCTGACTCCCTGGTCGGCCGTGCTGGTATTCACCGAGCCGCCCCTTCCGTCCGCAGCCATGGCAGCCAGAGTTTGCGGCTTCGGCCCAGTCAGTTCGATTCGCCGGTCGCTTTCTCCCACCAGGTAGATGTGCACCCTTCCTTTGGCGGTCAACTCCACCGCAGCCCGGCGGGCAACCATAACAATCTCACGGACATTGCCCGGCCAAGAGTAGGCCAAGACCTTGTCCAAGCTGGGCTGATCGAAATAATGCGAAAGGTCGATGGGACGACCCACAGCTTCACTCAGGAAGTGACGCAACAGAAGCAGAATATCTTCTTGCCTCTGGCGAATCGGAGGCAACTCCAACTCCAGAATCTTCAATCGGTAATACAGATCTGCCCGAAATTTCCCTTCCAGAACCAGCTTGCCCAGATCGGCATTGGTAGCGGCGATCAAGCGCAAATCGGCAGTCCTCTGGGCAGGATCACCCAGCGCCTGGTAGGCGCCGCCCTGCAGCAACCGTAAAAGCTTGGGCTGCATTTCCAGGGGCAGGTCTCCGATCTCATCCAGGAAAAGTGTGCCCCCACTGGCACGCCCAGCAAAGCCCTGACCGTCCTGGTCAGCCCCACTGAAGGCGCCCTTGGCGTGGCCGAAAAATTCCCGCTCAAAAAGTGAGGGAGAGATCGCAGAAACATTCACCGCGACAAGATCGCCCTCGGAGCGTCGGCTACCGTTGTGGATCCGCCTGGCGATCAACTCCTTGCCCGTACCGGTTTCCCCCGTGATCAGAACCGGTTCACCAGTTCCGGCAAAAGCATCACACAGTTGAAGCAAGTCCCGCATTATCGTGCTGGTGTGAATGATCAGGGACAAAGGACGAAGTGTGTCGGAAGCACCGCCCCCAGGCTGTACTTCTGATCGGACACCGAAATCATCCAGGGAAGCCCTGAGACTTGCAACACGCTTCACGGCCAGCCGCGCCTTGTCGGTCCACCAGCGAATATCAGTCTTCAGACAAAGATCCAGAGCGGAGCGGACGATTTCCCAAGCCTGGTTCAAAATGCTCCTGGAACTTACATCCCGCCTGCCTTTTTCCAGATCGTCAACCAGGATGTCAACCCAAAGCAGCTGGGAAATCGCCTGTTCATGGGGAGATGCGATCTCCTGCAGGATCGTCACGGATTTTTCAATATTGCGGCGGGCGCGACCCAGGTCGCCGATCGACCTGCTGGCTTCAGCCATAATCCTCAACGTGACCGCTTCCTCGTAGCTATCCCGCTGAACCCGGGACAGTTCCAGGGCCTGGCCCAATTCCGCAAGCGCCTCGACGGGACTGCCTTCCCTCAGATGGCATTCACCCATGCGGCGGTGCACTTCCATAATGATATCGCCCTTGGGCGCTATCTCCAGGGCAATGGCCCGAGCCCGGGCGTAGAAACGGTAAGCATCCCTGGTCTGCCCCTCATCACGATAAACGTCGCCCAAAAACTCAAGCGCCAGCGCCTCTTCCCGCGGGAATCCCAGGGACTGGGCCTGACTATATCCTGAGTGCAGATGCTTGCGTGCAGTTTCGAAGTCACGGAGTAAACGATGGACATTGCCAAGAGCTATATTTGAAAACACTTGGCGGTGGTCCCATTTTCCTTTTACGCCGATTTCGTGGGATCGATTTAAAACCGTCAGGGAGGCTGAATAGTTTCCGGTTTTGTAGTGGGTTATGCCGGTGTTTAGGAGGACCATGGATTGTTT
>JAHOYV010000007.1 GCA_019038745.1 Gemmatimonadales bacterium
GCTGTTGCATACTGGTATTTGCTACGGATGGATTAAGTTTTTTAATTATAAAAAGCCACTTTATTTATATTTGTGTTTTGTATAATTCTTTATTTACTTATTTATTATCTAAATTCAATTCCATCCTAATCAGCTTATTCATTATCTCAGTACAAATACTTGGAGTAGAACCGAAATCACACGAATTTGTAGCCACCACAAATGCTCTATCAAATTTTGGGGTGACTAAAACTACAGCATACCAAATTTCATTGCTTCCGTCATGGTTAAGGGTAATTCCTTTTGCCCAAGCATATTCTGCAACACCCCAGCCACCAGCGTAGAAGTGGCCGCCAACAGGTTCAATTAATTTATTCAAAAATTCTTTATCTAGAATAGAATTTTCTTCCGTTAATTGAAGAGAAATAAATTTAGCCCAGTCAGCTATGCTACAATGTACCCTGCCTGCAGGCCCCCCTGCTTCTTCATAGTAAGATTCACTTGGATGCCACCATTTCCATACATATTTATGGTGGCCCCAAGGCTGAGCAGTTGACTTGGAAATATTTGGATTACCAAATCCAGCAGTAGACATCCCCAAAGGATCGAACAAACGTTTTTTCATTAAAACTTCCCAGCTTAAGCCCGTTATTTGTTCTGCCATACAAGCGGCAATTATATATCCAAAATTTGAATAATGGAACTTATCAATTTCATAAGTAGCTGGTGACTTAAAATTATCTTCTAAAATTGCCAGTCGCCTTTTTTTAATTTCTTTTGAACTGAATGCGCCCTCATCGGTTGGATTTTTCGGAATCCCGGCACGGTGGGTAAGTAGTTGCCATAGTGTGATTTTATGATAATCTGCATGAATCCTGTTTTTTAGTTCCGGAATAGCTTCTATCAGTTTCGTGTCCCAACTAAGCTTCCCTTCTGCTACCAAAGTGGCGATCATTGTGGATGTCATTGCTTTTCCACATGAACCAAGATGCACAACATCATTAGTAGTAAACGCAATACCAGAACGAGCTTTACGCTCTCCTGCAGAACTTATGGCAATTACACCTTCGCCTGAGATTATTGCAGCAATCATTCCTGGTGCTTTACCATCATTTATAATTTCGGTAAGTGCTTGGTTAATCAGCTCCGTTTTATTTGAGCCCGATTTTGTTTGCGAATTAGTAGTTTGAGTACAAGCCATAAGCAGGCATAGAGAGATAATGACTAACCCTAAACAAGATAAACACCGTTTTCGTTTCAATTGATAATTCAATAGTTCTCCTGCAAAATTTAAACATTCGAGAGGTCGGGAAAAGCGGGCATGGCCAGTTGCCGTAACGCTACAATTTCGTCGGATGGATTAAATGGTAGGCACAGGAGTTGAGAGGCCCTCGCCTCCAAGCTCCGACTCCCTAGACGACCTCAAACCCACTTCATTATTGCTTCAGATCACGCCGGTAATGAAACCGCTCGCCCTTTGCCGGTTTTACCTCAGGGTAAACTACCGGAATGTTGCGCACTTCCAAGATTTCGACGCAGTTGGGATATGTTTCTTGATTGTTAGCGCCAAACAAGTATATGGCTTTCGGAGCAAGTTGGTCGATGAGGTAAAGGTAGTTTTCATAGGCAATTCCAACGCGATTGTTGTGCGAATAGGCGGCCATGACTGCCACATCGATCGGTCCGAAAGGCTTCAGGTAGTCGATCTCTTTGCGGTATTTTTCCACATTTTCAGCCACATTGTCGCTCACATGCAGTCCGGCGTGGAAGACCTTCACTCCATCAGCTTCGACAAGATACCCCATGCCACCACCCAGTGCCGGAATTGTGTGCACGGTAACCCCGTCCACCGTAAAGCTCTCGTTGGGAGCCGCTAAACGGTACGCAGGAATATCGGAATTTTCTTCCCCATCGAAATCCGGTGTAAAGCTGGTTATCACATTTACTCCTGGTACCAGCTTTGCGAGCTTGTTGAAATCTTCCGCACCCATGTGAAATCTATCCCGGTGGCGCAAAAACATTGTGATTTTCAGGTCTTCCAGCTCGTGTGAATTCAGGTACCCGTTAGCCAGACCAGCTTCAGGTGTTTCTTTGATGTTATTAGTCAACGTAAATACCAACAGGTTTTCCTTGGTCTTGACAGCAAACGAATAACCCAAGTGCCAGAGATAGGCCTCGCCATATTCAAGCTTCTCGGTCAACTGAGGAGCTTTGCCATAGTTGATTTCAACGATCGTATTTTCCTTTGCGCCAGCTGTGATCAACACCTCTGCCACACTGCGATACCCATGTTTGGCTGCATAATAGAGTGGGGTCCGGTTAAAATCATTCACGGCATTAACCTCGGCGCCGTGCCCGCAGAGAGCTCTCGCCAGATTTCCGTTCCCCTTCATTGCGGCCAGATGCAGCTCCGTATTTCCCAGCGAGTCTTTCCGGTTGAATTCCGCTCCATTATCGAGCAGAAGCGTCGCCATCTCTTCTTTTGGACTGTAATTAATGGCTATTTGCAGGGCAGTCCCCGTAATGTCATTTGGTCTTACGGGCCCCGTGTACTTGTCACTAATGTTAACATCGGCGCCGTGAGCAATCAGGATTTTGGCAACCTCTATATCTCCTGATTGAGCAGCCCTGTGAAGAGGTGAGATGCCGTTTTTTTCCATTACGTTAATTTCGGCACCCTTTTCAAGCAATAGCGTTGCGACGTTGGGACCGCCTCTGTATGCAGCCCAGTGAAGAGGGGTGGCACCGTAAATCCCTTTCGCATTTACAGAAGACCCCATGTCAATGAGACGCAGAATGAGATCTCTGTCCGGATCCGGGAAATAGCAGGCCCGGTGCAGGGGTATGTATTGGAAAATGTCGTGGGACTTAATGTCTGCGCCATTATCAAGGAGGTAATTGGCGATCGCTACCTGGCCGGTGAAGCACGCCGTATGCAGAGGTGTAAAGCCCGTGTTGCCTTTTGATTCCATTAAAGTTGAATCTTCTTCCAGAAGCGCCCGAACCTGATCCAGGTCTCCTGCAGCAACGGAGTCGTGTATTTCTCCCGCTTGCAGGCCGGTAGGGGTTAGCATTGAGAGGTTCGTCGCCAGCAACACGGTCAGGCTGATAATGAGTATCGATTTTTTCATTTTTGTTTCCTTGGTGACTGCCTCTTCCAGGATTTTGCTTTGGTTGATCGGTCAGACATACGGGTGAGTCAAAGATTAGGTTGCGTGTACCCTTGTCGTTGCCATTTAATCCGCCCGCCTTGTCCCCGTTGCGGGTTTCGGCTGGGCGAGTATAGCGTAGATGCATGTTCAAAATCCTCTTTTTCGCCATTTCCCGGTTTCCTCATCTTTCCGTTCTTGGAGAGGGGGGGGCGGTCCTGGCGCACGGACGCTGTGTCGTTTAAGGGAAAAATCACCATCTTCGTTTTTCCGCTAAATGAACACGGGTCGGAGAATGTCCAATGGTCTGGAAGGCCGGAGCCTCAGATTCGTTTAATGAAGAAAACCACCGTTCCGATTTCCGGCCCTAAACGTCACGGGCGAAGCCTTGCAAGAGCCTGGGATCATTTAGCGAGGAGTTCCACTCCCGCACCCCCACCTCCCCCGCCGGACGAGAGGGGGATCGGAGGATGAGGCTTCTGGTTAGTCAGATCACCGAATGACACGATACATCGCCACGGCAATGGCGACGCCTTCGTCCTCTTCGACCTCCGAGACACCACCCGCCATGGCAAGAGCGGCCACTTGAAACCCTTCCAGCAGAACAGCTCGCTCGTCGTCCAGGAACACTAGCCTGTCTGTACGTGGGTTGCCCGCACAAACAACGGCCACCTGGCGCACGAAATGGCCCTCGGGAGAGAAGACATCCCAGGTTTGAAAGATGCCCTCGGGCTGCTTATGAGTACTGCGACTGTGGAGTACCCAGAGATCGCCGTCGTTGCGGACTTCCAGGTGCAAGAGACACGGATCGGTGGACGAAACTTCCTTCGTCACTTCGCGCCCGTGGATAACAATCCTCGTGCGCTGAGAGAATCGCTCCTTGTCCTCCTCGGTGCGATTGTAGGGAGCGTATTCTCGCTCAATGACCCTTTCGAGGTCACCGCCGTGACTGTAGACATCGATTGTGTAATTGTTCCTTTTCGATGCGTTAAAAACGCTCCCGTCCGGTCCCAACGCCCAACGCCCCCGGGCAACGTAGTACTGGTCTTCCTCTACCCAGTTGCCATTCAACAAATCAGCTCCGTCGGCCTCTTCTAGGTAGCGTACCAGTTCTTTGCCGTCCTCCTGGCAACTCGCCAGGTAGTGGGTGCGCTGTACACCTTCCGGCCTCATGGACATGCTGGTGCCGCACAGAACCAAGCGACCACTACGATGCTGAATATCATTCAGGGAGTTGAAGCCTCCTTGGGTCGGATCGCTCATACCCGGAGAAAAGCCACCTGCGGGGATTCCGTCCAGCCCCATCATAATGATCTTGCCCGGGAACGTCTGTACGAGGCCCAGATTTCCGTTGGGCAGGATGATCATAACTTGGGATTCTCTGACCTCGCCGGGGCCCTCACCTCTACGGCTAATGGTTCGCAGGAATTCACCGTCCGGGGAGTAGACGCTTACCTGCGAAAGTTGCATATCCAGCAGGTAAAGGTTGCCATCATCATCGGCAAGGACGTCGGAAATGACACCGAAGATGTGTTCGTCGTCTTCATCGCCAACCCGCCACATTTCTTGAAGCTCAATGGTGGAAATGCCCTCGCTAGGCGTCTCTCCGTTGCGGACGTGAACAACACCATCGACCAGGAGTTCGTCTGCGGCTACAGCACCGGTGCCGAACTGGCTGGAAAGAACGATGCAAAAGAGAGATGCTCCGACCAGGAAAGAACCAAGGGGGAACAACGGGCGAAGGTGTGTTGGAAAAAACATGTTCACGTCCTTATGATGGGTCTGAATTACAACGCCTGTGAACCATAGTGGATTCCTCGCGATTTCGTCGACACATAAAAGCGCTGGTTTGAGGCGCAATCAAACAGCTGTGCCTCCCATTTAATACGTCCGCATTGATTTATAACGAGTTAGCGCGCAGAGTCGATGTCTCCAATTATGTTCTGCAAACGAATCGTTATATGCTGGCATTTTCTCCGGATGGGTTAAATGGTAGGCACAGTGGTGTGTCCTGGATTGGGTGCGGAGTTGGACTTCCTGCAAGATATCGCGTTATACTGCGGCGCCTTCCCCCGGGAGAAAGTATTATGTTAAGCTGACGGGAAACATAGTCCACGACTCAACCGGGAACGCTACTCCATCTTACTTAGGCAGCACTTCTTGTATTTAATGCCACTGCCACAAGGACAGGGTGAGTTGCGCCCAAATTTCTTTTGACCGGCACTCATCTCTCGGCGGATATCCTGCAGTCGGCTTTTCAGGTCCTGGCGAAACACCTTTTGCATCATTGAAAACAGTTCAGGATGCTTCTGCTCCATGAGATCCGGTCGCTCAAAGAAATACTCGCTGACCACCGAGAAGAACTCCGCCTCGTTGGTCAAGGCGTAGTCGTTGATGTCCGACTCGCCGTCGCTGATCTCCTGCATCTTGCGGCGCACTAGTTCGATCCAGGGACCCGTCACTTCACGAGACAAGCCGACTCCCGGCATGCCGTCGATCACACCATCGGACTTGTCCACCAGATGGGCGAATTCGTGCACTCCCACGTTGCGTTTGTCGCCGGCGTTCTTGAAACCCTGAATCAAATCGGGCTTGACCAGAATCATGATCCGGTTCATGGCGCCGGTCCCCACCATGCCAAGGATGTTCTGATTGCCTCCATCGCCACCCAAGCTGAAATCGTCGCCAAAGCGGGCCGGGTAGACCAACACTTCGTTGATCTGATCCCACTCCCACCGGGGAAAACCGAATATGGGGATCACGGCGCTGGCCCCCACCAGAACCCGCGTGCGCGTATCGATGGCTGTGCGGATACCTGTGATCGTCTTCTCACCCAGAAAAATCTTCAGCTCGTTGCGGAAACGGAGTCTATCTGCAGCGGGCAAGGCTCGAAAGAACGCCACATCACGCAGCAACACTGTCTCCCATTCCACGGGAAATGGCGCGGCCAATATTCTTTTACGGCGGCGCACCTTGCGCAACGAGTGGCTCCAGGCCAGCCAGGCGCCAACGGCCATGGTCAGAAACACCGTTAGCCGTAGGCCACCGGTCGGATGAAAACCAACCAGGACAACAATGCCGCTCACAAGAACCAATGCGGTGGACACGACCGCAATAATCATTGCATGGCGCTCGGCTGCCGTGCCCAGGCCGGAGGGATTTGTAGGGGGTTTGGCTGCTGACGCGATTCGCGGGTCCATGTTTCCTCCTTTCGGCAAGAGTAGCACACAACACGGAAGAAAACTTGGTGTCTCAGACAAGTGTGCCTACCAAATGTTCTTGGAACCCAAATAGACCATTTTGCGTCTTGTGGTTGGAGAATATGCCTGCTGGCCCATTTTTGGAGGTGTGCTATGAGAGTGCTAAGTACCTGGAGTTTGTTGTTTGTACTGGTTGCCGGGCTAGCTCCGACCGCTTTTTCCGAAATTATTACTGTGGGGAACACAGCTCCGGCCAAGCCTCCTGGAGCCCTGTATTTGACGGAACAGTGGCGGGTAGGCGGAGAAGATAGCGATATCCTCTTCGGCGTCGTCAGTGAGGCGGTAGGCGATGAACATGGCAATGTTTATATTCTCGACAATCAACTGTGTAACGTGGTTGTCATCTCCTCCGAAGGGGAACACATCCGAACTTTGAGTCGCGAGGGTGAGGGTCCCGGTGAAGTCCGGTTTCCTCGAGATGTGGTCATCCTTGATGATGGGTCTATTGGGATCGCTCTGCTCTTTCCCTCCAAGCTTGTGAGATTAACCCCGGAAGGTGAGCCGCTTCCGTCAATGATCATGGGCGGTGAAGATGGGGATTCGACGACTCCATATGTAACGATTTCGTGCGAAACCCGGGCGGGCACTCTTCTGATGGCCGGCCAGCACTCGGTACCAGTTGACGCAGGTCAGGATCGCAGGCAGTTTCTGTGCATCGTTTCCGAGGACGGAACCATGGCCCCCCCCCTGTGTGAGTCGAATCACATTATGGATTTCACGAATTTATTGGTCTTCGAGAAAGAACTTATTCCGTCCTTTTATTTTTCCAACACCATTGGACCAGATGGACGGGTCTACGCGGCCCAGTCACGCGACGAATACTCTATTGGAGTTTTCAGCCCCGGCGGCATCCTTGAGAAAGTGATCAAAAGGGAGTTTGACAATCGGCCCCGAACCTCTCGCGAGACCCGGCGTATTGAAGCGGTTTTCGCTGCAGCAGATCGCCAGACGCGTGGTAGAATGAAGTCGATGGTCGAGCCCAAGAACCCCGTCACTCCCTCGCTCTTTGTTGACAAGGACAACCATCTCTGGGTTCAGAACAGCCATAGCGGAGACAATCAGCCCGAGGGTGTGTTGATGACCTACGACGTTTTCGATGCCGACGGCAATTTCGAGCGGCAGATGGCAATTCACTGCGAGGGCGATCCGGCCTATGATGAACTCAAATTCCTGCCAGATGGGCGTGTTCTGCTGATCAAGGGCTTGGTTCTGGCA
Organism: Gemmatimonadales bacterium; assembly: GCA_019038745.1. Classification (GTDB taxonomy): domain Bacteria; phylum Krumholzibacteriota; class Krumholzibacteriia; order LZORAL124-64-63; family LZORAL124-64-63; genus JANTGJ01. Next base: position 7,604 of record JAHOYV010000007.1, read on the forward strand.
AGATGGTCGGCCTTTGATTTCGGGACCGTGGACTGGCCCGATGAGGAAGAGGAAGTCAGTTCAATGGAGATTATTTGCTTCAGCAGGAACTAGGCTGTGCCTACCAAATAATCCGTCCGAGTTGATTTCAAACCACTTAAAGAGGGCGAAGCTCCGTTGGGTTTGCAGAAGGTTTGATGGTCTTTCCCGATAAAGTGATCAAACGAGGCGTCTCAATCTATCAAATAACAGCCGGATGGATTAAATGGTATGGACTGGGAGCAGTACTCGACCTGCCACCGATTCAGAGGGCGATGGCCAATGACCAGATGAAATCGCGCTTTCTTGAGGCGATTTTCCGGGGGGACAAAAATTCCTGACTGTATCTTCCGGATTTGGTCAACTGGCCTTTGGCTTCTTTTTAAGTGAAGCCACCCCACCGCCCACCAATATCAAGGAAGCCCCTGCCCCACCGATGAGAATATTTTGAATATTCTGGTACTCACCCGTTCCTTTTAACGCAAGTGAGGTGAAAATAATAACGGTTCCCCAAATGCATGCGTTCAGAAGAATGACCACGGCTCCAATTTTCATTCCTTGTTCCCTTTCGTTGTTAGAGTCTCTTGCAACTTACGGGCAGCAATCGCCGGAACGAATGTGGAATCGGCATCCTGCCAGGCCAGCATGGTAACCCCCAAGTGGTGTCGGGCTAGATCCAGATCGTTGGTGTCGAAGAACAACAGGGCCAGTTCAAAATTGGTTTTGCCGTTGCCTGGATTTATTTTCAGCATTTTGCTGAATACCTGCTCTGCTTCATCAAACTTGTCCTGCAAGCGAAGAGTGTGTCCCAACTGGCGTTGCAGGCGAGGACTTGTGGGATTGGTTTCCACGGCCTGGCGGGAGTATTTTTCTGCTGACGTGAAATCATTTCTGGCAATGGCCAACTGGCTCCTGGCATCTGAGATACGGGAATCCCAGACCCCAACCTTCAGCTGCTGGACCAGATCACCGGTATCATTGATCAAGGCTTCGGCTTCATCCAACCGGCCCAGCTCGATAAGGGGATTGAATCTGAAATAATCAATCAACTGGTCCACCGGTGGTGTCGTTGTTTTTGCCAGTTCTTGAATCGCTGACAAAGCCTCTTCTGCTTTCCCAGCTTCCATCAGGAATTGCAGATAAATTGCGTGAAGCATATTGACCTGGGGCGGGGTATTCAGGGTCTGCAAGATTGCGAGATAATCTTCAAGATGAATGAAAACCTTGTTGATCTGGCCCCGGTATCTGCAAAGGGTCATTTGCCTGGTCAGCACATCCACCTGCTCTTGTGCCGTGTCGGCTTCTGTCGTCAACTGGACAAGAAGCTTGTCGGCCTCCTTGAAATGCCCTTCCTTGGCTGCGATATCTGCCAGCAAGAGCCGGGTGGCAATATGGCCCGGCTCAATCAAAAGAGCCCTCTCGAGGGTTTGTGCAGCTCTTTTAAGTTCCCCGAAATCCAGGTAAAGATTGGCCAAAACAGACCACGCCTGAATGTTGCTCGGGAACCTTTCCGCATACTGGCGCAAGTTTTTTTCAGCCTGTGTAAAATCGCCCAGGGCCTTATAAAGATCACCAATTTCCATCAGTACTTCGTATTGGTGGGGATCGATTCGCAGAACTTCTTCATAGGCCGCGATTGAGGTTTCACGCTCATTTCGCAACAGGTGCAGGTAGGCCTTTTGGACAAACGCAGACGAATCCTGGGGATAAAGCTGCGTCCACATCTCGACCACGGCCATAGCCTTGTCGGCATCCTGTTTGACATTGAAGTAGTACATAACCTTGATCTGAAGCTGCACACGTTCAGGCAACCGGTAAAGATGCTCCATGGCCGCATTGATGGCAGTGGTGGACTCGGCCGCCCGACCAATCATCGTACATGAAAGTGAAAGCAGGTTCTGGGCCAGGGCGAAGGTGGGGTCACGCTGCACCGCCCCTAGCAACAAGTCCGCAGTCTCCTCCCATTCGTTATGTATCCCGGCCATCGATGATGCCTGGCAAAAGAGACTGACAGCTTCAAGGTCCTCCGAAAGAATTTCGGAAATAGCCACATCAACGTGCTGCTCGATGTACCCCGCAGGGATGTCCAGATCTTTGCGCAACTGGAGGGAAAGATCGTCGATCAAAACAAAAATATCCGGTCCCCGATACTCGTGCTGGGCCAGAACCTTGCCACTTTCACTGTCATGAAGCTCAGTCTCGATGATGTTGATATTTCCCTCGAGCCTAACTGTGCCGGTGAGAAAGAAAGGGAAATGAGCATCGCGGGCAATTTTACGTTGCAGGGATCGCGGTACATCCAGACCTGAGGGATATCCTGATTCCCGCAAGGCGACAATTGATTCGATTGTGGTGCGGGAATCTACAAAGGGGTCCTGGCTCAAGTCCAGATTCAGCATCATGGGTGCACCGTGGCGCAGCCATTCCAGATCGGCCGAGTCATCGTTTTCGAAAGCGTAAAGGACAACCCGCTTGAGGTAAATATTTCTGGGTACCACACGCTCGCTGATTTTGCCGTGTTCGTCTTCCACGGCAACCGTTGTGGTTATGGAGCCAAGGTCCTTGCCCTGAAACACGAAAAACAATAATGCGGCCGCCAAAACAAAATTCACAGGAATGGCGATCTTCTCCAGGCGACCCCAGCGGTCCTTGCCCGGACGTCCCTGGGACCAGGCCAGAATCGTAACCATAGGCAACAAAAAAAGCAGGCCGAGTGCCGCCAGATTCACCCAATTGGGGGAAAACTGCAGCCGGCCTTCAAGAAATTCGACAAATTGGACCAGACCAAATCCGCCAACACAATAGGCCGACAGATAATGTGGTACACGCCGCTGGATCATATTCTGGACGAAACTCATAAGCCGCAGGCATCTCCAACTGGATGGAAGGTCGGGGAATTCTGGCGATGGGCGTGGGCCTCAGCAAGTGAATTGGCTACCCTAGAGACCCAATGGGAATTATCCCACACCCATGGAACAGCAACAACCGGAATTATCCATCCTGTGGATCGGAAAGTCGGCATACCCATGCCTAATCGTCAATGAACCAATCCAGTTCTTCAAGCTCAGGAATTGAGTCCTTCAATTGCTCGGCAATATTGGTGACTTTTTCCGCGCGGTCCTCGGGTGGGACGCGGAAGGGAACTTGGGGACTCAAGCCCGGAGACAGCCAAAAGGACCCAAACCGCCCTTTGAGTGGCGGATAGATTAAATGGTAGGCACAGGTGTAGCCTGGCAGAAGCGCAGAATCATTTAGTGAGGAACCCCGCCCCCACCTCCCCCACCGGGCGAGAGGGGGATGAGCGGTACCCAGCACATTCGGGATGTCGGAAGAAGGCAAGCAAGTCCAGTACGAACAGGTCGGCGTTTAGCTCGGATGTAGATTAAGCCAATCACAGGAGGACCATGACTACTGCCGAGTCACCGTCGCTTGAATCGACGCCGTAACCAGGTCGTCGATCTCATTGTCTGTAAAGTCAAACGGACCTTGCGCCCCCCCCATCGTCAACGAATCGCCCTCGAAATCACTGATCGTCCATGTCAGCGTGGGGATGTCCTCGTCGGCAAAGTCCTGTATCAAAGTGCGATTCGAGACGACCATAGTGCCCGTAAACGTCAAAGTCCCCATGGGCTCGTAGACGGTTGTGCCGATAAATGCACCAGCGGCTGTGATGGTCATCGTGAAGCTTCCGCCACTAGCGATCAAATCCACCTGCTGCGTGGGATTATCGACCCCTGTATACACGAACGATGATGCCACCCAAGTGCCTGCAAGGTCCTGGATCGTGATATCCTCAAGGTCCGTGATATCCTCAGGTGAGGTAGTGTCATTGCACCCGGCACCCATCGCCAGTGTCACCGCCACCATAGCCCACAGAGTGCGAACAACTTTCATGGTACAATCTCCTGAAGAAGGGTGACACCGGGTCATTGGAGTGTGCTTTACCTACCAAGAGGAACATATTCCGGCTCCAGAATCTATAGATTTTAACGGTTCAGTATGAACTTTCCGGGTTTAAAACGGCTGGACACACTGCCTACCATTTAATCCGTCCGCCTTGTCCCAGTTGCGGTTACGAAAACATTATTTTACCAGAACCATACGCTTAGTCTCTGAAAACTCCCCTGCTTCGAGGCGGTAGAAGTAGGTGCCGGATGACATCTGTCTGCCAGCATCGTCGGCACCCCGCCAGATCGCCTCGTGGCGGCCTTGGTCGTAGGTCTCGCCACCTATCAACTCTCTCACTAAACGACCGGATACGTCAAATACACGAAGCCTTACAGCCTCTACCTGCGGCAGCTCAAACGCTATCGTCGTTTGGGGGTTGAAGGGGTTGGGATAGGCATTGGAATCCGTGCGCGTTCCTTTACCGCCTCCTCCTCCATCCTGGCAGAGGTCGATAATGCCATCACCGTCTTGGTCCGGGCAGGAGACCGGCGCGGGGCCGCCTGCCCAGAGGTAGGCGACGAGGTAGTCCAGGTCGGCCTCCTCGACCACGCCGTTCCCGTCGACGTCGGCTTCGTCCATGCACGGGGATTCCGGCCCTGCGCTGTAGAGGTACTCCGACAGGTAGTCGAGATCCAGGATGTCGAGCTGTCCACTGTTGTCCACGTCGCCGCGGATCATGCAGCAGGAGGTGCGCGTGCTGTTGAAGAAGACCTCCACGCCGATGTCATAGGCGACGGCCACCGCGAGGTCCAGGTCCAGATCGCCGTCCAGGTCGGCGGCGACGATTCCTGCGGGACCGTCGCCGCTGACGAACTTGGTGTCGGAACGGAAAACGCCGTTCTTGTTCTCCCAGACGGAGATCGTGTAGTCCTGCTTTCCCGGGCTTCCGGACTCACCGATGTTCGAGACGGCGAGATCAGGGTCCCCGTCGTTGTCCAGGTCGGCCGCGGTGATCGCAACCGGGTTGGGTCCGCCTTCCAGGATGGTTGGCGACATGAGCGTCCCGTCTCCCTTGTTCTTCAGGATGGACACGTTCCACGAATGATCGTTCGCCGTCGCGACGTCGTAATCCCCGTCCCCGTCGAAGTCGGCCGCCGTGACGGAGTGGGCATATCTCCCGCCGTGCGGGTAGGTCACCGCGTCCGCGAAGGTCCCGTCGCCGTTGCTCATGAAGACGAAGACGTAGTCGTCCCAGTCCCCCACCGCGATCAGGTCCGGGTCGAGATCGCCGTCCATGTCGACGGCGAACAGGTCGGTGAGGTTGCATCCCGTGGCCGGGTAGTGCACCGCCGGGGCGAAGGTCCCGTCTCCGTAGTTCATAAGGACCGACACGCTCTGATTGCCCTGGCTGGTGACCGCCAGGTCCATGTCGTCGTCCCCGTCGAGGTCGGCGGCGATGACGTTCGTGGAGCGGGCCGCCGTCTCATAAAGGACGTAGTGTTCGAAATAGCGATCGCCGTTGCTGATGAAAACGGCCAGGTTCCAGGTGTTGTCGGGATCGTCGATGGCCGCGGCCACGTCGACGTCCCCGTCCCCGTCGAAGTCGGCGGAGCAGATGCCGTGGGCCAGTAACGGCGCGGGGTAGATGTAGTTCAGCCCGCTGAAGCCGCCCACGCCGTCGTTCATCGGGAGCCCGAGATAGTTTCTGTCGTGCAGGGTGCTCACGATGTCGAGGTCGCCGTCGGCTTCGACGTCGAGCACGTCGATGGCATACGGGTAGTAGCCAATCTGGCGGATGCCGCCGCTTTCGAACCACGGCGTCGGCTTCGTGCCCTTGGCCAGCGCGACCAGCGGGATCAGTGCCAGAATTGCGAGCAAGGCGAGGGTTCTCTTGACGGTCACGGGATGCCTCCTGGTGCTTCTTCCGGGTTTTGTTCTGCGAGGTCGGGTCCCGAGCCCCTGTCCCTATTGTTTAATCCGTCCGCCTTGTCCCAGTTGCGGTTACGGCTGGGAACAAATGCTGCTCGACGGCGCAAAATCGTGCGTCGGCTGAACCATTTAGTGTTCATCCGTGAAATTGTTTTGGGCGAGTGTGAGCAGAGTATCACAAAGTTGTTACAGATTCTATCGAAATCGACGCAGGAGGGAACCCTCGTCACTCCGTCGGCTGTCAAGCAAACCGCCCGTCAAAGCAGAGGATTTCAGACACAGAGACAGATTTCGAGGTAATTTTAGCGGCGTTGTGTTAAGGAAGAGATTCTCAGAATTTGGCCCTTCAAACGAAGCTCGCTCGCATATCTATTTGCAACAACAAGTTATAGGCCCAAAAAATGGCAAGTCCTTCGGCCTGCCAAAAATCAAAAAAAGTTGCCCTAAAAAACAACCGGCTCCCCGAGTGGGACGCGGAAGGGAACTTTATCTAAGAACAATGGGGCTGACCGAATCAGGCCATCAGCCAGCCCCAACAGAACAAATCAGTCCACTACTGACCTCACGACCCGAAAGCCAATCCAGGAGGTCTCGTAGTATATGTTGCCGTACCAGTGCCGGTTCGCCGAGCGGCAGGACCAGGCGAAGTAGCTCATGCGGCCGCCGCGGATCACCCGGTAGTTGTGACGCTTCACATCGTACACTGGGTCCACTGACGGCAAATTCTCATAGTCGGGGCGGTAACCGTCCCAGACCCACTCATAGACATTGCCGTGCATATCGTACAGACCCCAGGCATTGGGGCTTTTCTGGCCCACATCATGAAGGACACCCTCACTGTTCCGCAGGTACCAACCCACCTGATCGAGATTCGGATCCAATTTGGGGTCAAGAATATCTGTGTCCGTGATCGGGCCGTTGCAGAACGCCTCCTGGCTGCCGGCACGGCAGGCGTACTCCCACTCCGCCTCGGTCGGCAGACGGTAACCGTTCGCATCACGGTTCCAGATTACATCGCCCTCAATTCCACTGATGACATAGGCCGGGGTCAAGTCTTCCTTCAGCGATAGCTGGTTGCAAAACGCGACCGCCTTGTCCCAGGTCACCAAACTCTGCGGCAGCTGTGACGTCGATGCCCCCGATCCCATCACGTTGTCCCACAACTCTTCGGTCACCTCGGTGGGCGCGATGTAGAACCCCTTGGTCAGGGTGACCGTGTGCAAGGTCTCATCCGGTTCCCGGCCGAGCTCGTCCCGGCCGGGCTCGTCCGGTGGGCTGCCCATCTGGAAAGTGCCGGCGGGGATAAAGGTCAAATCGAGTTCTTCGGCATACGACCCGGTGAACGTCACCGATCCCAAGGGGGGACAGGCATGAGTTGTACTTCCCGGAACTCTGTGGCCAGGTACGGGAGTCCAGCTCAGCGTGTACTCACCTGCGAACATTCCCGTCAGCGTAGCATCTCCTGAACCCTCCCTGGACATTGGGCCAGTGAGTGACCATCTGGCACCTTCCAACTCGTCCGGGTCCTGGTTAATAATGATTGTTCCCACCTTGCCGGGGGCGTAAATTTGTGATCCAGCCTTTTCAGCCAAGGTTGCTTGAAGATTTGATTCTGAGTCCACCACACCTTCCAAATTTGGCTCGGAAATATCGCATCCGAGAATTGAGACGCATGCGATTGCGAGAATCGCCACTAGGGTCACTGTCTGTTTCATAACCAACTCTCCTGTTGTGGTACCATGTGTTGTCGTCAGTTACTTCCGGTATCCCCGTCCCTGCGCCATCATAACCAACACCATCCTCTTCGTCTCACTGTGCCGTTCACTTGGGGCATTAGAAATGCAACAAGCAAAAGCATCCTGCTCAAGGCCGGTAGGTCCCTCTTGAGATCGCCCATGGTTTTATCCCATTTGCGAAGGAAAACAATATATCACGCGAAGCGTGTAAGTTCAACAATATTGTGCTTTTAGGAGTTATCTTGTCGTCTTTACGGCCTGATGATCCGAACTGTCTACGACACAAGAAAGTTGGTAGGGTCGTCCGTGATTCCGCTTCCAGCCGAAGCCTGGACGCAACCGAGCCCGGTTCAGATGGCGCCGTATCTTCTTCTCGACCCAGTCTCTGACGAACGAAAAGCATCTGCTCGAGTGACCCATCGCAAAGTACTGAACCCAACCCCGCAGGATCTGGTTAAGCGCTTTGATCAACCCTCCTGTCGGCTATGATCGGGATCGTCGGAAGAGCTCCTTACTCCACCCTGGGGAACTCCACGTTTCCCGGATGATTTCAGGACCCATGGAAATTGAAAATTCAACTCCCGATCAAATATGCCGATGATTTCAGAGAGCTACGAACTCACTGATTTCCGGAAAGGCGGCGGCATGAAGAACAAGAGGGACTCAGCCAACAGATTCGGACAATGCGGCGTACTCCTGGTTTTGTTGGCCCTCGTTCTATCGTCTCAAACCATGTCGTTGGCGCAGACTCCTGACACAGACAATACAACAAGCGATCCGAGCACGATTCCGAATGAACACAAGTGGGGTTTGAGTTTTGGCGGTGTCCTGATGGATGGACGAGTCACCCCGGCATTTTTGCCCGTGGGGGAAGGCTACAGCGGCGGGATGATACCGATTGAGAATCCGTTCGGGTTCGGTTTGTCTATCGACTACAATGTAAACTCGTCATTTCGATTTTTTCTCGACGGCAATTTCTATTCCTATCAAAGACAGGTTGGGGTCGAGGGAGACTACAGCAGCAGTTTCTGGGTTAACGAAATGACTGATTACGAGTCCAATCTGATTGGTCCGTTCACTGAAGATGCTTTTTTCTACATGAGAACAACCGGTTTTCGATTGGGCGCAAAATATGGTTTTCAAAGGAAGGGTTTTCGTCCGTGGGTAGGCGTGGGGTTAGGGTTCTACGCATGGAACGTCGACTATGCCAACGCTGACCGAACCGGGTCATGGGGTAGTGATTACGGCACCCTGGCCGGGGTCACATATTTATTCGGCGTGGACTTCATTTTTGGTCGGGATTCCGAGAATCCCATTATGATAACCCTCTTTGGGGACCTGGCGTCACCGGTAGCCAAACCCATCATCGACGATTTGTTTCAGGACAGTTGGACATGGGAAAATTCGGGAGGCAGTCACATAATGGGGCCCGACCGCCTTGGCGTTTCCATCGGTTTCTGGCACTAGCAGGATGTTTACCGAACCCGCTTCGCGGCAGCGAATCAGGCGGCAAAGCTCTTCTTGCTAAGTGAGAAGGTCTGGAACGATGCTCGTGATCGAAAGTTTGCGGAAAGACTCCAAGACCAAATACAAGAACTGGGCGGGCAAGTCCAATCCGTCGATCTACTTTCCCTTGCCCGCCCAGATCCCGAATTCCTTCCGACGGGCTTCTCGTTCGAGGTCGACATAATGCGCAAGGTCTTCCGGCAACCAGTTTCGGTCCACCCGCGCGTAGCCCTTTTCCAGCAGTACTTCGTTGAAGCTGGTAGACAGGTCGTCGCCGTAACGGATCTGGACGAACGGAAGATCGTTTCCGTCGCGAACGATCCCGGCGGCCGTATTGTCCGTCGTCCAAGTGAACAACCGGGTGAGTTTGCCTTCGAGTTCCTGCCTAGTAAAGTCGCGGATCATGAGCCCGATGGAGGTCGTAGTATCGGGAACGGCAAGGCCGGTGAACCGCGCCACGAAGGAACCACCGATGCGAATCGTACCGCCGTCGATGACCTTTTCCACAACGCCCGTGTTGGCCGACGCGGATACCGCCATCGAGACAATCACTGCCAGCGCAATCGAGATAATCGCTATCCTGGGCCGCTTCATAGCATCCTCCCCTGTTTCTCCTGCATCACCGTGTCGAATGCATCCCGGCTGCCGTCACTATAGACGAGCGTAGAGCCAGAAATGTTTACCCGTATTTTCGCTGTCCTCGGAATTTGGTTTCCTAGGCGGTACACGGTACGCATCACAGACAGGGAATCATTTAGCGAGGATATTCACCCCCACCTCCCCCGCCGGGCGAGCAGAGGTAATGATCGGCAGGTATCCGCCGGATGGATTAAATGGTAGGCACACCGGGATAGCCGACCGGGGCCCTACAAGATTTGGGATATTCCCGAAACCCCGGGTGCGTATTCGATTGAAAAACCCAATGTTGTTTGTTTTTTCCTCTGTTTTTTTAACGAACCCATATTTTTTAGACCCCCTAACGCTAAAGAATGATTGAGCTTATCCGATAATTGAAGCAAGCGCGAAACGAAGTTGACTCGCCAGGCCAGGAGACATTGGGGGACTTTCATGCCCACCGCGACACCCGTGGATCGAAATATTTTGGTCTTGAATAAATCCCGGAATCGATCGGATGGACGGACCGTGTACGAGCTACACGCCATTCAGGACGCCGATCTGCTGACCAGGCATTCCTTTTCCGGTTCCCTCGTCAACGTGCTGAAGGAACTGGCCAAAGAGCTGGCCAACAATGCTTCCCTGGCAATGGCCATCGAGGGGGATATTCACTTCCAGCTGGCTGTGCAGCAGGTAGCCAACTCGGCCTACTATCGAACGCGGGACCGGCTGCCGGACGATTCCCCTCCCGACCTGGAAACATGTGTGCGGGAACTGGGCTGGGATACCGTGGGATACTTGGCCCTGAGACAAGGGATCCTGAGGCTCAGTCCGGCGTCCAGTAACTTGGCTGCTCCCCTAGTGGCGCACCTTTTCGTGGTCGCGGAAATCGCGCGTCAGCTGGGTCGCATCCGGAGCAAACGGGACGGAGATCGGGCCTATATCGCGGGATTGGTCCATGATTTCGGGAAGCTTACCCTTCTTCAGGCCCAGCCCGAATTCTACGGGAAAGTAGCCGGCCTTTGCCGGCGACAAGGCATTCCGACTCGGGATGCCGAACGTCGAATGCTGGCCACCGATATCGTCAAACACGCGGATCATGCCTATATCGGTGCTCTCGTTCTCGCTGAAGCGGACCTGGATCCGGAGATCGTCGCAGCCGTGGAAGGTCATCATGATCCCCTTCCCGATCCTAATCCCGAGGTCATTGGCCTGTCCCTGATCGAGATCGTCCAGATTGCAAATCTGCTGGCCAATCGCGCCGGCTTCACGGACGGATTTGCGCACGGTCCGGTGGACAGCAGCGTTGATCCGGTGGTTCTGAGCCGGCTGGACCTGAGTCCGGCCCACCAGCGGGAGATTGTGGAACTTGCGGTGGAAAAAGCTGGAGAGGCCATCCATGCGGTCACCGACCCGAAGGCTGACCGGCGCCAACGAGAATGGAACGACAGGGTCCGCAATATCCTTCAGGCCGGAGATCTCAGCCGAAAAGGGGAGACATCGATTACCCGTCCCTGGCTGGCGGTCCTGGATTTCCTGGTTGACAGAGAGGAGGCCTCGCTCAGCCACGTCCTGGAATTCAGTGAGCTGGATCCTGAACCGGTGCAGACGATGTTGACCGAATTGACGGAGAAAGGCTACCTGACCCATCACCCGGACAAGGATCCCGAGGCCGTGTGGACCGTGCAACCGCGCCTGCGTAGAGCTCAGTTTCAGGATCTGCTGGATGATGGACCGATCACCGACGACGAACCGGAAAGACCGGACTTCCTTTCGCAGGAGGAAGGCGGCCGGGCTGTGCCCCTTTCCCTGCCACAAGACGAATATGTGGATGCGGCCTGGTCGCCTGACGGCTCACGGCTGGCGTTGCGCCGACGCGACGGCGAGATCCTGCAGTGGCACGTGGAGGAGAATCGGGAAGTAGCCCGTATTCCGGCAGCGAACAGTCGGATAGCCGCCATGACCTGGGCTGCGGATAGCCGCACCCTGATGATGGGCACCGAAGCAGGCGAGATTCTTGTGGCCCCGGGCGGTCAGTGGAATAGATCCGAGAAAATCGAGACCGGGTCGGACGCCATTCTTGCCTGCTCCCTGTCCAGCGCGAACAGCCTCCTGGCCACGGGATCTCGGGATGGTGGAGTGCAGCTGTGGCATCGCAGCAGGGAAGGAGCCGAGGAAAAGAAACTGGGATACCACCAGGGGCTGGTCAACGATATCGCCTGGTCACGGGACGGATCGTTGCTGGCATCGGCTTCCGCTGACGGTACGGCCCGAATCTGGAATCCCGAAACCGGTGTTGTAAAGGATATCCTGGCCTATCAGGATACCTCGGTCCAACGGGTGGCCTGGTCGCCGGACGGCCGCTGGCTGGCAACCGGTTCGGCTGGCGGCTCGGTCCGGATATGGAGCGTGGAAGGCCGAAACTACACAGTCCACCTGGATCCGGTCGGTGGTCCGATCTCGCGCCTGTCGTACTCGGCGGACGGAACCCTGCTGGCTGCCCAGGATCAAGAGGGAGGTACCTGTTTCTGGCACACCGAGAACTGGACACCCGTCGGCAAACAGGTTCCATGGGAACGCCGGGACTACCACCGGCATCTGGAGGGGTGTCTGGCCTTTCATCCCTGGACCAACCAGGTGATGGTTTCGAACGGCAACGCCTCCCCACCGCAAATCTTGAAATGGGCAGTCGATGGGATGGCCGCGCTGATCGCGCGTCTTTCGAAACAGGAGTGGACGGTCGTTCCCAAACCGATCGGTCCCCATGACCGACCCGGGATGAGTCCACTCACCCTGGTCCACTTGAGTGATCTGCACTTCCGGGCCGACGACGACATCAGGTCCCGGGTCATCCATCTCCATTCCGATCTGACTAACCAGGTTGGGGTGCGAAAAGTGGACTTCGTGGTTATTTCCGGTGATCTGGTTAACCGGGCGAAAAAGGACGAATACCTGAAAGCCCGTGAATTCATTGAGAGCCTGCGACAGAAACTTCGGCTGGCGAGGGATCACGTCCTGACCGTACCGGGCAACCATGATGTGGACTGGGGCGATGATGCCTGTCAGTACCAGGACCCAGATACCTGCCCCGATATTCTGGCGGGAGTGAGTTGCCACAGTCTGGAAATGCTGCCTGCCCAGTCCGAGTGCGAGAAAGCCTACCGTCGCCGTTTCCAGAATTTCGGAGAAGAGTTCTACCGGGCCGTCTATGGTAAACCCTATGCGCTGGACTATGAGGATCAGTTCCTACATGAGGAATTCCCCGAGAAAGGCATACGCTTCATCGGCTATAACTCCGCCTGGCAGACAGACAGCATTCATCCACAGGCCATCGATGTCCACCCGGACGCGATGACCAATCTCATCGAACGCCGGCTCAAGTGGAATGACGAACAGCCACTGATGAACATAGGCATCCTGCATCATCCGGTGCACTATGGGCTCGAATCGGTTCCGGCCGGCTTCACCAGGCATCTGGACCGACTGGATATCGAACTGGCCCTTCATGGCCACATTCATGAGGCGGCAGCCGAGTATACCGGGTATCTGAAAAGAAGGGGCACGGTCCTGCTGGCAACCGGCTCTTTCGATGCCGAATCCGAGGACATTCCCGAGGGAATGAGGCAGGAGTACCAGATTCTGGAACTGAACCTGCCGGACCATTCACTGGACATAATCAGTCGGCACAAGAATCCGAGCGAGCGCGACTGGGACGAGAACTGCAAGTGGTATGGCGACGACGGGAGTAGAACCAGTCGCCGGCACATCCAGCTGGGGTAGTTCGGGGTTTGCAGGCACAAGATAAAAGCACATGCTGCGCAGCGGACAGCGAAGGGACGATGACTAGCCCAGCCCGATCGCACCATACATCATGCTGCGGGCAGAGAATTCGAGAGTCTCAGAGGCTTTTCGGCCAAGAACCGAGCGCTTGTGTTAACCAAGAGAGGCTTCGATCAAGAGCAGTGACCGTGCACAACCTTTTACAACAACAATTTATACGCAAAAAAAAGACAGGCCCCAGGGCCTGCCCAAAAGTTGCCCTAAAAACCAACCGCCTCCCCGAGTGGGACGCGGAAGGGAAATCTTTTTCCGAGAGCGGGCTTCTATAGAAACCGAACGGGAACACCCACCACCTTGTCGTCGATTAGTCGTGGCTGGTCTTCATTACTAAGAACCAAACCGAAGCGACAATCGTGATCCTTGACGAAATCCCTCAAACCACGCAAGGACTGCAGGCGCACCCGTTGCCCCAACTTGATTTCGATAGCAACCAGGCCAAAGGCGGCTTCAAGAACAAGATCCACTTCTGCCCCACCGCTAACCCGGTAGTGATAGGCATCATAATCAATCCCGCGGTGCTCCAATTGACGACATATTTCCTCCACCACGAATCCCTCCCAGGATGTGCCGGCCTGGGGGTGGGATAGTAATGCCGTGACATCAGGAATCCTCAATGCGTGATGTCCCAGTCCGCTGTCACGAAGATATCCCTTGGGGTGTTTGACCGCCCGCTTGGTCACGTTCCGGATGAACGCGGGCAATTGTCTCCAGAGAAAAGAACCCTGAGCGATTTCGAAATAATCCCGAACAGTCGGAGGCGAAACACCAAGGGCTCGAGCAACCTCGGCCTGGTTCACTGTTTGTCCTGATAGCCCACCGAGCATTCTGGCGAAAACCCGAAACTTGTCCTGGTTCAAACCGGGAAAAAGACGACCGACATCACGCAATACGTAGGCCTTGACGTACTGGTCCAACCAGAGTTCCCGAAACCGGCTTTTGTTTTTCACCCATGGCTCTGGATACCCCCCCTTGAACCAGTAGTTGGTCAGAGCCTTGAGGTCCGCTCTGGCCGCTCCTTTGGTGAGCAAATCCTCGACCCTGTTGTTGCGGTCCAGCAGGAGGTCAACAAGTCCTGGATTTTCCGATGGGTAAATCTCCGACCAACTCAAAGGCGACATCTCGATAATGCCTACTCGGCCTGCCAAGGATTCGGTGATGGAGCGGGTCAACTCCGGAGAACTTGAGCCAGTGACGATAAACCGGCCCACCTTCTGCCGTTCATTGTCGATGGCCACTCGCAAAGCAGGAAACAGAGCCGGGTGGATCTGGGCTTCATCGATGGCGATCTTTTCGGTGTGCAAACTCAGAAAAAGGTCTGGATCATCGGTCACTGCTTGGAAATCGCCTCCACGTTCCAGGTCAAAAACACGCCAGGTAGCATCCAGAGACTTCAACAGAGTGGTTTTCCCACACTGGCGAGCCCCTATGACGGCGACACAGGGAAATTGCGTCAAGTATTCCTGCAGAAGGGTTTCGTAGGCGCGCTTCATTCCTGTATTATTAAAGAGATTCTTTAATTTTGCAAGGTTTTTATCTGCCATTTTCCTTAAGGGTGTGGCTTGTGCATACCATTTAATACGTGTGCCTAGTCAAAATTCCATCGCCCTGCCCCGCTTGCATTTACGAAAACAAGAGCCTAGCATTGATCCCATGCTCAACATCATCTTCAAGACCATTTTCTCCAGCCTGAGGTCTCGTCAATCCCTGATTTTGGAGAACATTGCGCTTCGTCACCAGTTGGAAGTACTGCGTCGGAACAACAAGACACCTCGCCTCAAATCAG
>JAHOYV010000054.1 GCA_019038745.1 Gemmatimonadales bacterium
TCCAGACCAGTAAGGGAGAGTTAAAATTAAGCCCGGGGGAAATCGAAAAAGCCCAGTGTGATTGCATGATCAGCCAACCTGGAACCCGCAATACCTCTTCGATTCCGCCCAAAATCAGACGCGAGGTCATGGCCCGTGACCGACACCAGTGCCAGCGGCCCGGCTGTGGCAATACAAGGTTCCTTGAAGTTCACCACATAATCCCACGATCGCGGGGAGGGACCAACGAGATAACCAACCTCGCCTGCGTATGCTCGAGTTGCCATAAATTCCTGCACGATAACGATTTCAGCCAGGGGCAGATTCTGGAACAGTTTGCCAAAGGGAGAGGCTAAATGAAACCCAAATGGATCTCAGAGGGAGATTAATCCTTTGTAATGTTTACTTTCTCACCTCTCCACAAAAAAATCGAAGAGGTTCCCCAGGTTGCTGCTTTCGGCCCGGAACAATTCGGTGTACTGGCAGCGGGTGCAGGTGACGGTGGTGAAGCGCTTGGTTTGGATGTCGAACAACTTGGTTAAAAAGCCACCGGTGGCTCGAAACTCGTCGGTTTCAAAAGCTCGGTTATCGCACTTGGGGCAGGTGTAGCTCATGGCCATGAAAAGGATCCTCTCAACCGGGGTTCATTTGTAACAGGAAGCGTACCCGTAGGTGGGGTTCACTATTCATTTCATCCGGAAGGATAGTTGGTCACCCGTTTTCTTCAGACGCCTTTTTCATGAAGGGGGTCAGCAGATCAATCGGGACCGGGAAGATCATGGTGCTGTTGTTTTCGGCGGCGATTTCGGTCAGTGCCTGCAGGTAACGTAGTTGCAGGGCGGTGGGGTGTTTTTCGATGACCGCGGCTGCTTCGGTAAGGCGCTGGCTGGCCTGGAATTCACCGTCGGCATGGATGACTTTGGCCCGTCGTTCGCGTTCGGCTTCGGCCTGCTTGGCCATGGCCCGCTTCATCTCCATTGGGAGGTCGACGTCCTTCATTTCGACGGTGGTGACCTTGATGCCCCACGGATCGGTTGCTTCGTCCAGGATGGTTTGGACCTGGGCGTTCAGCTTTTCCCGTTTGGAAAGCAATTCGTCCAATTCGGCTTGGCCTACCACGCTGCGCAGGGTGGTTTGGGCAAGTTGGCTGGTGGCGAACAGGAAGTCTTCCACTTCGATGATGGATCGTTCGGGCTCCATTACCCGGAAGTACAGGACTGCGTTGACCCGGACTGAAACGTTGTCCCGGGTGATGACGTCCTGGGGTTGGACGTCCATGGCCACGGTGCGCAGGCTGACCTTGACCATCCGTTCGATGAAGGGAACCAGAAGGATCAGACCGGGTCCGCGGGTGCCGACGAAGCGACCGAGGCGAAAGACGACCGCGCGTTCATATTCCCGCAGGACCCGCAGCGAGTTGGCTAACACGAACAGGAAGAGGACCAGGAAAGTGGCGGGAAAAACGAACGTCATGATGAGTTCCTTTCACTGAGATTTGATGAAGATGGAGACACAATAAGTTCAACCTTGGCCAAACGACCCTCAACGCCGGCCACCCGAATCCGGGATCCCTCGGCAATGGGTTCTTGGGCGATCGCGTCCCAGACCTCGCCATGGAAGACGATCTTGCCCGGTACGGTCCCACCCTCGATGGCTTGGACCACTCGGCCGGTTTCCCCGATCAGGGCCTCGGCCCCGGAGCTGGCCGGACGTTTTTGGCTGCGTAGGACGAGCCAGGCGCATAGCAGAAAGAACCCGGCGAAGACGATCACCGATGGGATCATTACACCCAGGCTCAGGCGCGCCCACTCTTCCGTCGATTCGAACAACATCAGGGAACCGAGCACAAGAGAAATGACGCCGCCGATACTTAAGGCTCCGAAACTAGGCACTTTAACCTCCAGGATGAGCAGGATCATTCCCAGCAGGATCAGGCCGACACCGGTGTAGTCGATCGGCAGGGCCTGGAAAGCGAACAGGGCCAACAACAGGGAGATACTGCCCAAGATGCCGGGGGCCAGGGCCCCGGGGTGGCTCAACTCGAAGAACAGGCCATAGATTCCCAGCAGCATCAGAATGTAGGCCAGATTTGGATCGGCGAGCCGTTTGAGAAATTTTTGGCGCGGGCTCAACTGGTGTTCGATAAGGCGAGCGCCGGCTGTTTCGAGGGTTCGTGGCTTTTCCTGGATGTGGACGGTGCGGCCCTGCAAGCTGTCCAACAGCGCAGGCAGGTTGGGGGCGATGATATCGATGACACTATGCTCCAATGCCTCGGCGGCCGTCAGGTTCACCGCCTGCTCGACGAAGGACCGAGCCATTTCAGGATTCCGCTCCTTGCGGGATGCGATGGATGCGATGTAGGCCGCAGCGTCGTTGGTAACCTTTTTACTCATGGTGCTGTCCATGGAGGCGCCACCCATCTGCACCGGGCTGGCCGAGCCGATGTTGGTTTCCGGGGCCATGGCGGCCACGTGGGCAGCCAGTGTGATGAAGGCTCCCGCACTGGCGGAGCGGCTTCCGGCTGGGGCCACGAATACAACCACCGGCACCAGAGCGTTCAACTCGGCCTTTACGATCTGGCGCATGGAACTGTCCAAACCGCCCGGGGTGTCGAGCTGGATGATCACGGCCTCGGCTCCCTCGTCTTCGGCGGTCTGTATCCCCTGGACCAGGTACTCGGCCGCTACCGGAGTAATCGGACCATCGAAGGTCAGCAAGTGGATCTCGCCGGCTGAACCGGAACTTGAAAACAGCAAAACCAGGCAGATGGCTAGGCAGGTGATCAAGCCGGGGCGACAAGTAGACATGGCAGCCTCCTGTGCTTGGCGGTTGGAGATGAACACATCATACACAATTTCTGCTATTATTGGGATAATCAATTTGGAGTAATCAATTGGAGTGATGATCATGACCGAGACATCGGATTCTCCCGAGGGACCAAAGCCCGAGCCCGAGGAAATTGTCCTGGACGGAGTATTGGATCTACACATGTTTCAGCCCCGTGAAGTGAAGGATCTTGTCCCTGACTGGATTCAGGAGTGTCGGGCGGCCGGTCTACTGGAGGTTCGCATCATTCACGGTAAGGGAATTGGAGTGTTGCGGACGATCGTTCAGGGGATCCTGGAGGAGCATCCGGCAGTGGAGGAATTTGCTCACCCGAACGACCCCGGATCCTGGGGCGCTACTATTGCGCGCTTGAAGCCGCTGGAGGATGGCTGAAGATGAGCAGCAGGAAGGGTTCCAAGAAAGATCCCAAGAAAGATCGACCGGCAAAGGATGGACAGACGCCACGTCGAGGTAAGCGCCGTTCGATCCGCTACGAGGCTGTGGAAGAATGGCCCGAAGATCGTATCGAGGCCCGGGATGAGGGGAAGCCACCGGAAATCATCCTGCGCAAATTATTGGTGGCCGATGCCCTGGATCGTCTGGAATTCCAGATCCGTTTTTTCGCACGGCAGGGACAGACCGAGATCCTGGTCATACATGGCAAGGGCCAGAACAGCCCCGGTGGAGTCTCGGTCCTGGGCCCTCTGGTGCGCCGGTGGTGTGATGATAGTCCACATCTTGTGGAATCCTGGCGCGAGGCGCCCCAGAAGTGGGGAGGGGCCGGGGCTATCCTGGTGGTTTTGGCAAAAGGAAGTTCCTGATGAGCGGAAAAAGGTCCCTGAATGGTTTTCTGGACGGCAGGACCGCCTTGGTGACCGGCGCGGCGCGGCGGATAGGAGCTGCGATCGTTCAGGCTTTGGCGGGGCAGGGAGCCGCTGTGGTCATTCATTACCGGGATTCCGGGGACGAGGCCAAGGCCCTGGCCGTGGAACTGCAAACGCGGGGCAGCAAAGCCTCCCTTGTTTGCGGTGACCTGGCCGACCCCGCTGCTGCGGCCGGGTTGGTGGGCGAGGCGGCCCGGGAAGCGGGCCGGCCCATAGACATCCTGATCAACAACGCTTCGATTTTCGAGTCCGGCTCAGAAAAGTGGGACCAACACCAGGCCGTAAACCTGCGAGCTCCTTACCTGTTGGCTCAAGCTTTCGCGGCGCAATTGCCGATCGATGGTCCGGCGGATATCATTAATATGAACGACATCAGGGCCATGCGTCCGGGTGCGGATTACCTTGCCTATACCATCAGCAAAGTGGGTCTGCACGGCCTGACGCGGAGTCTTGCGCAGGCTCTTGCTCCACGAGCGAGAGTGAACGAACTGGCGCTGGGAGCCGTGCTGCCGCCGGACGGTCCCGCCGGCGATGGTGAATCCACGTTTGAATACGTGCACACATTGCGGGAGGCGATTCCCATGCGGAATTTCCCTTCGGTCGCCGAAGTAACGGATAGCCTGTTGTTTCTACTGGGAAACGAGGCTGTGACCGGCCAGACAATTCAGGTGGATGGCGGCGAGCACTTGGTCTGAGGTTGGCTCAGAGCAGAAGATGGAGATTTGATGCCCAGATTGAAGAAGAAATTGATCGTTGTCGGCGACCGGTTGCTGGTCCGCCCCGAAGAAGGCGAAGAGCGCACCAACGCGGGCCTTTATCTTCCGCCGGGCGCCCTGAGGTCGCGCCAGGCCAAGGGTGGATGGGTCGTTTCGGTGGGGCCGGGTGTTCCGGTCTTCAATCCTGCCGAATTCATGGATCCGAGCCTGGTTGAAGAGAACAATGGGCCGACCTTTGTTCCGATGCAGGCCCAGGAAGGCGATTACGTCCTTTTCCTGGAGAAGGCAGCGGTGGAGATTACTTTCGAGAAAAAAAACTATCTGATCGTGCCCAACTCGGGCGTTCTTGTCCTGGTTCGTGAGGATTGGGAGAAAGAAAGCTCCGATTGGGAAGGGGATACCCACTGACCCGACCGGAGCTCTCGATTGTTCCGTTATTTCAGGGGATTATCCCGGTTAATAATCCTCCGGCTCAGGGTACATTTCATTCCACCAGTTAGGCTGCTCCTTCAGGTGTTTCGCGAAGAAGGCCAGGATGGTGTCGTTCCAGACGATCCGCTTGTCGTGGTCCAGGATGTGATGATCCTGGCCTACGATCTGAACGTAGTCGACTTCTCGGCCCAGCATCTTCAACGCGGTGAACAGCTGGTCGCTCTCGCCCTTGGGTACGTTGACGTCCGAATCCCCGTGCACCAGCAACAACGGCGTGTTGATCTTGTCTGCGTGGAAGAGCGGGCTTTGCTCTATGAACAATTCCCGGTCCTGCCAGGGGAATGAATTGGCCAGGGCCCGGGCGCCGTAGGCGTAGCCCCACAATCCCTCTCCCCAGTAGCTGGAGATGTCCGAGATGCCGGCGTGACTGACCGCCGCGGCGAAGATATCCGTCCGGGTGATGACGTACTCGGTAAGGAACCCACCGTAACTGGCGCCGATACAACCCACGCGTTCCGGGTCGGCGAAATCGTGCGCTTTCAGGAAAGCCTTGGTTCCCTCGATGACTTCCCCGGCGGTCAGGATGCCCCAGTCATTCACGTGACGGGCGGCGAATTCCTGGCCATATCCGGTGGCTCCGCTGGGCTCGGGCACGTAGACGATGTAGTCCTGGCCGGCCCAGATGTTTTTGGGATAACGGCCGCCGAAATCGCGGGTAACCGGGCTGGTGCCGCCGTAGTAGTAGACGATCAGCGGGTACTTTCGGGAGGGGTCGAAAGCAGGAGGAAAGTACACGAAACCATCCAGCTCCATGCCTCCGGGGAGAGTTGTTTTCCAGCTCTCCACCTTGCCCAGGACGACGTCCCGGTAGTCTTCGGCACCCGGGTCGAGGATCATCCTGTACTGGTTCTTCTTGAGATCCAGGGCGTACAGGCGATTGGGCGTGTTGGCGCTCGTGCCGTACGCCACGGCGACGCGGCCTTGGCGGGGAAGGTCCACCTGGCGGGTGAACTCCATTCCCGTTTCCACTTTCTGCCACTTCTTCTGCTTGGGGTCGCAGCGGTAGATGTTGCTGTGTTGGGTGTCGGTCGTCCGGGCGTAGATCAGTCCGTCGGCAAGCGACCACTCGACCCAGCCCACCGCAGGTTTCAGATCCTTGGTGATGGGTGTGGCCGTGTTCCCGGCAAGATCATAAAGATAGAGCTGGCCACCGTAATCGTTGGCCTGCATTCCATCGGGAAGGTTGCGGCCCAAGCCGTCGAAGGCCGAGGGCGAACCCCGCAGCAACAGGATACCTTTCTCGGGCCCGAACACCGCGCCGTCGATCCACGAGTCGTTCAGGATCTCCTTGGCTGCCAGCGTTTCCAGATCCATTAGCCAAAGTTTACTGCTGGTATAGGGGCGGTTTTGAAGGTCGGGCTCGTTGGTGAAGAACAGCATCTTTTTGCCGTCGGGGGAAATTTGCCAGCCATTGGGGCTGAGCGGACCGGCAGTTAATTGTCGCGTCAAGCCGTCCGGCAGGAGTACCTGCATGAGGTGGGAACGGCCCCTCCACCAAGGTTGTCGATCAGCGGGATGGGCAACAAGTTTTACGCCCCGCGGATCCTCATCGGGACTGCGGGTGATCTCATAGAAGAGCGAGGCGCCGTCCAGTGCCCACCGCCACGAGCCAAGATTCTCCACATCCTCCAAAACCGGCTGGGATGTTCCCTCGGCCAGGTCGTAGAGCCAGAGGGTTGTCCTGCCGTCTTTGCCGGTTTGCCAGCTCAGTTTCTGCCCTTTCGGACACCATGTAACCCGCGATGGATTGTCCTGGCCACGCCAAAGGTGCAACAGGGAGCCGTCCTTCGTGTCGCGGATCTCAACCCAGGATTCGTGCTCGTTCCCACTGCGGAATTCCCCCAGTGAGACGGCTACAAGTTTTCCGTCGGGAGAAAGGTCAACCCCGGCAATCCGTGGAGCGTCGAGGATCAATTGGATGTCCACACGGTGCTCGGGCACAACGGAGAAGGAAAGGGATTTCGGTCCGGCATCGGAGTCGGGGGTTATGGACATTCCCAGGGACCAGTCAGCGGACGGACCGGCGGGCTTATCGGATTCTTTGTCCGCAGAATACATCGTGCGCAGGCAAATCAAATGCTTGCCGATGGGGAGAACCAGTTCACCCGTGTGGCTGGTGGCAGCACCCTCCTGACCCTCCTGTTGCTCGATCTTCAAGGCGGAGCCGTCCAGCGTTGCAGCGATGGCGTGTTCCGTAGTAATGGTCAGGGTGGCCTTCTGCCAACGGTCGCTGGTTACGTAGAAGGCGGTGTAGTGAACGGCTCCACTGACCTTGTCGTTGGCCGGTTGGGAGAAAAGTAGGGGAGCATCAGCAGCTTTCCATGAGAGGGCTCCGCCCAGGTTGCTGAACCGATCTCCAGATTGCGGCCACTGTTTCTGTGGTAGTCCGGGCAGGGCCTGGAAGAGGTCGTCGGCCTCTACTCCGCCTTTTTCTTGGCTGTGGAAAGCAGGCAGGGCCAAGGTCACCGGGCCGGCGGTTAAAACCTCGGTCACTGGAACAGGCTCGATCACAGGGGCCTCAGGGTTGTCTTCGGTTGCTATGGCAACCAATTCTTCCGGTAGGCTTACCAAGGCCAGGATCAGAGCCAGGCCTAAGATCGGGAAAGTTTTTGAAGATGGGCTGGACAGTCTCATGTCTCCTCCAAGGAATGCCGTGGGGACGGACCCGGATCTACGGGGGATTCGAACCAGGGTAATTGCCGATTCTGGAATATAACAGGATCAAAGATTGATTTCCTTGTTAATTGCGGCCATCCTGTTCCGGCCATGAAAATATCCCGAAAAGTTAAACGAGGTTGGCTGTTCCTGATCCGCTTGCAGCGGGAGATGGGCTATGACGACGCCATGGGTATGGCGGCGCAGATCGCCTTCTATGCAATGCTCGGCCTTTTCCCCTTCCTGATCTTTCTGCTGAGTATGATCAGCATATTTCCGCTGGGTGAGAGTCTTCAACCCATTCTGCTGGAAGAGCTCCAGACCCAGATGCCTGCCGAGGCGGCCCGCTATGTGACCGATGTTGTGATCGGAATATTGCCGGAATCCAACCAGGGCCTACTCAGTTTCGGGCTGCTGGCTGCGTTGTGGGGCGCATCAATGGCCATTGGAGCGCTGATCACCACGATAAACCGGGCCTACAACATTCGGCCGCGGCGCAACATGTTGACCCAGAAGATCCTTTCGATAGTGCTGGTTCTGACCCTGTCGGCGCTGTGGTTGGTTGCCATGTTGATCATCCTGACGGGTCCTCAGATCACCCAGCAGATATTCCAGTGGATGGGCATAGCCAGTGAGACCAACTTTTTCTGGACCAGTATCCGTCTGCCCATGGCCTTCGCCTTGAACCTGACGGCGCTGGCCATCCTGTACTACATCGCTCCGGAGGCGAAACAGAAGTTCCGCTGGATAATGCCCGGCGCGTTGACCGCCACCGTGTTGTGGTTTCTGGCCTCGGGCGGCTTTCGGATTTTTCTGCGCAACTTCGGCCAATACAACAAAACTTATGGTTCGCTGGCCATCGTGATAATTCTGATGGTTTGGCTCTGGATTTCCGGTCTTATCTTTCTGCTTGGGGCCGAGGTGAACGCCCTGATGAAGCGGATGGAAGAGGAGGACCCGCCTCGGCGAGGTCGGTTTTTGAAGTAGAATTCAGACATGGAGAGGATAGAGACCGTGACCAAGATGACCGCTACCTGGACGGGTGGCATGCGCTTCGTTTATACATCCGCCTCCGGACATGGCCTGATCACCGACGCTCCCAAGGAAGTGGGCGGTGGAGATACCGCCGCTACCCCCATGGAACTTCTTTTATTGAGCCTGATCGGCTGTACGGGTGTGGATGTGGCCAGTATTCTGGATCGGATGAAGGAACCGCTTGAGGCCCTTGAGGTGACAGTGGAGGCGGAACGGGCCGAAAAACATCCCAAGGTCTATACGAAAATCCATCTTACCTTCCACGTGAAGGGAAATATCAGTCCCAAGAAGTTGGAACGAGCCATAAAACTATCCGAATCAACCTATTGCTCGGTTTCGGCCATGTTGGGCAAAACCGCAGAGATCACGAGCGAATACGTACTGATTCAATGAAGCACAGTTGCAATTGTTGTAAAGCCCATCAATTTATCGTATAGTAACTCCCGGCTGTTAACTGCCCTTCTTTTTGTGTCTTAAGGAGATATAAATGTTGAGGGAATTTGGAGTCCGCCAGGCCATTATTTTTATCTTGGCCGCTTTGCCGTGCCTTTTGGCCACTTCCCCGGTTCTTTCTGCGGAAATTGACCAGGGCTTAAGACAACTTATGGCCCAGAAGGATGCGGATGATATGTATCCGGTCCTCATGGTGTACGACAATTCGCCTGAACTGGATGCTGAAATTCTCTCCGATCTCGAAGGTCTGGATTCCGACAAGCGCCGCAAGATTATTATTATCGCCTTGAAAAAGAAGGCCAAAAAGGTTCAAGAGTCTGCGGCGGGAATCCTGATTGGCCCGGATCCTGATATCCGGGTGGACAATTTCCAGCAACTGTATTTCGCCAATGCCCTGAGTTTCGAAGGGAACCAGGAGGCCATTGAGCTTCTCGGCCAATTGGACGTTCAGGCAACTCTCTACCATGACCAGACCTATGATTTTGCATCGGCCACGCGGCAGAATCCTACTTCGAGTTCCGTCACTGCCCCGGCAGCCGTCGATACGGTCTGGAGTGTGAAGTACATCAACGCGGACCGGGTCTGGAACGAGCTGGGTTATACGGGTGCCGGCGTGATTGTCGGCCACATTGATTCGGGAGTATGGCTGACGCATCCCGATATTGCAGGCCAGCTCTGGGTCAATCCCAACGAGATACCCGGCAACGGCCTGGACGATGACGGCAACGGTTTCATCGACGACATCAACGGCTGGGACTTCGGTTCTGATGACAATGATCCCAACGATGACAGCCCCTCTTCGGGCCACGGGACCCACACTGCCGGTACGGTGGTGGGTGACGGGACCAATGGTATGCAGACCGGGGTGGCTCCCGACGCCCGCCTCATGGCCCTGAAGGTTTGGCAGGACAACGGTACGGGCGGAGCCTTGAGTATGATCTGGGCGGCCCAGCAGTATTGCGTCGAGAACGGAGCCCGGGTCATCACCATGTCCTTGGGTATCGAGGGGGAAATTGCCGCCACCTACCTGCGGAACGATCGTCACAACTTCAACAATATCCGCGCCGCCGGCGTTTTGATGTTCAATTCGGCAGGTAACGAACATGCACTCTACGATCCGCCCATCGAGTGTTCGATGTCTGCCCGCGTGCCCTCACCCTGGAGTCCAACCGGCGAGATGTATTCCCACACAAGTGGCGTTGTTTCCGTGGGCGGGACCGGCTATTTGAGCGATGCTTTCTACAGCTCCTCCTCGTGTGGCCCCGTCACTTGGCAGACGGTGGATCCATGGAGCGATTACCCGTTTGATCCGGGCAACGGCCTGGTCAAGCCCGACGTGGCCGCTCCGGCTGTCGGAGTTAATTCTACCGTGATTCCCGATGGTTACAGTGGCAATACCTGGAGCGGTACTTCCATGGCATGTCCCCATGTGGCCGGCTTGGCGGCTCTCATGCTCCAGAAGAATCCCTCGCTTTCGCCAACTGGTATCGATTCCCTGATGCAGCAAAACGCAGTGGATCTGGGCACGGCCGGCAAGGATAACTACTTCGGGTCAGGCCGTATCGACGCTTACGCGATTGTCCAGGCTACGCCTACCGAATCCCTGTCGAACTTGGCATTAAGGGAAATCTATCCCGACTTCAACGGGGATGTGGTTCTGGACCCGGGTGAGACAGCTCCCATTGCCTTCCAGCTTGAGAACGTGAGCCTGGTGGAGAATGCAACCTCCGTGACGGGCTCCTTGGCCGTAGTGGCCAATTCCTGGGTGACGGTGAGCGACGGATCGGCAGGCTTCCCCGATATGGCAATGAACGGAGGTATCGCCAACAACACCGGTGATGCTTTTGAGCTGACAATTGACCCGCTGGCTCCACAGGGATTCGATTTCACGCTGTTGCTGACAATCAGCGACGGATCAGGTTTCGAACGTACTTTCGATATCCTCTGGTATGTGGGATTACCGGATTACCGGACCCATGATGTGGGCAGCGCCTATCTGACGATTACCGACCAGGGCAGTATCGGTTACTTGGACCAACCCGGAGCCCTGGGTGCCGGATTTGGGTATCTTGACGGTGAAAGTTCCCTGTACATCGGGTCCTTTTGGGCGGGAACAGACGTCTCTTACATTTGCAATCGCGACTTCAGTGGAGATGGGGTTGAGACTTTCGAGTGGGAGAATTCCGACGATCCCAACGGCAGAGTTCGTGACTTGGGGACGCTTCGTTCGGATCAAACCTATTCCGCTATTTTCACCGACTCGGGCCACGCCTCGCCCAAGCCACTGGTCGTCGAGCAAAACTCCTTCGCCTTTTCCGGTGAGCCGGACGACGACTTCGTGATTCTGGAATACAAGCTTACCAACGAGGGCTCAGAGAACCTGAGCACTCTCTACACCGGCGTGTTCTGCGACTTCGACGTTGCGGATTCCGGGGCCAACGAGGGAGGCACCGATCCCACGCGCAATCTTACCTACATATTCAGCTCCGGAGGGCCCTATTACGGGATCGCGCTGCTGGGTGAAACCCCGGCCCACAATCTTACCCTGATCGAGAATGCCATTTACGTATATCCGTCGCTGCACATTGAAGATGGCTTCAAGATGCGCCACTTGTCCGGCCTGATCAGCCTGCCGTCATCAACGAGCGCAACCGACTGGTCGGCCCTGACCTCCGCGCAGGTCAGTCTTGATCCAAACGGCGGCACCGCCACGGTGGTTTATGCACTGGTCTACGGCGAAACGCTGGTCGATCTGAAGGATAATGTGGATGCGGCAAACCTGGCGTACGATCCGAGCACTCCCATATCCATGGAGTCCCCGATCAAGCTGGTGAGGCTGGCCCAAAATCACCCAAACCCCTTCAACCCGGCCACGACAATCAAATTCAATGTGGTCCGAGAGGGGAATGTCGACCTGGCGGTTTACGACCTGTCCGGGCGCCGGGTCAAAACCCTGGTAAGCGGAACGCGAAGCGAAGGGGAACATTCGATATCATGGGACGGAACGGACAACAGTGGTTCGCGTGTGCCTAGCGGGATGTTCTTTTATCGGTTCGTTTCGGGCGGGGAGACAATCTCACGGAAGATGACGTTGCTGAAATAGTCCGCGTCTCTTTGATCTGGTTTGGCGACAGGTTTTTTGCATTAACAAATTGGCGGGGATGTGTTCATCCGAAAACCAATTTTGTTGCTATGGCACGACTTTCCCGACCAACTCCGCCGTTAGCAACTCCTCGACAAAGGACAAAAGATCGGCACGGGCCAGGTCATCGCTCACGTTGTATTCGTCCATAATGGCAGACAGAATGGTTTCCAGGTTTCGCTTGCCGTCGATTTGATTCCAGATGAAGGCACTCAGGTTGTTCAGGGAATGGGTGGTGGTAACCTGGGGAGGCATGATGATCAGCCCTTCCTCGATTTCACGCACAACGCATTCGGGGTTGTGGACCAGGATATCCTTGAGCTCGGGCATGTTTTTTAGCCTCCGGTGATGGGTCATTGAGTCAGGGGTTGGTGGTTCCCTGGTCGGTATTAGAGCCAAACTCACGGTGAATCAGCGGCCAGAATCCTGGGTCAGGTTTGAATTCCAGATACCGAGCCGGTACACCCTGCAATATTTCATCGGCTGCATCAACCATGAAAGGCAGGGTCTCGGCGTTAGGTATCTTGTCCAGGCCTATGGGCGGCACGATTTCTGCGGCCAGGGCCATGGTGGCGTCAATGTAGGGAATCTCGAGCAAAGCATGTTTGGGAGCCTGCTTCAGGAGGAAAATGGCTTTCAGGGGTGCTCGCCCGGGCGATTTTTCCCGGAAGAGTCCATTGAAACCAGTGCCTTCGACCACAAACCCATCCACGGTTCGAATCACGAGATTCATTTCGTCGCCCAGTACCTGGAATTCGGAACTGCATCGCGCGGCGGTAGTCTTGCCGGCTTCCGAGGGTCCCACAAAAAGGAAACCATTCCCTTTGCTGACCACGGCCGAGGAGTGGACCAGGAAGGAATCCAAGCCTGAAAATTGGCGGGCGGAGTAGAAAGCCTGGTAGAATATCTGCTCCAGGATTCGCACCAGGGGAGTTTTGAACAGGACTTCGTTGGCCCGGATCAGTCCACTTCCCGCGACGGGATCGAATTCGCCCGTGATCAGATCGTCGGCGATGCGGAATTTTCCTTCGGCAGTCACCGATTTGGTGGTCAGTAGTGAGGTGGGCAAGTCCGATTCGTAGGGGCCGTCGATGACCTCCAGTTCCAGCTTGATGTGAGGCTCAAGGTCGGAGGAGGCTCTGGCGAACCAGCGAGCCAACCCGGGGCCGATCTGGGCCGGGTTGCAATGAATGGCGATCACCGTGCCGCCAAGGTCCAGTCGGTATTCACTGTTTGCTGGAATAGTCATTCTGCTCCTAGGGCCTTGGCCTCGACGTCGGGAAAAGAAAAGCCCGAATTCGCCGGGGCCACTTCAGGGCCAGATTGCGAAAATGCTGCCGTCGGCTTGCCCGGGCGGCGGAGAGGCTGTATGGGTTGTCGGAAGAAGTGACAGGCTCGTGGCGAGCTGAATCTCTGCCCGCATCCTCACCCGCATCCCCCGGTATTACCCGAGAAACCAGGCCGCGAACCCTTGATTTCCTGATCCAGTGACCCAGGTCGTTGTTGTCCCCCTTCTGCAAAACCCAACCGAAGGGGCCGATTTTTAGACACGCTAATACACGGTGAGCGGTCAGTCGATCAGCATTATCCTGGAAAACCACCACATCTCCGATTCGGTAGTCATAAGAAGCGGCCAACTCGATTTCCAAAATTGCTTCCGGGGGAATGGCCGGAAGCATGCTTCCGCTGAGCACGGGCAACTGCACGGGTCCCCGGTGGGGCGAACCCTTGCCGGTCAAGGCGAGCCATGCATCCAGGTTTTGTTCCCTCGGATCAGAATTCTCCATCGGGGGCTCCAGCCAACGGGTAGTGGAAAAAAGAGTGCCGGACATTCAGCAGGATAGGGTCGGATATCCTCGAATCATAACTCCACCATGATATTATGCTCCCTGCTGAAACACAATTGCACAAAATGACCTGGAAAATGCGGGGGATTAGGCGGGCAATAGCCTTGGTGAAAACGAAAAAGCATTCTCCCTTTGGGCGGTTGGGAGAACTCCCAGTTCAGGAAACTCAAAATTCACCGATAAATATAATAACCTGGGAGGGAATCCTGCTCAGCCTGGACTGCAAAATCGTTTTGCTAACCAGGCCAAGTGGGTGGTCTTTACAATCCGGGACCCCCTTAAATAATTGAGGGCGGCACCAAACCAAGGGCCCAAGGATGGCGATAACAGCAAAACCAGATCTGAAGGATTTGCCCGACTCTTGTTCCAATTTGGAAGAAGCCGCCGAGTTGGCCGGAGGTGTCGAAGACCTTATGGGTGGTGCCGTCGCAACCGGCGGACCTGAATACGAACTCAGGGTTTCAGAGGATCGCATTTCGCTTCTATTGGATTGCCAGGATCCCCTGGGCGACATTCAAGCGACCATATCCCACCTAATGGATGATTTTGAAAAGTTGGGTCTACCCGAGTTTCCCGACCCCGAAACCCTGTCGGAAATTTTAAAACAAGCCTGTGGGCCGGGGGAACACCTTGTGGGCCATACGCTCATCCAGGGCTGGGCCCCGACTACGTCAGTGGACGGCCGCATGGAATGGGCGTGCGATTTCTTTGACGAGGAGATTGCGGAGGAGAATGAAGGAGGGGAAGAGGAAAGCGGCGCGAGTGAAAACGAGGCGGTAGATTTCTGGGACCAGAACGACCAACGCTCCGTTAATAAGGACGACCTGCTGGCCCGGGTCCATCATGCCATTGCCGGCGAACCAGGGCTGGATGTGTTTTCCTGCGAAATTCCCATCATCAAACCCGAATCCATCAAGTTGCGTCCGGGCAAGGGAGTCAAAGAAGTCGACGAGGGTGACAGTTCAGCTTATTACGCGGACCTGCCGGGACGTATCCGCTACCAGGAAGGCACTGTTTTCGTGGATGATGTGTACCTCGTCAAGGGGGATGTAAGCCTGGAAACAGGGAACATCGTTCATTCGGGGACCGTCAATATCGAAGGGGATGTCAAGAGTGGTGCAACCATTCAGGCCGATGGAGACATCACCGTGAAGGGAATGCTGGAACCCTGTCATATCCAGTGCGGAGGATCGTTGACGGTCGGTGGCGGGATCGTGGGTATGGAAGAATTCATGATCCAGGTGGAAGGCGATGTGCAGGCCATGTACATCAAAAGCGCGGTTGTTCGATCCGGAGGGGATATCACGGTCACCAACGAAATCGAACATTGCGATATCAAGGTCTTTGGCAAGGTAATGGTCCCGACCGGACGGCTGGCCGGAGGCCAGACCATCGCGCGGGTGGGTATCCAGGTCGCCGAGGCGGGGGCCAGCGGTTCCACCGACACCCTGTTGGCCGTTGGAATCGATTTCACGGTTGATAAAAGGGTTATTGAGGGAGAGGCCAGAATCGAGAAACTGGAAGACGCCCAGCACAAGATAAAGGAAGCCCTGTCGAAGGCCGCCGCCGTGAAAACGTCTCCAGCAGGATCCGAAAACACCTTGTTTGTTGAACTGGGCGAGAAGAGCAAGAAAATCGGTGAAGCGATCATCAAGGAACACATGGCGATCAAAACGGATTTGCAGAACTCCACGCGGGCCACTCGGGAGGAAGTAACAGTGTTTCGGCAAGTCTGGTCCGGAACTACGATACAGATCGGAGATTACAAAACCCTGATCCGTTCTTCAGTGGAAAAGCCTAGAATCGCCAGACTCATCAGGGGAAAGGTTCAAGTTCTTCCTCTGGGCGAGGGGAATATGCCGAAGAGTTGAGGCTCTCGGCCGGGATAATATTCTTGGCGTCGTGAGCGGGCGCTTCCTGGCTGATCAGGACCACCCTGGTGGGGCGCCCCAAAGAATTTCTGGCCACGGCAAGGCCCAGAGTATGGACCGAATGTGATTTTCCGCAGCTGCCTACCAATCGATATTCAGAGTCAAAATGTTGTGTTTCTCCAGTGAGATGGTCATTGAGTATTTCCATCACTTCTGGTAGATCATGACAGTGAATGGTCTTTTCCCAATCTCCCGCGTTACCGTGAAAAACTCCGCGGGGAAGGCCAAACAGCCAAGACCAGTTCTTGTCCCAGGTAGTGTTGCCGGTTCTGACGTCCCAATCCAGGAAGCCCATTCCCTGGGTCAGGTTGATCAAATTCAACCTTGCCAAGAGAGAGGGTAGGTCTTCCCCGGTTTTTGGGATGTTGGTTGCCTCGGACATATCCGGTCTCCTGTTCGACGAAGTTACTTAACAAGTATCGCAGGCACGGGACCTGGGAATATTGGGAATTGTCCCAATATTCGCCGGAAGAGATCACAAGTAGTTTTTCCGAACAACTTCGATTTTGTCGGGACCATGATGGACGGCAGGGCCTAATGCCTGGTTTCGACTTACTGTCGGATCCGCCTGTTAAACTGTGGAGAGGGACTGAATCAATGGGCTCCAGGAACAATCTCCGCTCGTTTTTTATACTGGCGATTATCGGGTTATTTTGTTCAATGTCCCGATTCACCGGAGCGGCCGGATACTCGGAAACCCCACTGATCATCGGTACGGAGTTGGGCTATCCGCCCTATTCGTTTCTCGACGAGGAGGGAAATCCCACCGGCTACAATATCGATCTGACCAACGCCATTGCCCGGATTATGCAGTTGAACGTCGAGATCAGGGTCGGCACATGGGGAGAAATCAGACAGGCCCTCGAAAGTGGTGAGATCGATGCCATCGCTGGGATGTACTACTCGCTGGAGCGTGACAAGAAGGTGGATTTCTCGCCTCCGTTTTCTTCGGTTCGTCACGCGATTTTCGTTCATAATGGTTCGCCCTCCATCGAGAAGGAGGAGGATCTGCGGGGCAAGGACATTATCGTGATGCAGGGCAATATCATGCACGATTACGTTCTGGAAAACGGTTTGAGCGACAATCCGGTAACCGTGAGTACGCAGGCCGATGCCCTGAGCCTGCTCGCCCAGGGCCGATACGATTGTGCTCTCATCGGACGGTTTCAGGGAGCCTACTGGCTGCATGAGCTTGAATTAACCGGTGTGGAAATGACCGGACCCCTGCTGAATTTTTCGCATTACTGTTTTGCGGTGGGGGAAGGAAATGTGGAACTGCAAAGTATAATTACCGAAGGGCTGATCACCCTGACCAGTACGGGCAGGGAAAAGCAGATTTACGACAAATGGCTGGGCGTTTTGGAGCGCCCCGCTATCTCCAGGGCCACGGTCATCAAGTACCTGGCTGGAGCCGGGATACCCCTCCTGCTGTTGTTGGGGTTCCTTATTAATCGTTCTGTCAGGTTACGGAGTCAGGTTGCCGAGCATTCAAGGGATTTGCAGGAGCGGGCCAATGAACTGAAGTGTGTTTTTGATGTGGCGGAATCCAGCATCAAGGCGGAAACGATCGAGGAATTTCTTCAGGATGTAGTGGGCCTGATTTCCTCGGGCTGGATGTATTCCGAGATTACACGGGTCCGAATCGTTTTCGACGATCGGACCTATATTTCCACCCCATTCACCGAGACAAAATGGAGTCAGTCATGCGACATACTGGTCGAAGGCGGGCACCACGGCCGGGTTGAGGTATTTTATCTTGAGGAGCGGCCGGAGCTGGAGGAAGGGCCCTTCCTGTTGGCGGAGCGCCAGCTGATCACGGCCATTTGTCAATTATTGAGTGAAACGATCCACGCCCAATTGGCTGAAGAACGGTTTCAGGCCAAAAAGATCAAATACCACAAGCTTTTTCAAGAGATGCTGAACGGGTTCGCCGTACATGAGATTATCTGTGACGCCCAGGGTGATCCCGTCGACTACCGATTTGAGGAGGTAAACCCGGCCTTCGAGCGACTTACGGGTCTGAAAGCGGAGAGGGTGACTGGCAAGACCGTGCTGGAAGTAATGCCTGATTTGGAGGAAAGCTGGATTCAGAGGTACGGACAGGTCGCCTTGACCGGTAAACCCGATTTTTTTGAAAACTACTCCCGGGAGTTGGACAAACATTTCGAGGTGACGGCGTTTTCGCCCGCGCCCAACCAATTTGCCTGTATCTTCGTCGATGTCACCGAAAAGAAAAGATACGAAGAGTCCCTGAAGAATCACCGGCTTCGCCTGCAATCCCTCGCTTCGCGGTTGGCCAACGCCGAAGAACTTCTGCGGCAGGACATCGCTGCCGGGTTACACGATTCCATAGGTCAGGATCTGGCCGCGCTGAAATTATCCGTGGATATAATGCGGCAGGGCGATGATTCGGAGAAGTCCACGAGTGACGACGAAACAGGGGGCGCCCTGGATCAAATTTCCGGGGCGCTTGACGGAGTTTTGCAGAAAATATGTACCCTGTCATTCCAACTCTGCCCCCCGGGATTACATGGCGTTGGTTTTCTGCCCACCCTGGAATGGCTCATCGCGCAGTTCAATTCGCGGCACGAGATTGATTTCCACCTGGTGGTCGAAGACCAGCCCGCGGAAATGGACAAGCAGGCCCGGGGCATTTTATTCCAGATGATTCGTGAGCTCATGGTCAATGCCGTCAAGCACGGTCGCCCCGGGGAAATCAAGGTGGTGCTGTCCATGAAGACCGAAAATTTACATGCTGCGGTGATTGACGATGGAAATGGTTTTGACGTGCCGGCAGCAACGGCAGCCACCGAATCGTCGGCGGGGTTCGGTCTCTTCAGTATCGGGGAACGGCTGGCTTTCCTTTCTGGAAAGTTGGAAATTGAATCAGCCCCTGGCGAGGGCGCTCGTGTAATGATAATATTCCCACTGGGGAACATTGACCGGGAAAAAGGCGGAGAACAGTAATGGAAAAAATTAAAATCATCTTGGCCGATGACCACGAGCTCATGCGCAATGGTTTGCGCACGTTGCTGGAAAAAGAGCGGGACTTTGAAATTGTCGCCGAGGCGGATACCGGTCGACAGGCCGTGGCGCTGGTCGGTGAATACGAGCCTCATGTAGTGGTTATGGACGTCACGATGCCGGACATGAGTGGAATAACGGCCACTCATAAAATAGTATCCGACTTTCCCGAGGTTAAGGTTCTGGGTCTTTCCATGCATCCGGTGGAAGTGATTGTTGGAGAAATGCTGAAGGCGGGCGCGGCGGGCTATCTGACCAAAAATTGCGCAGCGGACGAGCTGGTCAAAGCCATTCACCTGATTCACTGCGGCAAGGTGTTTCTTTCCTCTGAAATCGCTCAAGGTGAGATTCAGAAATATCTCGATCCTGGGGCAATGGGCCAGGATGGCAAAAGCTCTCTCGGACCGTTATCCCATCGAGAGAAGGAAGTGCTGCAGCTGGTGGCCGAGGGAGAGCCAACCAAGGCGATAGCCGGCAAGCTGTTCATAAGCGAGAAAACGGTAGGTGCCCACCGTCAAAATATCATGAACAAGCTGGGAATCCGATCCGTGGCTGAACTGACTAAATTCGCTATTAGAGAGGGCCTTACGCCACTTGATTGATCAAACAATCTGATATTTCCCCGCCTCAGAATAAACTTTAACGATAATCCTACTTAATCTGTATCTTATTGTTATTAGGTTACTTATGGGAGAACTCCCTATTAAGTACATTCCTTATCATTCGAAAACATAATCATGAATTGTGGTCGGAAAGTGCCGGGCTTACCGGGCGCCGGCAAAATTTTTGTTCCAGGAGGATAAAGAATGAATAACCTGACTTTAGGCAAGAAAATCGCCATGGGATTCGGCATACTGATTCTGATCAGTGTCGCTCTAGGCGGAATGGGTTCGTGGCAGATGAAGGGCGCCCAGATGGGCTCGGAGATGCTTTCGGAGGAGTACGTCCCTGAAATGGCGATCTCCGCGGAAATTAGAGGGGCCGCCAACCGCGTAATGTATCAGATGCGCGGTTACGGTTTCACCGAAGAGGAACATTATTACGATGATGCCAACAAGGAAATGGCGACCCTGGGGACCGGCCTTGAAGAGGCGAGGTCATTGGCCGCAAAGGCGGTTCACCTGGAGGCTTTAAGCGGTCAACTCGACACGATCACCGAGAATACAAATCATTACCAGGAACTGGTTGAAGAGACGCGCGAGGCTATCGCAGGCTTGGACGCATCTCGAGCCGGCTTAGATAGAAATGCAGCAACTTATCTCAGCAATTCCAATGATTTTCTGGTTAGCCAGAACGTTGCCTTCGATAAGGAAGTAGAAGGTGGCAGGACTCCGGATCAACTGAGGGAACGCGCGGGGAAAATAAGCATTGTCAACGAGCTTATCAGTTTGGTAAATGATGCCCGCATCAAGACATTCAGGGCACAGGCCATGCGGGACAGGACGATCATGGTGGAGGCCCAGAAGAATTTTCCATTAATCAACGCAAAGCTGGCCGAGATCCGCAGGACCACGCGGCAGCAAGTCAATCTGACCCAGCTCGACCAAATCAGCCAAAGTGCTACTGGCTATAGCCAGAGCATGAATCAATTCCTGGAGAATTGGGATAATTTACAGGATGTAGGCCAACAGCGGACCGTGACAGGCAATGAAGTCCTCGCATCCTGTAGGGTTTTACAGGAAGCAGCCGAGACCGCCACGATCAAGATTTCTTCTGAGTCCTCATCGAACCTGGCCACCGCTTCGATGACTACAATCGTCGGTTTGATCATCGCCCTGGTCGTTGGCGTACTTCTGGCCATCTTCATGATCCGGTCCATCACCGGTCCGATCAACAAGGTGATTGCCGGTATGCAGGCCGGCAGCGAGCAAGTGGCCAGCGCTTCGGGCCAAGTTTCCGAGTCCAGTATTCAGCTTGCCGAGGGATCCAGCGAGCAGGCCTCCAGCCTTGAAGAGACGGCGGCCTCTTTGGAGATGATGGCGTCCGGTGCCAAGGAAAGCGCTCAAAATTCCAAGCAGGCCAACACCAGGTCCCAGGAAGTGAAGGCCAACGCCGAGAAGGGCCAAGGAGCCATGACCGGTCTGAATACCGCCATGGAAAAAATCAAAACGTCCTCGGACGAGACGGCCAAGATCATCAAGACCATTGATGAGATTGCTTTCCAGACCAACCTCCTGGCCTTGAACGCGGCGGTGGAAGCCGCTCGGGCCGGTGACGCAGGCAAGGGCTTTGCCGTTGTGGCCGAGGAAGTCCGGAACCTGGCCCAGCGAAGTGCCGAGGCGGCCAAGGGGACGGCCGATCTCATCGCCGAGTCCAATCAGAACTCCGCTCTCGGAGTCGAGGCTACAGGCGATGTCGCGGCGATTCTGGAGGAAGTTGTCAGTGGAATCGTCGAGGTGTCCACTTTGATCGGTGAGGTTTCGTCCGCTGCCGAGGAGCAGGCACGGAGCGTGACCGAGGTCAACACCGCCGTCGGTCAGATGGATTCGGTGACCCAGGCCAACGCAGCCGGCGCCGAGGAGTCGGCATCTGCGGCCGAGGAGATGTCCGCTCAGGCAGCGGAGATGAAGACCCTGGTTATGAACCTGATGCAGATTGTCGGGGGAGCGAATGCTGAAGGCAGCAGCGTCGTTGCCGCGCAAAGCCATCTTGGCGGGCAGGGTGGTTCAGTAGCAAAGAAGAGCAAGCCGTTCGCGAACACCTTCGGCAGTGGGAAGGCGACCGGAGGGCAAAAGGCTGCGGACGAAGTCATCCCCCTGGATGAAGACAGTCTGATCGAAATGTAGTAAATGGGGCGGGATTCAACCCCTTCCCGCCTTTACCGCCTCGCTTGCGTCCGGATTATATGCCAATCCGGCGCAGGCGGGGCAACGCTGTAGGCTCGATAACAGGAGGAAATCATGAGTCAGGA
>JAHOYV010000074.1 GCA_019038745.1 Gemmatimonadales bacterium
TCCATCCCCAGGATCCCCCTCAACCATCCCAGACCCACTAGTATATTCAACCCTAGCAAAAGAAGCAGACGGCACCACTGCCGCCAATGTAAAGGCGAACGTAAGCATCAAAACGACCATTCGACCGAATTGGGAAGCGCGGAGGGAGGTCATTACATAACTCCATTTCAGCTAATGTCCCGGGGAATCTCCGATGTTAACCCGTGATACCAGTTGAAAGATTTATTTAGTAGCTCTTATGGCCGGGTAAGTGTTGATATTAGCTTATTTGGCGGGGAACTGTCAATTTAATTTATAGTTTTCGGTAATGTCTTAGAACCAAACCAGATAGATATAGAAAGATGTTGCTGTATTAAACTCCTTGAAGGTGTGGCGAATTTTCAGGGTTGCACAGAGGGACGCAAAAGGCGGGTTTCGACTTGAATACTCCGGTAATACCCCAAAAAGGGATCAGATAATCCCGTCTTTCTCTAGTCGAACAATGAGCGTGGCCACCAGATCGTCGGCGCTCTGTAGGTCGGTTTCGACCACCAATTCCGGGTTTTCCGGCTCCTCGTAGGGCGAGCTGATGCCTGTGAAGTCCTTGATTTCGCCGGCCAGGGCCTTCTTGTACAAGCCCTTTGGGTCACGGCGTTTGCAGACCTCGATATCGCACTTGACCTGGACTTCAAAGAACGATCCCTCAGGCAGGATTGAGCGGACGAAGTCGCGGTCTTCCCGGAAGGGCGAAATGAACGTGCAGACCACGATGTTCCCTTGTTCGAAGAACAGTTTTGCGGTCTCGCCTACGCGACGGATGTTTTCGCTGCGGTCGTGGTCTGAAAATGCCAGATCGCCGCACAGGCCGTGACGCACGTTGTCGCCGTCCAGCATCGCCACTTGGCGGCCCTGTTTGAACAGGGAGCCTGCCAGTTTGCTGGCAACGGTTGTTTTTCCTGACCCGGATAGGCCGGTAAACCACAAGACAGCGCCTTTGTGTCCATTGCGCGCTTCCCAGGCCTGGCGATCGATAAGCCTGGTCTCCCACTCCACGTTCGGCGAGACGTGTGATTCGGCCCGTTTGCTGCTGGTCACGTCGTTGACGGTACGGGTCAGGTCACGAATCATCCCGGCGGCTACGGTGCGGTTGCTGACCGGGTCGATCAGAATGAAGCTGCCGGTGCCGTGGTTTGTACGGTAGTTGTCGAAAAAAATGGGCTGGCTGGTTTTCAGGGAGACTCTACCGATCTCGTTCAATTCGAAAGTATCGGCATCCTGACGATGCAGGGTGTTCACGTCGATCTTGTAGTTGATGTCCGAGATGAAGACTTTCACCTTCTGGGTGGTGTGCTTCAGTATGTAATGGCCGTGGCGATCCATCGGCTCCTCGTCCATCCAGCAGAGGTTGGCATCGAACCGGTTGCCCACCTGGGGCAGATTGTTCTTGCGGACGATCATATCGCCGCGGCTGATGTCAATCTCGTCCTCAAGGGCCAGAGTGACCGCTTGACCGGCGAAGGCGCTCTCCAGTTCGCCATCGTAGGTCACGATGGATTTAACCTTCGAAGTCTTGCCCGAAGGGAGTGTTGCAATCTCCTCACCCACACTGATCGTTCCGGAAGTGACTGTACCGGCGAAGCCGCGGAAATTTAGATTCGGCCTCTGCACCAACTGTACGGGAAAGCGGAAATCCACGTAGTTCTTGTCTGCATCCACATGCACGTTTTCCAGGATATGCAGCAGGGTGTGGCCCTCGTACCAGGGCATTTTCTCGCTGCGGGTGGTGACGTTGTCCCCATCCAGGGCCGACAGCGGGATGAACGAGATGTCGTGGATATCCAGTTTCTGGGAGAACTCGCGGTAGTCCGCGACGATCCGCTCGTAGACTTCTTCATCGTAGTCCACGAGATCCATCTTGTTCACGGCCACCACGAGGTGTGGAATCTGGAGCAGCGAGATGAGGAATCCATGGCGTTTGGATTGGGTCAGGACACCATGGCGCGCGTCGATCAGGATGATCGCCAGCTCCGAGTTCGAAGCGCCGGTCACCATGTTGCGGGTGTACTGCTCGTGACCCGGCGTATCGGCGATGATGAACTTGCGTTTCTCGGTGGTGAAGTAACGGTAGGCCACGTCGATGGTAATGCCCTGCTCGCGCTCGGCGGCCAGTCCGTCCAGCAACAAGGCCAAGTCCACGCGCTCGTCGCCGCGCTGTTCGCTGGTCTTGGCTACGGCTGCGTATTGGTCCTCGAAAATGCAATTGGTTTCATACAGCAACCGGCCGATAAGCGTCGACTTGCCATCATCCACGCTGCCCGTAGTCGTGAATCGCAGCAGACTTTTCTTCTCATAATCCTGCATCTGGTGCCCGGCCGCCATTAGAAGTACCCCTCACGTTTCTTCTG
This sequence comes from Gemmatimonadales bacterium, assembly GCA_019038745.1. Taxonomy (GTDB): domain Bacteria; phylum Krumholzibacteriota; class Krumholzibacteriia; order LZORAL124-64-63; family LZORAL124-64-63; genus JANTGJ01. Next base: position 2,385 of record JAHOYV010000074.1, read on the forward strand.
TTCCATCGATGAGTCGCTGGTCAAGTCGATAATCCGGTTCTCACGTTCGGAGCGCCGAGCATCCAGCACCTCTTCGATGATGTCGTCTATGCAGGTGGCCTCGGACTTGACCGCGCCGGTACAGGGAATACAACCCAGGCTGCGGAAGCGGCAGGGAAGCTCCTTGATGTCGTCTTCGGTAAAGCCGAGTTTACCGGTCGGGTCGACGGTCTCGGTGTGTTCGCAGGGAATGATGATCCCGTTCAACTCGATGGTCCGCCGCATCTGGGAATAGTACAACGGCACAATGGGAATGTTTTCCATCTTGATATACTGCCAGACATCCAACTCGGTCCAGTTGCTCAGCGGAAAGATGCGCACGCTCTCACTATCGCCGATGTCGGCGTTGTAAAGGTTCCACAATTCCGGTCGCTGATTCTTGGGATCCCATTGCCCGAATTCATCGCGCACGGAGAAGAAACGCTCCTTGGCGCGGGACTTCTCCTCGTCCCTCCGCGCCCCACCAAAGGCCGCGTCGAATTTGTGCTTTGCCAATGAATCCAGAAGGCCACGCGTTTTCAGCTGTTGGCAGCACTTGTCGTTGCCCAAGGTGGAGGGGTGAGCGCCCTTGGCAATCCACTCCTCGTTCTTCTCGACAATCAAACGCGCCCCGATCTCCTTCACGAATTTATCCCGGAAATCGTACATCTCGGGAAACTTGTAGCCGGTGTCGATGTGCATCAGGGGGAAGGGAAACTTTCCCGGATGGAAGGCTTTCTGAGCCAACCGGACCATAACCGCAGAGTCCTTGCCCACGGAATAAAGCATGACCGGATTCTTGAATTCGGCCACCACCTCGCGCATCACGTGGATGGATTCCTGTTCCAATTGTTTCAGGTGCGTCATCGTATAGGAATTCAAACCTGATTCTCCGTCCGCCGAGCGCCCGTTCACCTTCACCCTGCCATCAAAGTCCCGCCTTGGGATCGCAATGGGGCACCGGCAGGAACCGGGACGATTAAAGCTTTTATTTCCATAGCCTTGCTTGCCTGTCAAGAAAGGCTATAGTCCTGCAATAATCATCAATCGGAGGCCGATTTTCCAGATTTTGTTTCATTCACCCGCCGGGTCTCCCGGAATCAAATCCTGAACAGGTATTGCAATTTTACGAAATACTGACGATCAGTCAGGCGCCAACCGTCAACCCCGTTCGCCTGTAGTTCAAGATCCCGGTATTCGCGGGAACTGCCGACATAGAATGTTGAGAGGGCATTGATCCGGTAAGACACCAATGGGTCAACTTCCCAGGCCTTACTGCTGTCGCGGTACTGCATTATCAATCGAATTGATAATTCGCGTGATGCCTGGAAGCTCATGGTGGAACGGGTGATGTAATCGCTGAATAATTTCTCACCCGTATCAAGGTGATCGCTTTTGACTCGGTTGAATGTGTTCGAAATCCGAATGCGATCACCGAACTGACCAGTGAACCAAAATCCCCAATTCATCTCTTTGCCCATTACATCTTCTCGGCGGGCAACGCGATGGCCGTAATCGATGTTTCCACCCAGGGAAAGATTCTTGTTCGGAATACTTTGCCCGCAAATATGAGCCAGCCATATGTCGTCGAACTGGATACCGTGAAACTGCTCATTGCTCATCATGCCGCGGGCATGGAAGCTGGTCTGGTATTTCCGCAGATTGACCGACAGGCTGCCATCGGCCCACTCGTCTTTCCTGGTCCCGTCGAAGTTCCACTTCAAGCCGTAATTCAGGCTTGGCATAACCCGCTCAAGCAGGCTGGATTGGTCCTCGAACCTGAATGCATAATACGTGTTGAAAAAGGTTGTCCTGGAATTATTGCCCGGCTCGAAACCAGCGTCGGCCCGGAAAGTGGGTGACCGATGCCAGTAGTCCAGGTCAAAACCGAAGTTGCTGGTGTAACGTTCATAGCTGGCGTAGGCTGCATGCCCGTCGAATATCTCCCCATCCAGGATGGAGGTGTATTTCCCGCCGTCGAAAGTCTCCGACCCGTCCCAGTCGGGCGTTAAACCGATGTTGTCCACTTCCTTGGTGTGGGATAATAGAACCTGAGCCTCCAGGGCATCGTTCTGAGTCAGACGCAGCTTCCCGTCGAGACCCGCCAGCGTTCCAGAACCTCCCCCGTAAAAACGTCGATCGGTTGCCACCGTGCCCAAATAGGTCTGGTTCCCGAATTCCTGCCTAAAGCGCAGAATGTTGTTGAAGCTCTCACCGTTCAGAACGAATTCACTGCTCTCCTCAAAGGGCAGGATGATCACCGAGTGGTCGTCCCTTGCGCTGAGAAAAGCAACATTCGATTTCCCTTTCCGGCCGGTGATCTTCGCGGCTGCGATGGGATCGTTGATCGACCGCGTATAGACGGCGTTGAAATAGGTGTCGAACAGGTCGCTGCCTTCCTGGAAGAAGGGCCGCCTTTCGGGAAAGAAAAGGGCAAAAGTTGAGTTGATGTCCATCTGTGCCGCATCCGACTCGACTTGGCTGAAATCCGGATTGATGGTAGCTTCGGCCGTTATTTCGGAAGAAATGTCATACGAGATGCCCAATCCGATGTCGATGTTCCGATCCTCGTCGAACGGATTCAGATTAAGGGAGTCATTTTCCCAGTTTCCCTGATCGTTTCTGAAACCGGACTGGTGAAGAATGGCCGAGGGCAGAAACTCCAAGCCTGAGCCGCTCTTGATCCCCTTTGCCCCCTGCACCGTGCCCCACTGGCAGGGCCAGCAACTCTCGTTGCGGTCGTAGGCCGCCCAGGAATACTGGTAGCGGGTATCCCGTGGTCGATTGCGCCAAAAATCGACCCGCCACTCCTGGGTCTCCACTTGCGGAAAGCGCAGCTCGGAAAAGGGGATCGCCATCTCCACGACGTAGCCGTAGGGAGTTATTTTTCCCTCCGATTCGAAGATCATGTCATAGCTGCCGTCCTCGCCACGGCCAATGGAAAACAGCAGATCGCCCTGGATTCCGTAGGGATTGGCGGCGATCTCGTAGGCAAGCGCGTTCTCGCCGAAGGTGTCCAGGGCAAGAATCACATAGTCGCCCTGGAAAATTCCGTCGCGCTGGCAGAGCGTGGCCCGCACCTCATCAGGATCGTCGTAGCAGATCCAGGCCACATACAAATTCTTATCGTCGTATGTAATCAGCACCTCGGTATCCACGTCGGGTTTCGTCTGGTCGCCGGGATTGTGTTCGGCGAAGTTGTCCGCCACCGCCGCGCCGCGCCAACCCGGGTCGTCCAGGTTGGCGTCTATTACGATCTTGCCTGGAGCCGGTTTGATTTCCAACTCGGGATGGTAGGCGGGAACGTAGGGATTTCCGCGGGCCGTTGAGGTCCCTGTAATCTCGGCGGCGACAGATGACCCGTCATCAGCGGCTTCGATCGCCCACGCGACGTTCCCCAAAACTGAAACCAGAAGAAAAACAAATCCGAAAGTTAGAGAATGTAGGCTGTACCGATGCGACATATTGTTCGCTCCCTGGTTTGACATCTGGCCCGTGTCCATAGCAACTCGGGGCCGAAGGTGGGGATCCTTGTGTTTTGCATGTAGCCTGGCCAAATGTCGGGAAGCCAGTCGGAAAGGTTCTACGGAGCAATACCGTTCTGGGTTCCCAAAACTATTTTCAACCCAAATTATCTAATTCCTGATTTGATGGATATTGGAAGGGTTTATTAACTGTTAAGTATATATTTTACCTGAGAAACTAACCTTTATAGAAAACTTGTTTAATACTTGACAACTTGGGTCTTTTTTGAAACTATACAATTTCGATTGTATAATGCCCGACATTTAGGAACTGAAATCGGTTTTCTAGTTATTTCGCCCAACTCTCGCCCATAAAAATTCTCACTTACTTTCAATCCTGTGCCAGTCGGCACAGGTGTGCTGACATATGGGGGGAGGTGTCACGGAATAATTCAGCAGAAATCATCACAATATCCAGAGTCTCAATGACTCGGACCAAACTCTATATCTGTTAACGATTAAAGGAGACGGCAATGTTTAAGGGAAAATGGGGATCTTTCCGTCGAATTACCATCCTATTGGCATCCTTGCTGCTGTTGGTGCCGGCCTTCACGCTGGGAAACACCGTGGCTTCAAGTACAATGCAATTTCAAGGGGATTTGACCGACAACGGTGACGGCACCTACACTGGTGTGGTGGCCGCAGTCAGCGGTGGTGGTTTCGATATCTTTGCCGAAGAAGGGGCGTTAGCCTACTTCGGCAATGATCCGGGAACGGGAGTCGTATGGACTACCGAAGCCATCGCAGCCAACGACGCCTGGCCCACCTGGACACCTGATACTCCCGATTGGTATCAGTACAGCATAAGTTTTTATGAAGAAAGCGGATTGCAACGGTGGGCCCTGAGGAACCATGCCGGCGCCACTGAAACCAACCCCTGGAACGATGAGGCTTTTTGGGGCGTCGGCGGCGCACCCGCCAGGGGCGTGCCGATGTCAGGTGTTGTGAACTGGGGCTCCTCCTATGCCGCCGAAACCGATATTGGAGCCTACCTGCCCGAGATGGGCACTGCTGAAATTCCCGGCGGTGCGGCCACACAGGGTGGCGGCCGGGCAGCCTGGGATATGGACTGGAGTTGGGGCAGCGAAGTTGTGCCGCTGGCCACTCCCGGTTTCTCCATCGACGTCCAACCCAACGGTTTGGTTTTCGACGTCACCCTTACTCCGGCCGATGCTCCCCTGGTAGTGGACACCGATTGGAACGCCTTCATCATTCGGGAAAACGCCACCGAGGGCGCACCGCTGATCTACGGCAACAGTTCCTATGGTGTCGATGCGGTGGAATTCGCCATTTTCGCCAGCAGCCAGAAAGCCGGCTTGGGCACCAACAAGATCAACAATGTCCAGGTTTCCAGCATAGCTACCCTGCATGTCGATCGCCTCGATGAGGTGGCGGCCTCCGGGTCCCTTTACGGACCCTACTTCAACATTTGGATTACCGACGGATTGGGCAACTACGCCGTCATTGCCAACGAGCCCTCGGATGGCGAGTGGGCAGAAAGCCGTTGGGACGTCTCCGACTGGGATTTCCTGAAGACAAAACGGTGCAAGGTCTACGAAACGGCAGGCTGGAACACAGGAACCAGCTGGGTCCATGATTACGTTGGTACAACATTGGAATTTACATTTGAAGATGTTGGCGGTCTGATTATCGAACCCCCTTCACCCGCATATATCGCCGCTTCGGTTGACATTGGCAGCGGCGCGCCCGATGAACTGGGCACCAACATCGCCTGCGGATTCAACTGGATTTTCGGCGACACGGCAGCCAACTACGTGACCGGTAACGGCGAGGGCTTCGTGGTTTACAACTACTCGGCCACGGCCACTTTCCCTGTCATCAACACTACACAGGGGATAGGCTATTCCACCATTTCCGCAGCAGTGGCAGATTCCGATGCCGGAGATACAATCACTGTTGCTGCCGGCCACTATGAGGAACAGGTGCACATTGCCAAAGACAACCTGACGATCATGGGTGCCGGGGTCGGAGTGACGTTTGTGGACGCTCCCAACGACATGCCCCTGTTCTTTATGTCCTCGGCAGCCAATTACCCCGTAGTTTTTGTCGATGGGGCGAGCGGGACGAACCTCTCGGGCTTTACCATCGACGGCCAGGGTTATGGGCAAACAAACTACCGCTTCATCGGGTTGGGCCTTTACAACGCCGATGGCCAATACAGCGAGATGGCGTCTGTGCGCGTACGCAATGAGCCCCTGGATGGGGGCCAGCACGGCATTGGCATTTATGCCTATAACGAAGATACCGCAGCCCGCACCGCCAGTTTCACGGACTTTGATGTTTCGGATTTCCAGAAAAACGGCTCCACATTCCATGGCGCGGGACTGGAAATCACCGCACTTCGCCTCAACAATACCGGCGCCGGTCCCCTGGGAGTAGGTTTGCCCGCCCAGAACGGGATCCAGCTTTCCGGAGGCGCCAATGGAGTATTCACCGATTGCGCGATTGCCGACATCAATTACACCGATCCTTCCTGGGCCGCCACCGGTTTGCTGGTCTTCGGACCTGGCACCGGCGAAGCAAACGGGTGCACCATCACCCGCACAAGTACAAGCGTCTACTACATCGATGCTTCGGGTTTAATGGACGATTGTACGATCTCCGACCCGCAGGGCGATCCCCTTTACGCCTACAGTTCGGGGGCAAAGGCCAAGATGAAGATCTCCCCGCAGCCGTTTGATTCACCTGCAGAAACTACAGTGACAACCAAGGCAGCGATCAGCTTCACCCTCTTGAACTCAACCTTCATCGGGAATGACGTTGTTGACAGTTGGGGGCCCACCGCCTGGGCATCCGGTCCTATAGACTTCAACGTACAGGGCTGTACGATCGAACACTTCGACTACGGCCTGTGCCTGTACGAGGACGGCGGAACCATAACCGGTTCGGCAAGCGGCAACGTATTGGCCAACAACCTGAACTTCGGGAGCTGGTCCAATACGGGGGCTCCGTACGATGCCCGTGGTAACGACTGGGGCCATTTCAGCGGCCCGTACCACCTCACTCTGAATCCCGCAGGCAGCGGCAATGCAGTAAGTGACAACATCTTATTCGATCCCTGGGTCGGCATGGGCAACGGCAGCATCATCCCGGTAACCACCGGACCGTTGAACTGCAGCCAGCCCATCACCCTGACCTTCAACTACACCGCCGATGACGAGACACCGGACATGTTCCTGTACAACGCCGTGATCAGTGCGACCGCAGGGCTGGACTTCGGGCTCGTGCACGATTTGGAACCCTTCGGTGATGTGAACAACAACTTCTACGCCATGGAAACCGGCGCGAACCAATGGACCATCACCGGTTCGACCGTCGGCAATCCCTCCAGCCCGGTGACCGGAGCGGGAACGACAGGCCTCTTCCAGATCACCTTCTCCGCCACTGGAGACGTGGTGGGCGACGTCCTGTTCGAGAGCCTCACGTTGCGCGACCCGGACAATAACACCATCCCGGTGGCCTTCACCGGTGCCTCTATCACCTACGACTGCACCGCTCCGGCGGCAGTGACCGGCATCACAGCAGACCCGCATCACCGACGAGTCGAAGTGGACTGGAACCACACCGGCGTGGATGTGGATCACTACGTCATGTTCTTCGGCCTGTGGCATGATGGCGCCGGTGCCTCGGTTTATCCCGAGTACGATGATGTGACCAACACCATCCCGACGCGTCCGGCCGATTTCGATGCAGCCATGACTTCGACTGAGTGGAACGACCTGCCGCAGGTCGCCGTCACCAACGGCAACCAGGTCTGGACCACTACCCCCGACCGTGGTGTTTACTACTACGAAGTGTTCGCCGTCGATGCCGCCGGTAACACTAGCGCCCCGGCCACGGCCAACGACCGGGCCACCAACTACTGGCTTGGTGATGTCGATGAAGACGGTTTCGTCACCCCGCTGAGTGACATCACACCCTTGGGCAACTCCTTCGGCACCTCCGACGGCCATGAGGACTACGATGCCCTCTGCGACGTCGGTCGGACCGACGACTGGAGCCGGGTAGGTATTCCGTTGACCGACAGCGTCATCAACTTCGAGGATCTGATGGTCTTCTCGATGAACTTCGGCGTGGTCTCTGATGTGAACAAGGCCGAAAATAGTGTTGCTAAAAGCAGCGCTCCGGTAATCGCCAAACTGGAATGGGTCCAGTACGACGTAGACCGTTACGCCTTGCGCCTGATCGAGGCCGATGGTCTGAAGGGCATACGTGTTCGCGCGAACCTGCCCGCCGGAAGGATTTCATCGGTGACAGCCGGTCTTCTGCTGGATGAGCAGGATCAGGGGACATTCCTGAGGAACGTAGGCCAAAGCCTGGACGTCAGCCTGGCGGTAATGGGCGTCAACACCGGCTTCGCGGGCCAGGGCGATTTGTTCATCGTTGAAAGCAACGCGCCGATTGATCCGGCTGAACTGAACATAGAACTGCGCAGTATCGACAATACGGAAATTGAACTGATAATGGGTCAATCCTCCGGCGTCGAAATACCTCGCGTATTTAACCTGAACGCAAACTATCCCAACCCCTTCAATCCGATGACCAAGATCAGCTTCTCCCTGCCTGAAGAGCAGGCCGTGACCCTGGCCATTTACGGAGTTGATGGACGAAAGGTAGCTACACTCATCAACGAAAACCGCAAAGCAGGACTGCACGAGGTTATCTGGATGGGTAAGGACGAATCAGCTCGCTCGGTCGCGTCCGGTATTTATTTCTATCGGATCGACGCCGGACCCTACAGTGAGGTCCGGAAAATGACGCTGATGAAATAGGCCACTACAGGCCCCTGAGTTCCGTCGTGTCGGCGTAGCCTAGGTCCTTCTTGAAAAGGGACTTTTGGCCACCCGACACGACGGAAACATAATGCTTTTGTCGTGGGATTGGGTATTGAACGAAAGAATAAAGATGAAAAAGCTGACGTTGAAATCAGCACTTTGGGTGATCGCCTTTATGTTTGCATCAAGTAGTGCCAACGCGGAAATCCAGCTGCGTTATTCACCCGCCGACACTACGATTGCACCCGGAGACCAGGCACGGATTTCCATTGTCCTGGACCAGACGCAGGATATCCGGACCATTGAAGTATTCGTGTCGTACAACCCTGCGGTGGTCCGGTCAGTGAGCGGCGGACCCGGGAATCTTTTTTCAAGCAGCGGATTCTTGCTCTTCAAGGGTTTCGAGGAAATCGAACCAGGGCAGTGGCATGGTTACGTGGTAATCCTCGGGTCCGGAGACTACATCACCGGACCCGGTGAACTGTTCTATTGGCAAGTCGAGGGAATTACCCCCGGTGTCTGTCCATTGACCACCGTGGAGGTCGGACTAGCCGATGGCAATGGTGACATCCTTACCGATGTGAGCCTGGATTCCACCTCAATCAACGTCGATTATCCCGGCAGCAGCACTGAAACCCTTCCCATGTTTCAATCCGACCTTCAACTGTGGCCCAATCCGTTCAATCCCAGGGTAAACGTACGATTTGCCGTACCTGGGAATGGGTGGACTCGGCTTGCTGTTTTTGATTTACGGGGAAACCTGGTTTCGGTCCTATTCGAAGGTTTCCCACCGGAGCTGGGTGAACCGCTATTTCTCGACAGTGGCTGGGAAGGAAGAAACGATCACGGCCAAAGACAACCCGGGGGCATTTACCTGTTCCGCCTGGAGACAGGAGAAACCGTTTCGATGGCCAAGGGAGTATTGCTGAAATAGTCGCTGGATTGATCTCGGAAAAAACCACAACTCGAAATGCAACGCGCGTTGCATCAATGAAAGATACTTTCTATGCGTACATCTTCCGGCATTTTACTGGCAACCGTGCTGTTCCTGTTAACTGTTGTTGTGAACCCTCCGACTTCAGCCCAAACAGTTTACGTAACGCCATCGGACTCACAGCCTGAGGTGGAAGAGTTCACCGTTGATATAGTGCTTGGTTCTGAAGGGCATGAAATCATGGGAATGGAGATTTCGATTTCCTTCAATGAGCACATCGTTCAACTCGATGGAATCGACCCAGGCCCCTGGTTCACCGGGCTGGACCATGAATGGTTCTTCTGGGATTACACTCACCCGGACACCGAATTGATATATTTCACCGGCAGTAGCCTGGGTTCCGGCGTCACTACGGACGGAGTTGTCGCCACGTGCCGCTTCACTGCCCTTGGGCCGGGGATCAGTACCCTTGATTTTCTGGGAGTTGACCTCCGGAATTCCCAAAATGTCCGCCTGGTTGCCGATCACAGCAGCGGAGATTCCATCACCATTGACTCGGCAATACCCACTACTGATGCCAGTTGGGAGCACATTAAAGCCTTGTTCCAATAGATTCCTATCGCCCCGGTAAGCACTCTTCCTCAATTAGCCCGGCCCGGTTGGTCCTGGACTATCCTAAAAACACCCCGTGAGAAAACTATCTGCTGGAGCACTTGACGCCCAAACCTTCAATCCGGTATACCCCCTAGACCCTTTACAAGACAGAGAGGGAGCTGGAATTGATGGTTCAAGACCCTGCTATTTTGGAGGCAACCCATGTCCCAGCCAACTGCGGCTAATCTGCTGATCTTTGGTGTTTTTCTAACTCTGGCGAGCACGCCTCTATTGGCCGAAGAAACCAGGATCCTGACCACTGAGCCAATCCTGCCGCCGTTAACCCTGGAGTTGGAGGAACTGTGGCGAGCCGGCGGTGAGACCGACGACGTAATGTTCGGCCTGCCGGTCGAAGCTCTCACCGACGAGAACGGACGCATCTACTTGGCTGACCAGCAATTGTGCCAGGTTTTCGTCTTCGGACCGGACGGGAATCTGGAGGGGACACTCAGTCGGGAAGGGGAAGGCCCCGGCGAGGTCTCCGCCCCGGTAGACATGGTGTACCTCCCCGACGGGACCATCGGTATCGCTGAAGTTTTTCCAGGCAAGATCGTTCAGATCACCAAGGAAGACCTGCCGGCCGGGCAAATCATGCTCGACGTAAGCGGAGGTGTAACGGGTGGCTTCACGATCCAAACCATGGCCGAAGCCCGAGGTGGGCATTTGTTGGTGGCCGGATCACGTTCGGTGCCGAAGGAGCGAGTTCTCGAGCGGATTCACTTCCTGGTATCGGTGGATCAGGAAGGCAAGGAACGGGTCCGTTACCAGGAGCAAATTTCAGAAATCGAGCGGCCCCACACGGTGGTCCACGAGAATGATTTCCTGCCTCCCTTCCCCCTGGCGGCCACGTTGGGTCCCGATGGCCGGGTCTATTCGCCGGGCGAACGGGAAAAGTACGAGATTGTTGTATTCAAACCCAACGGTGCCATCGATTACGTCATCGAACGCCCGGGTTTCAAAACCTGGAAACGGGACAAGCTGGACATGAGGAGGATCACTGCGTTATTCCACGCCTGGGCCGGGCCGAATCCCGACACATATCCCGAATTCGACCTGAAAAAAACTGAGCGAGCGATCACTTCCCTGCAGGTGGACGGCCAAGGAAGACTTTGGGCCCAGCACAGCCGCAGCAACCGTGAGCTGCCGGAAGGCGTGTTCTTGAACCTGGATCTGTACGACGAACAAGGCCATTGGCAGCGCGAAGTTCGATTAGTTTGCGAGGGCAGCCCTGTCAGTGACGGTATTCGCTTCCTGGGGGACGGCCGTGTTTTGCTGATCAAGGGCTTCGTGGTGGCCAGACTGGCCTGCCTGGGTTCCGGGATGGCCACACTTGGGGAAGACGATACGGAGACGATTGAGATAATTTGCTATCAGTTACCGGTGGTCAAGTAAGTTGTGCCTTCGAAATTCATTTTCGAAGGCACAACTTATCTTTTCAGTCCGTTTAGGCGGAGTTCTGTCAGTACTTCAACAACTTCAGCCTTGTCAACAGCCTGAGGATTCTTAGCCCACCACCCCAGGATTTGGACAAGAACACCCACTTGTGCCCTTGCAGCCAGACCAGAATGTAGATCTCCCCGGTAATATCCATCGGAAATGCCCACCATCAAGCCGTTTTCCTGGGATTTAATAAGAATGTCAAGGGCTTCTTTGCCTGGAATGGTGGACAAGTTACCACCATCGAAAAGAACAGCCGCCAAATCTGAAAAACTCTGAGTATAGTTTGCCAAACCAAGCATCTTCTCCTGAACTAATGAATGCCCATCTTGCTTATTCGGGGTTGTTTTACCTAATTCCTGCTTCAATCTGGCCAAGGCTGATTTTAGGACGGCGTTCAAAAGGGCGTCTTTGTCCTTGAAATGCAGATAGACAGTTCCCACAGCTACGCCCGCTTCACTGGCCAACGCCCCTGTTGTGGTATTAGAACAACCTTTTTCCGCAAAAAGCTTAGTCGCCGCCTTGAGGAGGCGCCCCCGAGTCTCAGCCTGGCTCCGTTGACGAGCGTTGGAAAGTTTTTGCAACTGGCCTTCCATGGGACCCTCCTGATTGAGCTTTTAGTTACTGAGTGTATCTTCATTCAATTTAATAAGCGGGTCAATAGTTAATATATTATAGTTCATTTACTGAGGGAACATGGTTCAGTGTCCGAGATATCTCTATCAACCAAACGAGCGGGATTGCTCTCGGTAAGTGGCGCATGTCCATTGGGATACAAAGCTCAAAGGAACCCCCAAAGGAACCCAGAGATTTTTTTGACAGAAGAAAATAGGTCACGACAAACGCCGCAACCTATTGAACCTGATAACAAATGACTTCCAAGGGTTCGACTTCCGTAACTCCCTCATCCTCGTCGGGGTCCCCGTTGCCGCCGAATGTACTGGCGGTGCCTCGCACGATCACCAACTGGCTTCCGCCCACAAGGTAAACGTCCCCGTCAATCATTTCATCGCCCAGGGGAATGGGCACTTGTCTGAGATATTGCCCGTCGGTGCTGAAAACATCCCAGGTCTCCAGAATACCATCGGGCTGGTCGTTGTCGCCGTGGGGAGTAAGAACCCATACCGAATTGTCGTCATGATTGTATTGGACGCGGTTGATGCACTCGTCGTTGTCCGCGATGTCCCACTCCCTGGTATCGGGCCGACCGGCCACGTTGATCAGGGGTCCCACATCATCTTTTTCAGATTGTGTCCTCTTGCGGGGTTTGTATTGGCGCCCGAATACCCGCATCAATTCTCCCGTCTTGTCGAAGACCGAAACTTCATAGGCATCCCTTTTCATAGGTGCGTAGATTCGCCCCTGGGAGTCCAGGGCCCAGCGCAGATCGATGTAATAGCTTTCAGTTTCAGAAAACCGACGCCCCGTCGGATCTAACGGAGTTTTTGTCTCCAGTATGCGGTGGAATTCGGTCAGATCGCCCTCGCCTACCGAAAGGAAGCGCTCGGTATAGCTGGAGCTCTGGTCTTCGAAAACGATACGCCCCCCGCTGGAAACCAGGAGTCCAGCTCCAAACCGGGAGCTCATCATGATCCCAATGTTTCCATCGGCGGGTTCACCGATGGGAAAGATGGAATTGAGTGGTGTGCCGTCCAGTCCCATGGAAACGAGTTTACCGGGGAACCCCATCCCCACCGCCAATACATCGTCGGCAAGAAAGGCCAACGCCATCGGCTGGCGCAATTCGCCCGGACCGTCTCCCTCGCGGCTGAGTTCCCCCAAGTACTCGCCGTCCTTGGAGATTACCGTCACCTGGCAAAGTTGATTGTCCAGCACGTAGATGTTCCCGTCCGGGTGCCTTTGGACATCCACGATGCGGCCGAAAATCACATCAGAGTCTTCACCGCCCACCCGCCATAATTCTTTGAGGACAAGCGGTGTTACGCCTTGTGCGGGGCCGTCATCGTCGATGATGCGGGGGATATCGTAGTCCGCGGCAAAACACACCATCGGAAAAAGAATCAGAACGACGATCACGGCGGGAAAAATTTTCATCATGGCTCCTCAAACGAGGGAAACTGTTGTGGTCATTTTTTTAGTCGCCGGGGCAGGGAACAGGCCAACCGCCTAAGAGCACAGGTACGCTGGGAGAGCCCGTTTGTTTCTGTAGATCAAGGATCAAACAGTGGAATTTCCTAGCATTTTCATGGGATTTAGAAACAATTTATCTGTGAAATCTCGGCACGAAATTCTCCCATCCTCAATTTTCGTTTTGCTCAATTGAATCCCCCAAACCATGACAACTCCTTTTCCAACAACCACATAAAGAGCCCAACGGGACCCAGTGTGAGACTTTTCCGAAAAATATCCCCGGGTTATCAGTCCGGCAGGCCAATGCCCCGTGTGCATGGCCAAGCTGGAGACAAACCCCTTAAATGATATTTCTCGTTCGTTTGCGGCATTGAGACTTATGTGCTAGGATCCAGTACTCGAAACCGGGACGTCCGGCGGGTGTGCTGATTTGGGGGATTTGGAATTGGGGTAATCCGCCTTGCTTGTCGGGCGCGGTACCGTTTGGGCCGGATCTTCCCGGTGACCTAAGGAGTTTCGCCATGAAACGACTGATTCCCATTCCAGCTATCCTCATTCTCTCCATTCCCTTCGTTCTTCTGGCCGGTCCGAACGACGATCCTGCCATCGCGGTCGACTCCGGTCCACCCGCAACAGCTGACGGACCTGAGGCCTTTCCTCCTACCACCACCCTGAGCATGACCATCGAAACAATTCGACAGAACGCCCTTGTCAGCATCCAGAAACTGAGTAACAGGCTGACCAGTGTCCCCCAGGGATCGCTGGTAGCTCTCGATTTGCAGGAGCAGATTTCCCTGGTGAAGACGCAAACGGAAATCTCGATCCTGGAAGCCGTTGTCGAAGACGCGGCCCTCTCCGGCGACCTTAAGCGCCAGAAGGAAGCCGAAGCCGCCCTGGAGCGGCTGACCCATCCGGAAAAATACGTCACACCCGCCACTCCTGTGGAAAGGCCAGCACCCTCCCGGTAGCCGGCATCGGGTTCGGGAAGGAAGCCCCTTTCCCGGCTCAAAACCACAAGCAGGAGGTGTGATATGTCTCATCGGAACAAACTGATTTTCATTGCAGTGGCATTGATCCTCGGATCTGCCGCTCAAGCGGCGATCCTGGAATACTCGCTGGACCGGATGGTTGAATCGTCCGAGGCGATCGTCCGTGGCCGCGTGATGAACCTTGAGAGCCGCTGGCTAGACGGACCGGGCAGCGTCATCGTGACCGACGTTGTATTCCTCGTTGACGAAGTGCTGACCGGCGAGTTCTCAGCCCCGCAACAACTGAACTTCTACGTGGTCGGCGGTGTCGTCGACGGCCTTGGCCTGAGGCAGGAGCACCAGCCCGTCTTCCACAAAGACGAGGAATCGGTGCTTTTCCTCTGGACGCAGCCCGATCAGAACCGGCTGGCCGTCTTCAACGACGAGCAGGGTCGATATCGTTTGGTCGGTGACACGGTCGTCAATTTCAAGCAGCAATCCATCGCCCTGCCCGAGTTCCGTGAAGAACTCGATTGGGCTATTCAAATCCACAAGCGCTGACAGCGCTCGGCATCGGAAAAGGAGGAATGCCATGCATAGTGCGACAAAAATTTCAGCGCTGCTGGCGATTGCCCTGCTGATGTTGCCGGCGCTCGCAATTGCGCAGCCCGCCATCAGCAGCATCTCGCCAACGCGGACGTCCGCGAACACCGGAGTTACAGTCAACATCTACGGGACCGGATTCGGCTCACTGAGCGATCTGGTCTATTTCCCGGACTCCACCGGGCCCCACGTGGTCAACCCGGTAGCCGTCATTGCCGGCGGCGTGAGGGTCCGTGTGCCCGAAACCTGGAGCGGCGACGTCCGAATCCAGGCCCTCGGCGCAGGAACACTTAGCAATGGAGTCCACCTGGAGATCTCGTTCAACTACTCGAGCACGAAGTGGTTGAGCCTGCCCTTCACATGGTTCTTGAACTCGTCCGGGGCTCCCGGCCTTACCTACGACGAAACGCGGGTCGCACTGGTCCGCGGCTACGACACCTGGGAATGCGCCTCCGGTCTGACAACGACCTATGGCGGCAGCACAGCTACGGCGGTTACTAGCTACGACGGGGAAAACTGCCGCTACTGGCGGAACACCGGTTGGAGCCCCGGCACCATCGCAGTATGCAGCTGGTGGTACTATCCCGGCGAAATCCTGGAGGCCGACATCGCTTTCAATTCGCAGTACTTCACCTGGAACAACGACGGTAACGAAGACGACATGGACGTGCAAAACATCGCTACGCACGAACAGGGTCACAGCATCGGCTTGCTGGACCTCTACGGAGCTGCGGACACGGATGAGACCATGTACGGCTACTCCAGCGATGGCGTCACTTCGGCGCGAACCCTTGACACCGACGACGCGCTGGGTGTCGAGTACATGTACCCGCACTCCCGCGCCAACTTTTCCTACACCACGCCAGCGGGATGGACCTATCCCCTGACGCCCCGCAACACCAACGACGGGAGCTCATCCTACGCCCCGTTGCCGACGACCCTGAACGGCAACACTACGACGTACGTCAATGCCTCGGGCTATAACAACGGTGGTGACTGCGCCTCCCCGAGTGGCTTGAATCGCATCTACCTCGACGACAGCTACGTCTATTGGAACAGCTGGGGAGGCGTCTGGGGATCCGGGGGTACGGTCACGTGGCCCAATTGCGGGATCTCGGTCCGAGGCGGTCGGCACACCCTCGCGTACGTCCAGGACGTGAACTCGGAACACCTGGAATTGAGCGAGGCGGACAACACCTACACGCGGCAGTTCGTCTGGTCACCCTATGTCCTGGCCAACCAGACGCCGGTGTACCGGAGCGCGCCACCCGTTTATGGAGGATACATCTACCCAAACTGTGACGGGTTCTCCCTGTCCACTGGAGGTTCCTGGTGGGGTTGCGTCGGCATCCTGCCGGTCAATTCCTCCGACGACTACGATGTCCGTATCCACAACGACACCCCGACCGCCACGAACGGCTTCGATATGTACGAGGCTTTATCGGGCTGGGGCTCTGGATACAGTGACTTCGTGCTCGTGAACGGGAACACAGGCGGCGGTTCGACGATCACGCGCTGGGCCGGCGTCACCCGCTATTCGGGCGGCGCGAACGGGTACTACATGAACCTCAGCGAGAATCTGGGCACGGTTTCGGCTCCGGGGACCACAGCCGTCCAGACCATCCACGGCTACGACGTTGTGAACGTGCACGAAATCTACCTTGGAACAGCGACAAGTTGGGATTTCACGTTGGACAACCTGACCGGAAGTGGGAACCTGGGCTTCGCACTCTACGACAAGGCAGGCACCTACTATTCCAAATCCCAGTACGTCGCCTACGCGAATTCCTTCGGCGGCGGATCGGACGAGAGCTTCACGTACACTGCCCCGGAAACCGGTTTCTACGGCCTAGTGGTCTTCAAGACCGGCACAGCGGACCTGGGCTATGCCAACACCTACGAGGTCAGCGTCCAGTTGACGCCGCCCAACCTGACGCACGACGCTGCGACCGGCTGGGACTATCCGGTCGTCCTGCGTAACGACGCCACCGCCACGAGCGGCGACGTGCACGTCTCGGCCACGCTGGACGGCAACACGAACAACACGTACATGAGTCTTTCGGGGATCAACGACGGCTTGAACCCTGCGGACTTCAACAACACAAGATTCTACTTGGACAACGCCTACATCCGTTGGATCAACTGGGGCGTGATCGCGGCCGGCCAGCGTTATCAGTACATGAACGCCGGCCCACATACCGTGCGCGGCGGTCGGCACATGACCGAATGGCGTAACGACTGGGACGACGAGATCGCCGAAACGAACGAAGGCGACAACAACTACCTTCGTCAGTACGTCTGGTCGCCCTATGCGCTCACCGACCAGGTACCCCTGGCGCGATCGTCGCCACCGGCCAACGGTTTCGCAGAGGGATACTTCTATCCCAACTGCGACGGGTTCGAGTTCACCTGGTTGGGCTACTGGGGAGCGGTGGGCTGCCTGCCCTCGACGAGTACGGCCGACTACGACGTCAGACTGCACGACGATCCGGTGACTTCCACCAACGGGTTCGACATTTACCAGGAGAATTCGAGCTGGTCGTCCGGTTACAGCGATTTCGTACTGGTGAACGGGAACAACTCGGGGGGATATTCGGGAACGCGACAGGCGGGCATCGTCAACTGGAACAACGGCACGAACAACTTTGCCGTGCAGCAGTCGAACCGAGTCGCCCTATTGTCAATCCCGGACACGCTGGTGTCCCAGAGTCTGGACGCGTACGATGTGCTGCAGGTCTACGAGATCTGGGTACCATCCACGGTGCTCACGACCTACTACACTTTCGAACTGGACCAGACAGCCGGCACAGCGAACCTGGGCTTCACACTCTACGACCAGGCGGGGGCCACCTACAGAAAGTCCGATTACAGCATGATCGCCAATTCCAGCGGTGATGGCGGTGACGAATCGTTCACCTACGAGTTCACCGAAAGCGGCTATTACGGCCTGGTGGTCTGGAAGAACAACTACAGCGATTACGGCAAGACCTCCAGCTACGACCTGCGGATCGCATTGGCACCGCCCAACCTGATGCCATTGGCGGACACCGGCTGGGATTTTCCCGTCGTGGCGCGCAACGACAATACGGCGGTCCACGGCGACGCGCACGTCTCGGCCATCCTGAACGGCAACACCAACAACACGTATTTCTCCCAGTGCGGCGTCAACGACGGACCCAACCCGGCAGCGCTGAACCACACGCGGTACTACCTGGACGGGACCTACATCTGGTGGGTGAACTACGCCGCCATCGGTGCCTGGCAGACCTACTTCGCGTGCAACTCGGGCCCCCTCACCGTCAAGGGTGGGCGCCACACCATTCTCTGGAGCAACGACTGGGACAACCTGGTTCACGAAGCGAACGAATCGGACAA
>JAHOYV010000097.1 GCA_019038745.1 Gemmatimonadales bacterium
CGCCATGTCAAACAAGCCCGACTGGGCTGGAGTCAGTGCAGGAGCCAGTGCAGGATTCACTAGGTTGCCAGTGGCAATCCCCAGGTTGTTTTGTTGCCCGGGGAGCACCTGGTTCGGGGAATGGGCATTTTCAACAGATGGCAATGTCTCAATGGTTAGGTTTACCGACCCTGACCCCGGAACCGGTTTTATTTCACTCGAAAGTCTTGGCTGGCCTTCCATTTTCCCTGGTTGGGGAGAGCTTGTCGTGGCTTCAGGATTTTTAGCTACTGCGTCTTCAAGCAGCGGGCCCTTGACGTCAGTTCCCAAGGTTTGAAGTATAAGAAGGGAAGGAAAAGAAAGCCCTGCCCCCTCCTGCTCTCCAGAACCTTCAGAAGGTTTAGTTTCCGCTTCCAGGGAGTTTCCCAACTTGGACTGGCCTGTTGCGAGACCCTGTCCAATTCCCAAGAAGGGCATTTGAAGCAAAGTTTCCACTACCGCCCTCCCTTGAGACTCATGCGTGTACTGACTTGGGCAGCCAAACCTGGATCCATTTTGGACAGGATTTTAGCAGCGGGACGCTCCTTCATCCTGATCATGATATCCAGGATTATGTCCAATTCCAGGGCGCTGATGATTGGTGCTGCTTGAGCGGGTTTCATGGCCTCGTACATCTTGGCCAGCTTGGCTGCAGAACGTTCCCGTTCCTCGATGTACTCGGTCTGTTTTGCATCCAGTTTGCTGATAACGGCCTGGAGATGTGCCCTTCCTTGCTCCAGGACTTTCTCCTGCACCGCAACGGTTTGCCGTAGGGCCAACAAACTTTCCTTCTCCTGCTGAATGCGGTCCCGTTCAAGGGCCATATCCAGAAAGACTCTTTCGGCAGCCTGGTAATCTTCAGGAGCGAGGTCAGGAATAACTCCGCCCATCGCAACCTTGCTCAGGTTTTGACTAACCAGCACTACTCCTCCAAAGATGAGTATGAAGGTGATGACTGAAATGATGATGACGCTCTTCATCCAAATTTCTCCTCAAGTACCATCAAATCCTGCCGAACATCCTAACGGTGGTAAGTCCTTCGCAACCAGGATGCCAGCCTGTAACTTTTCACACGATTGTCCGCAAATAACCTTTCCCTTTGAAAACAAACAAATTGTGGCTGCGGGATTGACGTGGCATCCGATTTGAAAGGGTTCGATGCGGAAACAAGTGCCTAAACGGAGGCAAGCTTTTCTCGCCGCTTTCTATCCGACCTTTGAATCCCTACCTCGTCCATTTCCAGGTTTTCCCGCTTCCGGTTTTCCTCCAACCACGATTCCTTCTGATGTGCTTTCAGTTTTTTCAACACTTCAAGATCCTGCCAGGCCGACGTCATTTTTTCCTGCTGGGCATCCTTCTCACACTGAGCCTCTGAAAGATTATTTTCCAATCGGGTCTGTTGAGATCTAAGGTGTTCAATCCAACGGACCATGTTGATCCGCTCCTGAATCGAAACCTGAAGCTGGGTTGTGGGAAAACTGGATTCAAAACTGTGGATTTCACCGTCCAAATTCCTGATCCGTTCCGAAATTTCGGAAACCCGGCGCACGGCAAACGCTACTTCCCTGGCTTGCCGATCGGCCAACCGTTGCCGATGCTTCAAAACCTTCTCCAGGCGGAACCGGAAGGCCATCTCAGGCAACTCCGGTCAAGGCGCGTAGACCATCCAGAGTTTCCTGGAAAGCCCTGCCCTCCTGTATCCCCTGGGTCAGGAATTCCCGGATATCATCCTGCTTGTCCAGGGCATTATCCAATACAGGGTCTGAACCGGCCACGTAGGCCCCAATGCTTACCAAGTCCCGATTCTCCTCCAGGGATTTCAGCCAGCGCATCAAACGAGCACCAGCTTCGATATCTTCAGGCAGCAGCAGGTCATTGCGTAACCGGCTGATACTGCCCAGGATGTCCACCGCGGGATAGTGATGCTGTCGGGCCAGATCACGACTGAGCATGATGTGACCGTCCAAAATTGAGCGCATCGCATCTCCCACGGGATCATGGATGTCATCCCCTTCAATGAGTACAGTGAAGAAGGCGGTCATGGAATTAATCGCAGACCAACCCGCCCGTTCGCAGTATTTGGGCAAAGCGCCGAAAACCGAAGGCGGGTACCCCTTGCTGGTGGGCGGTTCACCGGCGGCCAGTCCGATTTCCCTCAAGGCCATTGCGTAACGGGTGGCCGAATCCATCAGGAAAAGGACCTCCCGGTCCGCATCGCGGAAAGTCTCGGCGATGGTCATGGCGGTTTCTGCGCCCTTGGTTTTCATGACGGCGCTCTGGTCGGAGGTGACCACGATCACCACGCTTCTGGCCAGGCCTTCAGGCCCTAGATCACGTTCTATGAATTCCCGAACCTCACGCCCTCGTTCCCCGATCAGGGCCAATACATTGACATCGACGGTGGCCTGTCGGGCAAGCATGCCCAGCAGAACCGACTTCCCGACGCCGCTACCGGAAAAGATTCCCAGGCGTTGGCCCCTGCCGGTGGTTACCATGCTGTCGATGGATCGGATCCCAGTGCTCATTACTCCGGTGCTGCGTTGCCGAGCCAAGGCTGAAGGAGGTTTGCCTCCGATTCGTTTTCGGGCCAGCCTCGACAAACTCGGACCCCCGTCCAGCGGACGGCCCAGCCCATCGATCACACGGCCAAGTAATTCATCCCCCACCGGAACCGTGAGCTGATTTGACTGCAGGATCACGCGTTGGCCGGTGGCGATACCGCGAGTCTGGTCCAAGGGCATGGCCAGAAGGGTTCCTGCCCGGAAACCGACTACTTCACACAGTACCGAATCTTCATTGCGTCCGATATCGATCCTACACAGAGAACCGACCGGTGCGCTTAAACCGGCCACTTCAACTACCAGGCCCACGAGGTTGCAAACGTGCCCCACCGGCCGAATCGGGTCCAGCCCGTTCAGATTATACTCCAGGTCATTCCAGGCCAGCTTCATTTCCGTCCTCTGGTTGAGCCGATGTTGTTTCTGATACGGAGGTTGCCATGGCCTCGTTGACGACTTCGCCCAGTGCCTCCAACTGTCCGGCGAGCGTGGCATCCCACTCCCGACCGGCGGACTGCAGGAGACAGCCGCCCCTCTCAATTCGACGATCGCTGCTTACTTCACCGATTCTAAGCTGTTGGAGAAAGTCCGGTTGCCCCTGTAACCAGGAGGCATCGTCGGGATGAACGACAATCCTGATGGGCTGACTGCCGGATACCTTGGAAAGTGTGGTTTCCATCCCTCGGACCAGAATATCCGGATCCAGGGGAACGAGAGTTCTGGTTATCTTGCCGGCCAACTGCACGGCCAGCAGGGCCGAAGCTTTGCCTATTTCAAGGAGGTTTACGTTGGTTTGGGTGGATATCGTTTTCCCAAATTCCGCAGCCCAGGCAGCGAGTTTGCTCTCATAATCGGATTGGGTCTGAAGCAGATGTTTTTCCTGTTCCGCCTTTAAGGTTTCCTCCCGATCCTTGAATTCCCTGACAAGATCCTGTTCAACCAGATCAAACAGGACTTTGCGTTCTTCCTGGGTGAGGTTATTCAATAGGCTGTCCGGATCAGAGAATCCCGATTCCCGCTGGAATTTCAACTCTGGAGAGGTTTTATCCTCGAAACTTTTCCCGGCCGGGGATTCCTGATCCCAACGTTTATCCGGAACCGGTTGAATGGCATTCTCATCGGTGAATTCCTCAAGTGACCATTTCTGCATCCTTGCCACCCTTGCCCAGGGATATGGTCCCCGCTTCTTCCAGACTGCGGATCACTTCAACGATCCGTTGTTGCGCTTCTTCTACTTCGGAAAGTTTCACCGGTCCCATGTATTCCATGTCTTCCCGGATTCCTTCAGTCGCTCTTTTTGACATATTGCCGAAAATCTTTTCCTGGATTTCATCGGTGGCGCCCTTCAAGGCGAAGGTCAATTCTTTGCCGTCGATTTCCTTCAGGACTTCCTGAATGCTCGCGTCGCTGAGCATGATGATGTCTTCGAAGACAAACATGAGATTGTTGACCTCGTTGGCAACCTCATCGTCGATCTCCCGCATCTCGTCAAGAATCTCCTGCCAGGTTTCACGCTCAATTTCATTCAGTACCTCGGCAACCTGCTTCTTGCCGCCGAATTTGGAGTCCTTTGCGGCCACTTCTCCCTGGAGTTGAGAGGCCAGGACTCCTTCAACCGCTCTCAGGGTTTCCTGGTTTGGGGTCTCCAGTATGGCCATTCGGTGGGCAACCTGGCCTTGCAGGTCCGCCGGTAGGAGCTCCAGGATCGGGCCACTGTTGCGCGGGTCCATATGAGCCAAGACCACCGCAATTGTTTGGGGATGCTCGTTTTTGATATAATTGGCAATCGTCAGGCTGTCGACATTCTTCAGGTGTTCAAAACTCTTGATCTCGCTGTAACTGGTCACACGGCTCAGAAGCGAGTTGGCCATGCGGGTCCCGAATCCCGCCTCCAAAATCTGTTTGGCGGTTTCCTCACCGCCGAACGCAATTCCGGAAATCATGGAACTGATGTTCATGAATTCACCCAGAACGGATCTCTTCTCTTCGTAATTAACATGGCCTGTTTTGGCGATGATATTG
Organism: Gemmatimonadales bacterium; assembly: GCA_019038745.1. Taxonomy (GTDB): domain Bacteria; phylum Krumholzibacteriota; class Krumholzibacteriia; order LZORAL124-64-63; family LZORAL124-64-63; genus JANTGJ01. Next base: position 4,599 of record JAHOYV010000097.1, read on the forward strand.
GTTATTTCTTCAACGATGTCTTCCGGTAGTTTGGACATGACCATGCCGCCTACTTCCGGGCCCAGGGACATCAGGAAAACCGCTGCCTTGCGAATGGATGCTTCTTTCATTGTCCTACCCCTCGGCCTTCATGGTCTTCTGGCCCAGGTCGATGTCATGTACCCAGGAAAGGATCACTTCAGCAACCCGCTCGGGATTCTCTGATGCGTAGTCCTGAATTTGGTTGATGACTTTATCGTTCATATCCGGAATCCCATCGAAATGTTCATCGTCTTCAATGGCATCTCCCGTTCTGCCCATTGCTTTATTACCGGAGGAACCAACGGCGACGGTGGGTTGGAATGCCTCGCTGAGCATGGTTCCAAGGCGACTTTTCAGGCTGAAAGCCAGGACTGCCAACATGATCAACAGGATCACGCGGCCACCATGCTGAGTGGCTATTCCGATCCAGTCGGGAGCGGCCCCTCCACCGAATCCTATTGTTGGGTCTCGGAACTGCATGTTCACAACTTCGATCTGGTCTCCCCGGACAAGGTTGAGTCCGACCGCCGTTTGGACGATTCGCTTGAGCTGGGAAATCTCCTCATCCGTCAAAGGAGTGTAGGTTGGACTCTCGCCTTCGGCACCCGGTTCGTAGTGGCCGTCCACGAAAACCGCTACCGACAATTTTTTGATTCCTCCAACGTCCCCGATCACGTGCTCCAGCGTGCGGTTGATCTCGTAATTCGTCAGGCTGCTCTCGTCCGTCCCACCGGTGGCGGGCTCGTTCTTCTCCTGCCGCTCCTCGCTGCGGACGACAGTGGCCTGGGGATCGAAGATTTCGCGCTGGCGATCAATTTTCTCGAAGTTTAATGTCGCGTCGACACGAACGATGGATTGTCCCGTACCCAGAGCCTTGTCCAACATGCTGCTGGCCTTCACGGAAAGGTGTTCCTCGACTTCTCGTTTCAAGGCCAGCTGGGTTTGTCCATGACCCGCATCATCATCGCCGATCTGACTTGACAGGACTTTTCCGTTTTGGTCGATAACCGTTACACTTTCAGCCCCTAGATTCTCCACACTTCCGGAAACCAGACTCTGAATTCCGTTGATTTGCGAATCGGCCAGCCGAGCGTTGCGGCCCAGACTCAAAACCACACTGGCAGTTGCCTCTGTAGAAAGTTTTTGAAAGATGGAGGGTTTGGGCAGAACCAGGTGGACCCGAGCTGACTGGATTCCTTGCAGTGACTCAATGGTTTTGGTCAATTCACCCTCAAGCGCCCGCTTGAAGTTCACGTTCTGCAGGAACTCGGTGAGACCGTATTGTTTTCCGTCGAAGATCTCGAAACCGACTACACCGGAACTGGGAACGCCCTTGGCGGCCAGATCCACCCGCAACCGGTGAACCATATTTTCCGGTACAAGAATAGTGCTGCCACCGTTGCTCAACTCGGCCTGGACATCCTGTTTGGCCAATTCCTCCAATGCCAGGGATGCATCCTCAGGAGTCAAATTTGTGAAAAGGACCGCGTTTTCCTCGTGCTGGATCCAGAGAGAGAAAACAGATACACTGATGAGGCTGGCCGTTGCCACCGCTCCGAGCAGAACCCTCTGATTGAAGGACAGCTCGTTCCAGCGCACTTTCATGTTGTTGATCAGGTTGATGATTCCGTCCACGTATTTACCTCAGATCCTTCCGGCAAAGCTCTATACAGGCATCCTCATGATTTCCTGATATGACTCCAGCAACTTGTTCCTTACTTCCAATAGCAACTCGAAGGCCAGCTGTGATTCCTGCGCGGCAATCATTACGTCATGGACCTCTGTGACTTGTCCGTTGACCATACCCTCAACCATCTGCTCACGGTTGGTCTGTAGACTGTCCACTTCCAAAACGGCCTGCTGAAGCTGGTCCGCAAAACTCTTCTGGATCTTTCCGGCTGAGCCGGGTCCGCCGTAAACCGAACCTGGATCAATCGAGCCGAGAGCCTTTATGCTACCGAGTGCCATCACAAATCCCTTTCAAGTCCATTCAATCAGATCTTCAGGGCCTGGTTGAACATTTCCTTGGCCGTCTGAACGGCACTGATGTTCGCTTCGTAGGCCCGACTGGCGGTGATCATGTCGACCATTTCCGTAATCGGATTGACGTTGGGCATCAACACGTATCCATCCTCGTCGGCGTCCGGGTGGCCAGGGTCGTAAACGACCCGAAATTCCGAAGCGTCCAGGGCAACCGATACATCACTTTGGATCCCGCCACTAACGGTGTGACTACTGGAATTCAAACCTGACATGTGACCGGGATTGGTTCTGGAAAGACGGTTGTCCTCCACTTCCCTGCCCATATTCCGGTCATTAGTTTCCAGCTTCTTACCCAGGACCTGCTCGAAAATGGCCCGTTGACGGCGATATGGGGTGCCCTCGGCGGTTTGGGTGGTTTCGGCGTTGGCCAGGTTTCTGGCCACCACGTCCATCTTGGTGCGCTGCCCCCTCAAACCGGTGGCGCTGATTTTTATGGCTCCGAACAATCCGTCACTCATGTTTCACTCTCCACCTCAATAATGGCCTACCTCATTGTGCCCTTGATACCGCCACGCAGCATCGTGTAGCGCATACTGAGCAATCGGGTAGCCAATCGATATGTCAGATCGTTTGTGGCCAGGTCGGTCATTTCGTTGTCGATATCCACGTTGTTCACCCCGTTGTCGAACTGGCTGGCCGAGTCTTTCACCTCATACTCGGTACTGCCGATCTCCGATCTTCCGAGAGACAGATGGCCGGGTTGAGTCTTTGCACCCTGCAAACGGCTATCGGCCCCATTCAACATCTCTTCGAAAACCAGTTTCTGCGACCGGTAACCCCGGGTCTCGATGTTTGCAATGTTTTCGGCCGTTACCTTGTGCCGGCTGGCATAAACGTCAACGGCCTTCTTCAAGGTCGACAGATGGGATTGGTCGAACAGTCCGGTCTTGATCATTGCTTCAACCCGGGATTTCCACACCGAGGTCGGTGTAGAGGTTTAATTTGTTTCTAAGTGTCCGCACGCTGATGCCCAATTCCTGGGCCGCAACAGTGCGGTTGCCTCGGGTGATCTTGAGTTTCTTCAGGATCAGTTCCCGCTCCATGTCCTTCAGCGTTATATCCGGGTTTACTCCACTGGCTTGCCCCGGTTCGTTCATTTCATCCGCCAGATCAAGGAATTGCTCATCCAGGCTATCCCCGAAAGAAAGAATCACTGCCCGTTCGATGACGTTCTGCAGCTGGCGGACATTCCCCGGCCAGTCCATCGCCACCAGACTGCTGAGGGCATTCTCACTCAGGGGTAACAGGGGTTTCCCGTTTTCGGCGCAGAAATTTTGACAGAAATGGTTGGCCAGCAGAGGGATATCTTCCTTGCGGTGACGCAGGGGAGCTATGGTAATTGGAATTACATTTAGCCGGAAATACAGGTCCTCCCGGAAGTTGCGGTTTTTCACTTCTTCCTTGAGGTTTCTGTTGGAAGTGGCGATGACTCTCACATCCGACTGCACGGCGTACTGGGCACCCAGTCGCATGATCTCACGTTCCTGAAGCACTCTCAGCAGTTTGGCCTGCATCGCCAGCGGCATTTCGCTGATCTCGTCCAACAGGAGTGTTCCCCCGTTGGCCAGCTCAAACTTCCCCTTGCGGGAACGGATAGCGCCCGTGAATGCGCCCCTTTCGTAACCGAACAATTCGGATTCCAGCAGGGTCTCGGGAATGGCTGCGCAATTGATGCGAATGAACGGTCCTTTGCTCCGGGTGCCACTCATGTGAATGGCCTTGGCCACAACTTCCTTGCCGGTACCGCTTTCCCCCAGTAGAAGAACCGTTCCTCTGGAATCGGCGATCATGGAAATCTTCTCCCGCAATTCTTCCATAGTCGAATGGTTGCCCAGAAGACCATGTTTTTGAGAGACCTCGGCCACGTTTCGGCGCAAGGATCGGTTCTCGCTTTTCAGCTGTTCGAACTCGAAGGCCCGCTTGAGTACGTGGTCCAACTGATCCATTCCAAATGGCTTTGTCAAATAGTCGAGGGCTCCCCGGTGGGTCGCCTGGACGGCCCCTTCGATGGTCCCGAAGGCGGTCATCATCACCACCACAGGCTGGTAATCCAGCTGTTCTCGGATAGCCAACAGGAGGTCCATCCCACCCAGGCCGGGCATCTGGACATCCGACAGCACCAAATCCACCGTTTCGGACGCTAGAATCTTCAAAGCATCCTCAACGTTGCTTGCTGTTCTGACCTGGAAGCGGTTCCCCAGACTTGATTCCAGGAAATCCCGCATACTTTGTTCGTCATCGACGACCAGGATTATTCGCTTGTCAGCCATTTTCCACCTTTCTCTTCATAAGATTCCGCTCGGGCATCCACCCGGCGAACTTCCCAACTTCCAAAGTTACAGCTGTGCCAAAATTAAGCTCACTGGAGAGTTTCCAACCCAGCCCGTACATATCCAGCAACGTCTCGATTCTCGTCAAACCAATGCCCAGATGGCCGCTCCGGGTGGTAACAAATGGATCTGCCACCTGCCGAATAAGGCATTCCTCGATACCAGGCCCGTTATCCTGGATAGTCAGGGAAACCCGACCCTGGGGTCCAACCGATCCGCTGATGCGGACCAGGATATAGTCCATGGCCGGATCGCGCGCTTCGGCGCTATTGGCAATCACTTCATCCAGGATCATCCCCAAGTCGGCTGCCGGCAGGAGGAGTTCCCCCACGGGAATAAATCCCGTTTCAATATTCAAATTCTCATGACGCAAAGAACAGCGCCGGACAGCATCCGTCACTACTTCATGAATGCCCGTGGATTTCCCGGGTTTTTCCCGAGTGTGATTGAGGTCCCCTACCGAGCGGAAGATCTCTTCCATCCTCTCTACTTCATGAATGATTTTCTTTGCCCACTGCACCGAGCTTCCTTCCTGGACCCCACCTTCGGCGATAAGACTGGCGTAACCCTTGATCCCGCAAAGTCCATTGCTGGTCTTGTGCAGATACCCACGCAGCAACCTACGCTGGGGCCCTTCCGACTCTTTCCCGCCGTTGATCGGTTCGGGGGCCGGGATCTTTTCCTGGACAGCCCTCATTAGACCCCCCGGGCTTGTTCGATGAGGTACATGTCGCATTTTTCCTCGGTAGCCAGAATATCTTCAATGAGACCGGTTACTACCTGGAGTGCCTCGTGAAGACGGGCTTTACTGGAACCGGACCATCGATGACGGCCCTGGGCCCAGGTGTTCTTTGTATGGCCCTCGGTCATTTCCAAGCGTCCGATCACTTCCAAGCAGGCCTTTTTCTTGGTCAGGATTCGACGAACATCCGCCAAAGGCGCACCCTGTCGAACCTGATCCAATTGGTTTTGGGTCAATTCCTGAACCCGGGAGTACACTTGGCGCTCCTCTTCATATAGAGCCAGCAGGCGGTTGAGAATTTCGCTCTCCCGAGCAGCCGGTTCAGGGGGTGTAGAAAGCCTTTGCTCCATAGGGCTCCCCCCTTTCCTGAATCCTTGATATTTCAAGAGCCAGTTGAGCCATGACGCAGGCCTGATCCTGAAACGAACCGGTTCGTTTTCTTTCGCAGACAGAAGCAAATCCTTGGCTTGCACGCTGGTAACGGGCAGAAAGGAAATCCAGATTGGCCACTTGATAAACACCCCAGGTGTCCAGAAATGGAATGGAACAACCGGCCAGGATCTGATAGATCTCCTGGGCCTCTTTCCCATGATTCAACAGAAACAGTAGATCGGGAATAGCGCCCAGAACCCAGGTTCGTTGCGATTCCGTGAGATCACGGCTCAAACCGCCCGATTGAATCAGGGGACGAAGGTAATCCAGGCTACCCTGGTACTCTTTTCGCCAGGCCAGGGAATAGGCATGCCAGAAAAGGAGGCGATCCGTCAGGAGTTCCTGGTTACCTTCCATTTTCTTGATCATGAGATCCAGGGCGGAAAAATCGCGCTGCACGAGCAGCCACCGGTAAACCAGGGTCAGCTCAGCCGCCCGGCCGGATAAATCGCTACTTCCCAGAATGTTCGTCGTTAACTGAACCAGGGCCAGGGAGTCGCCCGCGGCCACGGCTGCTCCCAGTCTATCTTTTCCGATATCTCGCCGGAAATGCCCTTCCTTGTCTAGATCAGCGGCGAGTTCAAACCAAACCAAGGCAGTATCATACTCGCTTAGGTTCATGTAATTTCTTGCTGTGGAGAGGGCAACAAACGAAGAGTCGATTTCCCGACGGGAATCATCAGGAAATTCGGCCTCGACCATTCCCAAGGCCTTGCTGATAGCCAGGTGACGATACGGTATTGCTTCGTCAACCCCCCACCCCGGCAGATCAAAGGGAAAGAGCAATCCGGTTTCGGATTTCCCCGCTGTCTCCCTTCCGGTGATCGTACGCTCCAAGGAGTGAAGCCATTGGAGGTATCCGTCGCTTTCCACCTGTGTCAGAACAGCGTTTGCCTGAGCGCCCGGTAAGGTGGCCACGTGAAACAGGCACCCCATTAAAGTGGCCCCCAAAAGAACAATTTGAATTCTTGAAAATTTCATGGTCATTTTTTCCTGTGTGCGGAACATAACTCCTTCTGCCAGTGGCCACCGCAAGGCTCATGCCTTCCCCTTTGCCCCTTTCGGAAGATCCAACTATTCGGGGATCCCTATTCCAGAAAAGAGTTAACAACTCCTAAAGGTGTTAATTTTATACAGTTAAGAAGGAAAATTGCTCATGAATGTTTGCGTTTGTGGGGCTCGCCAATTCCACCAGGCATTAATTAAGCTCCTGGGGCCAATCCTTCCATTTACCAGTAGTGACCAGTTTGTTTACAGGGAAGTTGGTGGGAGAATCAGCAGAAACGGCCGGCGCACTGAACCCAAGGTGGAACGCCGGCCGTCAATCAAAGAGGGCTCGTAATCAAGCATTCGCTTCGTCGGTGAGAAGCTCCTGCTCGCTACTTGTTGAGGATTCATAAATCCGCAGTTTCTCGCGCAACGTCTGGCGGCTGATGCCCAGAATTCGAGCTGCCTTGGATTTGTTGTTCTCGGTAATTTCCAAGGTATAAAGAATCTGCATCTTCTCGACTTCGGAAAGTGGCATCAAACCGGCGCCTTGGCCGGGAGACATCTTGCCTTTTCCGGAACGGGGATTTCGCCCAGCCAGTATGTGCCCGGGGAAATGATTTTCCTCCAGCTGCTCGGGGTCCTCCAGGATCATGATCCTTTTCAGGGCATTCCTCAGCTCACGGACGTTGCCGGGCCAAGGGTAGCGTTGAAGAACTTCAAGCAACCCGGCGCCAACCGGTTCGCAATTCAGCCCCATCTGGGCGTTGAATTCACGTAGGAACGAGTTGATGAGAACCTCAAGATCCTGTGGCCTCTCTCTCAGAGCCGGCACTTCAATCTCCACCACCTGCAGTCGGTAATAAAGGTCGTTTCGGAAGGTTCCTGCCTCAATGGACTCACTCAGTTTCTGGTTGGTAGCTGCCACGATACGGGCCCGGATCTCGAAGTCATCCTTCCCGCCCACTCTACGAAACCGTCGATTCTCCAGCACCCGCAACAAGCGACTTTGAAGCAGAACTCCCATCTCTCCTATCTCATCCAGGAAAATTGTGCCACCGCCGGCCAGCTCAAACAGGCCTTCCTTGCGGTTCTTGGCGTCCGTGAAGGCGCCCTTTTCATGACCGAAGAGCTCACTTTCCAGCAAGGATTCCGGAACTGCGGCGCAATTTATTTCCATAAAGCGGTCGGACCGACCCTGGCTAACCTCATGAACCGCCCTGGCGATGATTTCCTTTCCGGAACCGGATTCACCCTGGATCAAGATACTTGTGTCGTTGCCACTACGACTGGCTCCCACTTTTTCCAGAATATTGCCCACCTTTTCCAGGCCGGGGCAGGATCGAATCATCTGCATATATCGTCCGTCCATGTCGGGAACCGGCTTTCGAGCAGCTGTAATAGTCGGGGCCTCCGGCTCCGGCCCCTCCGTGGGAACTGCAGTTCGCTCAATGGTAGCCCGAAGCGCGGAGCGAACCTGTTTCTTGATCGTACCGAGTTTGAATGGCTTGGGGATAAAGTCATAAGCCCCAAGGCGCATTGAGCTGACTGCGGTGTCGACGTCCCCGTAAGCCGTCATCATGATCACCGGGGTGTTGTTGCCCTGGTTGCGCAAAGCCTGCATGATCTCCAGTCCGCTGACTCCAGGCAAACGCAGATCGGTGACAATGAGGTCGTAATTGGTTCCATGGCAGCGCGCCAGAGCCTCCTCTCCCGTTTCCACAGCCTCCACATCATAGCCATCGTTGGTTAGCGACTCTTGGAGCGAGGCTCGAATCGTGGCCTCGTCATCGACAATAAGAATCCTGGATTTCAATTGGCTTCCTCCTGATTAACGGATTCGACGGAAAGTTGTGGCTCGCGGCGTGGGAGCAGAACCCGGAATACGGTAAATTCCTGCTCTCGATTAGCTGTAATCTGGCCCTTGTGGGCCGAAACAATCTTCTGGCAAAGGGAGAGTCCGAGCCCGGTGCCGGAACTTTTGGTCGTGAAAAACGGGCGGAATATCTTTTCCAAATCCCCTTCCTGGAAACCGGGGCCGTTGTCCCTGACTTCCAGTTCCAGTCCCCGGCAAATCCGATGGGTCCCACTGGTTTGATCCAGGAAATCCAGATTTTGCTTCTGGTGGAGGCTCACGAAAACAGTTCCGTTCATTGGGGCCGCATCTACCGCGTTGATCAGCAGATTCAAAATCACCTGTCTGATCTGGGTCGGGTCCAAAAGGGTTTCCTCAGCGGTTGAGTCGTTCTCAGCGGATGAAGATTCCAGAATGCGGATATCCTGGTTCTTTTTTTCAGCCCTCTTGCGAACCAGTTCCAGGGAATCCCGCACCAGATGGGGTAGGGAGACAACAGCCAGGGCTGGTTCGTAAGGACGAACGTAATTCAGCATACGAGTGATTGTGTCGTTGATCCGACCCACCTCACCGGTGATTACCTCTAGGTAACGCGCCCGCGGATCCTCCTCCGTGAGATGTTCGGCCAGTAATTCAGCCTGGGCGCTGAGCCCCATCAGGGGATTACGGATTTCGTGGGCCAAGGTAGCGGACATCTCGACCAGACTTTCCAACCGATCGGAACGTATCCTCTCGGACTCAAGTTTTCTGGTTTCGCGCAAATCCTCGGCCACAACCACCAGAAGTTCCTGATCCTGGTCGACCCCCGGCATCAGGCCGGTTTGGATCAGAACTGGAATTCCATCACCGTCCGAGCGGAGAATCTGTCCTTCGCCCCGATAAACTCCATCGGGCTGGTTGCGCAGGGCCGGAAGCAACAATCCCGGGATTTCGTCCAGTTGCAATCGGGAGTCGAGAATCAGCTCAGGGCGATCATCGGTTTCACAAGGCTCTTGGTCCCTGCGGCCCCTACCGATTTGGAAGAGAAATTCGTCAGGGTTCATCGGCATTGGCGCAACACCGGTAAGCAACTCCACCCCGGCGCGGTTGCAATAAATGGTCTGACCCGATTCCCCGATCACCCAGATAGCGCTGCGAACGGTTTCAAGAACCTGGGCGTTGAACGAACCGATATCCCGGATTCGGTCCAGCATCTGGGCACCAGCCACCTCTTCGGCCAGCATGAGCTGCACGGTCTGCAGGAAGGGCAGAAACCTGTTGGCTGATGATTCCCTTTCTTCGCCCCCACTATATAAGAGCAGTAGAAATCCCAACCTTTTATCATGATGCTCCAACGGCAAGGCGATAACCCGTCGAGAGCCGGAGCTTTCAACCTGGTTGGTGGATTCCATGTTGAAGATTCCAGGGACCATCAGGCTCTCGGCAACAGTCCGATCCATCTTGTCCTGAAGGTTGAGCAGCACCTGCTCCCAGGTACCATCCTCCCAATGCCACGTCTGCCGAGGACGATATTGCCCTTCAGGCGTTGAACGCAGAACCAGAGCACCCCCTGAAGCTCCCACGAAATCAGACAGGTTCTTCAGGATTTTCCTCAGAACCTTGTCCCAATTCGGGGCCGAGCTCAATTCCCTTCCGAAGCGGTAAAGAAGTGTGAGTTCGGCCATGGCATTGGTCAATTGCCGATTGGCTATCTCCAGGGTTTCCTGGGCTCGAAGCAACTCGCCGGCTACCGAGGCTGATTCGCCCTCCAACTGTTTGCGCATCGTGCGAAGAATTTCCTGGTTCTGGCCGGTCTGAGTGAGAATCAACCGACTTTGGTTCCGAAACTCAAGACGCTTTTCGGCCCGCAGCAACATGTTGACCCATTCCAAGCGGTCGACCGGCACTGTAATGGCGTCGAAAAGACCCGCGCGAAAATAGCTTACCAGATTGTTTCCCGGGAGATTGCCGTGCAAGAGAATAGTGAGATAGGGGCCCTGCAAATCACGCAGACGGTCCAGCCACTCAACCAGCTGGTCAGAACCTTCCTGGCCGGCAAACGCATCCTGGTGCAGGAATACGAGGCGCGAGACGCCCCCTTGAGCTTTGGCTGATTCAAAATCGGCCTGCAACCAGTCAATGGCCAACCCGGGATCGGAAAAGAGCCGACAACCCCTCGCAATAGTCAGGTCGGGATCGATCCATCGGGTCGGTCCCAACAGGACGGCTCCTTCAGGGACAGGATCCGGCAAACTGAACAAGGAGCCTTTCATGGTCCTCCCGGCGAAGCACAGGTTAGAACGCAAAACTGCTTAAGGGTACAAGTGTAAAATTTTTTACCAGATGAAGCAATAAAAATCGGGATGCGGTTTCCCGATCCCGAATATTATAATATGAAGGCCTGTAGCCAGACTAACCTGTTTTATTTTTACTGGTTAGGCGCTTTTTCCTCGTTTAAAGTTCATCAATTCCACGGAAAGTGTCCTCCACCCCGTTGGCCACCTTATCCCGAACCTCGGTAGAATTGTAGAATCCCTCTTCCAAACGTGAACGAACCTGGGCCAACTTATCCGCCCTGGTTTCCGGTATTTCTTTCACCGACTCCAGACCGGCATCATAGACCTGTCGGGTCTCCATCAAATTGCGGGCTTCAGCCGATATCTCCAAAGTATCCTTGCTTTTGACGCCCTTTTCAGAATCAATGTCAGAAGCTGTACCCTTGGCTGGGATATCCCGCGTGGCATCGGATTTCTTACTGGCGACTGCGGCCTCGGAGGAATCCAGCTGTCGAGTGGGTATCAGCTGGGATCCGTCGATTTTGTTCATACTCATTTCTACCTGCCTTTATACTCCCATCGGGAGTTCCTCGTAGGTCCCAATTAATGTTAGCAAGCTTGGTGCCTAATTTCAAGACCCCTTGGGATACATGAGTTATCGGCAAGTGCACCAAAAACTTGAGTTGAGAGCTAGTAGCACTTTCAGGAGTTCCCGGCAGTTCCAGAAGAGTCAGCAATTTGGGACAGACGCTGCGAAAGTGCCACTATCTCTTTCCAATGAGGGAATTGGCTTTCCAGTTTGCCGGCTTGAGCTGCCGCAAGACTCAGTTGCCCGGTCTTGATAAGGAGCCTGAGATTCTCCTTCGCAAGCAGGGGATCTTCCGAACCGAAGGTGGATCGGGCCCTGTCCAGGAGTTCTGCCACCGAGGACCACCGGTCCTCAACTGCCCGGCAGCGGATCAGTTCCAGCCACCCGAAAAGGAATGAAGGGTCTTGGTCCACCGCCTTTTCAAGCAAAACGCTGGCCGCTTTCAGGTTGCCCTCTTCACGCCTGATCCTGCCCAAAAGGAAATGGCCCCGCACTACCGGACGCAAACCCGGGGTCCCTTCCACCAAGTCCTCCAACAATTCGATGGCCTGCTTGACCGAGCCGTTTTCCAGGTGAGCGGTAGCCAATTCCAGTACCGATGCCCAGTCAAGGGGGGCCTCTGCGTATTTCAACGCGGCAAGTTTTAGATATCGCGCCTTGCGTCGGGAATTGACTCCCCGGGACTGGACATAGCCGAAATGATGCACCGGGGCTGAAATTTCCTCGACCGGCAACCCGGCCGCTTGAGCCGCCGGCAGGATACTCTCGTGGATGCGCCCGGAAAATCGCAAATCAGGCCGATTAGGGAACAAGCCGGCCCTGCGGGCTGAGAAATACCCCGTTTGCCCGAGCTCACGTTCAGGGTAGTTCCCAACCACCGGACGCCATTCCAGATGCGCCGGATCAGAACAATAATTGATGGTTTCCTGAATCATTACCCGCGCCACGCCATGCTCCAAGAGCCCGCGCAAGCCGGAAAAATCCACAGGATCAACGACTTCATCGGCATCCAGGATCAGGATCCAGTCTCCCTGTGCCCCATTCAGCCCGGCATTCCGGGCCGCCGCAAAATCATCGGACCAATCGAAACATATTACCTTCGCTCCCGCCTGCCGAGCCAGATCTCCGGTCCCGTCGGTAGAGCCGGTATCGACCACAATAATCTCTTCTGCCAGTTGCTCATGATGGGACAAGAAACCGGGTAGGAGCTCGGCTTCGTTCTTGACGATCATTACCAGGGAGAGTCGAATCATACGGAATCAAACCCCCAAATGGCGATTCCCAGAGGCCCGGGCTGCGGATTTCCCTGACCGTCCACCGTGCCCAGCCATTCGCGCGGGTCATTAACATGGGCGGCCGGCGTGGTTCCGGAGCTATTACAGAAAGTTTTCAGGGCCGCCGGATCCAGGACAACCCATTGTCCGGAGGGTTGGGCAAACCAGGAGGCTCCCCTGTCAACCAGCAGATTCACAAGGGATTCAGAATCGGCAGGCACCAATACGTGGTGGGCCAACTCCAGCTCTCTGGCCCTATTCAAAAGGAGAAGAATCATCTCGTCAGGTCCGGACCACTCGGCCACGTAATCGGGAAAATCGGCCCCTTTCCCACAGAAAACGGAAGCCAGGGGCACGTTGTTCGGCCCGACCAAAACCAATCCCGTGGTCCCGGGCATGTTGTACAATAGTTCTGAATCGCCCGGAAGTCGCACGGTCCGCAGGGAGTGTTGACTATATAATACTTCCACCGCTGGAGTATCTCCGGTGTGGAAGTTCCGAATCTCGGCTGCCGGATCTAGTCCCGTAGCCAAATCGGTCTCAGCAATATCGACGTGAACCTCCCAGCCTGCAGCAATGAACCCCCGCCCGGCATAAATTTCCGGTTGATCGGTCCACAATACGCCCAAGGGAACATTATTCCGGCGCAAAAGCGAAAGCATTTCATTTTGCAACGCCGAGCTGAAACCGCGTCCCTGACAGTCCGGCCGAGTAACCACGCTGCCAATACCAGCCACTCCGAGGTTCCCGCAACTTGTTTTGATTTCCCGAATTAGACAAGCAATCCCGGCGGCGATCCTACCCTGATCATCCCTGACGGCCAGCATCCAATCCAGATTTTCAGGGGCCAGGATAAGGGGAAAATCGTCCCAGGCATTGGTTTTTGCACGACCTGGCCTGATCTCTGCATTTACCAGGTTGAGGAATTCGGAGTGTTCTTGAGGCGTGACCCGGGCAATTTGCATTACGCCTGCCGATCTCTGGACAGCGAGTGGAAGTTGACGACTAAAAAGTCGAACATGCTTGAAACTCTAACCGAGCGGCAACAATACGAGCAAGCCGATTCCCAGGGCAAGCTACAATTGAAATGGGCAAGGCGGATAACGGGGAAACCGGGCAGGATGCCAGGGGACCTAGGTTCGTCTGATTCACGGAGGATTTTCGAATGGGACTTCGCGTCAATACAAACGTTGCGTCGTTGAACGCACAGCGGCACTTGTACAACTCAACCGTCGGTTTACAGAAATCCATGGAACGCCTCAGCTCGGGTTTGCGGATCAACCGTTCCGGGGATGATGCTGCCGGTCTTGCTATTAGTGAGAGTTTGAAATCCGACATCCGGGCTTTGCAACAAGCCTCCCGTAACGCTGCTGACGGCGTCAGCCTGGTTCAGGTGGCTGAAGGGTCACTGGACGAGGTAAACAACATTCTGCTGCGACTTCGGGAACTCGCCGAACAAGCGGCCACCGAGACCCTTGGCGCAGAAGAACGGGATTACCTGAATAATGAGTTCCAACAGTTGATGGACGAAGTCGACAGGATCAGCATTACCGCCGAATTCAACGGAATCATGTTGCTCGATGGAAGTGCTTTTACCTTGGACGTCCAAGTGGGTATTGGTACCGATACAACCACCAGTACCGTCCCCATTGATTTGAATCAGGAAATGAATACGACAGAATTGTTATTGGTGGGTGAAACCCTGGCGGGTGTAGACGGAACGGCAGCTTTATCCGCCATGAGCCGAGTCATGGAAGCTACGGCTATAGTCAGTCAGGTTCGAGCAGGATTCGGTGCGGCCCAGAACCGCCTGGAAACTTCGATCCGAAACATCGGTATGACCGCGGAAAACCTTGCAGCCGCCAATAGCCGGATCCGGGACGTGGACATCGCCTTTGAAACTTCGAACATGACCAGTCTGCAGATTCTGCAGCAGGCCGGCGTGTCCATTCTGTCCCAGGCGAATATGACGTCACAGTTGGCCCTGAATCTCCTGCAGGGGTAGGTTGGGCTCGCTAAACGTGTGAACATCCGGAGTTAATTCCCTGGATGGCACCCGTAGCGAATTTTCAAAGTAGTTGCCTTTAGCCGGTTGGTGAGACGGATCTCTCCAGCTGGCTAACATCTTCTATTTCCGCAAGTTAAACCCATCCTCCAAGTGCTGCAGTTTTTTTGCAGTTTTCTGCAATTTTCCACTAAAGTCCCAATCTCCAAGGTCGATAGTTCAATTGTCCGCCATGAAAGGCCCCCGGAAAAAGGACTTTCCGATAAGGCTCGAGCGGATTTCTCACAAAGTTTGCTCCACCCGATGGAGCCCACGTTACCCAAATGTTTTCAAGGAGGAAAACCATGGGAATCCGCATTAATACGAACGTCGCTTCTTTGAACACTCAACGGCATCTGTCAAATTCCACCATTTCATTCGGTAAGTCGATGGAAAAGCTCAGCTCCGGTCTGCGGATCAATCGCGCCGGTGACGATGCTGCAGGACTGGCCATCAGTGAAGGCTTGAAGTCGGACATCCGTGCCCTGGACCAGGCTGCCCGCAACGCTGCGGACGGCATCTCACTGGTGCAGACCGGTGAAGGCGCTCTGGATGAAGTCTCCAACATTTTGTTGAGATTGAAAGAGCTGGCCGAGCAATCCATGACCGGTACCCTTTCGGATG
>JAHOYV010000112.1 GCA_019038745.1 Gemmatimonadales bacterium
GTTCGAACCAGCTCACCTCGCACGTTGAAGATCTTCAGGCTCAGATGCCCGGCCTGGGGCATGTTGAATTCGATCTTCGTTACCGGATTGAAGGGGTTCGGGAAGGCATTGGCGGTAAAAGCCGCATCCGGGAATGTGATGCCGGTCGGTGTCCCGGTTGCCGCTCCAGCATCCGCCAACACTTCCTGCAGTACATCGACCCGCCTGGGCCGGCCTGCGGGCTGATCGATCTTGTCGGCCGAGGACGGAGTCCAGATGGTCATGAAGTCGTAGGGCATCGAAAGGACCACCGAGCCGTTAGACGCGGTGCACTTGGTTGCGGCCGAAAGCCCAGAGACCCCATCATTGAATACCGCCAACATCTCGCTACCGTCGGCGGTGAGCGCGTCGAAGGTATTCAGGACGGGACAGCTTCCGTAAGCCATCCAGGATTCGGTTGTGGCAAAGACCGAGTTGCCGGGGATCGCGTTAACCTCTGGGGCAGTGTCGCCGCCCAACAAGGGGCGGGTGTCGTCGCCACGCCAGGTTACACCCATCCAGTCGCTGATGAAGGCTTGAGTTGTGGGGCCGGACCCGATCAAGTCCAATACCAACCCATCGCCTGTAGCAAACAAATACTTGCCGCCCTGTTCCAACCAGTTGTCCAGGAGCCCGACATCGTCGCCGGCGTCGTGGTAATGGTAGTCGTATCTCACATCGGTTATGGTATTGATGCCCAGGTCGCCGCTGGTATAGAGGAGAATATCGTAGCCGTCCAATTGGCCGTACGCTGCGCGTCCGCCCAAACCGTTGCCCAAGCCGCTGGAGGGCTGGTTAGTGTAGTAGAAGTCGAAATCTTCCCCGGGCACGAGGCCCAGGTTGCCGAAGGCGTTATGCCATTCGTCTCGGCCCCCGCGGTTCCCGAAGTCGTTCCAGAAAAGGATATCCGGCTGTGAACCTTGGTCGTCCTTCAACGTGGGTAGGGCGTGCATTTTGAACCTGGGGTCGTAGGCTTGGGGGTCGGTGAAGTCGCCGAAGCCCGTCCGGTCAGGAGGCAGGGTGGCATACTGGTAATCTCCGGAGACGTTGTCCCAGGCCACCATGAAGTAGTGCAGTACGTCGCCGGGATACAGGAAGTCTTCGTCGGGCAGATCGAACATCCAGCGATCCGGGCTGGACACTCCGTTGGCCACGGCGGGGGCCCCCTGCACTTCGCCGAATAGGTTGCCGTTGGCATCCAATGAACCATTGCTGCCGGCCAGATCCAGGTTGGTTCGCCAGGCAGGATCCACCGACGGTCCCGGTTGCAGAATCCAATACAGGCGTGGGGTCTTGACGAGGGGATCGACGTCGGTCTCAACCAGGGTGGATCCGGTCCGTACGGCTACGATTGAACAGACGATGGAGTCGCCGGGGTCGTTGCGCAGGTGGGTGCGTGGGGAGATGTTGTTGGCCATGTCGAAGCGGATGTCGTTCAGATGCATATCGGCGCCAAGGTGGATCTGGCCGTCGGCCGGGAAGGTGTCCTGGGCCAAGTCCAGTTCACGGGCTGACATAGCCGGGCCGAAGTATTCGTAGCATTTCAGGCTTACGTTGTCGAAGTAGGGGGCGGGATAGCCGTCCTCGCCATCCCACCCCCCAAAAAGGCTTAATTCGTAAACCGCCAACTGAACCTGGACATAGGTACAGCCGGGGACAACCAGGTCGGCCGCTTCGGATTCGCCTCCGCGCATCCATTCCGGACCGCCGTAGTACACGAAATTTCGGTCTTGAAAACGTTCCTGCTCGATATCCGCTGGGTTCCCGGAGGCAGTGGAGCGGATACCCCAGGTGTAGAAGATGCCGGCAGAGTTGACGGACAAATCCTCGTGTTTGAACACGTCGAAAAGAAAGCGCACACCCAGGTAATCGCCGGTCGGCCAAGGGATGACAGGCGACTCAATGGCGTTGTGGATGTGGCCCCAGTCCTTCTGTCCGCCATCAGTGGTAACGATGTATCCGCCGGGGCCATAGCACCAATCTAAGCAGAAGGCCACTGGGAGTCCGCGTTCGGTAAACATTATTTCATCGGCGATAAAGCAGGCTACGGGGCTGTAGTTGGATGCGCAGGGATCTTCATCCTTCAACCCGGTGCGGAGATGGGCGTAGTCTCCCACGCCGGGCGGGAATTCGACAACCCAGTTGTCGCCCAGGGTGCCCAAAGGCCCGGAGGTTTCGAAGTCGTCGTACGTGCTGGTGACCACACCGTCGTTGGTCATGGTCACGCTGAGGTCGTCCACCTGCAGGGCTCCGTCGCCGTAATAGTAACAGTCGGCATCGTCCCAGCCGCCGTCCGATGTGACTTGCCAGGAAACGCGTACTTGGTTTCCCTCCTTTCCAACATAGTCACCGGCTTGAAAAGTCACCGAACCACTCACCCCAACCTGCTCTCCTTCGCCGTCGGCGGTCCACAGGTGAACAATATCATAATCGTCCTTCCAGTAACCCAGGTTGGAGAAGTCATAGCCGGGTTCGGTGTTGTGATTCACTGTGGCCGAGATGTTTACCGTAGTGGGAACGTCCGGGTTGCCGACGATTCCATACCAGGATAGGAACTCGTTGTAACTGGGACCGTAGCCGCCGACCGGATCCTCCGGGGCACAGGATTCGTAGCTGATGTCGCCGCACCAGGCGGAGTAGTCGCCGGCCACGACATTGTAGGTGTCCACGTGCCAGCGGGGTCTGTATCTCTGGGTAAGATCGACACTGGTCCACCCGTTCCAGTCCGGAGCTCCACTTGGATCCTCGAACTGCCCGTTCACAACCGCGCCGCTCCCCCAGGGGCCGATCAGGCACACGGTATCCCGAGAGGCGGTCTTGGACATTTCCAGATTGCCGCCATTAATAATGCTGTCGTGGCCATCGACGATTCGGGGTATTTCAAGGGCGAAGGAAACGGAGGAAGCGAGGGAAAAAACGAGTACAACTGTGATCGAGGTGAACAGGGTGAATCTTTCCATACTATTTCCCCCAATTGAACTTATAAATATCAATAAACTAGGCGAAACGTCCCGCAATCAAGAACCTCATTAGTAGACGGAGATTTCAGGGACAATTACCAAAAGTTCTGCCATTTTCTGCTGATTGCTGGAAAATTGAGTGAGGTTTCATTGGGGCCCGGACTCAGCGAGTAATCCTTTTGGTTCTATCACCGAAGCTGCCGGAGCAGACCCGGGTCTTTCGGCGGCCCATTCAAAATCAGCCTGATCTATCCCTCCCAGTGCTCCGCATCAAGAAGCAGGTTCCCCTGTTCATTCATCACCGAGAACTGAAAACCGGGCTGGATGCAGAAAGCCCCTACCCGTCCTGATCGGTCGACGGCCAGGTAACCCACCTGGACATCCCGCCAGTCCGGGTTGCGGGCCACGATACGTCGGATTCCCTCGCGGCAGGCCTTCTGGGGGGACATTCCCTGGCGCATCAGTTCGACGATCAGGAAGCTGCCCACGGTCTTCATTACCTCTTCGCCGACGCCGGTGGCGCAGGCGGCGCCCACTTCGTTATCAACGAACAAGGAGGCCCCGATGATGGGACTGTCGCCGACCCGGCCGTGCATCTTGAAGGCCAGGCCGCTGGTCGTGCAGCTGCCCGACAGGTTGTTCTGCTTGTCGATGGCCAGCATCGAGATGGTGTCGTGGGCCGGGTCTGACGCCGGCGCCCAGGGTTTATACTCTGAGGTCTTCAACCATTCCTTCCAGGTGCGGCGGGATTTTTCGGTCAGCAGGTCTTCTTCGGGGAAACCGTTGTCCATCGCAAAATGCCGGGCACCTTCACCGACCAGCATCACGTGGGGGGTATCTTCCATCACCTTTCGGGCCACTGAAATGGGGTGCATGATGTTCTGCAGGAAGGCCACGCTGCCGGCGTTGCCCGTTTCATCCATGATGCAGGAATCCAGGGTGACGTTGCCTTCGCGGTCGGGTAGGCCGCCGTATCCGACGGACCGGACCTCGGGGTCGGCCTCGGTAACCCGGACGCCTTGTTCTACAGCGTCGAGAGCGCGGCCGCCGTCTTTCAGGATTTCCCAGGCGGATTGGTTGGCGGCCAGGCCGTGGTCCCAGGTGCTGACGACCAGGGGCAAGCGTAGTGGCCGTCCCTGGGGATGTACGATTTTGTCGATCAAGCCCAGTTCCGGTTCCGGTCTCTGTCCCAAGTCCTGGGCATTACCCAGCCGAGCAGTGCCCAAGGCGGCGATTCCGGCTCCGGTCCCGATCAGGAATTCACGGCGCGTGGTCATTGTTCATCCTTTGGTTCCAATGTGATTCGAACGGTTGCGATCTCGAACGGATCCAGTGGAATATTGATTTGTTGGCCGCCATGGGTGACGGCGGCTTGGCGGGGTTCAGTCTGATCAATCAGAAGGTCATCTTCAAGTAAATCCACTTTCTCAGCCTGCAGGACAAGAGGATCCAAATGCAATATCTCGGTAATCGGTTCCCGTGTTTGGTTGTACAGCCTGACGATCAGGCGGTTTCCGGCTCCATCCTGGCGGCTGTCGGCTACTCTGATCGCAGTGATGGCTGCTCGCGGTTCGGACTTCATCAGCAATGATTGTCCCCCAGGGCGCATCTGGTCTGCCGTGCCCTGGTGGGTTACCGGAGGCACCCGGTAGCGTTCACTGAGTGATTTGATGTCCGCGGCGATAGGGTCGCAGGTGAAAGGAGCGACCGCGTAGGCGAATGTGCGCGGCCCGGGACACTGGGCGTCAGGGGTGAACAAGGTGGGCCCGGCATTGGTGGAATTCCTGGTGGGAAAATCATCGCGCGACAACCAGCCCACGCAGCGCAGCAGGGTCAGGCTGTAGACCACCTTTCCCTGGCTGTCGAATCGGGTTTCAAATTCCGGCAGGCCCCGGTTCAGGATGGCCAACCCCCCTGATTCGTCCTGGACCAGGCTGAAATCCTGTTGGGGCCAGGTTGGGGGAGCAGGCTGATCCCAATCGGCCCCAGAAGGTCTGATGATCGGCCGTCGATTGGTCATGAAGTGGCCGTCCGAAAGTACTTCCTGGGCGGCGATTCCGGTGGGAAATTCCGTCCGCAGACGATGATCCTCGGCCTGGTTGTCGAAGATGGTTTCGATTTCCACAAGTGGCGAATCGGCCCGCAGAGTCAGCTGTACCCGAACCGTGCAGAGGGATGTCTCGGTGGTGCGTCGCCTCCGGTCGGGACTGATGCGCCTGGGTAGTTCAAGGGTGCAGACGGCCTCTGCCCGGGCCAGGAGACCTGAATCCAGGATAATTCCCGCCGAACCCTCGCGGCACTCCGGATACACCGTTCGGCCCTGGGGAGCGGGACAATAGTCGTATTCGTCGCCGATATCCTCGGTGTCCTCCAAACGGTTCAATCCGGCGAAGAGGCGGCCGGTTGGTTTGTCCAGCAAATCGAAGCTGCCGTTTGCGCGCAGGGTCACACAAACCTGATCGTTTTCGAGGATGGCAGCGCAGGCGTTGGTATCGATTCGACTGGATACGAACGGTTGGTCAGCAGCGGTCAGAGCGGAATCACTGCGGGCTGGCCGGTCGGTCAGGAGATACTGCTTATGCCCCAGTGCCGGCAGATCACGGGCCAGGAACTGCAGGGAAAGGAAGCAGTCCTTGGTGTCCGCATCCTCTTCGGTTCCGATGATCCGGTTGCCGAAACGAGACAGGTAGACGTCCAGCAGATGGCGCTGATCGGGGTGGAAGTTTTCCGCGCGGTAGTCGATGCCCCAGAAGCGTTCCAGGAAGTGGCGTTCCACGATTCGGCATTCCACCGGGTTCCCGTCCTGATCCACCAGACGCAGATTGTCCAGATCGTAGCCGAGGGGCTGCAGGATCACCAGGCGCTCGACCACCTCGTCGCGCTTCATGGGCAGGGGATTGGCCACGGTGATGACGGTGTCCCGATCATCCTCTTCCCGACGGGCGAAGGTGGGGGCCAAACGGTCCATCAGACGACTGAGGTACTGGTGGGCGGTTTGGCTCACGCGGGCGAAGCGGGTTTCCATTTCGCTGTGAACCTCGTCGGTGCTGCAGCCGCAGATCGAATCGTGCGGATGGTTGCGCAGCAACTCGCACCAAGTAGTGGCCAACAGGCCGGCGGGCCAGGAATCACCATCGTTCAGAGTGGTCATGGCAGCCAGGGGTTCGACGTACCGCTGCAGCAGATTCTGACAGATTTCGTTCTTCTGCTTCAAATACATGCGGGCCGACCAGACACCCGAAAGGATCAGATGGTCACGACCACCCAGCAACTCGCCGGTCAGGAGACCCCGTTGCTCATCGGGCGTTTGTCGGCGAACCGTGGCCAGGTAATCTTCGAAACTGCCGTGGCGGAACTCGGTGTCGGGAAACGCCTCGCGCAGGGCGTCCAGGATTCGTCCGAACTCCTGCTGGGGCGGGAAGTGGTCGCAGCCGTTGTTCAGCAGGGCGGGATCCCGGTGGGGCAATTTGCCGGATCGGCGAGCCATCTTGTCAAACAGGTCGCCGATTTTCTTCACTGCCAGGGCCGGATCAACATCGCGCCGCGTGTGGGCGTGCCATATCTCGGCAAAACCCAGCCCTCCGGCGTTGCAATAGCCGTCGCACTGGTTTACGGCCAGTACTTCACTGCCGTTCGGTGCGGCCCAGCGGAAAAGCCAGCCCAACTCGGCGGCTTCATCGCCCATTCCGCGCGTGAAGATGAAGGAATCAATTCCGGCCAGGCGGAGGATCTGGGGGATTTGGGCCAGGTGACCGAAGGAGTCGGGCATGTAGCCGGCTTTCTGGACCGACCCGAAGCGCTCGGCGATTTTCCTTCCGTGGATCAGGTTGCGGACTGTGGCTTCTCCACTGACCAGGAATTCGTCGGGCAGGATGTACCAGGGACCCAGGGATAACGAGCCATCGCGCACAAGTTTGGCGATGCGAGGTGAATCCAGGGGCGCAGCCTCAAGGTGGTCCTCCAGTACGGCGCACTGGCCGTCCAGGACGAAATGTTCAAAGTCGGGGTCGTTCTCCAGGGCGGTAAGAACTTTTCCCACAACCTCGACCAGGTTCACGCGGAAACGACTGTAGGGTAGGTACCATTCCAGATCCCAATGGGTGTGCGAAACCAGGAAGGCTTGGCGGGGTGCTGAGGACACGGGGGTCTCCTTCTTTCAATCATCAGTCGGTTCGCAGGCGGCGATCAATTCGGCGACGGTTGTATCGGCCCGGCCGATGGTTGTGTCGGCGGCTCCATAGAAAATGGAAATCAAGCTGTCCGAAGGCGCAAAGCCCTTTGCATCCATTTTAGAGGGGACCCAGCCGGAAGGGAATACGACGTTGGGGACCTGGCCGGTCTGCTCCCAAATTTCGCGAGGTTCCAGCAGATTGTCGCGGGTGCGCCCCAGCACCAGGGATGGGTCTTCCAGGTCCAGCAGCACTGCCCCTGCCTGGTAGATGTTCACACTCTGGAAATGCGTTGCGATGCCGTGGTACAGGTGCAGCCAGCCTTGCTCTGTTTTCAGTGGTGGTGGGCCCGAGCCGATCAACTCGTCCCAGAAATGCGGGCGACCGCTCATCACCGGGCGCTCCTGGTCCCAGTTGACCAGGTTGTCGGACTGCGACAAAACGATGTCACAGCCGGTCTTGGGCCCGCCCTCGGCTTGCGGTCGGTTGGGTCGGTGAAGCATCAGGTACTGGCCGCCGATTTTTTCCGGGAAGAGAACCCCGTTGCGGGTGTCCTGGTCACCCGTCAGCCCAACCATCATCAGGCTGTCCAAGCCGGCGAAACCCTTGTCGGGATCCCCGGTCGCCCGCCAAATACCGAGGCGGCAGCCTTTATCCGTGTCCAGGGCCGTTACGACGAGAACCTCCTCGCCGATCACGGTGATCCGCGGGTCGTAGACATGATGGATCTTCAGGTCGGCGGCGGCCAGGATTCCCCGCCCCATCAGTTCGGTGGGCCGTTGGGCCACGGTGAACTCGGCTCCATCCTCGCAAACCGGGCCATCCATGCCGGCGGTGCTGATTGTGTTGATTTCACCGACTTCGCCAAGCGTGCCGCGAGCGGGAACCAGGTAGGTGTGCCTGCCCCGGGTTTGAACCCGCAGCAGCAGGTACAGGACACCATCAAGCATCATGGCCCCCGGATTGAATACACTCGTAGCATCGATGATTTCGGGCGGCATGTCGGGAATGTTGTTACGGGTCAGTAACGGTCCGGATCCGAAGCGGCGACAGATCATGGTTTTCCTTTCAGTGGATCCCGGACCAGGCAGCCCTGTTCGTCGATGGTCATGATTCCATGGGGAGTGATCAGGCGGCCCAGAAAACGTTCGCCTCCACCTTCCATCTCCAGGAGCCATCCTTCTGAACCTTCCGCGTCTCCAGTGGGGAGAGGGCAGGCTGACGCGTCGCCCTTTCCGAAACCCAGTTCGGTCAGACTCCCGGCGTAGAACCCGTGCTCTTCGAACCAGCTTTTCTGTGCGTAGTACAGGGGCATGAGATGGTTGCCTGTCAGTATGGATTGATGTTCGGGGCTGGTGTCGAAAAGGGTCGGACGGTTACCCGTTCCCAATTTGGATCCGATAAACATCACTTCGCCCCAACGTTCGGGATAATGCATCGCGATCAAACCCTGGGGCGACCAGACCCAGTTGTTCTCGGGCAGTGGTCGACCAGTCTCCGGATCGATAATCTTGACGTACTGCCAGTCCTGCACCTGGGTTTGCCACTGGACCCGGGAGAAGTTCATTCGCCAGATGTCACCGTCCGTCGGGGGCACGGGCCGCCCCGCGCATTGGGCCAGCACTTCCCAGGGGATGGCAATTTCCACGGTCCAGCCTTGGTCCCTGTCGGACGGATCATTCAACGTGCCGTCGACCATCACCGCGGTCTTCAGGCCCTGGATGTCCCAGGCATTGACAGCCGGAGCGCCGTCCCGATAAGGGCGGACAAGCAGCAGATCCCACTCCGTGCCCAGGGCGTTGATCTCCAACTCGTAGTACAAGTGGTTGTCCCCGTCCGGATCGATGAAGACCTCGAAGTCGTTGTCGTGATAAATAACCGCGTCCCGTTGGGTCAGCGTGGCCCACACGTGAGGTTCTTCCAGGCGGGCGGCAATATAGAGGTGGGTATCGTCCCACAACATCTTCTGGTTCGTACGCCAGGTCGGCGGAGGTTTCAGGTCGCCCTCGATGTCAACGAAATCAGCACTCCAAGGAGCCCGGGACCAGGCCGCCTCGTCCAGGTTGCCGTCGATGATGGGGGCCTCGTCGGTGTGAGGGCAGTAGTATTGCTCAAGGGAGGGAGCGCAAACGGGTATGGGTGTTGGGATGGCCGTGGCGGTGGCTGCAATCAGCCAGATTCCAGGAACCAGAAACAAGGCTTCAGTGAGCCGGGACTTTTTCATCGATACCCCCAGACGAGACTCCCCATCGATTTCAAAGCTGAAAAATAGATGCTCATAAAATAGCTGAATTTCGACAGGGAGGGAACCCTTGAGAAAACCCCTGGAGAAAAAATGTTCATTCCAGGCGGTTGAACTCTTACCTTTCTTTGACCCAGGGGAAGAACGACCACCCACTTGAGGACCTCACTTAATGATGCATATAGGGTTTGATGCCAAAAGGGCCTATCACAACAATACGGGGTTGGGTAACTACAGCCGTGACCTGATTTCCGGATTGTTGAGCCTGCATCCTTCCCACACCTATCATTTATACACTCCGGAATTGTCGAATAATCCCCGCATCGACGTTCTACAAAAACACGACAATTGTAATATTCACCAACCTGATTCCTGGTTCGGCAAGTGTTTCAAAGGCTATTGGCGATCGGTTGCGCTTGAAGATGACCTGATCCGGGACGGCATTTCTGTTTTTCACGGATTGAGCAATGAAATACCCCGCAAAAAAACCGGGAAAGTGAAATATGTGGTAAGCATTCACGACCTCATTTTTCTCCATCATCCCGAAACATACAGGGCCATCGATCGAAAGATCTACAACCGGAAGTTTCGCTATGCTGCCCTGAATGCCGACAAGGTGATAGCAATCAGCAAGCAAACCAAGCGGGATCTAGTTGAATTCTATGGCGTGGATCCTGATCGGATTCGGGTGATTTATCAATCCTGCAACGACAATTTCAAACGTGCCTACAGTGCAGAGGAAAAAGAATTCATTCGAGCCAAATACAATCTGCCCGAGGAGTATCTGCTTTACGTTGGCACGATTGAAGCCAGAAAAAATCTGGGCACTGTGGTCAAGGCACTGCAGCAGGTTCCGGATATCCCGTTGGTGGTTTGTGGTCGCAGAACCCCGTACTTCGGACAGGTAGAGGCTACGGTAAACGAGTTGGGGCTGGAGAAACGCGTCTTGTTTTATGAGAATGTAGATTTCCCGGATTTGCCCGGATTCTATCAAATGGCCACGCTTTTTGTTTACCCGTCAATTTTCGAAGGATTCGGAATTCCAATTATAGAGGCGATGTACAGTAAGATACCGGTCATCACGTCAAAAGGTGGTGTTTTTCCCGAGACGGGGGGGGGCGATTCGGTTTATGTCGACCCGAATAATGTTGAAGAACTGGAAACAACCATCAATGAACTGCTGACGGACTCCCATCGTTGTAGGCGAATCTCGGAAAAAGGATGGGATTACGTGCAACGATTTTCCACCGCTAATTTCGTGAACCAAACCATGGAAGTATACGGGGAAGTAAACGGATAACGCGGAACCCTACTCTTTGATTTTCCCCTCGGTATAATTCAGGCCGGATCTGCGAAGCTGTTTTTCAACACTGGCTTCGGTGAACCGGCTACTGAACCTGTCGCCGAGAAATACGCCCGGGATGATATGGGCCAGCCAGCAGACAAATTGCAGCCAGGCCGGGGATAGGTTCCCGCCGTAGATCAGGAATAGTCCCCACAAGACGGCGATGGGAGCAAAATACAGCAAGGTGGCGGCGGTTTTCCCGGCAATTGTAAGCGAACCGTCGATATCCAGGCCGCAGGTACAGGCCAGCCTCCAGTTGTTGTCTTTACCGGGAATATTTTCGTTCCTGTAAACGAGGGCAGTGAAGAGTTCCGCGTCTTGGCCGCACTTGGGGCAAACGTGCTTCATGGCTTTTGGCTCTCCATGCTAGTGCACATTGATACACCTGATCACGCGACCGATCACAAAGCGGATGTTGAACTTCAGAGCCAACTCGTTCGCCATTTTTTTTGCCGGGGCAAGATTCTTGTTGGAGGCGGCCATTCTTGTAATGCCGTCGACATGTCCGGCCGGGTCGGCCATCACGAAGTACCGGTCGGGATCGTTCGGTTTGTCCGCAGAGGTCGACTTGGCATGCTTATCGAATGCGGTTTCAGAGGAAAAATGTCCGGCCGTATCGTTGTCGGTGGCAAAAACCTTTTCAAATTGCGTCACCAAGTAGGGACCATGGCCGAAAACGCAGTTTTTGACTTCGTCGAGATCCATTTGGGAATCCTGGAAAAGCTCGGAGCAGGAACCGGACCCGTAGAAGAAGATACTGTTATCCGGTCCACCAGAACGGTCGAAAGGAAACTCGGCATCAGGTGGCGATATCTTCGACCAGCATTTTCTGGATGTGGCGACTGAGGGATTATTTTCGAGATCCCGGGTTGTTCCCGGCTCCGCCAACCACTCGTCAATGCGGGCTCGGAGATTGATGAGGCTCTCCTTTTTTACTTCGTGATCCTTCGTTCCCCTGAACGCGCTCCAACTGAAACGCATGAGTTGGTCGATGTAGTTCAGCCGCGGATTTTTCTTTGGTATTCGCGGGTCTTTGGGTGGGGCCACGGGACCTTTCCTTCATTGATAGTGTGCCCCGTGTAGGGGGTGTTGCGGCCTCGGTCAAAAAATCCGGGCCATCTCCTGGTAGTACTGAATATCCTTCAGGGCAAAGGCCTGGACCGGCAGGAGCACCCGTCCCCGATTACTTGTGAGTTGACTCGAACCCACTTCGATGACCTGCTGCCGACCGTCCAGCTCGATGATCAGGAACATGTTTCCCACGAAATCCACTTCCGTACCCATCAGGCCGATGGGCTTGCCGATGCGGATGAGTTTCATGTCGGGAGTTCCGCCGGCCGAGTTCAGGTCGTCGATGAAACGACGGGTAATCCGGGTCAGCTCCAGGGAATAGGCGTTGGCATCGTCGGACCCACGGCCCCTGCTAAACATAGGGCTGCCGTCCATGTCGATGTCTCCCGGTTGTGCGCAAAGCTCCACCAGGGCCTCGATGTCTTCCCAGGCCAAGGCATCGTAGATTTTTTGAGCGAAAGCGTCGTATGAAACCAATCTGGCCTCAAACTCCGAGTCGCCACCCGAGCATCCGGTGACCAGGAAAAGAATCGCGAACAGGAATACGATCCGCTGTTTCATGCTTTGACTCCCTTTTTCTGTTTTTGAGTTTTTTCCGGGCTCAACAACAAGATCATGCTGCCGGCCAGACCGAAGGCCAGGAGGAAGGCGCCCCCCATGTAGAGGGCCGAGCATTTGGCGATCGAGAAGAAGACGTTGGCGAAACCGCCTCCGCCGGCGATGACGAAATTGGAAAAGGGATCCTTGACCGCCAGTTGTGCGATGAGACAGGCCATGGGCGCACTGACCGCTATCCCGCGAGCGACAAGGCTGGCCGCACGAGTGTAGCCGTCGCCCGGTTTATTCATGAAGGCCATACGTACAGCCAGGACGCCGTAGGCGATGATTGCCACGTTCAAAAGGCGTACCGACCAAACGGACCAGGCGGGTAGGCCGGCCAACAAAGACAGCCCGGACATCAACGTGAGCAGGCCACCGGCCACACCCGTGGCGACACGCGGGAATTTTCGTGTCGGGAATCGCTTACGCAGATGGTTGCAGGCTGCGATCGTCGCCAGGGCCAAGACCCCGACCATGATCACTAAACCGGCCCCGGAGGTTGGCGGCACGAAATCAAGACCGAAGATTTCTCCTTCGGCGACCAGCCCGGTCAACATTACCAGCAGGAACAGGGTTCCCAATACAAAGCTGCCGACTGTACGGAAAATCAACGGCTTGGTGTTGACGATGAAAAGAGCCAGCAAGGCGGTGATCAGGGGAATAAATACGAAGGGAGCATAGTTCTGGCCCGTTGAATAAGTGGCAGTAGCGGCGATCAGTTTCATGCTCTCTGCCTGGGTCAACAGGGCCCAGGGCCAAACCCAAACAGAGCTCCCGGCCAACATGCTATGCTTCAAGAGGGGTAAACAGCCGCCCAGCAGGATGAGCCCGCCGCCGAACATTCCTCCACGCCGGGTCCACGAATCAATTGAGCTGACTGGTCTGTTCACGGTCCGCCTCCGGACTTGTTTGCAGATCCCTGCCTGTTAGTCGCCCCGAACAGCAGGGTCAAACGATTGGGCATCCATCCCCATTTGAGCGTTTGATTCGAAGAGCAAGGCTACACCGGGGGCGGGATTCACTTCACGCAAGGTTATCTCCCGGTACAAGGCGGGCTCGGTGTCAGCCGGGCCGTATCCCTCGAGAATAACAACACCGCGAGCATCGTCGCACCCGATCACGAGTTGGGACCCTGCACTATTCTTTCGATTGCGGGGTATGAAGGTTACTCCGCGTGGCGATATGGGAATCCCGATGACGCGAGCCGTCTCGATCTCGATTTTGTCCACCCAGTCTTCGCCGGGCGGCCACTCGGCCGAACCCATGGTAGAGAATAGATAGCTAACATATTGGGATGGCTTGCCCTCGGGAAAAGCGACGCAGAATGCCGATCGGGATAGATTGGGCGGGGCCATCATGTACTGAATGACGGCAGCAGCCTTCTTCAACTCGGGAGGTTCTTCAGGACCACAGGCGGAGAGGGTCAGAGCCGTGAGAACGATGAAAGCCCCGGCCAACATTTGGAATTTCAACTTATTCAAAACGACCTCCTGGTAAACCAATGGTCGGGCATGGAATGCCCTGGTAGTTATCGGCCGGAGAAGCGAAATCTTGATTATGCACTTCCATAATTTGGCCGACGGAGACGGCGGATTGAGATAGAAGGCTTTCCTATTGGGGTTTAATGCTTCATCATGACCTCAATACTTCTCAATCCCAAATAATCGGGCTTGGGTTTTCAGCCCGGCAAAAGAGTTCAGAGGTCCCCCATGCCCATGCTGAAATTCAAACCCCAATTTTATTGTCTCTCGTTCCTGTTCCTATTCCCTGCTTTGACCCTCGTTTTGGAGCCCCAGGTCTTGATTGCCGGTGAAGTGAAGGTGATCGACGGCGTTCGCCATATTCATAACGAAGCCGTACCTGTCCTAGGTGAGCGGACGCTCCGTCTGACAGAGGTCTGGCGGGTGGATGTAGACGAAGAGGATGAGCTCATTGGTGTCATCTCAACCGCGTTGGCGGGACCGGATGGAACAATCTGGCTGGCCGATCAGCAACTGGGCCAGGTGCTGGTCTACTCGTCCGATGGAGAACTCCTGCACAAATTCAGCCGACAGGGCGAAGGGCCCGGCGAGATCAATAATCCACGGGGATTGTTGTGGTTGCCCGATGGCGGCTTGGGCATCACCGACCGCAAGCAGGGGAAGATCACCCAAATTGATTCTGAAGGAATGCCGCTCAGTTCCATCCGCTTACAGAGCAGCGACGGCGAACCGCTTGCTTCTGCCCAGTTGAGAGGTCCGCAGTGTCGAGGCGGCACCCTGGCCTTATGCGGAACCCAGTTTAAATTCGATAACGACAAGCCCACCCAAAGCCGTTTTTTCTCCATCTTCGATACCGGGGGACGCGAAGTGCGGCGCATCATGGAGGCTCCTTCGGGGTTCGATTTCGGGGCGCGTACCTATGACGAACTGGCCGATTACTTCATCGATCGGGGCGCCTATGCAGTCGACGACTTGGGACGTGTCCACCATGCACCGGATTATCGCAAATACCTGATCGAAGTTCACGACCCCATGGGGAATCTGGTCCAGGTTGTGGAAAGGGAATACCAGCCCCAACAACGCACCCGGCAAGAGAAGCAGGAGATCGAAACGGGAGTTTCGATGAACATCAACGGGGAGAACGTAGCCATCAGTTGCGACTTGGAGGGTAATGGACGATCCATCGAACAAATAGAGGCGGGGGATGGCGGTGGGATTTGGGTTCGGAACGGACGAGACAACCACGATCAGCCGAATCGTCCGGAAAACATCGTACGTACCTACGATGTTTTCGACGCCGAGGGACATTTTCAGGAAGTGATCCACCTGGCATGTGACATGGATCCGGATCAGGACCGGCTTTTGCGGCTTGCCGACGGGCGTTGGATTCTTTTGTGCAACATAATAGGGGCTGAGCAGTCTATGTATTCTGCCTTCATCGACAAAGGCGAGAATGAAGATGTGGAAGATGACGCAGAGCCTCTAGAAATCGTCTGTCTCAAGGCAATATTGAAATAGTGGGCCATTGATTTACAGGTTCTCAGGAACGGATTGAGAAATACAGGGATCAGACAAGGGTCATTGCACAGACTGAATGGATGTAGGTTGAATCAGTCTAGTATCCATTGGGAAAAATTTTCCCCCAGGGGAAATGGACAATGTGCGGAATTTAACCAAGGAGCCCAATTATGAATGCCTCTGCATTGGCTATTCTTCGTTCCGTCCTACTGACGGTTTGTTTCTTGTGCGCAGGAACCGTGGCCCAAGCGGATGTCGGGGACCAAACCGGAGCGGCCCCCGAAGTAGAGGAGCATTTGGTCGATGCGGGATCGTACAAACTCCACTTTCGAATCATCCGCGGCCAGGGCCCCGTGGTCCTGTTGGAAGCCGGTGGTGGCATGGATTCGGCCGAGTGGAATGATCTGGCGCCACGCATCGCCCAGGTCACCGGCGCTACCGTGGTTTCATATGATCGACCTGGATTCGGAAAGAGCGATTTGCCCGAGATTCCCTGCGACATGCGCGAGGAGTCGAGCAGCATGTGGAGGGCGCTGGGACACCTGGAACTGGATGAGAATGTCGTCCTGGTCGGCCACTCATACGGGGGCTGGATGGTTCGACTCCACGCCAACGATCACCCCGACGACGTTGTCGGTCTGGTTTTCGTCGACCCATTCAATTCCACGTTCGTGGATTCCTACGGCGTAGAATACTGTGATCAGCATCCCATGATGGGCAAATTGCCCTTCGACATTTCCCAGCCTGAGAAGTTGACCCGTGAGCAGAAAGCACTTGCACGGATGGTAGGCCAAGGGTTGGGGCCCAAGGTAGAGCTCATGCGGGAAACGAGGATCAAAGAGGGAATACCGGTGCGACTGATCACCAGCACGCAACCCTTCCTACCCAAGGCAGAGGAACAAGAAGCTTGGCGGCTGGCACACGAGAAGGTAGTCGATTCGATCCCCGGTGCCGTTTTGGTGGAAGCCAAGGAGAGCGGGCATATGATTCCCTGGCAGCAGCCCGATTTGGTGCTTGAGGAGATCCGGAAAGTGGTGGAGGCGGTCAGGGGAAGCTAAACGATCGGAATGCTCAACGCCGCCACCTGGATCGGCCCCCATTGGCCCGGGCGCGTGCGGCGCGGTTGGCCGCGTCCCGACAGGCGGCGATGGAAGCCGCGTGCCAGCGATGATCCGTCGACACCGTCATCGGGGTTTTGGTAAGCCTCTCTATCCCGCGCAGCAGTGAAACTTCCTCGAGATCACACAGGGTAAGGGCGATGCCTGCTCGCCCGGCCCGGGCGGTACGACCGATCCGGTGTACGTAGTTCTCGGCGTCTTCGGGCAGCTCGTAGTTGATGACGTGTGTTATGTCGTCGACATCCAGGCCCCTGGAAACAATGTCCGTGGCCACCAGAACCGGCACCTTACCCTTGACGAAGGCTGCCAACGCACGCTGGCGTTGGCTCTGGGTTTTGTTGGAATGGATGGTGTCGGCACGGATACCGCGCTTCTCCAGCATTCTGGCCAACCGGTTGGCGGCGTGTTTGGTGCGTGTAAAGATGAGGGTGCGGCCCGTCTCGTCGGACTTGAGAATGTCCGCCAGCAAATCCCGCTTATTCTCCTTTTCCACGAACATGACCCGCTGGTCGATGTTGTCTGCCACCGTAGCCGGGGGCGAAACCGCCACTTCCAGCGGATCGATCAGCATGGAAGAAGCCAGATTTTTGACGGCTATGGACATGGTTGCGGAAAAGAACAGAGTTTGGCGTTTGGGGGGCAACTGCCGGACGATCTGGCGTACGTCGTTGACGAATCCCATATCCAGCATGCGGTCGGCCTCGTCCAGGACGAAGGTTGCGATCGCACTGAGGTCCACGAAACCCCGATCCATGAGGTCCAGCAGGCGACCCGGAGTGGCAACCAGGATATCGACTCCCCGATTCAGGGATCGGATCTGCGGCTCCGATTTCACGCCGCCCAGCAACACGCAGGTGCGTGGGCCAAGGTGGCGGCCGTAATCCCTGAAGCTCTTTTCGATCTGCTGTGCGAGTTCGCGAGTGGGGGTGAGGATCAACGCGCCGATGCGGCGTTTCTTACCCAGTTCAAGCCGATCCAGGATCGGCAGTGCGAAGGCTGCCGTTTTGCCTGTACCGGTCTTGGCCGTAGCAATGACGTCCTGGCCCAGAAGCGCGGCCGGAATGGTGGCGTGCTGGACGGGAGTAGGCTCGGTGTAGCCCTCATCGTTCAGGGCGCGAAGGAGGGGCTTGCTCAGCCCAAGGTCAGTGAATTGAAAGGTAGACATTTGCCTCAAGTCTCGGTGACCCGGGATCTACAACAGCTTGAACTCGGATTGAACTCGGGAAAAGTCATGAGCCGAGAGGCATGGAGGAAATCGCGGTCGTTCCAAAAACGCCCCATCTTGGGGCGCATCTAATCATATGCAAGATAAATGCCATAAGTGAAAATAGCAACCGGTCTTCAATAAA
>JAHOYV010000103.1 GCA_019038745.1 Gemmatimonadales bacterium
TCCCCGAACCCGACGACCAACTGGTGGACGTTTTTCGTTCAACCACACTTTTGAACGGGACGGCACAAGGGCACGAATTTGTTTCTAGGTCGCCGGGTGTAGGCCTGGCAGGTTCATCCCCGATGGATCGTGAACCTCGATAAGTGTTTGGTGCAGGGCAATGACCCTGGCATCAGGATTTTGAAACCAAGCCAGGGCGCAGCCGCTTCATGTCGTTGTTGCCATATCGGTTACGAAGTGCCGGAAATGGACCGGAATACCCGGTTGACAAGGGGAGTCCTCATAAGTGTTATGCGTAACATGCAACCCCTCAATCGAATATGTGCAACGGCTAATTCACCGGTACAGACTCTTCACCGCGCCCAGTGTTACTCCGGTGATAGAAACTACTGCATTACAATCGCCGTTCACGACGGCGACGGGCAAGCTCGGATCACCGCTGGAAACTCCCAGCGGATATTCAATTCCACCGGCGTCTATATACGCGGGAAGACCGTCTTCATAAAATCCATCGCCTTCTTGTCGCAGGAAAAACTTGGCTCCCAACTCACCGTAAAGTAAATAATCAACCCTAACCAGCGGGACGTTCGAACCCACAAATGGAACCGGCTCCAAGAATGAAAAAGTTACGCAATAACACGACTCGCTCCAATAATCTATTCCTCCCGGAGTACCGTACCACCAGCTTAATTGCTCGGTTACGTCACCCTCCGCGCACAAACGGACAGAGACACCCTGAACTTCCGTCGCTGAGGGATTTGTGATGATCATGTAGGCAGAGAAAGTACTATACAGAGGCACTTCCAAACAAACCGCGTTCGCGTCCAAATCAAAGTAGACGCCTATTTGATCGACGTCAGGGTCAACAGTAGCTTGAGCCGGCACCGCACAAGCAACACACGCAATCAGTAAAACGAGGCAACGCATATAAGCTCCTTTCTAAATGGATACGATTTCCCCTTCGCATAACGTTGGCTTAACCTGAAAAGACGATTGGAGCGCAGCTGGCGCAAGCCAGATGCGTGACAAGCGGCTTTGTCTGGTGCAAGCTCTTGTTAGCAGGTCAGGAAACCTTGCGCTCTAGCATTTCAGCAATCCAGACCTTGATGATTGACTGACGAGTCACCCCAAGCCTTTTCGCTTCTCGGTCGAGCGACTCAATCATCCAGGTAGGAAAGTCCACATTGATCCGCTTGGGTTCCTGGTTCAACCTGCGCATTTTCGAAATATCCAGTTCCGAAGTGATGTCTTCACCACTGTCGAATTTCTTATCAAAATCGCTAGCCTTCATAGATCTCAACCTCCTCATTCCGCGACCGCCTGACCGAAATGATTCGGATGCGATCCTGTCGGTATGTAATTACCGCAGACCAGTGCTTTTCCCCGATTTTGCCGATGATCACAAACCTAGGTTCGTCAGAAGTTCGAGCCGGGATCTCCAGCAACATATCGTCGAACCAAAGCAATTGAGCCTCGACAAAGTTGATGCCATGCTTTTCTTTGTTCGCTTTGCTCTTTTTGGGATCGAATTCGAACTCCACGCCCCCCCCTTATTTAGTTAAAGCATATTATATATGTCTTTTCTATACCCTGTCAACACCAATAATACCATTATCGGCGATAAAAATCCCTACAACACCGACGGTCCGGTTCCTTTTCTAGGATTATCCTGCTAACTATATTTATACGACACAGATTTTCTACAGCACAAGCTATTCATCCCCGCCAACAGGCTTGGTTATGAGTGTGAGTGTAAACAAAAAATGACACCCCTCTCCACAAATAACAACCCTCGTTTGACTCACCCGGCGGCGAACCCAGCCGATATAAGCCTTTCCGGTCTGCGGGCTGTAGTGACGGGTAGAAATCGCCATCTGAACCTGGTCCAACAGACGGGACTTATCAGGTTTCCCCGGATCGGTTCCTGGACAGGATGTTGTTGCTGGCCGGTTGGGGGATTTCATGCCCACTAAGGGCAAGAATCAAACCCAGCAGGTTCCTCAATCGAAAACCTAGCCCGCAACCCCCCCAGCCCTTCACTGGGACATGAGAAATATTCCCAGAGATTCGACTAAACAGGCTCCAAAAGTTCTCCAACCAAAGCCCAAAAAAATCAAGGTTGCTGTCAAAAATTAAACATGTTACTTTAGCCGCTTCTTAAGCTGTGACAGGCCTCATATCGGGGTATGTCGCATCCAGCTAAATTTTCCAGAACACGGCGTTTGACCTAAGGGAGGTCGCTCAATGCATCACGGTCCAGCTACGGAATCCGGCCCGGATCCAGCCAGTAGATACAAAAGCCGACTTGGCGTGTGGATGTTCCTCTTTTACTGCCTGGTGTACGCAGGCTTCGTGTTCACCAACGTTCTGTCCGAGGGTGAGGCTATGCAGATTATGGTAGTAGCTGGTCTCAATCTGGCAGTTGTCTACGGCATGGGTTTGATCGTGTTGGCGCTTGTTCTGGCCTTGATCTACAACGGCCTTTGTACGGCCAAGGAAAAAGAACTGGCAGACCAGCCAAACAGCGGTGAGGGACAATCATGAATTTACACGGCTCTCCGCTATCAATAATCATCTTCGGGGTTTTCGTGGGGTTGGTCCTCTGGTTGAGTTTCCACTTTGCTCGTCGCGCCAAATCGGCCAGTGGCTACTACGCAGCAGGAGGCCAGATTCATTGGGCTGTCAACGGCATCAGTTTTGCCGGCGACTACTTGTCAGCAGCCTCGTTCCTGGGCATCTGCGGAATGATCGCCACGCTGGGCTACGACGGCTTTTTGTATTCCATCGGCTATCTGGCCGGCTGGATCGTGGCGTTGTTTGTAGTGGCGGAACCCATGAAGCGCTTGGGCAAGTTCACCTTCACTGATGCTCTGGACGCCAAGTTCGACAGCAAGGGCATCAAGTTGGCGGCGGCCATCTCTACCCTGGTAGTGTCCATCTGCTATCTCATTCCCCAGATGAACGGCGCCGGTTCGCTGGTGGAACCGCTCCTTGGATTGCCCCACTGGGTGGGAGTGATCATCGTGGGCGCCATCGTTATCACAATCGTGGCCACGGCCGGGATGGCGTCGACCACATACGTGCAGTTTCTCAAGGGTGGCTTGCTGCTCCTTTTTTCCACTATTCTGGTCATCAGTATCATGGTTCGTGGCATCAGCACGGAATTGCCAAGCCTTGTCGGCGATGACGGGGAATCCTTGCGGTTCATCCCAACCGAGGAGACTCACGAAGGTCTGATTACCCAAGGTTACGAACTGGCGCACACGGACGGCGGCTTCAGTAAATACAATCTGGAGGGAGATTCCTCGTGGTGGGTGGTGGACGGCGGGAAACTTTGGAAATGCCAGTGGCAGACAGCCTCCCTGATAAACGGCAAACCGGATGGCCTGTTATTTCCGGTGGGACGCCTGATGGCAATTGGCGGTTTATCCGAGGAAGATGCGGCTACGGGCACCGGCCGGTTGAATCCCGTTACGTTCCTGGCCCACTTGACTCACCCGGATACGAAACTTGAGCAGTGGCACAAGGCCAAAATTGTTGATGAGACCGGCGAGAAGACAACTATCCATTATCCCAAGATCGTCTCCGGCACGGATCTGATGAAGCCGGGCGTGAAATTCAAGGTCAAGACGGGTTGGGAAAAATTGAACTTCGTATCGCTCATGTTGGCGCTGTTCTTCGGTACGGCGGCTCTGCCCCACATTCTAATCCGCTATTACACTGTGCCCAGCCAGGCTTGCGCGCGGAAGTCCACCATCGTGGCCATCGCGGCCATCGGATTCTTCTACGTCCTGACCCTTTTCATGGGGTTGGGTGCGGGCATTACCGGGACAGTGAATCCGGCGGACAACAACATGTCCGCGCCGTTATTGGCCCTGTCGTTCGGTGGCATACTCTTCGCCATCATCTCTGCCATAGCGTTCGCAACCGTGCTCGGTACGGTCG
Organism: Gemmatimonadales bacterium; assembly: GCA_019038745.1. Lineage (GTDB taxonomy): Bacteria > Krumholzibacteriota > Krumholzibacteriia > LZORAL124-64-63 > LZORAL124-64-63 > JANTGJ01. Next base: position 3,946 of record JAHOYV010000103.1, read on the forward strand.
CGGGCCTCATCGTCGCGGCATCCGGAGCGGTGGCCCATGACCTCATGGACCGATTCTGGGACATGAAGCTGAGCGAAGAGAAGAAGGTCAAGTCAGGCAAGATTGCGGCCTTCGTGGTGGGTATAGTCGCCATCGTACTGGGTATCGTGTTCCGCGGTGTGAATGTGAGTTTCCTGGTGGGCTGGGCTTTTGCCGTGGCGGCTTCAGCCAACTTGCCGGCCATTCTAATGCTGTTGTTCTGGCCCAAAACTACGGCTGCCGGAATTGTGGCATCCATTTCCGTGGGTATCGTGGCGGCGCTGGGCATCATTCTGACGGGCCCGGCCATGTTCGCGGGACCCTACGGTATGACCGCGGCCGATGCTTTGCATCCCCTGGGACAGCCCGGCATCATCTCCATTCCACTCAGCTTCCTGACCTTGGTGATTGTGTCGTTGTTTACGCAGAAAAATAAAGTCTGATCTCAGGTTTGGATTCAACAAAAGCGGGCGGGGCCTAAATGCCTTGCCCGCTTTTGTTGCTTGATCGTTGTTCCACACCGCAGATAATCACCATGGCGACATTTTGCAACACTTTGTCCCTATGACCGTTTGCATTATTCAGGTAAAATTCACTTATGGCTCAGACCCAAGGCCCAGTTCTAAGGAGAACACCATGCCCATCCTGCGGAAGCGTTTTGCTGCAAGGCTCATCCTTGCATTTCTGGCCCTGGTGATCATGGTCCCGGGCGCGATGGCCCGGCCCGACACCCTCAACCGAGATGAGATTCCCGACAAATACAAATGGGATCTCAATGAAATTTATCCAGATTGGGAAACGTGGGAAAATGATCTGGGCCGCATCGAAGAGATGATGGATCAGTACACCAAGTTGCAAGGATCCCTGGCCGGTGGACCCCAACAAATCCTCAAGGCCAATCAGATGGGCGACGATTTGGGCAAAGTGGCCGCCAAGCTCTTCCGTTACGCCTCCCTGCACAACGTCACCAGTATGGCCGACAATGAGATTGCGGGCCGCTTGCAACAGGTCAGAATCATCTTCGCCCGCTTCGGCACGGCGATGGCCTGGTACAATCCCGAGATGCTGTTGATTCCGTGGGAAACCATGGAGAAGTGGCTGGACGAAACTCCGGAGCTGGCGCCATACCGATTCGGCATCACTGATCTTTATCGCCAGCAGGAGCATGTTCTGAGTGAAGACAAGGAGCAGCTGCTTTCCTACTTCAACCAGGCTCTCGGTTCTCCCGCCCAGATCTACAACGAGTTGGCCACCGCGGATATCTCTTATCCGGAGGTTACTCTCTCCGATGGTGAGACCGTGACCATGACCCCTGGTAAATATTACAGTATTTTGTCCACGAACCGGAATCAGGAAGATCGGCGCAAGGCCTTCGAAGCCTTCTACGGTATCTTCCACGAGAAAGCCAACACCTACGCCTCCATCTACAACGGAATCCTGCAGGGACAGTGGGCCTCGACCCAGGCCCGCAACTACGACACCAGTTTGCAGGCAACTCTGGACGGAAACGATATTCCGGTCGAAGTCTACGAAAACCTCGTCCAGATGGTTCGCGAGGGTTCGGGACCGGTGCATCGCTATATCGCCCTGCGCAAGAAGGTCCTCGGCTTGGAGGAATACCACGGTTACGACGGCTCGATTCCCCTGGTGGACTTCGACAAGAGCTATCCCTGGGAAAGCATTCGCGAAGACATCGTCAAATCCGTAGAACCGCTTGGATCAGCCTACCAGGACAAGATGAAGGACGCCTTCTCCGGCGGCTGGGTGGATGTCTACGAGAACGAGGGCAAGCGCTCCGGCGCCTTCTCGGCCGGTGTCTACGGCGTACATCCCTACATGCTTTTGAACTACAACGAAACTCTGAACAGCTTCTTCACAGCTGCCCACGAGATGGGTCATACTTTGCACACGATGCTTTCCCACGAGAACCAGCCCTACTCCACGTCCAACTACACGATCTTCGTGGCCGAAGTGGCTTCGACCCTCAACGAGCGGCTACTTCTGGATCACATGCTGGACAAGAGCGACGATCCTCTGGAAATGGCAGCCCTGTTGACTCACACAATCGACGACATCATCGGTACTTTCTACAGCCAGGTAATGTTCGCCGACTACGAACTGCAGGCCAATCGCCTGGTCCAGGATGGCGTGCCGATCACGGCGGATGTCTTGACCGATATCTACACCAAGCTCTGGCAGGGCCAAAACGGCGAAGCGGCTACCTTCGACGAATTTTACGGCAGCACGTGGGCCCGGATCAGCCACTTCTACACCGTGCCCTACTATGTGTACCAGTACGCCACCTGCTACGCCTCGTCGGCCCAGATATACTCTGAAATCAAGAGTGATGATGCGGATGTTCGCGAGTCGGCCGTGTATAAATACCTGGAACTGCTCAAGTCGGGCGGCAACGATCACCCAATGGAACAGCTAAAGAAGGCCGGCGTGGATCTCGCGAAGCCGGAGGCATTCCAGGCGGTGATCGATAATCTGGACGGGCTGGTGACGCGTCTGGAAGAGGTGCTTGGGGAATTGGAGAAACAGGAGAAATAGGAGACAAGAAAATCCAGGCCGGCACCTGTCCACGGTGGTGGGTGTCGGCCTCAACTCTTCCCACTTCTTTTTCCGGGTATCCCCTCCCCAAAAAAATTCCCCCGGGGGAACGATCATCAAATTAGATGCTAACCATTTCCACGCCTCCGCAGTCTATACTCTTAAACAACCTGGGCCGGCCCGGAAATAGTCACCGCTCAACCAGGAGCCTCCCGTGTCGCTTAACGACTTGGAACTTATTGATGAAATCCGCTCCGGATCCCGGGCGGCATTCGATCAACTCATCCGCCGTCACGAGAAATTCGTGTATCGGGTGGCATTTTCATACACGAGTGACCGGGAGAGCGCCCTCGATATTTCTCAGAATGTTTTCATCAAGGTTCACCGCAAACTCGAAGCATTTCACGGTAACAGCACTTTTCGCACGTGGCTGGCGCGTGTAGCACAGAACGAAAGCCTGACTTGGTTGCGAGGCCAGAAGCGTCATGGGGGGCAAGCGGAGATAACGGCCCTGAACACCCCGGCCTGCCAACCTACACAGGAGGCCACGCTTCTTCGGGCCGAGCGGTCGCGGGACCTTATCGAAGAAGTGCACCGGCTCAATCCGAAACAAAGCCGGGCCGTTTTGCTCCGCTATTACGAGAAGATGTCCGTCCGTGAAATCGGCGATGTTCTGGAATGTAGTGAAGGACAAGTCAAGAGCATCCTCTTTCGCAGCCTTCAGGTTTTACGCACGCGTTTGCCCCGAAAAGGCAGATGGAATCGGGAGTTGGAAGCATGAGTAATTGCCGCCGTTACCAGGAATTGGTCGAGGATTTTCTGGCCGAAGAAATTTCGACTGAGGATCGGGCAGACCTCGAAGAACACTGCGCCGGGTGTGCCGAGTGCGCCGGCCTGTTGGAACTGCACGCCGGCCTGTTGGCCTTGGGTGATGAAATTACCATGCCGGATCGGCACGAATTGCGGGATATGCGGAAGACTGTCCTGGCCGCGACTACCGAACCGCGATCCGGTTTTCTGATCGACCTGGGTAAGTTGTGGCGTTCTCATCCGTTACCGACCGGATTGGCAACCGCCGCAGTCTTGATCTGCATGGTTTTCCTGGGGCGATGGAACCCTCAGGACGGTTCCCTTGAAGATGAGTTGCTGCGTCAATCGATCCAGCGGTCGGCGGCTCAGCAAACAGGTCTCGATTACTACCTGGACACTCCATTTTCCTTCGCGAATGTGACGGTCCGGCCCCAGGGGCAGGGACAACTGGCGTTGAGTTTCGACGCATCCCGTCACGTTGACATGCAGGTGGCGCAGGATTCGCCTCTGGCCAGGGAAGTCCTACTGCAGGCGATTTTGGAACCATCCTCAATGGGGTCCCGACTGCGTGCAATGGAAGTCACCCCCCAGCTTCAAGACGGACGGCTCAAGGAAGCCCTGATTACTACCATGCTCACCGATTCGGACCCAACGGTTCGTATCAACGCCATGGCCGTGTTGGCCCGTTATCCATACGACCAGCAGAATCAGGATGCTCTTTTGCAGACTCTCGGCCGGGATCAGGATGTGCAGATGCGGCTTATGGCAATGGAGGAACTGGCCAGACGGAACGTAGGTATGGAGATCATTCGTGAGGCGGTTGGTCCTGAGGATCCCAACGGGACCATGGCCATTCTGCATCAGGCATCGATAAGTTTTTAGGGTGAGTGTACCTGGCGGGCAGGGCCCGTTCGCCAGGCCGCGAACTGAAGGCAGAAAACAGAAACCAACAAGGAGAAGAATCATGAAATCTCGAACGGCAGGCATTTTCCTCATCCTGGTGTTGAGCGGTCTGATGGCCCTGGCACCCGCGGCTCAGGGCGAAGGGGACTGGGAAAAGGAATTCAGTGTAAAATCCGGTAAGATGATCGAACTGGAAATGGACGAGGGCGGATCTTTGGAGGTCGAAGGCTGGGATCAGGACAAAGTCCGGATTACCTGCTTTGCCAATCTTAATGATATCGATGACTGGGATATCGAGGTCAAGGAGACCCGGAAAGGCCTGTCCCTGAGCGCTGAGCTCAATGACCGTCGCATCCAATCCAACAATTTTTTGGTCAAGCTGATGGTGCCTGATGAATTCGATATCAAGACGAGTTCGGGCGGCGGCCACATCAATATTACGGACGTCAAAGGAGAGTTCCGGGGTCGTTCCGGCGGGGGCGGTATCACGCTGAAAAACGTGTCCGGGGAAGCGCATTTGACTACGGGCGGCGGGTACATCAAGATCGTTGATTCGGATCTGGACGGACGAGTCAGAACCGGTGGCGGCGGCGGTATTGTCAGCAATGTGACCGGCAATGTGAAGGCTACGTCCGGCGGCGGAATCGTAAGCTACAAGAATGTGCGTGACCGGCGTGGGGATCTGCGGGGACCGGGACGTTTGTCGGCAAAGGGTATTTTGCCCGGGACCATCATGCACTCGACAACCGGTGGCCGCGTTGCGTTGGATGAAGCTCCCGACGGCGCTCTGGTTGAAACCGGCGGCGGAGATATAGATATCCGCAACGCTTCGCGCTTTGTAAATGCCAAAACCGGCGGCGGAGATATCGACATAGAAATTGAAGACGGCTACGTTGTTGCGACTACCGGCGCCGGCGATATCGAGGTGATGGTTCTGGAGGGTCTCGGCAATGACCGGGATGGCATCAACCTCAGGACCGGGCACGGCGAGATCACCCTGACTCTGCCCGCCGACGCCTCGGTGGAGCTGGACCTGGACCTTTCCTATACCCGGAACAGCAGCCGTGATTACGAAATCAAGAGTGATTTGGACCTGGATATTGAGCACACCCAGAAGTGGGAGTCCCGAAACGGCAGTCCGCGCAAACACATCTATGGCACTGCCAGCATTAACGGGGGCAAGCATCGGGTGATCATCCACAACGTAAACGGAGATATTCACATCAAGACCCGCTAGAGATCCCTCCGCGGTTTGTGGCCCGGGAAACTGGATTGCCTGGCACTTCGGTTTCCCGGGTCGGTTTTAGATAGACGATTGAGCACCCCTGTTTATGGCTTTATCCCGATTTTGTATTTCCTTTAGGGTGATTCCCGCAATTGGTTCTTCCTTATATTCCGGAGATTCCTGATGACAAAGCCAGCCCAGGTGTTCGGCGAGCTTGATCTTGCCGCCCCTCTTGTCAAAGCTGTCACAGAATTGGGCTACGAATCCGCCCTGCCGATTCAAGCGGCCTGCATTCCGCCCTTGTTGGAAGGCAAGGATGTCTTGGGGCTGGCCCAAACCGGAACGGGAAAGACGGCCGCTTTTGCGCTACCCCTGCTGTCTCGCATCGACTTGGCCAACAACTCACCCCAGGTTCTGGTACTGACTCCGACCAGGGAATTGGCTATCCAGGTGGCCGAGGCGTTTCAAGCCTATGGTCGTTATCTGCGCGGATTCCAGGTGTGCCCGATTTACGGGGGCCAGCGCTACTCCTTCCAGTTCAGCCAACTTCGTCGCGGTCCCCATGTGATTGTAGGTACTCCGGGACGAATCCAGGATCACATAAATCGGCGAACCCTGGATCTGAGTGGTGTCTCCTGCCTGGTGTTGGACGAAGCCGATGAGATGTTGCGCATGGGGTTTGTTGAAGAAGTCGAAGCCATTATGGCCGAGACCCCGGATGATCGGCAGGTGGCGTTGTTTTCCGCCACCATGCCTCCACAGATCAAACGTATCTCAAAGAAGTACTTGAAAAAGCCCACCGAAATCCGCATCGAAGGAAAAACATCCACTGCGGACAACATTGAGCAAGTTTATCTGGTAGTTCCCAACGCGGCCAAATTCGAAGCCCTGGTCCGGGTTTTGGAGACCGAATCCTACGACGGAATTCTGATATTTTCGCGGACACGGTTATCCACAACGGAGTTGGCCGGAAAATTGGCGGCCCGAGGATTCAATGTTGCGCCACTCAACGGCGAAATGACCCAGGCGACCCGGGAGCGGACCATCAAGCGCCTGAAAAGCGGCAGCGTAGATATTGTGGTGGCAACCGATGTCGCTGCTCGCGGTCTGGATGTGGATCGAATTTCCCTGGTGATCAACTTCGATATTCCGGGAGATTCGGAAGCCTACATCCACCGGATCGGCAGGACCGGACGGGTGGGTCGTTATGGAAAAGCCATTCTGTTCGCGAGCCCGCGGGAAAGACATTTATTGAAGTCCATCGAGCGGGCAACTCGGCAACCACTGTCCCGCATGGAAATGCCCAGCCACGATTCGGTGACCCGGAAGCGCATCGAAAAATTCCGGGAAAGCCTTACGGCGCACATGGAAAAAGAATCCATGGAGTTCTTCCAGGACCTGAGCTTCGAGCTGATGGAGGAAATGGAACTCGATATCCTGCAGTTGGCAGCGGGGGCCTTGTGTCTTGCACAAAAAGAGAGGCCCCTGCAAGCGGTGGATTCGCGCGCTTTGTCGAATCCCCGCTGGGATGATCCGAAACCTCCCAGGCGGGAGCAGGGCCAGGGAAAGCATCGCCCCTTGAAAAACACGGCCCTGTACCGGATCGAAGTTGGATCCGAGGACGGGGTGGAGGTGCGGAACATTCTGGGCGCCGTAACCAATGAAACCGGATTGCGCAGCCGGTTTATAGGGCAAATCCGGATCTACCCCAAGTACTCCACGATCGAGCTGCCGGACGATTTGCCTCGGAACATGATCGAGCACCTGAAAAAGGTGTACGTCGGGCAAAAACAGATGAAGATTTCGCGGAGCCGGGGCAATGATCCATATCGTGCGGACCACAAGAAAAGTCGGGACGGAAAACCAAAAAAGGTGAAGTCCCGCAAAACAAAAAGCAGCAAGAGAAAGCCGCGTCCCGGCAAAAAGCCCAAAGACAGCTCCTGATTATTGGCCAAGGGAATTAACAGGGGAATTAATAGGCTTGTCAAGGCACCGGAGAGTGCATACATTCCGGAATTGAGCAGGCAAAGTACAAATCATGAACCTGGTCAGATATTGAATCCTGATGAAAGGCGAACACTTTGGCGCGATCCCATTTCTCTTTCGAGAAACGCCGCAAGGAACTTGAAAAGAAAAAGAAGAAGGAAGCCAAGCGTCAGGCCAAGGCCGACCGCAAGGCTGCCTTAGAAGCGGGCGAAGAGCCACCAGAGCCCGTGGTAACGGTCGATGAGTTCGGGAACGTGACCGAGGTCATGCCGGAAGTTGTGCCTGAAGCCGAGTCCGATACCGAGACCGATACCGAGACAGAAGCAGCGCCTGCGGTTGATTCCAACGACGGCCCAGGTCCGGATCCCGCCTGAGCCGAGGTTTCCATGCTCCACATATACGTCGACGCCGACGCCTGTCCTGTGAAGGACGAAGTCTACAAGGTCGCCCAGCGCTACGGTCTGCAAGTCACTCTCGTGGCCAACAACTTCATGCGAATCCCAAGTGGCGACTGGATCAAACTGGTTGTAGTGGACAAGGGATTGGATGAAGCGGACGACTGGATCGCAGAGGAAGTCGAAAAGGACGATATCGTAATTACCGGGGATATTCCTTTGGCCGCGCGATGTCTCGACGAAGAAGCCCGGGTGTTGGGGCACAAGGGCAGGCCGTTCACGCCCGAGAACGTCAGTGAATCACTGGCCACGCGGCAGCTTTTGAGCCAATTGCGCGACCAGGGCATCATGATGGGCGGTCCTCCTCCGTTCGCGAAGAAGGACCGGTCGCTCTTCCTGCAGCAACTGGATCAGATGGTCAATACGATCAAGCGAAGCTGATCTCCTGCCTACTCGCAAATCTCCACCAGAGTCAGTTCAAAGCTGAGATTTTTGCCGGCAAGGGGATGATTGGCGTCCAGGGTCAGCTCATCGTCGGTCATGGCAATGATCCTCACCGGCATGTCCCCTTCCGGTGACTGCATCGAAAGGACCATGTCTACCTCGGGTTCGATTTCATCCGGCAGACTGGCGCGGGGGATCATGCCCACCATATCCTCGTTCATTTCCCCATAGGCTTCCGCGCAGGGAATGTCCACATTTTGGGTTTCGCCCGCTTCCATCGCGGTAATCGCAGCCTCGAAACCGGGGATGACCGTACCGGTGCCGATTTCGAATTCGATGGGGTCGCGGCCCTCTGAGCTGTCGAATACCGTGCCGTCCTCCAGTGTGCCCTTGTAATGAACCTTGACGGTTTTGCCTGCCTCAATCATGGGAAACCTCTCTAATGCGAAATAATTGGACCGCGTGACGATTCAATTATCCAAGTGATCGGAAACGATGGTGGATGACAAACCAACTTAATGAATCCTGCACGGAAAGCAACGAAATAGCTCCACAAGCCAGGTTCATGGCCGTTTAGGTTATGATTTGACAATGCTTAAATCATCTTCAGGGTTTCTCCACGCTGAAATTGATTGTTCCGCTGAAGTTCGTCAAAACCATTCTGATCGTCCAGTCGCCAGTCATTCCATCAGAGGTGCCTGAGGTTCCATTGGATGCAAGGTTCTCCTGGTATACCTGCTCGCCCACGGTGTCCAGGATTTTGAGTGATGCACTACCATTGGTTACCGTTGTAGCTTGGTTCACGTTGGCTACGACACCGGTATTCTGCCAGGCATAGTCGCGGGTAAGAGTGACTCCCAGCACACTTGTAGCCTGCAGCGAGAAGCTGTCAACATTATTGCTGATTTCCGGCTCAAATGGAGCGAGAGGATCATCGTTACAGGCGGGCACAAAAAAGCCTACGGCTAAAAGAAATGTTGTGGTCAGGGCTGTGGCCCCAAGGTGGCGCAAGATCTTTACCATTTCTAACTCCTTTCAGGATGTCATATAAAAAAGATGTGATTTGTGTGTATCGCAACCCTATTTCTCCGTTTGGGATTATTATCCAAAACAGAGGAGCAAAATCAGTTCTTTAAGAGACATCCCAAGGCACGCCCAAGATCCGACCGTTCTTGAAAATTATTGAAAATGCAGACACCCAGTTGAAGACAGTGCTACAATCGAGGTTGGACTCGGGCGGGCAAGGTGATGATAAGGCCTAACGGTACCACGAACTTGGGAAAGTGGTGACAGGAAGAGTTATGACAGAGTTGGCTTTCCTTTTTGATCTGGTTGTTATTCTGGCTGCCGCCGTCACCGCGGTGGCTTTTCTGCGATACCTGCGGGTACCGTCAATTGCTGGGTTCATCATCGCCGGAACGGTTGTCGGGCCCCACGCGCTGGGACTTGTTCAGGATCTTCACCGCGTTGAGATTATTGCCGAACTGGGAGTGGTCCTTCTACTCTTCGGTATCGGACTAGAGCTTTCCTTGAGTCGGGTTCGCCGGCTTTGGCGGCCGATCGCGGTAGGGGGCGCAGTCCAGGTATGTACTACCATCCTGGTCGTACTGGGGCTCAGTCTTCTGTTCGGGAGGGATCTTGGCTCGGGACTGTTGCTGGGCTTCATTGTTGCAGTTTCGAGCACCGCCATTGTCCTGAGGGGTCTCTCTGATCGGGGAGAACTTGAGACACCGCACGGTCGATTGGCCTTGGGCATTCTGATCTTTCAGGACCTCTGTGTCGTGCCCATGGTCCTGGTTATTCCCGTCCTTGGCCATACCGTTGGAGCCGACACGAACGTGTTGGTTCCATTGCTGAAAGCGGCAGGGGTGGTTGCCGGGGTGGTTGTGGCTGCTCGACTGGTCGTACCTCGTTTTCTTGAGGAGATTGCCCGCACACGGAAGCGCGATCTATTCGTCCTATCCGTTTTTCTGATCTGTCTCGGGACCGCATGGGTCGTATCAATGGTGGGCGTTTCGCTCGCCCTCGGTGCGTTTCTCGCCGGCCTCGTCGTTTCGGGTAGCCGATATCGTGATCAGGCCATTTCCGATCTCGTTCCGCTACGGGATGTTCTGGCCAGCGTGTTCTTCGTCTCTATCGGGATGATGCTGGATCTTCGCAATGTTCTGGATAACCTGGGCCCGATTCTCGGTCTCTTTGCGGCTATCATCGTCGGCAAGTTCATCATCATTTTCCTATCCGCTTCCATCATGAGGCTTCCTTTGCGGGTTGGAGTTCTGACTGCTGCTTCTTTGTGCCAAGTGGGGGAGTTTGCCTTCGTTTTACTTCTGGCGGCGGGTGGAACAGGGCTTTTGGATGAGACGCTAACAAGTAATCTTACCGTGGCGGTCATCCTTTCGATGGTGGCGGCGCCATTTGGGATAGCCCTGGGGCCTCACCTGGCGGGGGGACTGGGAAAGCTCAATCCCTTGACTCGGCTCCTGAAGGTGCGAACAACCCAGGAAATAAGAGAAACCGAGTCGTTGCGGAACCACGTCATCATAGCCGGGTACGGTTTGACCGGACGGAGCCTGGCCCAAGCCTTGGATCGGATCGGTACTCCGTACATTATCGTAGACATGAATACCGAGAATGTTCGGGAGGCGGCCGAGCGTGGGGAGTCGGCCTGTTTTGGGGACGTAACAAGTGCCGAGGTGCTTGAGTGTCTCGGGATTGCCGAAGCCAGTGAGCTGGTAATCGCCATCAACGATCCCGATGCAACAGCGCGTGCAACCGGTGCGGCTCGACTGGCGGCCCCGGGTCTTCGGATCACCGTGCGCACCACTTTCGATGTTGATGTCAAGCGGCTGGAAGAAGCCGGTGCGACCCAGGTTGTCGCCGCAGAGGCAGCGGCGTCGGACGCAATCATCACCCTGGTGCTCAGGAATATGGAAGAAGGGGCGGGGGCCGACCTGGATCCGGATAATACCTTCGCTTAGCGTTTCAATAATCCAAACCGGTGAGTCTCCATACTGCAAACATGATGCTTCCATCAGCCGCCAAGTGAGAAAGTGCCGGCACCGACAAGCCCTTATGCCCAGTTGCGATTTGCCTCCATAGCCACGCGGCAAAACTCAGCAATAGGAAGGCCACAACAAGCCATATCCATTCCACAAACATCGTTAGAACCAAGAGATGATAACCCGCAAACAGGAGATCTCCGGGCACGATTTTTTTTGAACCGCTACCGAGATACCCCCGCCAATAAACTTCTTCCAGCCAGGGATTAATCAGGGAATGATAGACTACAAAGAGCAGAAAGCCTGATCCTCCCAAGCCGATTTTGTTTAGTGCTGAACCCATCGGTTCGGCTTGTATTCCAATCCTGGGTCCAAGTATGAATAAAATGATTCCTCCGCCCAGCCCAAAGAGAAGCAGCGCTCCACAAGTGGGGGCCCTCCATCCAGCGAAGAGTTTTCTGAACTCGGATAATTGTTTTTCCTTCCATACAACCAACAATATTGACCCATGGTAAGTCAGGATTGTCAGCCAGGCACTTTCAAAGACGTACAATCCTATCAGTACGGCGAAGTAGGGGATTAAGTGCTGTGCTGGTTTCATGTCTTCCTATTATGAAAAAACCACGCCTCATGACGATGCCGATTATTGCCACCAGAAACATTGATTTCCCGTTCATGGGCCATTCTCCGGAAGAGTACCGCCAGGGGCGATTGGATAACAGTGAATAACGTGGCTGAAAACCGTGTATATTTCCAGACTGGGAGAAGCGAGACAAGTTGATTTGAATTATACGGAATCAGCTTCTTCGCCAAGTGGCAAAAAGGAGAGTTCATGAAATCCCGCGAAAAGATATTCCTGTACGAAGAAGTAATGTTGCTTTCACTGAAGGATGAAAAAGGCACAATGGAAAACGGTGCCTTCAACCAGGCCGCAATTGGAGGGGCAATTCTTTCTGAACTGCTTTTGAGCGGACGGATAGAGATCGAGCAGGAAAAGAAGAAGAGGTTTGCTCGGGTAGCCAACGACCGGAGCCTGGGTGATCCGTTGCTTGACGAATGTCTGCAGCGAATCAGGGATGCCAAGAAACGTCAGCAGTTGCGGACCTGGGTTTCACGTTTTGCCAATACCAAGGATCTGAAGAACCGGGTGGCGAGGCAGTTGTGCCGCAAGGGCGTGCTGCGGGAAGCGGAGGACAAGGTACTGTTGATTTTCAAGCGCCGTATTTTTCCCGAAATTGATCCTCAACCGGAACGCGAGATTATTGCCCGCCTGAAACAGGCGATCTTCACCACCGGCCCGGTCGATTCACGGACCGTAGTACTGGTTGCAATCGCGCAGAGCGCCAACCTGCTCAAGAATGTCTTCGAAAAGAAGAAGCTCAAGGAGCGGAAGGAGCGGATCAAGATAATTTCCAGTGGTGATGCGGCAGGCAACGCAACTCGGGAAGTGATACAGGCTGCCCAGGCTGCTGCTGCAATGACCGCCATAATGGCTGCGTCGGTTGCGACGTCGAGCTCGTAGGCGCGGCGATAGCCGCACTGGTGCGGGCAATGGAACCGAGAAAGCTTGTCAACAGGCCCCACCCCTACTTCTCCAGTTGATAGCAGATCACGGCCAGAGAGGTCTCGGCGCCGGTGGGCTTGGTGCCCCCTCCGAACTTGGTCATCATGGAATCCATGTAGCCCTTGACCACCAGGATACGATCGGGACCGGCAAAGAAGATGCCGTCCTTGAGGGCGTTGCCGGGACCGCGCAACTCCATCTGCTTGACGAACTCGCCGCTGGGATTAAACACGTCGAACACGGCAAATACATCGTCGGGCAGATTGCGGATTCCCCGTCCGCTGAGGGCCCAGATCGATCCATCCTTGTGCATGTGCAGGCCCCTTTGCCAATAGGCAATGGCGGCGGCCTGCCTCTCGACGGTCAATTCGTATTCCATAGGTATAGCTGACAGTCCAGAATCGAGGGCCTGTCGAAGACCCTTATACTCCTGGTCGCTGCGGTCGATGGGCTCGTAATCCCGCTCGATGACCAGTTCCGGTCGACCATCGGGACCAAAGACGTGGATGGCGAAGGCGTCCCGATCCGGAGCCACGCAGGAGCGGCCGTCGGCTCCGACGTCGAAGCAGAACAAGAACGTGGGGATGTGCTCACGTTCGGAGTAA
>JAHOYV010000063.1 GCA_019038745.1 Gemmatimonadales bacterium
GCCCCCTTTGCTATAATTCATTACTTTCATATTGCTTTCCACCCTCACCACTCACGATCCAGATTCTGCTTGAAAAATCCGGAATCCATGGTACTCTGACCTGGATTGAATTGGTTTCCCAATGGGAGCATCAACATCCGAAAAGACAATAGCAGCTCCACCAAATTCTCCCCCAAGCTCTTCGTAGTTCTGGCCTTGGCGTTTACCGTGGGATTTCTCCTCCGTCCCGTCCTTCCGGTCGACCAAACCCTGGGCCGATTCAAAAACAAGCTTCGCGGCCAGATGGGATTTTCCCAGGCCGCTCTCGAACCGGCCGGCCATTGGGGGCTGGCTCAGGACCCACAAAATCACGGCCAACTCTCACAGGATCAGGAAAAGGAAATGGAGCAACTGCTGAGCATAGGCTACCTGAGCGGCTCCAAACCCGGTCCCGACCTCTCCGGAATCACTTCCATGGACGCCACTGAAGCCTCCGGGAATCTCCGTTATTTTACCTCGGGCCATGCCCCCTGCGCCGAGCTGATGGACCCGGCCGGGCGGATCCTGCATCGCTGGCAATATTCATACGATCAATGCCGGCAGGACGGGGCCGAGGCAGGGCTCATCTTTCCCGTGGACACCAAGAGTGTGACCGATTGCTGGCGCCGCGCCCATTTGCTGCCCGGAGGAGAGATCCTGGCCATTTTCGAGGGTCACGGATTGGTCAAGATCGACCGTGACTCCCGCTGGATCTGGGGTTTCCCCGACCGCTGCCATCACGACCTTGAATTGGCACCGGACGGAAGCATCTTCGTCCTGACCAGGGATGCGGCCATCCTGCCGCGAATCCATCCCGACAAGCCGGTTCTGCTGGACTTCATCGTCCACCTTTCTCCCGAAGGAAAGGTGATCGATACCATCGATCTGCTGGTCGCCATTGAAAATTCCGTGTACGCGTCAATGCTGGATTTCGCCAAAGAGGCCGGTGATATCTTCCACACCAACACACTGGAATTACTGGACGGTAAGAATGCTCATCGCTCACCGGTGTTCAGCGAGGGAAATTTTCTGATCTCCATCCGTGAGCTGAATACCATCGCGATCGTGGATCCGAAGCTCAAACAGGTCGTCTGGGCACTTTCCGGAATGTGGGTGGCTCAGCACCAGCCGGTGTTGTTGGACAACGGGAACATTCTGCTGTTCGACAACCTCGGGCACCGGGGACGCTCCAAGGTCGTCGAATTCGATCCCTTGACCCAGGAGGTGGCCTGGACCTACGCCGACGGGCCAAACGGTTCCCTATACAGCAAAACCTGTGGCTCCTGCCAGCGGCTCCCCAGCGGCAACACTCTGATAACCGAATCAGACAACGGCCGGGTCATCGAGGTAACTCCGACCGGGCAGATTGTCTGGGAACACCGTAATCCGCGGCGCACCGGACAAAACAAGGAACTGATCGCCGCTACACTTGAAATGGTGATTTTGCCTGAAGATTATTCCGCCGATTGGCTCTCCGCCATTCCGTGAGACATCAAACAGGGTAAGGAATCAGCGACTTGAAAACTGGGCGGAATTTGGTTTTTGTTTAGGGCGGGCCTTGAAAATATCCTTCAGATCCTCCAATCCCTCACTGACCTTCAGGATCACTTCTTCGGCGAGAGAGGACGTGATCCCCAGGCGCGCGAAGGCCTCCTCATCCACTTTGTAGAGCAGACCATCCTGCCCCATGCCCCAGCCGGTGCGGATACACAAGGAATCTGCAACGTGGATTAAATCGGTCAGCTGGCGATGTTCCGCCTTGGCCTGGCTCGGCTCATGGTGCCACCGCGCCGAAGCCACGACTTCATCCGGTAGGTTCCAAACTCTCAGGAGTTCTCCCGCCGCTTCGGCATGATCGATACCCAGGACCATCTGCTCGGCTTCGTTGAACGCCAGGTTGTCGCTCCTGACGATTTCCTTGATCGGCTCGTCGTCCACTTCAACGAAAGTGCCCAATACAATCTTGCCCAGATCGTGGAGCAAGCCTGAGGTGAAAGCCTCCGGGGTGTCCTCCAGGTTCAGGGCAATCGCCAGTTGTTCGGCACAAATGGCTGTGGAAATCGAGTGTTCCCACAAGCCGTTCGAGTCCATGTCATACCCGTTGATGGGCTTGCGGACCAGGGGAGCTACCGACATGCAGAGCACCATCTGGAAGACGCGATCGGTCCCCAACCGAGTGATCGCCTCACGTACGGATTTTATGGAACGTGACCAGCCGAAATAGGCGGAATTGGCCAACTGCAGAATATTCGCCGTCAGACCGGGATCGTGTTGGAGGACGTGGGCCAGTTGATCGAAATTTACATCCGGATCGTTCAGATACTGCCTCAGCTGGATAACAACCGAGGGCAGGGAAGGAACACTGTCGATCGTGGCCAGGATTTTACTCTTGTCAATCACTCCGCCCCCACCTCTGCGATCATGGCCAGATCTTCGTATTGCAATAGGCGGTCAATGTCCAAAAGAATGACGACCTTTTCCTCCAACTTGCCCATGCCGGTAATGAAATCGGCATCATCCATTCCGCCACCGAAGGAGGGAGCGGGTTCGATCTGTTTGCGCCCGATGTTCAGCACCTCTGAAACCTCATCAACGATGATCCCCATGGTGAGACTTGTGTCCTTGCTCTGGACCTGGACCACGATGATACATGTCTTTTCCGTTTCCTCCACTCGGGACAACTTGAAATGCTCCCGGAGACAGATGATCGGGATTACTCTGCCCCGTAGATTGATCACGCCACGGATATAGGCAGGAGTCCGGGGCACCTTGGTGACACCCATCATCCCGTTGATCTCCTGGACCTTGAGAATCTCAAGCCCGTACTCTTCCCTTCCCAGTACGAAGGATAAGTATTTTCCTTCCTGGGCAAGGCTGGCAACTGCCGAATCGACGGCCATCTTCCACCTCCAACTAAGGACACATTTCTCGGTTCCGATCCCGAATTCTATTCAAGGATCCGCCAAATATTTGGGCACGGCTTGGCAGGATGAATTCACCCACTTGGGAACGCCCCAGCCGTCCACCTGACTTCCACCGGATTCGCCGCCCACTGTCTTGGACAGCAACGCCTTGAATCCTAACCACTTGCAAACAGTTTGCCGAATTGCGCCGGCAAACAGGCCTGGGTCAATGGCGGCCGCCGTTCCTGCAAAAAGGATCCCTTCCCGCTCAACAAGAAAATAAACGCAAGAACCGAACCACTTGTTAAAGAGTCCGGTGCGGAAGGAGCCTTGGCTGGTGAAACGGGTACAAATACTTGAATCAGGAAGAGGGAATCACCGAAAACAAAACGGCCAGAAAATGACAAGTGCTGCCAATCAAAACAAGCAGATGCCACACCGCATGGTGGTAACGGAAACGGCCCCAAACGTAAAGAGCCGAGCCACCCGTGTAAGCCACTCCACCGGCGAGCAACAACAGCAGACCTCGGGTGTCCAGGGAAGAGACCAGGGGCTTGATGGCGATCATAAGCAGCCAACCCATGCCCAGATAAAATGCCAGTGAGACGGCCTTGAAACGCCGTTTGGTGACCACCTCGACCACAGCTCCGGCAATGGCCAATCCCCAGGCAATTCCGAACAGAGACCACCCCCAGCCACCTCGAAGAGTCACCAGGGTAAACGGTGTGTAGGTGCCGGCAATCAAAACGTAGATGGCGGAATAGTCCAGGAATTTGAAAACCCGTTTGGCTTTCCGATGAGTCAGGGCGTGGTAGATGGTCGAAGCAGCGTAAAGAAGAATCAGTGACGCCCCGAATATGGCCACTCCGACCACGTGCCAGGGTGTGCCTCGCTGGGCGGCAAGAACCACCAGGACCGAGCAGGCTGCTACGCTCAGCATGAAACCCAGGCCGTGAGTCACCGAGTTGGCGATCTCTTCGCTCTGGGAGTAACGATTGCCGGATGCTTTCTCAGTCATGTCATCAATCCCTCTTGAAGATCAACGCCAAGGAAAAAAACCCGCTTCCCTCCAGAAGCGGGGTCATGTCGTTCAGGGCAACGGCAGAATGAGTTTCCCCGTCCTACCAGCGGTCACCGCCGCCACCGCCGCCACCGCCGCCGTAGCCACCGCCGCCACCGCCGCCGCCGCCACGGCGGGGACGATCCTGAGCTTCGTTCACGCGGAGGGCGCGGCCACCCATCTCGAAGCCGTCAAGGGCTTGGATGGCAGCCTGCAGGGCCTCGTCATCGATTTCGATGAAACCGAAACCGCGGGGACGACCGGTCTCACGATCGTTGATCAGGGCCACCGAGTGGACGGTTCCGTGCTGGCCGAATAGGTCTTTGATTTCGTCCTCGGTCGCGCTGAAGGGCAGGTTGCCCACGTAGATCTTCTTCATTTCTCTTCGTCTCCAAGTGCCGGATGTCCGGCTTACAAAAGCTCTCTGGATCACCGGCTTCTTCCGGGCATCCTTCCAGCTTCAACAGGCCCGACGCCTTGCCGGACCATATCCCCCGGTCATCGAGGGAATTTCCATCAACAGCTTTCCTACAAATCCAACGGAGAAGCTGAATAACTCAACTGACAGGCCCATGGCTTAGACCACACTCTTCCTGGCCAAAACTATGCCAAAAGGCGTTTTTTCACAAATTGATTTTTTTGGCTCATTTATTTTGGAAATTATCCCCTGAGGTAGTCAATAACTCCCCCAGACTACAAAACAGGGAAAGCACACAGGTGGCACAAACTTCCCTCGTTCCAAACCCCGGACCCGGCAATTTCCTTACCTGTCAGCTCCAATTCCCGACCCACCCCGACCGGCTGCTGTGCTATCGCCAGCGTAGATCCAACGACCTGCTGAAAATTGCGGACTGTCGATTTTATAGCCTTTTTTTCCGGTGGACGGCCCGCTGCTTCCAGAAAATAGGCTTCCGACACCCGTGGCCACATCTTTTGGAAGGTAGCAGGGGAATCGAAGAGATCCATCCCCACCACCTGGTCTCCACACACTACCATGACCCCTGCGGCGTTCTCCGGCGGCACGAGACGGTTCCTGAATTCTTCAAGACGCTCATCGGCTCCCGCATAAGCGTCGGCCAAGGTTCCGGTTTCCGAATGGACCTCCAGACCGGACATACATTCGGCCACCGTTCGCCAAACCTCTTGCTGGTCGCTGTGGGGTGAGCCCCCATCCTTGCGACTGGCCCGGGCACTGGAGCTGATGCGACCGCGAAGGGCAGGATGAGCGAAATGTGCAGCGGAAAATCCGCCCGAGGCCTTTGCCCATCGTCCCTGTTCCACGCAACTGACGGGAATGACGTGTTGCGCCTTTTTTGGTATCAGGATTGTGATATTGACGGTCCGATCCTGCTTGGCTCCGATCAGAATTTCACCGGCCGGTATCAGGAGCGGCCGGGGAGATCTGTTTTCTACTGTCAGTTCCGGTATACTGCCCTCCTCGGACACTTCTCTGATTTCGGCTGATTTCTTCGCCAGGGAATCCTGCAGCAGGGCATAGGACGGCTCCGGACCATCAGGGGTCAAAAGGGGGAACACCGTCAGGTTGTGGTGATGACTCCCCTTCCCGATCGAAATCCGCTTCAGCGCACTTCGGGCCCCTGCCAGTTCGGTCTCTTCTTGCCGGATTTTCGAAGCGCGGGCCCAGGAGCGAATCAACCAGAGCAACATCCTGGTCCGGGGAGCAAGGTCTCTGCCGTCCAGTTTCAATAGCCGCTTGCCGGCCTCCTTTGCCGCCTCGGGATCGGTCCACTGTTGCATCTCCAGCCAAACAGCCAAAACAGCCTTATGCATTGCATCCTGCTGGTCGGCCGGATCCGTCCCCGGGTCGAGAATGTGTTTGCCTTTGGGATAGAGGAAGAGGTCAATCTGCAGGTAATTATTGTCGGATCCGGGCTTTACCGGGCTGCCAGCCCGTCCCTCGGCCCAGACTTCTCCCGCGGACATCAAGGGAGTTAACCAGGAAGACACTCGGCGAGGCACATGGCCCGTCGCCTGAAAATCTTCGTTCTCGACACGGATCGCATTCCGGTCGTGAGGGTTTTCCGGCTCCAGTTCCAGTTGAACCGGTTGTCCTTCGACGACCGAAGTCTCGTAGTACTGCATTCCGGCGATCTGGGTGAATATATTCCCCAGAAGTTTCACTCTGGGCTTCTTGCGGGGTTTTCTGCTGGTCCTCTTGCTGCTCGAAGACATCCTCATCCTCTCAGCGTTCATGTTTACGACTGTACCGGCGAAAAAGATGACCCGATATTACTCCACCTGCCGTTTCAACAGCAAAACCGCCTACAGGACAGAATTAGTAATTTTGAATATCCACCAAGGGATCGAATTTCGAACTGAATCCAAAACCCAGCTATTTTTCCTGCTTATCCACTTCTGCAAGGATGGCCTCAAGGGCCCGCCAAGGCAGAGTGGCACACTTGACTCGTGCAGGGAAGTCCTTTACCCCTCCAAAGACAGCCAGTTTGCCCAGGCCATCAGGATCCGGTATCCCCTCATCGTCGGTCAGCATCTTAAGATACTTGTCCAGAATTTCGCGAATCTCCTCCACGTTGCGACCCTTGAGTACTTCGGTCAGCATCGATGAGGACGCCGTGAAGATGGCACAACCGTGGCCATCAAAAGACAGATCCTCCAACACGTCACCATCTGACTTCACGTAGAGCGTCAGCTTGTCCCCGCACAGCGGATTGTAACCTTCCGTGCAGCGACATTGACCCTGTCCGTCGTGGTTGCAATCCATGGTTCGCCTGTTGCGTGGGTTTTGACCGTGATCCAGGATCAGGGACTGGTATAGATCTCGCAGATCACTCATTTTCCAAAGAACCTTCTGAGTTGAAGAATGGCGTCGACCAGGGCTTGCAAATCTTCCCTGGTGTTGTAGATCCCCAATGAAGCGCGGGTGGTGGCTGGAACTCCGAACCGTTCCATCACTGGTTGGGCACAGTGGTGGCCGGCTCGAACCGCCACGTTCGCCCCGGCCAGAAAAGTGCCCACGTCATGGGGATGAATGTCGTCCAGAACGAAGGAGAAGACTGGTACCTTTCGGGCCGCTGTGCCGACTATCCGGAGGCCCGGGATCTCTTCCAGCAGGCGGGTTCCGTGTTCCAACAAGTCTTCGCCGTGTTCCTGTATGGCTTCAAATCCTACAGCGTCCACATAATCCAGGGCAGCGGTTAAACCCACCACGCCGGCGATGTTCGGCGTGCCGGCCTCGAAGCGGGCCGGAACCGGGGCGTAGGTGGTCTTATCAAAAGTAACCGACTCGATCATGTCGCCGCCACCCTGGTATGGTGGCATTGCTGCCAGATGTCCGGCTTTGCCGTACAATGCTCCGATACCTGTTGGCCCATATATTTTGTGACCTGAAAATACGTAGAAATCGCAGTCCAGATCCTGCACATCCACCGGCAAATGGGGAACGGCCTGAGCCCCGTCAATGACCACCGGAACCCCTTTGTCGTGGGCCAGGCGCACAATTTCCTTCACCGGATTGATGGTACCCAAGGCATTCGAGACATGCGCGACCGAAACCAATTTTGTTCGCGGCCCCAGTAGCCGTTCGAACTCTTCCAAATCCAATGCGCCGTCATCGGTGATCGGAACCACCACAAGGTGGGCGCCGGTACTCTGACAGAGCATTTGCCAAGGTACGATATTGGAATGGTGCTCCATATGGGTGATCAGGATCTCGTCCCCAGGCCCCACTTTCGAGCGGCCGAAGGTAGAGGCCAGCAGGTTTATGGCCTCCGTGGTGCCTCGAACGAAAACGATCTCCTCGACCCGGCGCGCGTTCAGGAAACGCCGCACCCGTTCGCGGCCTCCCTCGTAGCGAAGAGTTGCTTCCTCACTGAGCTGATAAACTCCCCGGTGGATGTTCGCATAGGCGGAATCGTAGAAATCCTGAATGGAGGTCAAGACGGAATGAGGTTTCTGCGCGCTGGCACCGCTGTCGAGATATATCAACCCGTTATCCCTACTATTGGTACGGAAAATGGGGAAATCCCGGCGCAGGGCACCGTCTTTCAAACGATGCGTCAAACTATTATTCGTATGGCTCAACTTCTCACCGCCTGGTCGGGAACATTGGCCAGCATTTGGACGATCTGGTCGTTCAACTCATCTCGAAGATCTTCCGTATCCACGATCTCCAGGACCTCTGCGGCAAAAGCCTGGGCCAACAGGGTCCGAGCCGTTGCGGTATCAAGACCCCGGGAGCGCAGGAAAAAAAGTTGATCCTCATCCAGTTCGCCGGTGGTTGAACCGTGGCTGCATTTCACGTCGTCGGCGTAGATTTCCAGGCGCGGAATGCTGGAAGTGGCGGCTTCGTCCGAAAGCAACAGGGCTCGATTGGTCTGGTGGGCCGTGGTTCCCTGCGCATCTCGGGCTACTCGAATCAAACCGTCGAACACACCACGGGAACTGCCGCCATAGATGCCCTTGTAAAGCTTTCCGGTTCGACAACCGGGGGCGCGATGATCCACGCGTGTGCGCATGTCCACCCGTTCTTTTCCGGAGGCCATGACCAGGGAAACGAGGTCGCATTCGGCGTTCTGACCGTTCAATTCCAGATGCAGTTCCCTGCGCACCATGGCGCCTCCGAAACTGAATTCTCCGGAAGTGTAGCGGCTTCCTTCAGCTTGGGTAACGTGGGTGCTTCCGTAGTGCAGAACCCCCTCGCCTTCGCGGATAACCTTCCAGTGCCTGAGGTCGGATTCCATTGCACAGACGATTTCGGTCACTGGAGCGTTCAGCGTATTGTTGCTCCCGGCACCGACAAAATTTTCAATCAAGGTCGCTCTGGATCTGCTGCCGATGCGGATCAAGTTGCGGGGAGCCACCAGTTCGGAATCTCCACGCTCGTCCGTCAGAAAAACCATGTTAATGGGTTGTTCGAGAATCACTCCCTCGTCCAACTCCAGCAAAACACCGTCGCTCCAGCACGCGGTGTTCAGAGCAGTCAGGGGCGCCTCCTGAAAATCGGCTAACTCGCCAAAACCGGGTTTCAGCTCCGCTCCGGCCAGTGGTTCCAGATGGACCCCCGTCGTCCCTTCCTGAATATGGGAAACAGAGGACTGGTAGATCCCATTCACAAAGACCAATCGGCAACCGCCGATGTCGGGCAATATGTTTTCTGCCGTTGGATCAACCGCCGGTTCAACCGCCGGCGCAATCATCCCATTCACAGTCGTTGCTTCTGCAGAAGACCTGAAACCACCGCCCACGACCTGCTTCAAATCACTGTATCGCCATTCTTCCTTGCCCCGAACATCGAAACCCAAAATGGTGAATCTCTCGAAAGCGCCCTCCCGGAGTCCTCGGATCTCATCGGTTTCATCGGGACGGTCAGGGATCCTGAAAAACTCCGCCCCAGGAGTTGTCTGCTGCATTCCCGGCCGTGCTCCAGACCCGAAGGCCAAATTGTCAGTGTCGACGATTTTCAAGACTCCGCCTCCCCACTAGCGGAAAGCTGCGGTTCCCCTGACCGGGCCTGGCCCTCTTCGATCCATCCGTAGCCCTTGTCATCCAGCTCCAGGGCCAATTCCTTTCCTCCACTCATTATGATTCGCCCATCCGCCAGGACGTGCACGTGGTCCGGCACTATATAGTTCAGCAGGCGCTGGTAGTGGGTGATCACCAGGAAGCTTCGCTCGGGACTCCGCAGCCCGTTGATCCCCTTGGCCACAATCCGCAGAGCATCGATGTCCAGGCCGGAATCAGTCTCGTCGAGGATGGCGAATCGGGGTTCGATCATGGCCATTTGGAAACACTCGTTACGCTTCTTCTCGCCACCGGAAAAGCCCACGTTCAAAGAGCGGTCCAGCAGATCGGCGCCAAGTTCCATCACTTCCATCTTCTGCTTGGCCAGGGCGGAGAAATCAAAAGCGTCCAGCTCGGATTCACCTCGGTGCCTACGGCCGGCATTCACCGCAGCGCGCAGGAACTGCTCATTGCTGATTCCCGGAATCTCCACCGGGTATTGGAAGGCCAGGAAAATTCCCTCCAGCGCCCGCGCCTCGACATCCAGACTCAACAAGTCCCTTCCCTGGTAGAGAATCAGTCCGCCGGTCACTTCATAGTTCTCGTTCCCGGCCAACACCTGGGAAAGGGTGCTTTTTCCCGAGCCGTTAGGTCCCATGATGGCATGCACTTCGCCGGGCCGGATCTCCAGGTTGATCCCCTTGAGGATCTCCTTGCCGTCCACACTCACGTGCAGATCCTGTATCTTCAACATTGTTCCTTTTCTCCTTACTCTTGTACTTGTCCCGGCGCAGGCTAACCCACGCTACCCTCAAGACTCACCTTCAGCAGCGCCTCCGCCTCCACGGCGAACTCAAGGGGCAACTCGTGAAAAACCTCGCGGCAAAATCCGTTGACGATCATCGAGACCGCATCCTCGGTCGATATGCCGCGCTGGTTGCACAGAAAAATCTGATCATCCCCGATCCTGGTAGTAGTCGCTTCGTGCTCGACCTGGGCAGTCCGATTGGACGATTCGATGTAGGGGATAGTGTGAGCGCCGCACTTGTCGCCCAGCAGCATGGAATCGCACTGCGTGAAGTTGCGGGCTCCGGCCGCCCCCTTGCCGATCTTGACCAGACCCCGGTAGGTCTGGTCCCCATGGCCGGCGGAAATTCCCTTCGAGATGATTGTGCTCTTCGTATTCCTGCCCAGGTGGATCATCTTCGTACCGGTATCCGCCTGCTGGAAATTGTTTGTCAGAGCCACCGAGTAGAACTCTCCCACCGAGTCGTCGCCCTTCAGGACGCAACTGGGATATTTCCAGGTGACGGCCGAACCGGTCTCGACCTGGGTCCAGGAGATCCGCGAGCGATCACCGGCGCACAGGCCGCGCTTGGTAACGAAATTGAAGATGCCGCCGTTGCCATCCTGGTCGCCGGGATACCAGTTCTGCACGGTGCTGTACCTTATGGCGGCATCCTCGTGCGCGTAGAGCTCCACTACCGCCGCATGCAGCTGGTTCTCATCCCGCTGCGGTGCGGTGCAACCCTCCAGATATGTCACCGAAGCACTCTCCTCGGCGATGATCAGGGTGCGTTCGAATTGTCCGGTGTTCGCCTCGTTGATACGGAAGTAGGTCGATAGGTCCAACGGACATTTCAGTCCCTTGGGGATATAGACGAAAGAGCCGTCGGTGAACACGGCCGCGTTCAGGGCGGCGTAGAAGTTGTCGGTGTAGGGCACAACCTTGCCCAGGTACTCCCGGACCAGCTCGGGGTGTTCCCGCACGGCCTCGGAAAGGGGCATGAAGAGCACGCCCATCCCGGCCAGCTTTGCCTGATGCGTGGTGGCTACCGAAACACTGTCGAACACCGCATCGACCGCCACGTTGGCCAGCCGTTTCTGCTCGGTCAGGGGAATTCCCAGTTTCTCGTAGGTGGCCAGCAGATCGGGGTCGACTTCATCAAGACTCTTCTTTTTTTCATCTTTCTTCGGCGCTGAGTAATAGCTGATGGCCTGGAAGTCCACCGGCGGAAACTTCACCTTCTGCCATTCAGGCTCACTCAACGTCAACCAGTGGTGATAGGCCTTCAGGCGCCACTCCAACAGCCACTCCGGTTCCTGTTTCTTGGCTGATATGAAGCGGATGACGTCTTCATTCAACCCCGGCGGTACCGTATCGGACTGGATGTCCGTCACGAAGCCCCACTTGTATTCCTGGCTGGATAAATCCTCCAGCATTTTTCTCTCTTCGTTCATCGTGTTCCTCATCCCCGCCGGACGGGGATTTGTTTATCGATCCAGTGATCCGGCCATCTGGGCCAGGTTGTATTCCCTCAGCGTGCTTTCGAGCTGCTTATTGATCCAGTTCCAGTTCTCCTTCAAACCGCAGATCTTCTCCAGCGAACAGTGGCAACCCTCTCCCGACGAACACTCAGTCATGGCCACGGGACCCTCCAAGACTGAGATCATGTCCAGGAGCGAGATTTCTTCCGGATCGCGAGCCAGACTGTAACCGCCGGCCGCTCCACGGGTGGAATCCAGCAGGCCCGCCTTGGCCAGAATCTTCAGGATCTTGCGAACCGTCGGCAACGGCAGTCTCATGGCCTTGGATAGATCCTGGGCCGTGAGCTGCTGGGCCGGTTTACGCTTTGCCAAACAGGTCATCAGCGCGATGCCGTAATCCGTCAATTTTGTAACTCGAACCATTAATATTTCCTTAGGCTTTAATGGGTACAAATTTGGTCCCATTTGGTTTTGGTAAGTTATATCCATTTTTTTTTGGCGCAAGGGAGAAATCTCAGGAACCATCGTTGAGGTTTCCCAGTCACCCTTTTTATGCCATGATTCATTCCAACAGGTCGCGGAAAATATACCGGTTTTCACCAGGAGTTTTACTTGGCTTCCAACACCACACCTCGCTTAACGGACCGTTCATTACCCGAATACCGCCATATCCCCGGCAAGACGCCACACCCCACTCGTTCGCCCCAAGGCCACTCCTACCGACTGAATCCCCCAGAAAACACACCACTGCCTGACCTGAACCGTGTCGTAGGATCAGACGGCGAGGATTTCTTGTACGGGGTGGATCTTTTCAACGAACGCTACTGGTGGGAATGTCATGAAGTAATGGAGCAGTTTTGGCACGCGTCGGGAATCGGCACACCGGCCGGCCACGTCCTGCAGGCGATTATCCAGTGTGCGGCCGCGCATCTGAAGTTCACCACCGGCCATCCAGCTGGGGCCATGAAGCTTTTCGTGATGGCTGAGGGCCACGTTCACCAGGCCGAGGGAACGGAGCTGGACCTGGATCTGGCGGGTCTGCTGGCCGAGACCCGTACCTTCATCACCGGAGATTCAACGGTGCCGGCCCGTTTGCTCAGATCTGGAACAAAAGAGTCCGATTGACCCGATTCAGCCAGGAACAGGCAGCCCGTAAAGTTTCTTCATCATCAGCATGTGATGCTTCTCGTGCCCGGCGATAATCCAGGGAATGGCCCTCACGCTCAACGGGTTGCCACTCGCAATTCCCCGACGCTCCCAAGCCGACTCATCCAAGCTTTTGAACAAATACAGGTGATCGGTGCGACAGACGTGCTGCTCTCTCCAGAGTTCAGCCAGGGTTCGGTGGCCGGCATTGGAAGCAGCAGCCCAAGCGTTCTCATCCACCCCGGGTTGGGCCTGATTATCGGCCCGGGCCATCCACAGCGCCCGGAAAGTGAAGATCCTCTCCATATCGATGAGGTGCCCAATCAACTCTTTCAACGACCACTTTCCTGCGGCGTAACGATGGTTACCGGTTTCCTCATCCAGGCTGCGCATCATATTCAGCATGACCAGGCCCTGGGCCTTCACGTGAACCAGGATGTTGTCCTGTCCGGGATCGACCAAGTCCACATAAGGGGCGAATTCATCAGCATATTCGTCGGTGCCGGGCCGTTGCAGGTTATTCATGGGCTATTCCTTTTGAGTGGGATGATTGCTTGAGGGTAAGTTAACCCGGGCCGGGCCCACGGTCTAGAAATCGGTTGCAGTTCTTGTTCGTTTACTTCACTCCCACCAAATAGCCCAGCCAAGCTACTCCAGCAACAATCCCGCGGCCGAAACCTCCAAGACCTTCGAGACCCCGCCGTTGTATTCCGGCCGGTCACAAATTCACCCCTGGCGCAGGCAACAGCCTTATCCAACCGCCTCTTTCACATTCCTTCCACTACCCTCGCTACAGGACCGCCGCACTTGATGCAAAATCCCTCTAGAATAAGGTCCCCACGCTCCATCCTGCCATCATATTGAACAATTGAGGTCGTCTTGCGACAGTTCACACACCAAACATTGTTCAAAAGCCGTATCTGAAATTGGACATCTAATTCCGCCCAACGCCGAGCAGCAAGGGGAGTAAATTTTACGCCTTCAACCATTGTCCAAGCTCCAAATCGTTCTTTAAAGATGTTTCTTTTTACCTGCTGTTATCCGGCCAGCCACTCCGACCGTAAAATCGAATACATGACCGCATCGTGCGGTCGCCCGTGCAGGAATATTCTTCCGCGAAGAACGCCTTCTCGGATTGCGCCCGCTTTCTGGGCTACTCGCTGACTTGCTTCATTACTAACGGCGCAAATAATTTCAAGCCTCTCTAAATCGGTTTGTGAGAAGGCAAAGTCCGCCAATTGTTGAACCGCGCGAGTTGCGATGCCGCGCCCTGTTGACGCTGATCGGACCCAGTAACCAAGATTCGCCATCCGATCTGGAATATTGATCCGGTTTAAACAACACCCCCCGAGAAATCGATCTTCGTCGTCAACGATAACAAATTCGAATTCCACGCCCTGCTCGAAGAGTTTTCTCCGCGACCCGCTCCACTCTTCAGCTTCCACAAGAGTATAGCCGGGATGACACCAAGGAAGCCACGGATACACATCGGCTTTCGACTGCTGAGCGGCCGCATACAAGGCGCTTGCATCCTCTGGACGATAACATCTAATCCTGACTTCCGGAGGCAAAACAGAATCTCCTGTCGGTATAATGTCGACTTCACCTAATACCTATAGCTACTGCAGTGAGTACGTGATTCAACGTTGTCATCATGACAAACCACCATTCAAATGTCTAATTGACACATACAAGTATGCCACAAACAGATGATGGCCACAACGCAGACAAGAGATGCCTAGACCCCCGGGGGGATAATTTCCGTGGGGAGAATTGCTTGATTTCGTTTGTTGGAAAGAAGATCATTCTCAGTCTCCGGATTCACAGCAACAATCGATTCACCGTACGGTGGAGGAAAGAATGATGGCACGAAAAAACGACCAGCGCCCAGGATCGCTCGTCTACTCCTCCGAAGGCGGA
Source organism: Gemmatimonadales bacterium (assembly GCA_019038745.1). Classification (GTDB taxonomy): domain Bacteria; phylum Krumholzibacteriota; class Krumholzibacteriia; order LZORAL124-64-63; family LZORAL124-64-63; genus JANTGJ01. The sequence goes on from JAHOYV010000063.1 coordinate 14,797, forward strand.
CGCATGTGCCCCGGCTGCAACTATCCGGTGAATGATTGCCGGTGCCGCTCCACAATGCCGGCTCCTTCCGGTGGACCGATCCGGGTAAGCAGGGAAACCAAAGGGCGCAAAGGCAAGGGTGTCACGGTGGTTACTGGCCTTCCCCTCGCCGAGGGAGAGCTCGTGGATTTGGGCAAAAAGCTCAAGCAGAAATGCGGGGCCGGCGGGACTGTTAAAAATGGGATCATCGAAATTCAGGGGGATCACCGGGACACGGTGGTGGCACACTTGCAGGCCCTCGGCTACAAGGCCAAGCGGAGTGGCGGCTAGGGAAATCGATCCGGCCTATTTCTCCGCACCGACCCCTTGCAAAAACTCGGCATACTTCGCGTCGACCTCCATGATGTGATGTCGAATCCAGTCATCCAGAACATGACCCAGATTGGCGCGGTGCAGGTGCTCCTTGTCTCCCAGAAGCTGATCCACTTTTGCGACCAGTGACCGGTGCTCCTCAATGTGTTCCTCTGCCCCGGGGAATCCAGCGCTCACAAAGAGACGTTCCTCGTGGTGGAAGTGCCGAGCAGTGTATTCACGGAGTTCCAGGAGAACCTCATGGCCCACTTCCCGCTCGTTACTGGGGTGGGCTGAATTCAAGCGCCGGATCATGGTCAAGATCTGCTGGTGTTCCTCGTCTATTGCCGGAATACCCACACTCAGGGACTTGCCCAGATGACTCAGAAGGTCCGCCGAGTCATCTTCGGCAGGCCCGGTAGATCCAACTTCGGACAGGATCACAACCGCTTCGGACTCACCGACCTCATGCTCAAGCCCAGGGTCCTCCTGCCGTTGGCCCTCCTGGTCGATGTGGGCGATCGCCCGTATGGCTCCGGTAATCTCAAGAATCTCCTGAACCGTGATCTCCTGCTTCCTGAAATTCCGATACACCTGCAGATCGTAGCCCATGACATCGGTATTCCGGCGCATCAGGTTCTCATCCGTTTCATGACCAAGCTCGGCCCCGATCAGGCGGGCAATCTGTCCCCCACCCAACTGCGAAGGATATACCACACGGTCCACGCCGGCCCGCAACATCCGGGTCTCAATGGATTTGTCCTCACCCCGGGCAATCACCACGAGGTTAGGATTCAGATCGCGGGCAGCCAGAGCCACAAAGAGGTTGTCGGAATCGTTCGACAGAGCAGCAACCAGGATAGTGGCCCGCGTGACCCCCGCGTTAAGCAGAGCCGTGTCACTGGTAGCGTTGCCGGACAAGTTGGGTACCTTCAGGGCTTGTGCCCCGTCCCCTTTTTTCTCATCCCGATCGATGATCACGCAGGGAATACCCATCCCTATCAGATCGCGGGAAATGGCCTGGCCGATTCGGCCGTACCCGCAGATGATCACGTGATCCTTCATCTTTCCCAATACCTTATCCATGCGACGTTTCCTCCAGGCGGCAAACACATTGCCTTCCATCATCATTTGAGCCAGTTGTGTAAAAATCGTGGCGGCTGAACCGAGACCGAAAATGATGATCACCGTGGTCAGAACCCGCCCCCCAACCGAGAGCTCGTGAACCTCGCTGAACCCGATCGTGGTCAGGGTGATCAGAGTCATGTAGAACCCATCGAAGAGGGTCCAGTCCTCTTCGATCATTGTATAGCCGATTGAGCCCCCCACCGTGACCAGGGACACGAGGAAGAACAATTGTCTCATCAAGTTGTTTTTGCCGAACATTCTTACTCTCATCCCGGAATGGAGGCGGAAATTCCATCTCTAAGCTCTTTTCGGCCAAAGGGAGTGGGGTTAAAGAAGATTTTGAGAAATAGGTTTAAATTTTGAAAAACAAACACCCTGCCGGATCGTGGATTTTTTAATTAACATAAATCTTTTATCGTTTTACATAAACCTTTAGTTGACAAACATAATCTTTTCCCGTAAACTACAGAGTATGACTATTCAAGTGAACCTAGATATGATGCTGGTCAAGCGAAAGATGACGCTCACAGAGCTATCCGAGCGTATCGGTATTTCGGTGACTAACCTCAG
>JAHOYV010000092.1 GCA_019038745.1 Gemmatimonadales bacterium
TGCGCTTCGCGATCCGTGAGGGTGGCCGTACCGTCGGCGCCGGCGTGGTAGCGAAAATTCACGAGTAGTTGGTGAACTTGGGCCGGTGGCTTAACTGAACAGAATCGCCGCCCGGGATCATTGGATTTATATTGGCTAGAGTAGGGAGTAGGGTCTCATGAGGGACATAATCATCCTCGCCTGCAACGATTGCAAGATGAGGAACTACACGACCAAGAAGAACAAGCGTCTCAATCCGGACAGGGTGCAGTTCAAGAAGTACTGCCCCCGGTGCAATAAGCACACGGATCACAAGGAGACTCGCTGATATTGGTTGGTCCGGGGTTGTCGCTTTGCGGGGGTCTCGGTACCGTCTTGCAGGGGTATAGCTCAGCTGGTAGAGCATCGGTCTCCAAAACCGAGGGTCGCGGGTTCGAGCCCTGCTGCCCCTGCCATTGTTTTTTCCTTCCAGCCGGCATTGCCAGTAGGTTGGATGGTGGAAAGGTTAAAGGAAATGCTTGCGCGTTTCGTTAGTTACTTGAAGGAAACCGCCCAGGAACTGAAGAGGGTTTCTTGGCCCGGCATCGCCGAGCTCAAGGAGTCCACAATCGTGGTTATGGTGACCGTACTGGTAATCACGGTTATTCTGTTTGCGGTGGACAAGGTTCTCGATTTGGGAATCAAGCAGCTCATCGCCCTGGCCTGAGCCGGGAAGTGGGAAGAGAGCTTCGGAATTACCCTGAAGATGGGATAGGTGTCCCGTTTTCGGGGTGTACGTATGTCTTTTTCGTGGCCTGTTGATGGGAGCCTCTCGTGAGCGATTCTGAAAAGAATTCTGAAGAGAAACAGGAAGAACTGGAATCCGCCGAAAAGGGCGAGCTTGCCGCAGAAGCTGAAGCGGGGGCAGGGTCCGAGGCCGAGAGTTCCGGTGAAGACGACCTGTTCTTCGACCTTCCGGACGAAGAGAGCGTGAGTGAAGGGGCTACCGCCGATGCGGATGTCCAGACTCCGGATTCGGCGAAGGAAGGTCTTTCGGCGGAGGACGAACTCCTTGAAGCCGTGGAGTTGGAACTTTCCCCTGCGGAAAGGGCCGAGATCGAACGCCGCGGGCGGATGAAGTGGTATGTCATCCACGCCAATACCGGTCACGAGAACAAGGTCAAACGCAACATCGAGATGGCCATCAAGTCGAACCACATGGAAGAATACTTCGGCGAAATCCTGGTGGCCACCCAGGAAGTCACGGAGATGAAGAACGGCAAGCGCTCCACGTCGAAGCGTAAGTTCTTCCCCAGTTATATCCTGGTCGAGATGATCATGGACAAGGAAACGCAGCATTTCATCAATAGTATTCCAGGCGTGACGCGCTTTATCGGCGGCACGCTTTTGAAGCCCCAGCCCATCACTCGTGAAGAGGTCGACCGGATTCTCGGCCGAATCTCCGACCCGGATGAGGCCAGGGAAACCCTTGAGATCCCATATCAGGTGGGGGACAGCGTTCAGGTTACTGACGGTCCCTTCACCGAGTGGATGGGCGTGATCAACGAGATCAATCAGGACAAGGGCAAGTTGAAGGTTATGATCTCGATTTTCGGTTCGGAGACCCCGGTGGAGTTGGACTTCCTGCAAGTGAAGTCCATCTGAAACCGTTGTCTGGTGGCGACAGGTTTGTCTGGATCTGGCGTTGCCGCCTCGGTCGCTCCTCTCAGCGATCGTGGTTTAACATAGAGGAGGCTGAGCGGCGGAATGGCCCCGCGGGTGGGATGTGGACTCCCGGTCGATGAAGGTTTGTCCGTTGATGAAGCCGGTTCCCGTTTGAAGGAGAAAAGTCGACATGGCAAAGAAAGTCATGACGCAGATCAAGTTGCAGATCAAAGCCGGCAAGGCGAATCCCGCCCCTCCGGTGGGTCCCGCGCTCGGTCAGCATGGTTTGAACATCATGGAATTCTGCAATGCCTTCAATGAAAGGACCAAGGAGCAGGTCGGATTGGTGATCCCAGTGGTCATCTCCGTCTTCCAGGATCGAAGCTTCAGCTTCATCACGAAGACTCCGCCCGCTGCTGTTCTGATCAAGAAGGCCATCGGTATCGACGCAGGCAGCTCTGAACCCGGTAGGACTTCCGCCGGCTCGATCACTCGCGCCCAGTGTGCGGAGATCGCCGAGATGAAGAAGGAAGACCTGAACGCCGCCTCGCCTGAAGCTGCGATGAGAATCATCGCGGGCACGGCGCGGAGCATGGGCCTGGAAGTCGTCTAGACCGATATGACTGCGAAGCCACGGCGCCGGATTTCACGAATCTGAACGATCCGGGAAATCGACAGGCACCGGAGAAGAGGGCGGTGGGACTATGTCCGGTAACCGTCCGATCGAATCTCACAGTCAATGGAGAAAACTGAAATGAAGCACGGTAAGAATTACAATAAAGCCAAGGAAATGTATGACAAGAACCAGGAGTACACGATCAGTGACGCCCTGGAACTACTTGGCGGTTTCCCCAAGACAAAGTTTGATTCATCAGTGGATTTGGCCGTACGGCTGAACGTCAATCCAAAGCATGCCGACCAGATGGTTCGGGGCACTGTGGTGCTGCCCAATGGTACCGGCAAGTCCGTCCGGGTACTCGTGATCACTCGCGGGCCCAAGGAGCAGGAAGCACTCGACGCCGGGGCCGACATGGTCGGCGCGGACGAGTATCTGCCCAAGATCAAGGACGGTTGGACTGACGTTGATGTCATCATCGCCACTCCCGACATGATGGGTGAACTCGGAAGGCTGGGCCGTATTCTGGGGCCCCGTGGTCTGATGCCGAACCCCAAGGTAGGAACCGTGACGATGGATATCACCAAAGCCGTAACCGAGGCCAAGGCCGGGCGGATCGAGTACCGCGTCGACAAGTCGGGGATCATCCACGCCCCGGTCGGCAAGGGTTCGTTCGAAAAAGCCAAGCTGGAGGAGAACGTCCAGGCCCTTTTCAGGGAACTGGTTCGGGTCAAACCCTCGGCGGTCAAGGGCCTTTATGTCAGGTCGGTATTCATTTCCGACACGATGAGCCCGTCCATTCGAATCGACACTACCAGTCTCGTCTAGAAGCGGGAAATTGCCGCCGGAGTCATACTTTTCCGGTGGATAGATCGTTAGGAGTTGCCTTATGGCACGTCCAGATAAAATCGCCGAGGTCGAGATGATCACCCAAAAGCTCCAGGCCGCTCAAAGTCTGGTCCTGGCTGATTATTCTGGTCTGACAGTGGAAAAAATGACCTTTTTCCGGCAACAGTGTCGGGCAAATAAGGTCGAGTGCCGAGTGGTGAAGAACCGCTTGGCCAAAATCGCTGCGGACAATGCCGGCGTTGAAGTGATCAAGGACCTCCTGAGGGGTCCCATCGCCATCATGTTCGGACCGGAGAGCCAGGTCGACCCCGCCAAGATCGTAGCCGAATTCGCCAAGAAAAATGAGGCGATGGAGATCCGGGGCGGAATGGTCGATGGAGCCTACCTCGATGCCGATCAGGTTATGGCCTTGTCCAAGGTCCCGACCCGGGATGAATTGATCGCCAAGATGATGGGCAGTATCAATTCCTCCGTCACCGGTGTGGTCATGGTCATGAACGGTGTGGTCGCCGGGTTGGCCCGCGCTATCGACGCTGTAGCCAAGCAGAAGGCCGAAACGGCCAATTGAGTGTGTCTTAAAACCGCCGGACTTTCGACCAAGGTCGGGTCCGGATCGCAAGGAGAATAGAAATGTCGGAAGTCAATCTGAGTGAAAACGCTGCCAAGGTTCTGGAACTGATAGAGGGCATGAGCATTCTGGAAGCGGCCGACCTGGTCAAGGCCATGGAAGACAAGTTCGGCGTCAGCGCCGCTGCTCCGGTCGCCGTTGCTGCTGCTCCCGGTGCCGAGGCTGTTGAAGAGGTCAAGGACGAGTTCAACGTCATGTTGACCGGTGTCGGCGACAAGAAGATCCAGGTCATCAAGGTCGTTCGGGCCATCACCGGGCTGGGCCTGAAAGAAGCCAAGACTTTGGTCGAATCCGCGCCCACCGCGGTCAAGGAAGGCCTGCCCAAGGCCGAGGCCGAGGAGCTCAAGGTCAAGTTGGAAGAAGTCGGCGCGATCATCGACCTGAAGTAGGTCCCGACGCGCGGGAAGAAGCACGAGCTGCTTCCCATCCTGAAGATGCCGTCGTCCCCCCGAAATATTCGGCGGGACGACGGAACTAGCAGAACCGTTGCAGTAATGGCGACGGACTGAATTGGTCACCCACCTACCTGCCTAGGAAGTGGACCTGTGAAAAACATCCCTTTCGACAAGTTCACCGGACGCGTCAACTATTCGAAACTTCTGCATGATGAACAAATGCCCAACCTGCTGGCGGTTCAGCTGGATTCATTCCATGAATTTCTGCAGTCCGACACCAAGCCGGATGCCCGGAAGATGAAGGGAATCGAAGGCGTCTTTCAGACGATCTTCCCCATTGAATCCACCCGGGGTAATCTGGTCATGGAATACATGAGCTACAAACCTGGCGAACCCAAATACGGGATCGATGAATGCCAGGAGCGGAGCCTCACTTACAGCGTGCCCCTGAAGGTTCGACTGCGTCTGGTGGTCAAGGAAGAGGCCGAGGGATCATCCGGGGAGATGATGATCCGGGATATCCAGGAACAGGAAGTCTACCTGGGCGAACTGCCCACCATCACCAACAAGGGTACTTTCCTGATCAACGGGGCCGAGCGTGTCATCGTTTCCCAGTTGCACCGGTCGCCTGGTGTCTTTTTCAGTGACGAAACCCATCCCAACGGCCGGCAGCTTTTCCGGTCCCGGATCATTCCCTACCGGGGATCCTGGGTGGAGTTCACGACCGACATCAACAACATTCTCTACGTGCATATCGACCGCAAGCGCAAGCAACCGGCCACGATTTTGTTGCGGGCCCTCGGTTTCCAGACCAATGAGGAAATCATCGAGCTCTTCCACAAGGTGGAGAAGGTCAAGATTCCCAAGGCGGGCACCAAGAAATTTTTGCATCTGGAAGAAACCCTGGAGGGTAGGATTCTCGCGGCTGACGTCTTTCGGCCCGAGGAAGAAGAGCCTTTCGCCCAGGCCGGGGCCATTATCGACGCATTGTTGAGGGAATCCCTGCTGGGCAGCGGCCTCAAGGAGATGAAGCTGGTGGCCGAGGGTGAGGTGGCGCTCAACGAGCCCAGCCTGATTCTCAACACCTTGCGCAAGGATCCTACGAGCAATCAAGACGAGGCTTTGCGACGCCTGTACAGCCTGTTGCGGCCGGGCGATCCTCCCAACGAGGAAGTGGCCCGGGCCATGTTCGAGCGGTTGTTCTTCAACGACAAGCGCTATGATTTGGCCGAGGTCGGTCGCTACAAGATGAACCGTCGGCTGAATCTGGATGTGGAGCCCAAAACCACAACCCTGACTCCTGCGGACTTCCTGGCCATCATCCACGAGATGATCGCCCTGTTCCTGGGCAAGGCCGATCTGGACGACATCGATCACTTTGGAAACCGCCGCATTCGTTCGGTGGGCGAGTTGTTGGCCAACCAGTTCTCGGTGGGCCTGAGTCGTATGTCCCGCATCATCAAGGAGCGTATGAATCTGGCGGACAAGGAGAAGCCGATCAGCCCGGCCGACCTGGTCAACGCCCGGACCGTTTCCGCGGTGATCCAGTCCTTCTTCGGCAGCAGCCAGCTGAGTCAGTTCATGGATCAGACCAACCCGCTGAGCGAGCTGACCCACAAGCGGCGCCTGTCCGCACTGGGCCCCGGGGGTCTGCATCGTGACAGGGCGGGGTTCGAGGTCCGGGATGTTCACTACACCCACTATGGCCGGATGTGTCCCATCGAGACGCCGGAAGGGCCGAACATCGGTTTGATCGCCAGTTTGGCCACGCATGCCCGGATCAATCACTTTGGTTTCATCGAATCCCCCTACCGTCAGGTAGTCAAGGGCGTGGTCAGCAAAAAGGCCGAATACCTTACTGCCGACCAGGAAGACGAAGTGACCATTGCCCAGGCCAATGCGCCGCTCGACGAAAAGGGAAATTTCAAGGCCAAGAAGATATTAACCCGGTATAGGGGTGAGTATCCCATGGCCAAGCCTGGTGAAATCGACTACATGGACGTTTCGCCCAAGCAGATCGTCTCGGCCGCGGCTTCGCTGATCCCGTTCCTTGAGCACGATGATGCCAACCGGGCATTGATGGGCTGTAATATGCAGCGTCAGGCCGTTCCCCTGCTGCGTACTGATTCACCTGTGGTGGGAACCGGTATGGAGAAGAAGGTGGCGATCGACTCCGGTGCCGTAGTGGTAGCCGAGGCCGACGGCGTCGTCGATACGGCGACTGCCGATACTATCATCATCCGCTACAACGATCCGGACAAGGTCGCCTCCGACAGCTTCTTCGACCAGGGCGGGATCAAGGAATACCGTCTGCGCAAGTTCAAGCGCAGCAACCAGGATACCTGCTACAACCAGAAGCCGTTGGTCATGCCCGGCCAGAAGGTCAAGAAGGGCCAACCCCTGGCGGATGGACCCTGTACCCAGAACGGCGAGCTGGCTCTCGGCCGGAATCTGATGGTGGCTTTCATGCCCTGGGGTGGCTACAACTTCGAGGATGCCATCCTGGTTTCCGAGAAGCTGGTAACCGACGACGTGTACACTTCGTTGCATATCGAGCAATTCGAGCTTCAGGTGCGTGACACGAAGCGGGGCGTCGAGGAAGTGACTCGGGAAATTCCCAACGTCGGCGAAGAGGCTCTGGTCAACCTGGATGAGGACGGGGTCATCTATCCCGGCGCTCGGGTCCGGGCCGGAGACATCATGGTCGGCAAGGTTACGCCCAAGGGTGAGACCGAGCTGAGTCCTGAAGAGAAGTTGTTGCGCGCCATCTTCGGCGAGAAGGCCGGGGACGTGAAGGACGCGTCTCTCAAGGCGCCTCCGGGCATGGACGGCATCGTGGTGGACGTGCGGGTCTTCTCCCGCCAGGATCGCACCACCCGCTCCAAGAAGGAAGAGACCCGCCAACTGGATGCCCTCAGGCGTCGGCGGGATCGCGACCTGAAAAAGATCAACAAGCTGGCCGATGAAAGGCTGACCGAGTTGTTCCTGGGCCATAAGGCCCATCATATCATCGACGCCAATACCGGCGAGGTTCTGCTGAAATCAGGTCGCAAGTTCACCGCCGCAGTGCTGGAGGAATTGGACTTCCTGGCCATCCATTGGGGATTGCCCCTGGTGGCTGACGATAAGCAGGATGCTCGAATCCGTTCCGTCTTCGAGTCGGCTGCCCGGGAGCGGGACCGTATCGATGTCGAGTACGAAAAGAACTGTGAGCGGGCCCTGCGCGGCGACGAACTGCACCCCGGTGTAGTGAAGCTGGTCAAAGTCTACGTAGCCCGCCGGCGCAAGCTGAGCGTGGGCGACAAGATGGCCGGCCGCCACGGTAACAAGGGTGTTGTCTCCAAGATCATGGCCGAGGAGGATATGCCCTACTTGGCCGACGGTACTCCGGTGGATATCGTACTGAATCCCCTGGGCGTGCCCAGTAGAATGAACCTGGGACAGATTCTTGAAACACACCTGGGTTATGCGGCAGCAGCCGACGGCGTCAAGATCATGACTCCGGTTTTCGACGGAGCCCGGATCGACCAGATCAAGGAAGCTCTCGTTGAACAGGGATTGGATCCCAGCGGCAAGAGTATTCTTTATGACGGCCGGACCGGCGAACGCTTCGACAAGGAAGTGACGGTCGGGGTTATCTATATTCTTAAGCTTCACCATCTGGTGGAAGAGAAAATCCACGCCAGGTCCATCGGCCCATACAGTCTGGTCACGCAGCAGCCCCTGGGTGGCAAGGCCCAGTTCGGCGGGCAGCGTTTCGGCGAGATGGAAGTCTGGGCCCTGGAGGCTTATGGCGCGGCCAATTGCCTGCAGGAAATGCTCACGGTCAAATCCGACGACGTGACGGGCCGTTCCCGGATCTACGAGGCGATCGTCAAGGGTGAGAATCCCCCCGAACCGGGGATTCCCGAATCCTTCAACGTGTTGATGAGGGAGCTCCAGAGTCTATGTCTGGACGTGAACCTGGAAAGCGCCAACTAGAGATCTGGAAACCTTGATCCGGCGGACACCCAAGGGTGACGCGAGGAGGACGATAAATGCTCGGCCAGACAATTCGCGACGAGGCACAAAAATCCGGCGACTGCAACGCCATCATGATCCAGTTGGCTTCGCCGGACAAGATCCGGGATTGGAGCTACGGCGAGGTCACCAAGCCGGAGACCATCAATTACCGGACCTTCAAGCCGGAGAAGGACGGGCTCTTCTGTGAGCGAATCTTCGGCCCGGTAAAGGATTGGGAGTGCAACTGCGGCAAGTACAAACGCATCCGTTTCCGCGGGATGGTTTGTGACAAGTGCGGCGTGGAAGTGACCCAGAGCAAGGTGCGGCGAGAGCGCCTGGGCCATATCGAATTGGCCGTGCCCATCGCCCATATCTGGTTCTTCAAGGGCTTGCCGAGTCGGATCGGCCAACTGCTGGCGATGAAGGTCAAGGATCTCGAACGTATCCTCTACTACGAGTCCAGCGTTGTCATCGAGCCGGGTAACACCGAACTCCAAGTCGGAGACGTGATCAGCGACGAAGAGTGGTGGGATCTGAAGGAAGAGCATCCGGAATGGGATTGCCATCTGGAAATGGGTGCCGAGGCTATACGCCTGCTGGTCGGTGGACTCGACCTTGAGGGTTTGAACCAGGAACTGCGGGCACAAGTCAAGGTGGAGACCTCGGTACAGAGGAAGAAGACCACCCTCAAGCGCCTGAAGATTATTGATGCCTTCCTGCACAGCAACAACTCTCCCGAGTGGATGATCCTGGATTGCCTCCCGGTTCTGCCGCCTGATCTGCGCCCTTTGGTTCCGCTGGACGGCGGCCGCTTCGCCACCAGTGATCTGAACGATCTTTACCGTCGTGTGATCAACCGGAACAACCGGCTCAAGAAGCTGATTGAGATCAAGGCTCCCGGTGTGATCCTTCGCAACGAGAAGCGGATGCTCCAGGAAGCCGTGGACGCCCTGTTCGACAACGGTCGTCGGTCGCGCGCGGTCAAGGGTCAGGGTAACCGGCCCCTGAAGTCCCTCAGCGACATGATCAAGGGCAAGAAGGGCCGCTTCCGGCAGAATCTGCTGGGCAAGCGTGTCGATTACTCCGGCCGTTCGGTGATCGTGGTCGGCCCCGAGCTCAAGCTGTACCAGTGCGGTCTGCCCAAGAGCATGGCCCTGGAACTGTTCAAGCCGTTCATCATCCGTATGCTGGAGGAGAAGGGCTACGTTCAGACAGTAAAGAGCGCCAAGAAGCTGGTGGAGCAGGAACGACCCGAGGTCTGGGATATCCTGGAGGATATCATCAAGGACCATCCCGTCCTGTTGAACCGTGCGCCTACCCTGCATAGGCTGGGTATCCAGGCTTTCGAGCCCGTGTTGATCGAGGGTAAGGCCATCCGGATCCATCCGCTGGCCTGTACCGCCTTCAACGCCGATTTCGATGGCGACCAGATGGCTGTTCATGTTCCTCTGGGCTACGAAGCCCAGCTGGAATCCCGGTTGTTGATGCTGGCACCGCTGAATATCCTTTCTCCGGCCAGCGGGGAGCCCGTAGCTTCCCCCAGCCAGGACATGGTACTCGGTTGTTATTACCTGACTTTGTCCAGAACCGGCGCTAAGGGAGAGGGCAAGTCGTTCTCGGACCAATCTGATGCCTTGGCTGCCTATCATGCGGGTCTGATCGAGAAGCACACCTTGATAAAAGTTCGGATGGGCGAGGAGTTCGGCACTCTGGAGACCACCATCGGCCGGCTCATTTTCAATGAGATCCTGCCCGATGCCATGGGTTACGTGAACAAGCCCCTGAACAAAAAGGCCCTTTCCAAGATCGTCGGCGACGTTCACGCCCTGTTGGGCATGACCGCCTGTATGGAGTTCCTGGATCGGCTGAAGGAGATGGGCTTCCATCATGCCACCGAGGGTGGAATCTCCATCGGAATCGACGACATTATCATTCCGCCGGAGAAGGAAACGATCATCGCCGAGGCCCAGGGAATCGTGGACGGCTATGTCCGCGACTACCGGGACGGTGTGATCACCAACCGAGAACGCTATAACAAGGTAATCGACAAGTGGACCCAGGTGACCAACGAGGTCAAGGACCGCATGTTCGAGCACCTCAGCGAGGACGACCAGGGCTTCAACCCGGTCTACATGATGAACGCTTCCGGTGCCCGTGGTTCTGCTGATCAGATCAAACAGTTGGCCGGGATGCGTGGGTTGATGGCCAAGCCCCAGAAGAAAATCACTGGTGGATTCGGAGAAATCATCGAGCAGCCCATTATCGCGAACTTCCGCGAGGGGTTGACCATGCTCGAGTACTTCATCTCCACTCACGGCGCCCGAAAGGGTCTGGCCGATACTGCTCTTAAAACCGCCGACGCCGGTTATTTGACGAGGCGTCTGGTCGATGTGGCCCAGGATATCGTGGTCAACGACCACGATTGCGGCACGTTGAGGGGCGTGGAGATCTCCGCTCTCCAGGAGGGTGAGAAGACCATTGAATCCCTGGCTGAGCGCATTCTTGGACGAACTACCGCTGAGGATGTTCTGGATGGCACCGGCAAAGTGATCGCCGAGGCCGGAACACTCTTGGATGTGAAGAAGTGTGCTCTAATCGAAGATTCCGGGGTTCAATCCGTTCTCATGCGTTCGGTCCTTTCCTGCGAGAGCAGGCGCGGAGTATGTGCCCTGTGTTACGGCTATAATCTGTCCGAGCACAAACTGGTTGATATCGGCGAGCCCATCGGTGTGATGGCAGCACAGTCCATCGGTGAGCCGGGTACACAGCTGACACTGCGGACCTTCCACATCGGTGGTACGGCCAGCCGCATCGTCGAGCAGACGGTCAAGAAGGCGGCTGCCCCCGGCAAGATCGTCTTCAACGATGAAGTCAAGCTGGTCAAGAACGGCGAAGGGAAAATGGTTTCCATTGGTCGCAAGGGCGAGATCAGCCTGGTCCTCGACTCCGGCATTACCCGTAGCCAGATGAACCTGCCCTACGGCGCAGTCGTTCTGGTCAAGAACGGCAAGAAGGTCAAGGCCGCCGATCCTGTCTTCGAGTGGGATCCTTTTGCCGATTTTATCCTCTGCGAGAATGCCGGGATTGTCGCCTTCAGCGGCATCGTCCAAGGCCTGACGCTGAGTGTTGACCTGGACGAGAAGACCCGGATGAAGCAGCCCGTAATCACCGACAGTGCGGACAAGTCCATAAACCCCGCCATCCAGATCGTCAACAAGAAGACGGGCCGGAAGCTGGCGGAGTATATCCTGCCCACCGGCGCCTTCCTGCTGGTCGAGGACGGCCAAGAGGTTCCCGTCGGCACACAGCTTGTCAAGATTCCCAGGGAAGTCACGCAGTCCGGTGATATTACTGGTGGACTGCCCCGGGTGGCAGAGCTCTTCGAAGCGCGGCGTCCGCGTGAATCGGCCACCGTCACCGAATTGGACGGCGTGGTGGAGTTCCGTGGCACCACCCGTGGTCAGCGCAAGGTGGCTGTCGTGGGTGAGGGCGAAATGGAGAAGGAATACACAATTCCTCACGGCAAGCACGTCAGGACCTATGAGGGTGAACACGTGCTGGCCGGCGACCGTCTGACCGAGGGGCCCATCAACCCCATGGACATCCTGTCCATCAAGGGTGTGGGAGAGGTGCAGCAGTACCTCGTTAACGCGGTGCAGGAGGTGTACCGTCTGCAGGGTGTGAAGATCAACGACAAGCACATCGAGGTGATCGTTTCCCGGATGTTGCGTAAGGTCCTGATCATCAATCCCGGCGACGCTCCGTTCCTGGAGGACGACCAGGTATCCAAGCAGGATGTGGAAGCAGCCAATCGTGAAATCTTCCAGAAGAACATCGATTTGCGAGGCCAAGGTGAACCCGAGCTGGAGCCGGCCACTTTCGAGCCCTTGCTGCTGGGAATCACCAAGGCCAGTCTGACCACCGACAGCTTTATCAGCGCTGCCAGTTTCCAGGAAACCACGCGGGTTCTTACCGATGCGGCTACCAGAAGCAAGCGCGACGAGCTGAGGAGCCTGAAAGAGAACGTGATCATGGGTCACCTGATCTCCGCAGGTACGGGATTGACTGAATTCAAGCATCTGGCAGTGGATGAGCCCGCTGATGAGGACAGCAACATTGTTGAGGGAATATATCAACATGAGCTGGCCGAGGCGACTGCGGCCGCCGTCGCGGCCGCCGATGCCCAAATTGAGGCTGAGGCTTCTTCAGGCGAATAGGTCGAGCTATCCAGGCAATTTGGGCTCGGCCCTTCGTTGGGGTGCGAGCATGGTAGATGAAAATGAGAATCCCGGGAAAAATTTCGGTCTTGGACCGGGGCTTCCCGGGATTTGCTATTTGATTCCAATATGAAATCAATTGACTGAGCCAAAGGGCCGTATGCTTCCCTATGGTTCCCCGTTGTCTCTCAAATTACCCGGATCCGTAACCCCAATATTGCAAAATGAGCGAATTTATAATTTTCGTTGGTCTTTTGATACTGAGTTCCCCTGGCAAACTTGGGTTCCTGCCTAAAAAAGGGTGAAATTTGTCCATATTCATTATGTGTTCACCTCGGGCCCGCATTTTGCAAAATTGTCTTTAATTATGGAAATGCGGGTTTTTTGCCCGAATTACGGCAATTAATCCTGAATTGCCCCAGGGTAGTAGAAAAGGATACAAGCAATGTCCAAAAGCCTCACAATCTCTTGCAACCTGTTGTTGGGATTAGTTCTGCTGGTTTTTGGATCCGGTTTAGCGGTCGCTCAAACGGAAGTGGAGGCCACGGCAGGTTGGAGTGCCCCAACCTACGGGACTCCAGTGGCTCACTATGTGCTCCAGCATTCGGTGAACGGGGGAGATTGGGTAACCATCGCAACCCCGGTCGATACCGAGTATACGGTTACGATTACGGTGGACGATGGCCACCGCGTACGTGTAGCGGGTGTGGACGCAGAGGATCGCCAGGGGCCCTATTCTCTGCCTAGTCCGGAATACTTTCCGGCCAACGACGATCTTGGTGAACCGGGGCAACCAGGAAAACCCTTCGCTTTGTAGATTTTCCCCTTAGCTTTCCTTGACAAAGCCATAACGACTATTTACTATTCCCCGTCCAGGATAGCAGCCGAATCGGTTGCTGTATTGTTGGTCTGCGGAAAAATAGCAGGTTTTTGTGTGCCCGGAAGGTGTGAAAACGACATCTTTTTCGGGTCTAGATAGCAGGAGAACGAAGTTGCCTACTTTGAATCAGTTGGTGCGGAAGGGCCGTAAGGTCCAGGTCAAGAAGAGCAAGTGCCCCGCTTTGCAGGCGTGCCCTCAGCGCAAGGGTGTTTGTACTCGCGTCTATACCCAGACGCCGAAGAAGCCGAACTCCGCGCTGCGGAAGATCGCCCGTGTCCGGCTGACAAACGGCATTGAAGTGACCGCCTACATTCCCGGTGAAGGCCACAACCTTCAGGAGCACAGTATCGTGCTCGTGCGTGGAGGTCGGGTCAAGGATCTGCCAGGTGTCCGGTACCATATCATTCGTGGTACCCAGGATGCTTCGGGTGTGGATGATCGCCGCAAGGGCCGATCCAAGTACGGGGCCAAGCGCCCTCGGAAGTAGGGTTTCGCCCCACGGGGTGAAGCAGGATTAAAAACAAAAGAATTATGCCGGTAGCGGAAAGTCGGCGCAGAAGGTGGATAATCCACCCAGGAGAGAGTCAAGATGTCGCGACGCAGGTCCCCAGAAAAGCGTGAACAGGTTCCCGATCCCCGCTATGGCGATGTGATGGTGACCAAGTTCATCAATTATTGCATGAAGGATGGCAAGCGGAGCGTCTCTGAAAGCTCTTTCTATTCCGCCTTGGATATGGTCAAGGACAAGAGTGGGCAGGAAGGTATTGAAATCTTCCGCACAGCGTTGAACAACGTGAAGCCCAGTGTTGAAGTGAAATCCCGGCGTATCGGTGGTGCCACCTATCAGGTGCCCGTCGAGGTCCGGAATGAACGGCGGACCCAGTTGGCCATGCGTTGGCTGATCGGATTCGCCCGCAGTCGCCCCGAGCATACTTTTGCTGAGAGGCTGGCGGCTGAGCTCCTGATGGCGAGCAAGAACGAAGGACCGTCTATCAAGAAGCGCGAAGACACTCACCGAATGGCTGAAGCAAACCGTGCGTTTGCCCACTGCCGCTGGTAAGGGTCCCTCTCGTTCGTCAACAAGCGCTCACTTAACAGTGAACGGATCACACAACCAAATAGCCTGAATGTGTCCCGCGAATGGATTCGCCGGGGCTAGAGGCCATGGAGACGTACTGCCCTGATCGTCAGGAGAGGGGTAAAGTGCGCGTTGTTTTTCTGGGTTCAGGGTGCTTCGGTTTTCCGAGGCATTGTCCTTGGGTCCTCTGGGAGTTTGTGGTGGCACGCGAAGTCGCGCTGCGAATGGTCCGGAACATCGGGATCATGGCTCATATCGACGCCGGCAAGACGACGACGACTGAGCGGATCCTGTATTATACCGGACGTGTCCACCGCCCCGGCAACGTCGATGACGGTGCCACCCAGATGGACTACATGGAGCAGGAACGGGAGCGCGGGATTACGATCACTTCCGCGGCGACGACCTGCTTCTGGCGGGACAGCCAGATCAACATAATTGATACCCCGGGGCATGTTGACTTCACCGCCGAGGTGGAACGCAGCCTGAGGGTTTTGGATGGAGCGGTTGCGGTCTTTTGCGGGGTTGGCGGAGTAGAGCCCCAGTCCGAAACCGTGTGGCGGCAAGCTGACCGCTACGAGGTTCCCCGGATCGCGTTCATCAACAAGATGGACCGTCTGGGAGCCGACTTCCGGCGGGCCGTCGACAGTATGGTCGAGTGCCTCGGCGCCAGGCCGCTTCCGGTCTCACTCCCCATCGGAGTGGAGGACAGCTTCCGGGGCGCGGTTGACCTGCTGGAGATGAAGGCCCGGATCGAACACGAGGACGATCTGGGGGCCACCTTCGAAACCGCTGAGATCCCGGCCGATATGGCCCAGGAGGCGGAAGCTGCAAGGGCTGAAATGATCGAGGCCCTGGCCGAGGTGGATGAGGAGCTGGCTGATCTTTTCCTGGCCGAGGAAGATCCCTCGCTCGAGCAGCTGAAGGCGGGCATCCGGCGCGCCACCCTGGCCGGACAGCTGGTTCCGGTCCTCTGCGGATCCGCCCTGAAGAACAAGGGCGTGCAGAAGGTGCTCGATGCGATAGTGGATTACCTGCCCTCTCCTGAGGATCGCCCCCCGATTGAGGGCGTCCGGGGGCAGGATGGCGGGATCGAGATCAGATCGCCGAACGACGATGAGCCGTTCAGCGCTCTGGCCTTCAAGATCCTGAGCGACCCGTTCTCGGGAAGGCTGGCTTTTCTGAGGGTCTACAGTGGGAGACTGGAAGCCGGCAAGACGGTGTTGAACGTGAACACCGGCAAGCGGGAGCGGATCCAGCGACTGCTGAGGATGCACGCGGACAAGCGCGAGGATCTGCGGGAAGTCAGGACGGGCGACATCGTCGCGGCTGTCGGCTTCAAAAAGATCCGCACGGGAGACACCCTGACCGTTCAGGAGGCTCCCCTGCTCCTGGAGGAGATGACCTTCGCCGAGCCGGTGATCTACATGGCCATCGAGCCGAGGACGAAGGCGGATCAGGAAAAGTTGGGGGAAGCCCTGCAATCCCTGGCCGATGAAGATCCCTCCTTCCACGTGAGGAAGGACTCCGACAGCGGGCAAACGGTGATCTGGGGAATGGGTGAACTTCACCTGGAGATCCTGGTCGATCGGTTGCATAGGGAGCACAAGGTTACTTGCAACGTAGGCCGGACCCAGGTGGCCTACCGGGAGACTCTCGGCAAGGAAGTGGTCTCACGAGCCGAGTACAGCCGGGACGCCGGCGGCAAAACGAATTTCGCCCAGGTCGAGTTGACGCTGGGACCGGGAGATTACGGGACCGGGATAGTCTTCACCAACGAATGTGGTGAGAACAAAATCCCTGCAGAGTTTGTCCCGTTCATAGAGGATTCGGCCACGCAGGCTTGCGGAACCGGAATCCTGGCCGGGTATCCCCTGGTGGATGTCGCCATCCGACTTACCGGCGGAAAGTTCGCCGAAGGGGAATCGACCGAGATGGGGTTCCGGAACGCGGCGGTCAACGCCCTCTGGGATGGAGCCAAGGCCGCAGACCCGGTTCTTTTGGAACCAACCATGGCAGTGGAGATTGTGGTTCCGGCCGATTACCTGGGGGATGTGACCGGACACCTGAGCGCCAAGCGCGGCCGGGTGATCGGAATGGAGCAGCGGCAGAAGGATCAGGTGGTCCAAGCCGAGGTTCCGCTGGTCGAGATGTTCGGATACGCGACCCAGTTGCGATCCCTGACTCAAGGCCGCGGAGCGTACTCCATGCAATTGGTCAGGTACGAGGTTGTACCGGATAAGATAGCTGCAGATCTGATGCGGCATTAAATTCAGAAGCTTGAAAAAGCTTTGGGATAGATTGAGCGAAAGATTTAAGAAACCTGGAGGCCCGTTTGAGGCCATTCCGGGGAAGCCACCGGGAATCCGGATCCGTTTTAGGATTCGGGCCGGATAGCCACTTTTCAGGAGGTAGCCAGTAATGGCGCGCGAAAAGTTTGAACGAGTTAAAGATCACGTGAACGTCGGAACGATCG
>JAHOYV010000026.1 GCA_019038745.1 Gemmatimonadales bacterium
CACCACCTGTGGACCTTTGCCTCCAGGCCGGTGCACCAGTTCTCGGACATGAACGGTTACGGGCCGTTCAAATCGGCCATCGCCGCGTACAATCTCTACTGGATCTCCCTGGCGATCGTCCTGGTGGTTATTACCCTGTTGCTTTATCCCCGGGGTTTGGATACCGGGTTGAAGCAACGTTTGAAAGCGATGAGAAGTCGGTTTTCCCGACCATGTCGGATCATGACTGCGACGGGAATCGCGGGCTGCCTGTTCATGGGCGGCTTCATAGTTTACAACACGGTCTTCCTGAACGAATTCGAAACGTCGGAATTCACGGAGAAGCGCGCGGTCCGGTACGAGAAGACTTACAATTCATGGGAAAACAAATCGCAGGCCCACGTGATCGGTATCGCGGCCAAGGTGGACCTCTTCCCGGCCGAAAGGCGGGTTGAATCACGAGGCGAGATACGACTCCAAAACGAGACAAACTCCCCCATCGACACGCTCTTCGTCCAGGTTCCCCGGGCTGCGATGGTTCGGGATCTGCATCTTGGTCCAGAGGCCGTCCGAGTACACAGTGACCAGGAGCTCGGCGTGTATCTCTTCGCGCTGAAGGAGGCGATGCGGCCAGGAGACACGACGGAAATCCATTTCGACTTTGAGCTGGACGAGCGCGGCTTCAAGGACACCGACGTCAACACGCGGTTGGTGGCGAACGGCACTTTTCTGACGGTAGCCCATCTCTTTCCCGCTTCAGGATATAACCCGTACGATTTGTATGAACTCACCGACAACGACAAACGGGACCATTACGGATTGACGCCGAAACCAAGGTTGGCTCCGGCCGACGACCCGACCGAAAGGATGCGGACGTTGATCGGCGCCCACGCGGACTGGATCGATTTCGACGTCGTGTTGAGTACTTCTTCGGACCAGATCGCGCTCGCTCCCGGTGATTTGCTGAAGGAGTGGAGCCAGGAAGGACGCCGGTTTTTCCATTACCGCACGCCCGGCAAAATCCTGTGTTACGCGGCGGTCATGTCGGGGAAATACGAGGTAAAACGGGACGTATGGGGCGATGTCGGCATCGAGGTCTATTACCATCCCGATCACGCTTCCAACATCGATCTGATAGTTGAAAGCGTGCAGCGTTCGCTCGAATACTTTACCCGGGAATTCAGCCCGTACCAGTTCTCCACGGTCAGGGTGATCGAGTTTCCCAGGTATGAAATTTTCGCCGAGGCTTTTCCGGGCTTCATTCCCCTCTCGGAGGGATACGGCTTCATCGCCAAGTACGACGAGAAGAAGGTCAAGGAGGTCTTCAGGGTGATGGCCCACGAAATGGGACACCAGTGGTGGGCGCACCAGGTCATCGGCGGCAACGTGGAAGGCACCTACGTGTTGAGCGAAGTCATGGCCCAGTATTCGGCGGTGGTGATTTCACGGGGAGAGTACGAACCATCCCGGATGGACCAATACGTTTGCAAGGAGATAGACCGATATTTGAGAGGGCGCAGCAGGGAGACGGAAGAGGAAGTTCCGCTCGTTCGCACCAACCAGGAAACATGGTACGAACATTATGCGAAGGGTTTCGTGGTAATGAATTCACTCGTCGAGTACATCGGCGAGGATCGGATCAACGAGGCAATCAGGAAGTTCATCGCCGAAACCGCCTTCCAGGAGCCTCCGTTCACGGTCGCCTCCGACCTGGTTGATCACTTCAAGGCGGTAACCCCGGACAGCATGCTCTATCTGGTGGAAGACTGCTTCGACAGGATCGTCCTGTTTGAAAACCAGGCGATCGGCGCCGAATGTGAACCCATTGCTGAGGGTCGGTATCAAGTGACCCTGTCGTACAAGGCCCGAAAATGGGTCGCCGACGGGAAGGGTGCCGAAATCGCCGTGCCGATGCATGATCTCATTGAGTTCGCGGTATTTGATGATCAGGGTCGGGAATTGGGCCGAATGAGGGAGTGGTTGGATGAGGGAGTGGAAGGCGAAACAGATAGTGGAACAAATGAGATCACTATAATCGTTGACCACCTTCCAGCGACCGCCGGCATCGATCCGCATTACCTTCTAATCGACAAGAAGGCCGATAACAACGTGGTTGAGGTGGTCATGCGTTGAGCCCTATTTGAGAATCAGCATCTTCTTTACCTGTATGCTGTTGTCAGGATCCCCTACCTCAACAACAACGCCTTCTGGGTCTCCACCCGGTCTCCCATTTCCACGCGGAAGAAATATGCGCCTGAGGGCACTTCGAGACCTGCTGAATCTTGCCCCTTCCACACTACCGTGTGCTCACCAACTCCAAATTGCTGGTGAATCAAGTCGGCGACCAACCGACCCCGCATATCGTATACAGACACACCAACTCGTTGTGATTGGTCGACTTTAAAAGAGACCAGTGCCATAGGATTGAACGGATTTGGAGAAATCTCGACTACCTTGTCACTCGCTGGATCAATCCCACTCTTAGGAACTGTCCGAATCACATCCGTTCCGAGGACCGGTTCCCCATCAAAGGTTTCGCCCGTTAGAGTGACCCCCGTGTCGTCGCAACGGATACCTGTTTCGGCCAGGCGGAAGTGGAACATCAGATCGAGGTAGCCGTCACGATTGATGTCCAAACTGTGTCGGACTTGGCCTCGGTCGCTGTAGTTGACGGCTATAGCGTCCTCCGGGCCAAAGCGAACGGTTGCCGGGTCCAGGGTGGAGACATCGAATTCATCGGAACCAAGAACGGCAACCGGGACGGTGCCCTTCATGGGGAGCTTGCAGTTGATCGGGTTGGTGTCGCTTTCGGGTTTGATATCGATGTCGATTTCGGTTGCATACGGGTGTTTTTTGAATGGCTCGAATTCAATTTCAAATTTGATACGTGAGTCATCGTTGAAATCTAATATCCAAGCCCGAATGCTGTCTGGATCGGTGGTTCCCCACCAGTTGTTTCTCATATCGAACAAAGTCGAGCTATCCTCACTGGATGTAGCTTGATTTTTTCCGAATGAATAACTCGAAACTACTCCACGATCGCCCTTGGCCAAAACACTGTCTCGGATATAACCATTGTCTAAATATTCGCCAACCATTGTAGCTCTGCTGACATTTTCAACGATTATTCGTTCGATTTTCCATTCAGCACCAGGCCGTGTCGAGTCCAAGAAGACTCGCATCTGATCGCGGAATGAACAGTCAGTTATCGTACAAGAAGGTGCGCCAGTGCATAAATTTATTCCGTAATTCGTTTGATTTTCAAATTTGCAAAACGAAATTTCCGCTCGGGGGCCTCTTGACAATGTAATCCCACCGGCCGCTCCTCGAAATTCACATTGATCAATATAAATGCGGGATGGACCCTCCACTTGAATATGTTTGTTTTGCCACTGAACATCTGACTCACTCAAACAATCAAAAATCCGGATTTCTTCCTGGAAGTAAGATATTATTGAAAATCCACCCTGAAGCGTCCCATGGAACTCACATTTTTCAACAACACTGATTTTTGTTCCAAGGGCTAATGAAGAATCGTTACCCCAAAAATGACAGCGCAAAAATGTTGAACGGTTTCCGGTACCAGCAAAAATCCCAACTTTTAAGTTCTGAAAACCAATGTCCTGGACATGAAGAGTATTGCAGGATTCCTCAGTTAAAATCCCCTGATGGTTACCTTGCTCCAATTCCCAGGGAATGCCCTGGCCAATAATCGTTTGAGCGGAACCGGAGCCAATGAAGGTTAATTCTGATTGGCTGACCAAGACTTGCACATAGCGCTCATCCCACAATGGCCCTATGAAAGTCCACTCATCAAAATGCCCCGGGCCGATTCGGATTGTGTCTTGTGACGCGGCTGCATCGACGGCTTCTTGAATCACCGAAAAATCACCACTGTCATCCTTCTCTACGTACCAGGTGCGGGCGAGAACGGGTGAGTTCAAAAGCAGGAAAACGATCACGGGCAGAAATTGTCTCATTGTTAAACTCCAGGTTGTCAGGGCGGGGGTTTCGCCCGCACCGGTTGCCATCAAGAGAGTTTTACTTTACCAAGGTAACTCGCGTTGAAAGATACAAATTACCCGATTTCATCCGCACAAAGTAGGCCCCACTGGCTGTAGTGCAACCTGTTCGATCCTTGCCGTTCCAGGTAATGGAGACAGGGCCTGCGGGTCGAAACTCTTGGAGTAAGTTGCGAATAAGTCTCCCCCGCATGTCAAAAACCGAAAGTTGCACAAAACCGGCTTGCGGAAGGGAAAAACAGATCTCTGTACTGGGGTTGAAAGGGTTCGGCACTGCAGACAAATTAAGCTGGAGTGGAGCTATCGGCTCCACCTGCTTTTCGGATCCAAAGATTCTGCCATCCGGTTTTGCGAGAACCAAAACATTTCCGCTCTTTTCAACTGACATCTCCGGCACAATCGCCATTTGGTACGAAGCTTCTAGCGGGTCCCAGTGATATCCGTCGCCGGTAATCCAGCAGTTATTCAAATGGCCCCCTTTGATGTACCACGTTGATCATCCTCCAGCTACCGCCGGCATCGATCCGCACTACCTTCTGATCGACAAGAAGGCCGATAACAACTTGGTTGAGGTGGTCATGCGCTGAGCCCTATTTCAGGATCAGCATCTTCTTCACCTGGATGCCGTCGCTCGTCACCAGCCGTGCGAAGTAGGCTCCGGAGGCCAGGGCAAAGCCGGAATCGTCTCTGCCGGCCCAGGTGATCGACTGGTTTCCCGCAGCCTGGGGTCCGTCCACAACGCTGGCTATTTTTCGGCCGCTCAGGTCGTGAATCGTCATGATGACATGTTGGGCATGCGGCAAGGAGTAGGTGATGACCGCCTGTGGGTTGAACGGATTAGGGTGCACGGCCAGCGGTCGAGTTACCAGGGGCGGCAATTCCAGGGCGATTTCATCCAGTGTCCACCAGTCGGTGCCATGGGTGCCTTGTTGGAGCGTGTACACGATTTCGCGGTTGGTCCCAAGCTTGCCCCCAAACGCGCTCACGTCGTGAAGAGCCTCGAAGGTCAGGAAACCGGTGGCTTCGTGTGGTACCTCCCTGGTCTGGTTCCCGAGCAGGGCCGACACACGGAAGTTCGAGTGACTATCCAGGTGATGTACCTGCCAGTTCAATTGTACCGAAGCGGATTCGATGTCATGCCGCGCTTCAAAAACAGTTAGATAGTTGGCCACCGCATCGGAACAAAGAACCCAATCAACAGCCAGGCCGCGATCGGCCATGACGACACGGTCCCCGGCGATCTGCGCCCCGCCTAATCCATGGGGCGTGTTGACGGCGCCGGCCAACTTGGGTCTGGCAGGATTCGCCAGACCGTGGATGACCAATCCCTCGGCACCGGCACTGGAATAGAGACGACCACCGGCAACGCTCACGTCATAGACTCCGCCGAATCCCAGCGTCCTGCCGACGATTTGCGGGGACACCGGATCAGACAGATCAAGCACTTGAACCTGCTCGGCTCGATCGGCCAGATAACCGTAGTCACCGTAGAAAGCCGTCCGAAGGGCATAGCCGGGAGTATCAATCCAGCCCGCGGGGGGCATCAGGGAAGGGGCGGTCAAATCAAGGACATAAAGTCCGTCGAAACCTGCTCCGACATAGGCCAGGTCGTTCCGGACGGATACACCCCGCCCGTAGAAACTGCCGTCGGTTCGGGCCAGTTCCACCGGCGCGGCAGGATTGGAAACATCGACGACGATCGCGCCTTCGGCATGAGCCAGCACCACCCGATCACCCCACAGGTCTATATCCGAAATGCTGGTCAGAGCAAAGGTCAGGTATCCCAGTTGAGGGGGCCTGGATGTCGGTTCGGTGGCGAAGATACGCAGACCCCAGACTCTATCCGCGACGTAGGCCAGCCCGTCCTTAATGACGATGGCGGTGCCGAAGAAAGTCTCGGCGGTTTTGCCGACCTGAACCGGAATGTCGCCCGGACCGCCGAGTTGGAAGACAAGTAGGCCATCGGAATCACAGGCCAGATAGGCGAAGTCACCCTCGACGGCGACATCCCGTCCCCATTCTTCTGTTTCGACAAAGGCCGCCAAGGACGGCGGCTCGGGATTGGTGATGTCGTAGAGATTGATGCCTTCGGCATCGGCCGCCAGCAGCATGTTGCCCTTCACCGTGTAGGTTCTTCCCTGAAAGCCGACCGTGCCGATTATTCGCGGTTGCAATGGATCGGCAACGTCGATGACGTTCATCTCCAATCCATCAAGGAACAAGGTTTCCCCGGACAGAGTGCTGCAAAAGTGATAGGCGCCCCAGGGATCGAGGGAGGAAACCATCTCCGGATGCTCGGGACTTGAAAGATCGACGACCTGGAGACCATCGGTATAAAGGCTCACGAAGACGGTCTGATCCGATACGCTCAACCCGGTGATGCCCGATGGCATTGACAGCTCCGCAATGACCACCGGCGCCAAGGGGTCCTGTCCATCGATCACGTTCAGCTGTGTGCCGCCACAGAGCAGTAGATCGTCGAAAAAAACGATGTGGTTCGCATTGAGAGCCAATGAGTTCAGCAGAACCGGTTGCTTCGGGTCCTCAAGGTCCAGAAAGTGCAGCCCATATGAATTTCCCACGTAGAGTAGATCGCCCTTCTGCAGCATCTTGCCGCCATAGCCGGGAATCGAAACGCTGTTCAGGGCAATGGGATCCGTGGGGTCAGACACATCGAAGGTCTGGACTTGGGCGAGAAGACCGCTGCCGGCTTCGATCAGATACAGCAGATCGCCGGAGGGCAGGACCGAGCTGGGCAGGCCATCGCTTAAAAAAGTGTGCAGCAGGACGGGATACGAGGGTGTGCTCAGATCGATCACGTGACAGCCGCCTCCGGAAGGCACGTAGGCCAGTTCTCCAGCCAGAGCAATCTGGTACGGCCGACCGGGCGGTTCGATCCGGCTGATGGGATGGAGATAAGATTGGTAGTACTCACAATCTTCGGCTTGAACCGAAAACGCTGGCGCCAGAAGGGTGATCATCAGAAGGAGAAGCCCAAGGCGATAAAATCCATGGGGGAAGCAGAGGTGGGACCGGTAGGATATCGACTTTGTCGATTCGGTGGCCGGGAGCATGGGTTCTCCAGTCTCTGTAAAATCAGGCGTAAACAGAATGATTTCGACAAAACTATATCACAAAACATACAAATAAATCAATTGTAGGTACGAGGAATCGAAGAAATTGTGTTCGGATGGATTATTGGGTTGTTACAGTGAGTGGGAGAACTTATCCCCAGAACAAATAACTGACAGAAATCGCAGCCACAATCCCGGCCACATCCGCAGCCAGTCCGCATACAACAGCGTGCCTAGTCCGCCGAATTCCCACCGACCCGAAGTACACTGCCAGCACGTAGAAGGTCGTTTCGGTGCTGCCCTGAATTACCCCGGCCAAGCGTCCGACAAAGCTGTCCGCGCCGTGGGTCTGCATCGCCTCGACCATCATGCCGCGGGCGCCGCTGCCGCTGAGGGGTTTCATCAACGCGGTCGGCAGGCCGTCGACCCAGGCCGTGTCCAAGCCGCTGGCCGATACTACCGTGCGTACTCCGTTCAACACAAGGTCCAAGGCGCCGCTGGCCCGGAACACGCCGATCGCCACGAGCATGGCCACGAGATAGGGGATGATACCGATCGCAACCTGGAATCCGTCCTTGGCTCCTGTGACGAAGGTTTCGTAGAGGTTGACCCGCCGCCGGACCGCTCCAATCATGAAGGTCGCGATTACCGTGAAGATCAGGAAGTTGGCCAGGAGCGCCGACTGGGTTTCCATCGCAGTCTGATCAAGGCGGCCGAAGTATAGGACTAATCCGGCGATCAGGGCGGTCATGCCGCCCAGGTAGCTCAGCACCACCGGATCGGCGAGTCGCAGGCGCTGGAAAGCCGCAGTGATCAGCAAGCCGACCATCGAGCTGCAGTAGGTTGCAATCAATACCGGCAGGAAGATATCAGTGGGGTCGGCCGCGCCCATCTGCGCACGGAAAGTGAAGATCGTTATCGGCAGGACGGTAACCGCAGAGGTATTGATCACCAAAAACAGGATCTGGTCGTCGCTGGCCGTATCCTGGTCGGGGTTCAGGGTCTGCAGTTCGCGCATCGCCTTCAGGCCCAGTGGGGTGGCTGCGTTGTCCAGGCCCAGCATATTGGCCGCCATATTCATCACGATGCTGCCGGTGGCCGGATGTCCAGCCGGGATGCCGGGGAACAAACGCCGCAGCAGGGGACCGAAAACACGGGCCAGACCGTCGACGGCCCCGCCCTTCTCGCCGATGCGCATAATGCCCAGCCAAAGGCACATCACCCCGGTCAGACCAAGGGCAATTTTGAAGGCGGTTTCGGCCATGTCGAAAGTGGCTCCGACCATATCCTGCCAGACTTCAGGGTGGCCGCCCAGGTGACGGGCTATTGCTGCGACGAAGCCGCCAAGAAAGAAGAAGGTCCAGATCCGATTGAGCATTCGTTCTCCAAGGTGTGCACATCCCTGTCCTGCAATTGTCGGCCAGCCTGGCCAGCATAGCTGTGCGTGCTTATCCTGTCATGAATTATCCGGGTTGGATGTTGTCAGGGCTGGAAGGCCAAAGTGTTTTGCCCGGGATAAGATGGACTCAATCCAGGCGAGATGGGTAAGTAGAGCACTTATTTGATTTTTCCTGAGATTGTGGTAAAATAGAGAAACGAAATCACGTAATTGGAGTCCTACCCGCTCCCATTTTGTACCTTTACCTTTAGAGTGGGTTGTCTCCCCGGTGCAGTCCCCTTTCCGCGAGGTCCCAGGATGAACAAGGTTTTCGCACATCTGATCATGACTCTGCTGGTTCTTTCGGTTCTGGTCCCGGTTGTCCAGGCGGACATCCTGGTCTCCGAACTTTGCGACCCGCGTTATGATTACCTTACCGACCGCTATATCGAGATCTACAACTCTGGTCCCACCGCGGTGGACTTGACCGGATGGAAGGTCGTGGCTGTGGGCAACGGCGTGGAAATCTTTACCTGGAATCTTTCGGGTTCGATAGCGGCGGGAGATGCCCTGGTGGCCGGGGACCAGACCACGGTCGATGTCTTCCCGGTTGATTTCCCGGACGAAGCCTGGTCCAACAGCAATGCAACCTGGAATGGAAATATCAACGATGGCGCCCGGTTGAAAAACGGTTCCGGAGTTGTCATTGACGACATCGTGGTTCCCGGGAGCAACTTCGAGAACGATACCATGGTGCGGAACGAGAACATCACCTCGCCCAGCCTTTCCTTCAACGTGGCCGAATGGACCTCTACTCCGGTCTACACGCCCAGTGAAGCAACACCCGGAACGCACTTTCCTCCCGTGTCGGAGGGACCGGTTCTGGGAGCCGTCACCACGATTCCTGCCGCTCCACTGCCCGGGCAGACCGTAGACGTCGAAATTGTGGTCACCGATGCCGTCGCAACGATTACGGCGGTGACACTGGACTGGGGCACAGCCTCCGGTTCGTTGACCCAGTCCATCGTCATGACGAATATCGGCGGTGATACGTTTGCCACGATATCTCCGATTCCCGCGCAGACGGCCGGGACGACCGTCTTTTATCAGGTCACTGCGGGCAACGATATTCCTGCCGAGACGGTTTCCGAAGAGATGAGCTACAGCCTGCCCTATACCGTTACCATCCAGGATATCCAGGGTCTGGGCACGGTATCTCCCTATGCCGGGGTTGATGTGATTACTTCCGGAGTGGTCACGGCGGACTTCGGTTCGGCTTTTGTCATCCAGGATGGAACCGGCCAGTACTGTGGGCTCTGGGTTGAGGGTGCTGTGGCGCCGGCCTTGGGAACAGAGGTTCAGGTGCAGGGCCTGGTGCAGGAGATCGACTCGAACACCACCCTTGGCGGGGCAACGATCAGCAGCACGGCCGCCGGCAGTCTGCCCGCGGCCGAGGTCTTGACTACCGGGTCGGCTGGTGAAGAAGGATGGGAAGGCGTGCTGGTCCAGGTGGTCGATGCCGCCTGCACGGTGAGTGAACCGGCCACTCCGCGCTGGGAAGTCACCAACACCGGCGATGCGGTAAGCGTGGACGACCTGGGCGTTGCCCCCGGCCTGATCCTGGGCACCCGATACACAATCACCGGACCGATGAGCGGAAAGTCAGTCGCCTGGGGCATCGTGCCGCGGTCTACCGGTGACATCGTCTTTGAAGATGATACCGCCGCGCCGGTGGTTTCGGATATCGACCCCATGGGGCCGACCAGTTTGCAGGTCACGTATTCTGAAGAAGTTTCCGCGGCAACTGCCCAGGATCCCGCTAATTACTCCCTGGCCGGTGGGGCCGTTACGGCCGCCGTCCTGGTGTCCGGCCAGCCGGAGACCGTCACCCTGACCGTGTCCTTAATGGTTAACGGAAACCACACCCTGACCATCGACGGAGTGGAAGATCTTTTCGGCAACGCCATGACCGAAGTGGTGGTGCCCTTCTACTACTACGGGGGAGATATTCCTGATGGATATTATGACTCCGCCGAGGGATTGCTCGGGGAGCCCCTGCGGGGAGCCCTGCATGACATCATCGATGGCCACCATTCAATCAGTTACGATGCCCTGTGGACTGCTTTCTACACCACGGACGACAAGCCCAACGGCAAGGTCTGGGATATGTACTCCGACATTCCCGACGGCATCCCTCCCTACGAGTACACTTTCGGCGTAGACCAGGGTGGAACCGCCGGAACCGAAGGCACCGGTTACAACCGCGAGCATTCGTGGCCCAGCAGTTGGTACGGTGCGACATCGCCCATGTACACCGACGTGTTCATGGTCTACCCCACCGACAACGAGGTGAACAACAAGCGGGGCAGCTATCCCTTCGGCGAGGTGGCAGCACCCACCTGGACTTCGCTCAACGGCAGCAAGCTGGGTTCCTGTTCTTATCCTGGATATACCGGAATAGTCTTCGAGCCCATCGACGAATACAAAGGCGATTTCGCCCGGGCCTACTTCTACATGACCGCCCGGTATTTCCAGGAAGACGCCAGCTGGCCCGGCAGCGGCATGACCTCCGGGGCTGTGCTGCTGCCATGGGCCGAGGCCCTGCTGCTGGAGTGGCATGCCGACGACCCGGTCAGCACAAAGGAGATCGATCGCAACGAAGCCGTGTACGCCATCCAGTACAACCGGAATCCTTTCATCGATAGACCGGATTTCGTGCTGCAGGTATTCAAGCCGGAGCTATCGCCCGTGCCGAATCCTGAAATCCTGGCCGGCATGGTCCTGCACCAGAACGTGCCCAATCCCTTCAATCCTTCGACCCTCATCAGTTACGAACTGGAAAGCCAAAGTCACGTGGACCTGAAGGTGTTCAACGTGGCCGGGCATCTGGTGAAAACGATTTTCCAGGGCAGCCAAGAAGTCGGTCGCCACGATAAGGTTTGGCGGGGTCAGGACCAGGCGGGGCGCACGGTCGCCACTGGAGTGTATTTTTACCAACTGCGCGCCGGGAATTACGTGGAGACTCGGAGGATGTTGTTGGCTAAGTAGTCCGCGTCTCTTTTCTGATTTGACCTAATCCGGTCGTCAAGCCCAGGGAGGTTTGGCGACCGGTTTTTGTTTGTGGTTTATGGTCTGGGCTGGAGTCGGGAGTACAATCAATTCCGGCTCCACAGTTCGCTGGACGATCTTACTCCAGCGGAAATTGTAGCTAGACACGAAGACCGGGAAATACTAGCTCTTGGAGTGGATCAGTAAGTGGGGTAAGACCGGTTGTGCCTGCTCCTTATGTCGCTATTGAAAAAATCGGCGCATATGATGCCTAATCTTCTTCGCTGACGCCAAAGCGGCGATCAAAGCCGATCAATAATCCAAACGATTCGCTTTCATTGATAAGCCCGGTGGATAATTTGATGCCAAGGCGGTTGTTTTTATCGATGGCGTAATAAGCGCCCAGCCCCAGTGAGGCCCGGTTGATGGGGGCGGATGTGGGCGCCCAGAATTCGTACCAGGCGCCTGATACCTTGTATTGTCCGGTGATTTCATAGCCAAGCTGGTAGTGATTGCCGAGGGCCTGTTTTCCGTGCAGGCCGTAGCTAATGGTGTGGTCCTGATTTTGCGATTTATTTTTATTTCCCAGGATGCCGATGCCAAAATTGAAGTGTAGACTGCTGTGATCAAAGGTTTTTGAGTGGGCCAGGAAGAGAAAAAAGTCTGCTTCATCTGAGCCTAGAGGCACGTTGGTGGCAGGTTCTTTAACGCCATAAATAACAGAGATTTCCGGTCGGGTGGCATGTTCTTTGGCGAGCCTGAGTTTGGTAAAAAATGAGGGATCTCCGCCGTCTGTTATATGAATATCCTGCTGGTTGTCATCGATGCTGCGAAAGGCTTCGTGTTGTATCCAGATTTCGCCGTTTTTTCCCAGGCCAATGGTGGCAGTGACAGTGGGAAAGATGTAGAGGTTTTCATCCAGCGATAGCCCCGCTAGATTTTTTGAGCGAAAATACTCGCCATGTACGCCTATTTGTCTCTGGTTTTCTCCAATGGGGTAGGCGCTGATAGTGGTGAAAAGGCTGTCTTTTCCATACGCAATGGAGGCTTGCAAGAGGGCTAGTGTGATAAGAACACGCAGAGAACGGGGGTTTAAGAGCATGGATTATAGTCTCGTTATGGTTGATTAGTTGACTACGGAGCTTAACCACCAGGATGATACAATGATTGCACGGGTGATGGAAACCCTGATTGAAAATGGCATGGAGAGCATGGGAAGACCGATCGTTTTTCGAGAAAGGATACCGCGATGCAGACGATATGGGTCGGCACTCTGCGCAAGATGCGCAGCACCGGCAACAATCCGGTCAGCTACTTTCTTGCCGACGGCTGGTGGGAGCCGGAAAATCGGGTTGAGGATCACGGTCTGAACCAGTACCTGGGCAGGGAACTTGTTCTTCGCTTCGCGGGAAAAATCCACTGCACGGCCTGTGGCCGCAAGACAAAGAAAGCCTTCAACCAGGGCTTCTGTTTTCCCTGTTCCCAATCACGGGCCGAGGCTGACATCTGCATGATCAAGCCCGAGCTCTGCCATCACGGGGAGCCCGACAATCCCTGCCGGGACGAGAGCTTTGCGCAGGCGCAGTGTTTCCAACCCCATATTCTGTACTGCTCACTTACCTCGGCGGTGAAGGTGGGCATCACTCGGGAGCCCAACATCCCCTCACGCTGGATTGATCAGGGCGCGACGGCGGCGATTCCACTGGCTCGGGTGATTGACCGTCGCTCCGTCGGGTTGTTGGAAACCCGCCTGGTCGCTGAAGGATTTCAGGACAAGACCCACTGGACACGGATGTTGAAGGGGAATGCAGAAGAGTCAGGTAAGAGGGAAGGTCTTGTAACTGGGGTGGATCCAGCCGCTGGGGCGAATCTAGCCGAGGCCGCTGACCGGATTCTGGTCCGGCTTCAGCAGTGGGGCGTGAACGGTATCCTGCCCGAGTCCGATCGTGTTGTGCATCGCTTCAGTTATCCCGTTCAGGTTTGGCCTGAGAAGGTCAAGAGCTTCAATCTGGATAAGGAGTCCGAGGTCGGGGGACTGTTGCAAGGGATCAAGGGTCAATATCTGATCTTCGACAGCGGGGTGATCAACCTGCGCAAGTTCTCCGGTTACCAGGTGGATTTGGCTGTCGCCCCTTCTTGACATCCAACCTCCCGACTGTATCCCACAGATGGCGCCCCGGACTTTCAGTCTGGGGCGCAGTTCGTTTCAACGCCTTTTATGACAACCAGTTGAACCTGCTTTGGGGAGATCCGGGCTTGGGGCGGGTACTTGCATCAGGACCGGCGAACGCGTGACGGATCGCGCGGAATTCTCAACAGAAACGAATCATTCAAGGAGGAACGAAGATGAAAACGAAACTGGATCCCATGATCAGCCGGGAAGAACTGACCGCCAGTCTGGCCCGTCTGGGTATCAAGGAATTGGAGGAGCGCATGGAAGTCAGTCCGTTGTTGTCCGCGGCGGATACGGAGACACTGGACCGCTGTACGTGCGAGAACAACTGCAGCAGGTTTGACGTGCCCACTCCGTTCGAATACCCGATCGACGACAATCCGCGGTTCTAAAGTTAAACGACGCCGGCCGTGGCCGGGAACTCTGCGGAGTTGCGGGCCCGGCCGGCGAAAGAATAACCGGGCCAAGGGAGAAGACGATGGAGCGGGATGCGGACAGGATCTGGGAGCTTTGGAATATTCGTGCTTTCTGGCCGAATGCCGGACCGGAGGATTTGGAGCGCATTCGGCAGGACAAGATAAAGGTTCTGGCAAAAGAGCGGGAGGCTTTTGCCGGACTGTGGACGGGGGACCGGGAACTCCTGGCCCCCGGCCACAGATTTTTTGCGGACCATCCCGAATTGCGGACCGGAGTGACGATCTCCTTGCATCAGGGACCCTATAAACTGGTGCCGGAGTTGTTCCTGGACCAGGGGATCAGTCCAGTGGTTCTGGTCAACGAGGCCGCCTTGGAGAAAATGCGGCCGGACATTGAAAAAACGGCCGAACGTCTCGGGTTGAAGGCTCCCATTTCCTGGATTGCGGTTGGTGCTCCCCGTTTCGCCATGGAGCTCATCAGGGTGGCCAGGGAAGGCCGTCCCATTGTCGTGTATTTCGACGGCAACTCGGGTGGAGACGGATATGTGGGGACCCGGGATCAAGGTTTGCCTTACCGACTTCCCGGCAGGGAGATCCGCATCCGGACCGGACTGGCCAGGTTGGTTTGCCGCCTGGGTCTTCCCGTACACTTGGTTTCAGTGAGTTGGGATAAGAAGTATCGTCCGATCTGGCGCAAGGAGCCATCCCAGAGCTGGGATCGTACCGCCGATCCGGACCAGGTAACCAGACTCATGGCCGACTGGGTATTCAGCGAAGTTCGTGCCCATCCGGAACAATGGCATTTCTGGACAATGATCAAGGAATCCTGTGCTTGTTTCTCCACTTCAGGCTTGACGGGATTCCAAGTTCCCGAGGGTCTACATCGGGATTACCAGGACGCTTTTCTGACCTGCTGCCACCGCTCCCCGGAAACCGTTCGCCTTATCCTGCAAAGCCAGGCGGAAGTTTGGCCGGGTGGTGTCCTGGCAGACCTGACGGATGACCGGTTTTTCGATTCGGCAGGAATGAGGGACGAGGATCTGGATACATTACGCCTGGGGGAACCAACCCTGGCGGAATTGGAGAGTATTCACGGACAGGCCTGGGTCCGTTTCCACGGCTTGCGGCTCTGCCTGCTGGGCATGGCCAGGTTGGGAGGCTGAGATTTGCAAGGCGAGCTTTCGGTGACGCCTCACCCCGATGGAGATTGGTTGGTTACGACAGGCGGTACTTGGTTCGCGGTGCCGCCACGGTTGGGTAGGGCCCTGCTTCCACTGCAGGGTATCCGATTGGACCGGGCTTCGGTCGGTGCGTTTTTGGATGGAGTGGAATCGAGCCTCTCAAAGGATGAGATCGTTTCCCTGGAAGCTCTTGCCCATCTTTTGTTGTCGGGCTCATCCTGCTCCCGCAGTTTATTCGCATTATCCGGGTCCAATGGTGGTGCTCGACGCCGGGCGCTCTGGTTGAGAATCCCCATGATTCCGGGCCGTTTAGTGGGCCTGATTGCCAGCAAGATTCGGGTGCTGGCATCTTGGCCTGCCCTGACGGCATTAGTGCTGTTGGGGGCCGGGGGCTATTTGCTTCCCTGGCTCATCCCCGATTCAGAGAGGGCCGTCGTTGGAGTGCCGCAAACCATTTCGGGCACGGTGGTAGTCCTTTCTTTACTGCTGTTTCTGATCACTGCCTTGTGGCACGAGTTCGGCCATGCGGCTGCTCTGTCGCGACAGGGCTACCCCCCAGGGGGCATCGGGGCGGGCCTGCTGTTCGTGATTCCAGTGCTCTTCGCGGATGTGACTCCGATTGGAGCCTTACCGCGAAAAGGAAAAGCGCGGGTAGACGTCGCCGGGGTCTGCTTTCAGGTAGGACTCGGTGGAGTATTGTTCGCCTTGGGCTCACTTGTCGGCAATCAAGGCATCGCCGGAGGGTCCTGGCCCAATATTTTGGCTACTTCCTCCCGTTCGGCCGGCATCATGGCGCTTGCGGCAGTAGTCTGGAGCCTGTTTCCCTTCATCCGTTCCGATGGTTACTGGCTGATGTGCGACTTGCTCCGCGTTCCCAACCCCGAGAGGCCGCTCTCCGGATCTCATACATGGCGGTTGACGTGGTTTCTAGTCGTGTATCGACTCCTGAACGTTGCCTTCCTTTTGATCGTTGCGGGTGTGATCTCTTTCCGGATTCTACACTTGTGGGGAATCCTGATTGAGTGGCTGGGCTGGCCGACCGAGAGTTACGCGATGACAAGAACGGGCAGGATCCTGCAGGTGATGGTGATGGCACTGATGGGTTTCGGACTTTTTCGCCGAGTTACCGGAATGCTTCGATCCTCCTGGATGGACTTGCGCCGATTGGGTAATGGCCGTTTTGAAAACCGAATCTCCTAATTAAGCCTAGGTAATTCAATGTTTTTCAGTGTTTTGCCTTGCGCTTTCGCCTTTTGTGCGCTATATTAAATGCGACATCCCGGTCACCATTATTGATTGAATATCCAAGGGAAAAACATGACTGAATTCTTCCCCGGCAAGCCGGCCTGCGAAGCACATACCGC
>JAHOYV010000002.1 GCA_019038745.1 Gemmatimonadales bacterium
GCAGGGCCTTCAGAAAAACGCTCACTCTTCAGAACCTGGCCGAAAAAGGAGGCGAAAGGCGAATCAGAATGCAGGTCAAGGTCATCTCCGGCCGGGAGCCCATCTTCACCGGACCCATCACTCTCAATTGAAGTTTTTCGCTTCTCGGCACACTCCATACATAGCCACAGGTGCACCCGCTTTCCCCCACTGAGTTCTTCCAGATGGACAATAGCAGGATGGTTGCCGCAGGCTTGGCAGATCATGAAGCACCCTTTCCGATTCCTTCAGCCGTCGCCAAGGCCATATTCGTCAATTGCAGGTGCCGATCAGTCCGCGCAGCCAATTCGGGATCATGGGTGACGATCACGAGACTGGTGCGTTCCTGCCGTCCCATTCCGAAGAGCATATCGCCCAGCCTGGCCCCGATTTCCCTATCCAGATTACCAAAGGGTTCGTCGGCCAAAACAATCCCGGGGCGGTTCATGAAGGCCCGCGCCACTGCTACCCTCTGCTGCTCACCACCCGAAAGCTCACCCGGCAGATGATCGGCCCGATCGGCCAGACCCGTTATCTCCAGAAATTCCATGGCCCTCTGCTTATCCTGATCAGAAATCCGGCGATGACCACGCACGGGCATGAGAAGGTTTTCCAAAGCTGTGAAATCCGGCAAAAGGAAATGGAACTGGAAGATGAAACCGACTCCACGGGACCGCCATCTGGTCAGGGCGGCGTGATCACCAAAATCCAAGGGGGTTCCCTTCAGGAGAACTTGGCCAGCGGTGGGTTCATCCAGGCCACCGAGAATATTCAACAGGGTGCTCTTGCCCGAACCACTCGGTCCGGTAATGGCCACGGACTCTCCCTGACTCAGCGAGAAGTGACAATCCCGGAGAACTTCCACCTGCCCACCGCTCCGCGGGAAGACCTTGCCAAGGGATTTTGCTTCCAGAATTGGATCCATTTGCCTCTGTATAACCTTTCCCGGTGCTCGAAAAATTCCATCTGCTTCCGGGGTCAAGTGTAACGAATGATTTCCATGGGTTTGAGGTTTGAGGCTTCCCAGCTGGGCAGGAGCCCGGCCAGGATCGCCATAACCAGGGTAACACCGGCGATAAGGAAGAAATCCCCCCATTGCAACAGGACCGGCACCTGCTCGACGAAATAAACATCGCCCGGCAGGGAAATACCATACCGGTCCAGAAAGAGGATCCCCCCAAGCCCAAGAAGGCTTCCGAAGAAGATTCCCACCAGCCCCAACCAAGCCCCGTTTAGCAAAAAGACACCCATCATCTGCCGCCTCTGAGCACCCATGGCCAAGAGAATCCCGATTTCCCGCCGACGTTCCCCGACCATCATGGTCAGGATTCCGATGATGTTGAATCCGGCGATCAGGATGATCATCCCCAACAGAAGGATCATTATGATTTTCTCTAGCTTGATCCAGTTGAAGAGATTCTCGTTCAGGGCCATCCAATCGGTCGCGTAGTATTCGTGAGGGAGAATTTCCTCCAATCGGTCGGCGACCTGATCCGCACGCATCAGGTCTTGGACCTTCAAACCAACCAGGGTTGCGCCATCCGGCGCGTATTCAAAAAAATCACGGGCTGAATCAAGATCGATGTACAGGAAGCGACTGTCGAATTCGAACATACCAGTCTCAAAGTAGCCCAAGACAACGAACCGCCGGCTCTCCGCTTCGATATTCTCCAGTTCCAGTTCCCCGTTGACGGCCGTCAAAATTATCGTATCGCCAAGTGCCGCACCCAGGTTATTACCCAGCTCGGAACCCAGAATTACTCGAGGCACCAAACCCCCGTGAAGGGAATTCAGAAGACTCGGATCCGGTAGAAGATACGAGTCCAGGGGTTGAACGGAATTTACCAGGTCCGGCTCGATTCCCCAGACAAGCCCTGGCTGGCTGCGGGGGCTACCCCACCGGCGATCGGCTGTCACGAGGGCCGTTTGCCTGATAAATGGCGCTACACCGGTTACTTCATGCTCCGACCCAATGAGATCCATCAATCCCCCCAGGTCGGTAAAGCCTTCCGGAGCGATAGTGTTGACGGTGATCATGGGCATGTTTTCGACAAAGGTACGTCGCATCTCGGCGTGGAACCCGTTCATTACCGCCAAGGTGATGTTAAGGACCGCCACCCCAATGGTTATGCCGATGATCGCCGTAACGCTGCCCCGGCTCAGAAAGCGACTATGCCTGCGGCTACGCAGGTACCGCCGTGCGATGTAGCCCGAAAAATCCATCCTAGACCTGACCCTGCTCAGGACGCATATGCGGAAAAAGCAGCACGTCGCGAATGTTGTTGCTGTCTATCAGAAGCATGACCAGCCTGTCGATTCCCAATCCCAGACCTCCGGTCGGGGGCATCCCCTGCTCCAGGGCCTGAAGAAAATCCTCGTCCAACTGTTGGGCCTCTTCGTCGCCTGCATCCAGTAACTCCTTCTGGGCCAGGAAACGCTGCCGCTGCTCACGCGGGTCGTTCAGCTCGCTGAAGCTGTTGGCCAGTTCAAAACCCGCGACGAAGAGTTCAAAGCGTTCCACCAGACCGTCCGTCTCGCGGTGGGCCTTGGCCAGCGGCGAAAGTTCCTTGGGGTGATCCATGACGAAGGTGGGTTGAATCAGCTCCGGCTCGACAAGTTCACTGAAGAGTTCGTCCAGGATCTTGTCCCGACCCATTCCCTTCTTCAAGGTGATGCCCTCTTTCTTGGCAACTTTGGCGACTTCCTCGTCCGAAAGGACCATCAAATCCAGACCTGTCTTCTCGGCCAAGGCATCCATGAAGCGCACTCGCGCAAAAGGCTTACCGAAATCCAGTTCATGTTCTCCGTATTTCAGTTTCCCCCCGTCGGAGAACTTTTCGGCCAACTGCCCCATCAATCGCTCCATCAAGTCCATCATGTCATGATAGTCCCAGTAGGCGGCGTAGCATTCGAGCATGGTGAATTCGGGATTGTGTGTTCGGTCCATGCCTTCATTGCGGAAGTCCTTGGCGATTTCGTACACCTTTTCGAGCCCGCCGACGATCAGACGCTTGAGGTAGAGCTCGTCGGCGATGCGCAGGAAGAGGGTCATGTCCAGGGAGTTGTGATGTGTTTTGAAGGGTCGAGCGGTGGCTCCTCCGTACAGGGTCTGCAGAACGGGGGTTTCGACCTCCATGAACTCTTCACGGCCGAAGAAGGCGCGAATCTCGGTGATGATCTCGCTACGGAGCTTGAAGCGGTCCCGGCACTCCTGATTCATAGCCAAGTCCAGGTAGCGCCGCCGGCACTTGTTTTCCAGGCTCATGTCGTGATATTTCTCCGGCAAGGGTCGAATCGCCTTGGCCAGAAAAACGTACTTCTCCACTTTGACTGTCATTTCACCGGTGCGGGTCCGAAACAGAGTACCTTCCACCCCGATCCAATCCCCGATATCCACCAGCTTCTGGATCAATCGAAAAGGTTCTTCGCCCAGATCGTCCTTGCGAAAGTAAGCCTGCACCGTCCCCCACTCATCCGAGATGGGCACAAATAGGGTCTTGCCTGTTCCCCTTTTAGCCATAATGCGGCCCGGATAACGAATTTTCACCTCGCCGGCGGCCAGCTTTGCTTCCTGGTCCTGCAGCTGGGCGCTGGTGTGGGTCCGATCGTAACCGTAGGGATAAAGCTCAACGCTCTTTCCGAGTTCGGCCATTTTTTCGAGCCGGGCTTCAATCAACCGGTGAGGGCTTTCCAGGTCGGCGCCGATTTCCTCGGACCGGTTTCCGGGTTGTGCATTCTTGTCCGTCAAAGCTATCTCCTGTTTTTCTGCCCGCGCCGTTTCCGGCAGGGAACATTTTCAATGCGATCTTTTTCCCGACATGCGCAGGAAATTGTCGATAAATCCACCCAGGTCACCGTCGAGTACGGCGACGGCATTCCCGGTTTCGAAATCCGTGCGGTGGTCCTTGACCTTTGTGTAGGGCTGCAGCACATAGCTGCGGATCTGACTGCCCCAGGCATTCTCCATTTTTTCAGCCTCGATGGCGTCCCGTTCCCTTTGCCGCTCTTCCATGATTTTCATGTAGAGTTTGGCCCGCAGCATGGTCATTGCACTCTCGCGGTTCCTCAACTGGCTGCGCTCATTTTGGCACTGAACCACCACCCCACTAGGCTCGTGGGTGATCCGAACGGCCGAGTCGGTTTTATTCACGTGCTGTCCACCTGCGCCCTGGGCTCGATAGGTGTCGATTCGCAGGTCGCTCTGATCGATCTCCACCTCCACATCGTCATTAA
The DNA here is from genome assembly GCA_019038745.1 of Gemmatimonadales bacterium. Lineage (GTDB taxonomy): Bacteria > Krumholzibacteriota > Krumholzibacteriia > LZORAL124-64-63 > LZORAL124-64-63 > JANTGJ01. The sequence continues at coordinate 4,252 of JAHOYV010000002.1, forward strand.
CCAGGGGGTAAACAAAGACAGAGGCAAAGGAGGTATGACGCCGACTCTGCGAATCGAAGGGTGAAATCCGAACCAGTCGATGAACCCCCGATTCGCTCTTCAGGTAGCCGAAGGCAAAACCGCTATCGACCTCCAGAACGACACTTTTGATGCCGGCCTCATCCCCTGCTTGTAGATCCAGGGTCTTGAACTTCCACTCGGACCGTTCGAAATAGCGGGTGTACATCCGCATCAACATCTGGGCCCAATCCTGGCTCTCGGTGCCACCGGCGCCTGGGTGAATTTCCAACACCGCGCCCCGACCATCATCCTCACCGCTGAGCAGGAACTGGAAATCCAGTTTTTCGATGGCTTCTTCCAACTTGACCACACCCTCAGCCACTTCCGCAGCCGCCTCTTCGTCGGCCTCCTCGCTGGCCATCTCGGCCAGAAGAGATAATTCATCGGCCTGATCAGAAGCCGAAGTCAACGGATCAAGCCATTGCTTGACGGCCTGCACTTCCCGCAGGGTTACTGCGGCTGCTTCCTGGTCGTTCCAGAAATCAGGTTCGGATTGCCGGGCTTCCAGCTTCTTCAGTTTCTCCTGGAGGGTTGCTTCGTCAAAGACCCTCCTTCAGGGCCGCCAAACGTTGAAGAGCAGTATCGATCCGGTCCAGTGTTTCCTTCACTTCACTCCCATTCCTGTTGTTGACTACTGAGCTGACGGAGGCAGATGCTCGGCCAGCAAGCGGTGCACTATGCGCTCCAGATCCGTCAGGGATCCCGTGTTGTTTATAACGACGTCTGCCTTGGTAAAAGCAGGTTCCATGGCCCTCTGACGCGCAATCCGGTTCCTGGCCATCTCGGGTTTCAACCCGGCAGAGACCAATCTCTCTACTCTTACACCCGCCTCCGCGGTAACCAGGATCACCAGATCCATTGACGGCGGGGTCGGCAAAAGAAAATACACGGCCGCTTCCAGGACGGCAAGCGAGTGGTCGCCTGTGGCGGCCAATTCATCCAGGCTACGGGTCATTAGCTCCGACAAGGGCCCGTGGGTAATTCCATTCAGCCTGAGCAGGGCCTCCCCATCCGCGAAAACCAGCTGTCCAAGACCCGGTCTGTCGACCTCGCCCCCGATGATGAATTGGGATCCGAAAGTCTGCTTGATTTTCCTGATGACCGCCGGGTCCCGAAGAACCTCGTGGCCCAGGAGATCACCATCCAGGACCTCCGCCCCTCTTGCGGCCAGTCGTCGGGTCAGAGCGCTCTTGCCCGCGCCGGTTGGACCGGTCACGACCCAGCGCATCATCCGTGAGCCTGCGCCCAGTTATCTCCCGCGTGGATCTCCACGACAAGAGGAATCTTCAGCTCCATGGCGCCTTCCATTTCCCGGCGAACCCACTCTCCCACTTCACCCACCACACCTCTGGGCACTTCGAATACCAGTTCGTCGTGGACCTGCAACAACATCCGGATCTCTCCGCCTTCTGCTGCCAGGCGCCGGTCGACCGCGAGCATGGCCAACTTGATCATGTCAGCCGCCGTGCCCTGGATGGGGGTGTTGACCGCGACCCTTTCCTGAAAACTGCGAATGCGTGGATTACCTGAGGCGATATCGGGCAACAGACGCCGCCGGCCGAGAAGGGTCTCAACCCATCCATCCCGCCGGGCCTGGTCCTTCGTCCTTTCGATGAATTGCCGTACGCCCGGATAGGTCTCAAAATAAGTATCGATGAAGGAAGCCGCCTCTTTGACGGTAACACCGATCTGTCGGGCCAGTGCCCGCGCACCCATGCCGTATATAACCCCGAAATTAATGGCCTTGGCCCGACTCCTCATATCGCTGGTCACCGTCTCCTCGGCAACGCCGGCGATCAGGGCGGCTGTCCGGCGATGTACATCGGCTCCCTCTTGGAAGGCTGCCAGCAAACCGGGGTCATCGGCCAGATGGGCCAGCAGACGCAATTCAACCTGGGAGTAGTCGGCGGAAAGGAATACGTTCCCTTCCTCGCGGGGCACGAAAGCCTGTCGGATCAATCTACCCAATTCGGTCCGAATCGGGATGTTTTGCAGATTGGGGTCCGAACTGGAAAGTCTTCCAGTGGCGGCCACTGCCTGGTTGTAGGAGGTGTGAATAAGCCCTGTAACCGGGTTGGCCAGCTTGGGCAGGGTAACGACGTAGGTATTCTGCAGCTTCGCCACTTGCCGATACTCCAGGACAAGAGCAGGCAATTCGTGTTCTTCGGCCAGGACGGTCAAGACCGAAACATCCGTACTCCAGCCGGTGGCGGTTTTTTTTATTGGTTTCAAGCCCAGTTTATCGAACAAAATCACGCCCAGCTGTTTCGGGCTTTGGACGTTGAAAGGCTCACCGGCCAGCTCGTGGATTCGGTGTTCCAGGCCCTCAAGTTCCGACTCGAATCGACTGGAGAGCGAAGCCAGAAAATCCTGATCGATCATGATACCGTTGCGTTCCATTGCGAGCAGCACCGTGGAAACGGGCATTTCCAAATCCTGGAAAAGGCTGAGAAAACCCTCCTGCTTCAAACGACCGGCCAGGATTTCGTACAGACGCAAAGTGAAGTCGGCGTCCTCCGCCGCGTAAAGGGCCAGTTTATCGCAGTCTACCGCAAGGATATCCTTCAAGCGATCGTTGGAGGCGAAGAGCTCTTTGTAGGGCATCATCCGATGTCCAAGGTTCGACAAGACCAATTCATCCAGACCATGGCTCATAAGGCCGGGATCCAAAACATAGGCAGCAAGCATTGTGTCGAAAAAGGGTCCAGCCAGGGGCAATCCATGACGCCCTAGAATCCATTGGTCAAACTTCAGGTTCTGCCCAACCTTCAGGTTGCCGGCTGAAGAAAAAACCGGCGCCAACAGAGGGCGAATCACTGCGAGTTGATCCTCAATCGGGCCAACCGGGAAGAGGGTTCCCATTGCATCGCCGGCTTCATCCGGTCTTCGCCAACGGATGGGGATATAGGCCGGCTCAAATCGCTCTCCGGAGCGGCGATAACCGGCCAGGGAGATTCCCACCAAGCGGGCGGTGTCCTTGCGCAAATCGTCTGTCTCGGTATCAACTGCCAGCGTCGCGCCGGGATCCAATTCCTCCAACCAGCGAGCGATCTTCTCGGGAGAATCCAGAGACCGATAACCACGGGCGAGACACTTTTCCGCCCACGATTCCTCCGGGGCAGGCAACGCCGTTTTCTCGGGGGCACCAGGTTCGGCGTCGGAAGACGGCGCTACAGTTGTTGCCCCTGTTGCAACTCCAGCAACCCGGTCAGGCAGCTGCCGGGCAACCTGACTGGTCAGTTGAATAACCCTCCGCAGGCCCAATTCCCCCAGCAGGGAAGTGATCTCGTCCCCAGTGGGTAAAACAGTAGTCAGGGAATCCCAATTCAGTTCCACATCGACATCGTCCACAATTGTAAAAAGTCGGCGGGACAGAAAGACCTGTTCTCGACTCTCCCCCAGCACCCGCTTCAGTCGGGGCGTCAGTTTACTCTTGTCCAGGCGCTCGTACAGGATTTCCAGGTTGCCGAATTCAGAAACCAATTTGCGCGCTGTCTTGTCGCCTACTCCAGGAGCACCAGGAATGTTGTCGGCTTGGTCACCCGCCAAGGCAAAGACCTGGATCAGATCCTTCGGTTCAAGTCCGTACTCTTTTCTTACCCGGTCGGCCGTAAACTCGATAGGCGCATCCCCACCCTTACCCGGCTTGAGCATGGAGACCCTGTCGTCCAGTAACTGCATGAAGTCCTTGTCCCCGCTATAAAGCCAGACCTTGTCACAGACTCCCTCGGAGCGCCTGGCGATGGTGGCAATTACGTCATCGGCCTCGACCCCTCCCTTTTCCAGCACAGCAATGCCCCAGGCAGCCAGCAATTCGCGCAGGCGAGGCAACTGCTCGGCCAATTCATCCGGCATGGGTTTCCGGTTCGCCTTGTACTTGGAATACATTTCGTGACGGAAATTCTTCCCCTTCACGTCGAAGACGACCGCCATCTTGGTCGGTTCATACTGCTGGATAAGTCGTAACAGGGAGTTGAAAAAACCGAAGACTACGGAAGTAGTTTCTCCGTCCGGTGAGGTCAAGGGTCGTTTTGCAAAGGCATAATGGGCCCTGTAAAACAGGGCGGAGCCGTCAACTAGGATCAGGGACACAAAAAGTCCTTTCGGGGGATGCAATGGATCCCGAGGGTCAGCCCCGGTACAAACCGTGATCGTGGATATAAGCAAGCACGGCTGGATCCAACCCGGACCCGGATTCTTCCCCGGCGGCAAATCTAGCACGAATTTCGGTAGCTGACACGCGTTCGTCGAAATCCCCCAGCAGATGGCAGCTTGCAGAAGCAATCCCGGCTTGCTTACACATCTCCGACAAATCCCCCGATTGTCGAGCCAGAATTATGAGATCGGCCTGCTCTAGTATTCTCTCCGGAGCGTGCCAGTCCCCAAACGCTGCCAGATTATCGGCCCCAACCACGAGCCGGAAGCGATCCTCCCGGTAACGAGCCCTCAACTCGGAAAGGGTTTCGACAGTGAAACCAGGAGATGCACGATCCATCTCCAGCGTTTCAACGACACGATCATCCCCAGCTCTGAAAACAAGCTGGACCATGTTGAGCCTGTGCTCGGGCGAAGCACTGAAACCGGTTTTGTGGGGAGACAGCCAGGCAGGAACAACGTGAATAAAATCGGCCAATCCCTCGGCCAGGATCGCTTGAACGATCAACCGGTGACCTGAGTGCACCGGGTCAAACGTGCCGCCGAAGACGGCCCGGATCACTGGTCGCTTTCCGGAGCAGGATCCGGTTTGGCTGACGGGCCTGATTCAGATTCGACTTGAGGATCCGGTATGGAAATCCCTTCAAGCTCCGAGCGGGCCTTTTCTGCCAATGGACTGTCCGGATATTCTTGAACCAAACGACGATACATGGTCACCTGGGTTTCTGCATCCTCAAGTTTTCCAGCTACCTTAGCCCGCTCAAACAACACCCGGTCAATGAGCCGACTTCCGGGTTCCTGGGTCAAGACCAGATCCATGGTCAGCTCAATTGCCCCGAAACGGCGAAGCTGGCGAAAAACTTTGCATTGGCGCAAGCGCTTAAGCACGACCAAGTCCGAGATATCCAGCAAGAATCCTTCGGCCTCCGGCCGGAAGGAGGATTGTGGGTATTTCACCAGAAAATCCTGAAAATGCCTACGGGCACCCAACGCCCCGGAAATGTCCCTCTCAATCCGCCCCACCTGCCTAAAGTAGGCGATTCCCTCACGGAAGTTGGCTTCCTCTACCCGATTGGAAGTAGGATAGTCTTTCCGAAGAATCTGGAATTCCACGGCGGCCAAGGGAAATTCATCCATTTTCATCGTGGTCATGGCCTTCAGAAACTGAGCCTCGGCAGCTAGACTGTCGGTGGGATTGTGCCGGACAAAACTTTCCAGGGCAGCCACGGCCTCAACGTAGTTCTCTTTTTCCACGAAATGCTGTCCGCGCTCATAACTACCTACCGGAAAGGGGTTTCCGGCTCCACAACCGATCATTCCTGCCAGCGAAAGAGACAGGCCGGCAGCAGCCAGCAGGGTCACTGGAATATTCCGGACAAAACGGGGAACGCCAAAATATATCTTCAACATGATCCTCCAAGGACCGAATCGCCCGGTTGGACGAGGTTCAACTGCCAGTGTTCGCAAAATAGACAACGACCATGCCGGTCAAGGTACCCGCCACAACGATTTCTTCCAGCCGCCTTCGCCAACCACTTTCGGAGGTTTCCGCGCTCGTGAAGGAGAAAATTTTGGAATTAACCATCCCCAGATCACCAGCTCCGATGCGGTCGCTGAACCGGCGGACTACCAAGTCTTTGAAGAGCACCTTCCCGGTACCGGCCTCAAGAATTTCAATATCCGCCGAGATACTCAAGTCCCGGTCCACCCATTGCCGCCACAACCCCAAGGTGCGTCCTGCCCGAGGATAAGAGAGTTCTATTCCCTTGACGTTATAAGCGTAGATGTAATCGACCGCAGCCTGTCTGGAGGTATCCCCAACATCGGTGAAGACCTCGTACCCTGCCTCGGTAAGCACCTCGAATATAGCCTGGCCCAGAAACTCCTCCCCCTCCATCTTGCCCCGAGGTTCTACTCGTACGGCGCCGGGAGCCGGGTTAAGGTTCCGAGTCGCATACCCGGCGACCTCTTCCATTAACGCTTCACAGATCCAAAGATTGGTCCGAACCGAATCGGTAGCCGTTAAACCGGAAAAACCGAAAGGGGCGGTGGAGTTAGATTCTTCAGCACCCGCGCCCGAAATGGCAACCACACAAAGAATCACTCCGGCCAACCAGGCCCGGATCCAGGATTTTTCCAGAGTTCGGATCGTCAACATGACCGCTCTGACTTTCATTTCAATGGGTGGGCTCTGGCTTTTCGGCCCAGGTATCGAAGGACGAGACTCCGGTGAATTCCAGCTGAACCCGATCCCCTGCCCGCAGGCCCGCTGCATTGGTTACGACTACTCCGTCCAGATCATAACCGTAATGATGGCTGCGACCGATGGCCCGTTCGGTGTTGAGGCCCTGAACACCGGATAGATCCTCACGTTCCCGTCCAGCCAACCATTCTCCCTCGGCCAGAGACTCAACCAGTTCCTGAAGCCCCACATCTTCAGCTTCGACCGACGAGAGGGAAGGTACAACCTGATCAATAACCACCTCGAAGGAGCGACCCAGCCTACTGATCTGGCGACCCAGGGAAATGCCAGCCTGGAGATCCATGATAAGGCATTCCCGATCCAAAATCACTTCGTCCGGAACCCTGTCCGGCAATCCAGCCGCATCGGTCCCCGCCTCGGGAGAATAACGATAGGTGCCCAAGTGGTCAAATTCCACTTCGGCCAAAAAATCAGCCAGACGGGACACATCCTCATCCTCCTCCCCCGGAAATCCCAGCAGAGCGGTGCTACGCAAGACGAGGTCCGGACGCTCCCGGCGGAGTGCCCGAAAGAAAGCCGAGTTGGAGGAGTTTCCTCCGGGTCTACGCATTCCACTCAAGAGGCGATCCGAAGCGTGTTGGATGGGCAGATCCAGGTAGGGAACCACGAGAGGCAGATCGAGCAAGGCCAGGAGATCACCGACAGATACCAGACCAGGATAAAGATAAAGGAGCCGGATCCAGCGCAGACCATCAATGCCGTTTAGAGCAGTAGTAAGCCCAAGCAGGTTCTCGCCTGTGTCGCGGCCGAAATCGCTGGTATTCTGTGACACAAGTTGGATTTCGGAAACGCCCCGTTGCACAAGACCTCGTACCTCGGTAACGATCTCAGCGGTAGTCCGACTTCTCTGCTTGCCTCGAATCATGGGGATACGGCAGAAAGAACAGTTGAAGTTACAACCTTCCCCAATTTTTACGAAAGCCAAATGCTGTGGAGTAAGCAAGGGACGGTCCAGCATCCCTGTGTATTGCACCACCATGGGATCCTCAACCAGAGGTGAACCGACCAGTGGGAAAGAGTTCTTTCGAATGCCGGAAGGGGGCGCCCCATCCCCACCAGTTGCCGGATCCGCCTGACCCATACAAGCCGCTACCACCCGATCAAACTGACCCACTCCGGCAACGATGTCCACCCCCGGAAAACGCTGCTGGATATCTTCCCCGTGTTCCTGGGACCAGCACCCGCAAACCACCAGGATTCGTTCCCCCTTATGCTCGATCAGTTCCAACAAGGTTTCCTCGCTATCCCGACGAGCCGCATCAATGAAACCGCAACTGTTCAGGATCCAGATGTCGGCCTCCTCGGGGTCGGCCACCGCTTGCACACCGGACAGGGCGAAGCGACCCAACAAAGCCTCGGAATCGACGAGATTCTTGTCACAGCCCAGGGTGGCGCAGAATACCCTACGTGCCATCAATCAAACTCCTGATCCGGATCGGAAAGTTCCTCAACCTTGATGAGAACCGTCCGGGCCTTGCTGCCTGTAAAGGGCCCCACAACGCCGGACTCCTCCAGCATGTCCATCAACCTCCCGGCCCTCGTGTAACCGATGCGCAGACGTCGCTGCAGCAGGGATGTGGATCCGCTCTGATGATTGACCACAATGCGCTTGGCGTCTTCGTAGAGGTCATCCTCGCCGGTGTGCATTCCTCCTCCGGCGGGATTATCGTCCAGGCTGATATCCTCTGTTTCCTCCGAGAATGGTCTCCAATGCGCGGCCAGGGATTCGCACTCGTCTACGTCGATGAAGGAACCGTGAACGCGTACCGGCAGGGCTCGTCCCGGCTGCAGATAGAGCATATCTCCGTTGCCCAGCAACTGCTCGGCGCCGTTCATATCCAGAATTGTCCGGGAATCATTCTTTTGAATGACCCGGAAGGCGATCCGGCAGGGGATATTGGCCTTGATCACCCCGGTCAGTACATCCACGCTCGGCCGCTGAGTAGCAAGCACCAGATGAATCCCTACCGCCCGCGCCTTCTGGGCCAGACGGGTGATCAGGTCTTCCAGATCCTTACCCAGTTGCAGCATCAGGTCCGCCAATTCGTCCACCACCGTGAGGTAATACGGCATGGGTTCGGTAACCTTTTCGCCAGCGCTGTCGATCACTTCGCCGAGTCCCACTTTATCGTTATACTGCTTGATGTTCCGCACCGAATACTTGGCCAGTTTCCGGTAGCGATACTCCATCTGAGCCACCATCCACTGCAGGGCCTTGAGGGCCTCACGCGGATCGGTGACTACCGGCAAAAGCAGATGTGGGATTCCGTTGTATACGCTCATTTCGAGCATTTTGGGATCGATCAAAATCATTCGCAGCGTAGTCGGCTGATTATTCAGCAGGAGGTTGCAGATCATTGAATTAAGACAAACAGACTTGCCACTACCTGTGGATCCGGCGACCAGCAGATGAGGCAACGAGGCCAAGTCGATGGAAACCGGCCGCCCAACCACATCCTTACCCAGGATTACCGACAAGGGTTCCCGACGACTCTGTCCACCAAGTTCCAAAACTTCCCGCAGACGCACCATTTGGGCTTTCGGATTCGGGATCTCAATGCCCACTGCGGCCTTGCCCGGGATAGGAGCCTCCATACGGATGGAACGAGCCCGCATTGCCAACGCCAAGTCGTCGGAACGTTGAACGATCTGGTTGACCCTGATCCCGTGGCCGGGTTGGAATTCAAACGTTGTAACCACCGGACCAGGCCTGACATCCTTGACTTCTCCCTCGACGCCGAAGGAACGCAGCGTCTCCTCCAGCAAGTCGGCGCTGGAATCCAATTCCACCGCCGTAACGGATTGGGCTTCGGGACTCGCCGGAGTCAAGAGATCCAGGGAAGGTAGTTTTCCAGCCTTCATTTTCCTCTTGCGTACCCGGGGTTTTGAGCGCGAGCCTGGACTCGTGCCCGAAGGCGGCCCATTTTTGGTCAACGCCTCACCGGAAGCTCCGGGCAACACCCGCTCTTCCGGCGCGGGGCCATGATCCGGAGTAAAGGAATCCGAGTCATACCCCTCTTGTTCGGATGAAATCTCAAGGGAGGGATCACCATATTGAGAACTGGATCGAGGAAGGTTGTGTACACGACGATCTGTTGGGGAATCACCCAATCCTGATTCATTCCCGGAAGAGCCCTCTCGCCGCCGAGCCATTTTCGGCTCCGAATTTGAATTGCTGTTCCTTCGGCCCAGGGCAGCAAAAGCAGCACGAATTCGCCTGCTTAACCCGACAGTCCCACGAGCCAGAAGAACAAACGGAGCACCGATTAATTGATACAGCCCACCGAGCCCGCCTAGCAGGTATCGAAAAGATCCAACCAGAAGCCGACCCAACCACCCTAGCCAGGGTTTGAACACGAGAATCAGCAGCACGAGGAGGAAAAGGGAAAGAAATATCCGGCCACCCCAAAGCCCGAACATGGCATGAAATCCCCTGGCCAAAAGGAAGCCGGCACCACCGCCCAAACGAGCGGCATTCTCGGTCTCCAAGGGCCCACCGGGTTGGGCAATCCAGGCGGCGGAAATCAACCAGACCGGCACCGACCGGATAAGGACCGGCCTCAACCACCCAAACCGCCCAGTAAAAAACCCAAAACCGGCAGCGCAAAGAAATACTGGAAACAGCCAGCACCAGACTGCCCCAAAGACCAGCTGCAGAATTCCACTCATGAAAATCCCGAAAGGCCCGCCTGGATTATCCCCGGCGAAAGGATCAGCGGTTGGCCGTCCGGTTAACCAGCCCAGCCACCAGGGTTCACCGGTCCCGGCCAAGGACAACCCCAGGTAGACCCCTACAGTCAGCAGAAGAAGGCCACTCAACCAGGAAGCCTCGTACCAAGCCGGTTTTTTGCGGGATTTAGCCTTCTTCGGTTTTCGCCCTGACACGCAGACCCTCCTGCAGATGAGACAATTCCTCTTCCAGGAAGCGAGTCGTGGCCTTCCCCTGCAGGAAGACAGGATTATTCAGCACTTCGAGATGGAACGGAGTGCTGGTGGGCAAACCTTCGAACACACATTCGCTCAGCGCCCGACGCATCCTTGCAACAGCTTCTTCACGATCCTTGCCATGAGCAATAATCTTGGCCAACAATGAATCATAGTGCGGAGGCACCAAATAGTCCGAATAGACGTGGGTGTCCACCCGGATACCTGGCCCACCCGGCGCGTGGAAATAAAAGACCCGCCCGGGACAGGGCATGAAATCCCGCTCCGGATTCTCCGCATTGATTCTACACTCAATGGCGTGGCCCTTGACCACAACGTCATCCTGGGTAAAGTCGAATTGTTCGCCGGCTGCGACCCTGATCATCCACTTCATCAAATCGAATCCAGTGACCATTTCAGAAACGGGATGCTCTACCTGGATCCGAGTGTTCATTTCCATAAAGTAAAATGAACCGTCTTCATCCAAAAGAAACTCCACCGTTCCAGCCGACCGGTATCCTACATTCCGAGCCAAAGATACCGCTGCGGACCCCATCCTTTGACGCAACTCTTCGCTAACGGCTGGCGAAGGAGCTTCTTCAATAAGTTTCTGATGCCTCCGCTGAACCGAGCAATCCCGCTCCCCGAAGTGAATGACGTTGCCATGGTGATCGGCCATCAGTTGAATTTCCACATGGCGCGGGTTCACCAGGTACTTCTCAATATAAACGGCATCGTTGCCAAAGGAAGCCCCAGCTTCAGTCCTGGCGGCCACGTAATTTTTTCGCAATTCTGCTTCGTCCCAGGCAACACGCATCCCTTTGCCCCCGCCTCCAGCAGTGGCCTTGATGATAACCGGGAATCCGAACTGCCTGCCCGCAGCTTCAGCCTCTTCAACCGAATCGACCAGTCCCGTTCCGGGGACTACCGGAACTCCCGCCTCCACGGTCATGCTCCTGGCCGTAGCCTTGTCCCCCAGATTGCGAATGACATCCGCAGAAGGCCCAATCCAAGTGAAATCATTCTCTACGCAAATCTCGGCAAATTCCGCATTCTCAGCCAGAAAGCCATACCCTGGGTGAATAGCTTCCGCACCGGTAATCTCAGCGGCTGCAATGATATTGGGAATGCGCAGATAACTCTCCGCGCTGGAACTCTTCCCCACGCACACAGACTCGTCAGCGTATTTTACATGAAGAGAATCAGCGTCGGCACTGGAATGGATGGCCACACTTTGGATCCCAAGCTCCCGACAGGCTCTCATAATGCGAAGGGCTATTTCGCCTCTATTGGCGATCAGAATTTTATTAAACATTGGCACTTCCCAACCAGAAGTTTGGTGATGTAGCAGCGACCAGCTTGTAATCTACAATACTCCGGGGTATTCGGAATATGAAATTTACATTTTTGCCCTACATGCCAAGCCTCCGGGGAGGGGCTGGGTATGGTGTAATTTCTTTGGGCGGTTGCTGGAGGTGGTCAAGGGGTATTTTGCCCCCCCCACCCCCCGATAGCAAGGTAAAATGGTTGTGCCTTCGAAATTGTGTCTATCCTCTCCCTATAGTTGCTCAGCCGGGAAT
>JAHOYV010000062.1 GCA_019038745.1 Gemmatimonadales bacterium
GTAGCCCCAAATTTTGGCAAAGGAAGGATTGGCATGAATGAGGACACCATCGGTATTGGCCAAACTGTCCGCGCTCAAAGAGGATTTGAAGGCAAAGTCCATTAGGCGCAGGCTGCTCTCGGCATTTTTGAGTTCGGTTATATCTCGATATGCCACATAGACGGCCTCGACCCTGCCGTCGGAGGCGAAAAGGGGCGAAAGGATAGAGTCGGTGAAGAAGAGGCGTTCGCCAATGAGGGTCCGGTCCTGTACGCGAAGCTCCTCACCCGAGGCCACCACCAAGTCTACCCGGCTCATCCAGAGTCGCATGAATTCAGGCATATGACTCTGACCATCGCGGATATTTTTCCCGATCACCTGTTCGGAAGTAATGCCCACATAGTCCATCGCAGATTGGTTGACATAAATGTAATTGTATTCCCGATCCCAGATTATGATGCAGTCGCTGGCCGCATCAAACGCCGTCCGAAATTTTTCCTCGCTGATTCGAAGGGCTTCTTCGGACTCCCTGTGCTCCTTGATTTTCTCCGTCAGTTTTTCGGACTTGATAGCCAGATCCATTTGCAGCCGGTGTAAGTCGAGGTGGACTTTTATTCTGGCCAAAACTTCCGAGGATTCGAAGGGTTTGGTGATGTAGTCGGTGCCGCCCGCCTCAAGGGCCTTCACCTTCAATTCGCTTTCCCCCAAGGCACTGAGAAAAATTACTGGAATATTTTTCGTTTCCGGATCGGACTTGAGGAGGCGGCATATTTCGACGCCCATAATGCCCGGCAATTTGACATCCAACAGAATCAGATCGGGGTGTTTGGCCAACACGCTGCGTAAGGCCAATTCCCCATCGCAGGCGGGCCGCACGCGGTAGCCGGCCTGGGTAAGAATGTCCAACATGAATTTAAGATCGGAAGGGTTGTCTTCAACGACCAATATTTCCTTGAGGGAGAGGCCGTGAGTGTTTTCGCTGTTCATTTTGACACCTTGTGGGTTGAGTTATCAAGAGCCGCAAGCAGCTCCTTGAACTGCATTTTTTCAACCATGCAGCGCATGCCAGCGCCCAGGTCCGGGTTATGATCACAAATAACCCTAATTACCTTTAGACAGCTTTCCTCGTCCAACCGCTCCGCAGCCGCCAGCAGATCATCGATCAAGCCATGTGGAATATTTTTCAGATGATTTTCATCCAGGCTGAATTTTCCGCAATTTCCCCTCGACTTATTTTTTTCCTCGAACAGGAAGCGGAGGCCCAGTTGCTTGGTAAGGGCTCCATAGATTTCCGTGTCCCGATAGGGCTTCCGGATGAATTCATCGCAGCCGCCAGCCAGAATTTCCAGGCGCTCTTCTTCCAGCGCGTGGGCTGTAAGGGCCACGATTTTGGTCTCAGCACCGGTTTCACTTTCCTTGATGATCCGGGTTGCTTCCAGCCCGTCAATTATGGGCATCCGGATATCCATCCAGATCAAATGGGGGTGCCACTGTTTGAACTGATCCACGGCTTCCTGACCGTTGACCGCCTCACGAAGCTCGAATCCCAGCGGCTCGAGCAATTCGCGAAGGAGCAACCGGTTTTCCAGCTTGTCTTCTGTAATGAGAAGCCGGTATCGGGGCTGTCCTTCCGCCAGTCCGATTACCCGTTCTCCTGGAAGTTCTGGCTGGGTAATGATTGACCTGGCGGGGATGTTTGCAGGCAGTTCGAAATAAAACAAGGATCCCCTTCCCGGCTCGCTTTCAACCCCGATGACTCCACCCATGAGTTCCACAAATTCCTTGCAGATGGCCAGTCCCAGGCCGCTTCCCGCTTCGGTAGCGGGCTGGTTGCCGATTTGTTCAAAAGGAGAGAAAATAGCCGCTTGATCTCCGCTTGGTATCCCGATGCCTGAGTCCTTCACCTCGAAACGCAGTCGCGCCGACCCGGATGATTCCGTTTCCACTACACTTACCCCAAGGGAGACTTCACCCGTTTCAGTGTATTTTATGGCGTTGGCAATCAGATTGGTAAGCACCTGACGCAATTTGCCCACATCAACGGTGATATCCGAGGGAAGGTCCGGTGACATTGCGACTCTGAAGCACAGTCCTTCCTCCGCAACCCTGATAGACATGAATGATTCTATTTCATGCATAAGATGATCCAGGTTTACCTCGGCATCCTCTATCATCATATGACCGGCTTCAATTTTTGAGATATCCAGAACGTTATTGATGAGGCTCAGCAGGTTCTCTCCACTATTGGCGATGATATTCAGTTTTTTCACCTGTTCGAAGCTGGCCTCGGGCGATTTCCTCAGCAAATTGGTGAAGCCCAGGATCGCGTTGAGCGGAGTGCGAAGCTCGTGGCTCATGTTGGCCAGGAAAACGCTCTTGGCACTATTGGCGGCTTCGGCCAGTTCCTTGGCCTTTGTGGCCTGGGTCCTTGCGCGGTGCATTGCTCCACTCATCATCGAGATCAAAGTGCCGTTCACCGAAAAGACAGCTATACCCAACCAGTCGCCGGGATCATCAATGAAAGGCAGGTCGGTGGGAGACCAGAACAGGACAACGAGAACGGCAAGCGCTGTTCCTACAATACCCGTGGAAAAGCCACCATAGAGAGCGGCAGCCATCACCGCAGGATAAAAAGTTACCCAGGGGATGCGCAATCCCAGGGCCCCCAGCGGCCATATCCGCATGCCGGTAGCCAGGCCAATAACGGCGATGGCGACAATGTACGGTAGAACCTTGTGCTCGATTTTCACCCGTTACCTCTTCCAATCTCAGCAAATCAAGGACGGTTCACTTCCCTAATTCAACCAACCAATTCCGATTCCGGGTTTTCCTGTGAGGGGCTTGAGCTATCAGGGATGGGACCTCCAGATAAAGGCAGGTAGATGCGAAATTCCGTCCCTTGGTTCACAATGCTGTCTACTTCGATACGCCCCCCGTGATCATGGATGATGCCGTGGCTGATGGACAAGCCCAGGCCCGTTCCCTTGCCCACGTCCTTGGTCGTGAAGAAGGGGTCGAAGATGCGGGGCAGGATGTCGGCCGGAATTCCCTTGCCACTGTCTGAGATCTTGATTTCCACCTGGTTTTCCACCACATCCGTGCAGACGGTAATGGTCCCGCCTTTCTCTCCAATGGCATGGCTTGCATTGACCAGCATATTCATCAAAACCTGGTTGATCTGGCCCGGATGGCACTGAACCTCCGGAATTTCGCTGAAATTCTTCTCCACCTTGCAGTGGTACTTCAACTCGTTCCAGACCATCTTGATCATGCTTTCGATGCCTTCGTTGATGTCATGGTTGACAATCGTGGAGGTATCGGAGCGAGCAAAACTTTTCAGGTTCTGGACTATCTCTGCCACGCGGTTCACGCCATCCATGGACTCGTTCAACACGCTGTCAACATCCTGGGCGATGAATTCCAGGTCATCTTCTTCGCGAATCCGGTCTATCTCCTTGCGCAAGGCATCCCGTTCCTCGGTGCAATCGTCGTCCAAATCGTTCAGTTTTCCGTACAGGAGAAGCAAGGTCTTTACGGTTTGGGAATATTCCTGGATCGTCCCCAGGTTGCTGGTGACGAAGCCGAGAGGGTTGTTGATTTCATGGGCTACTCCGGCTGCCAACTGCCCGATGGATGCTAACTTTTCCGACTGGGCGACGTGTTCCTTGGACTTCTTCAATTCCTCCATCATTTGGGCCAGCTTATCGTTGAAATCAACCAGCTCCTTCTCTTTATTCTTCATCTCGCTTATGTCCAGGAAACTGGAAACGACTAGATCGGAGGCCTGGCTCCACATGGGTGTGAACGAGCGCAGAACAGGTACCCTGGTCCCATCCAGGCGAGTGAATTCAACTTGCACGTTGCCCTGTTCAGCGTTGAGGTCCAATTCGCAACCTTCCCGTGGCCGGGGACAGAGATTGAAAATCTGGGCGTCGTTCCCGATTACTTCATTGGGAGTGCAACCCAGGATTTTTGCTCCGGCAAGGTTGACGTCCATGATCTGGTGGTTGTTGGGATCGATGATGATCTGCCCCGCCTGGGTGGCCTGGAATAGGGATTCACTGAATGCCTGGCTCTCCCGCAGATCCTTCTCTACCCGCTGTAGTCGGTTGAATTCACTTTTCAAGTCCAGCTGGTATTGTTCAAGTTCCTGGGCCTTCCGTATAAATTCCTCTGCGGGCTGCCTGGAAAGGCGGTTCTCTCTCCATAAGAAGAGGCTTCCTGCAACGGTTGCGGCCAGGGCCAGGATGAGAGCCAGGATAATAATGGAAGCCATGAGACTACCCTTGGTGGTAGGTAGGGAAAAACTTGTTCACTCCCTGAATTATCGGCCGATTCTGAGAATCTTAAGGGGAAGACCGAAACAAGGTGTCGATGGAAAACCTGTCCAATCCAGGAAAGGCCAGTCTGATGAGCGAAGATATCAGAATCCTCTGCGTGGATGATGAAGAGAACATCCTCAAGGCGATTCAGCGCAGCTTGAGGAAGGTATTCGATATCCACACGGCAGCCAGCGGCCGGCAGGGGCTGGAGATGATGCGAAACGAGGGCCCGTTTCAGATCATCGTTTCAGATATGAGGATGCCGGAAATGGACGGGGCGGTTTTTCTGAAAGCGGTCCGGGAAGAATTCCCCGATACGGTACGCTTGCTTTTGACCGGCTTCGCCGACATGGAGACAGTGGTCAGCGCCATCAACGAGGGAAATATTTTTCGCTTCATCGCCAAGCCCTGCCCCGCCAGTGTTCTTCGCGACGCTTTCAATGACGCGATCAGGCAATACCAACTCCTCACGGCGGAGAAAGTACTACTGGAGCAGACACTCAAGGGCAGTATCCATGCCCTGACCGAGGTTCTGTCCCTGTCCAACCCCGCCGCTTTCGGACGGGGAACCAGGATTCGGCACTTTGCCACCATGATGGCCACCGAGCTGAGTGTACCCGATCTCTGGCAGATCGAGGTGGCGGCCATGCTTTCCCAGATCGGTTCCATTACCCTGCCGGAAGAAACGATCATGAAGGTGTACCGGGGAGACGAACTGAGCGTGGCGGAACAAACCATGGTCGCCCGTTTACCCGAGATGACTCGGAATGTGCTGGGCGGCATCCCGCGTTTGGACGGGATCCTTGAAATCCTCGATTACCAGACAAAGAACTTCGACGGCACAGGCTTTCCCCAGGACTCAGTTGCAGGGGAGGAAATCCCTCTGGGCGCCAGGATTCTGAAGGTCGCCGTGCGTTGGGAGGAATTGCAGAGCAAGGGGGAATCCCCGGGCCGGATCATCGACAATATGAACGCCGGCAAAGGGTTATACGACCCTGATGTTCTGAATGTTTTCGCGATAGTAGCCGAAAAGGGCGATGGCAAGGAAACCGCACGGGGTGTGTCCCTGCGCGATTTGCGCACCGGCATGGTTTTCACAGAGGACGTGAAATCGAAGACCGGTGTGCTGCTCGTGGCCGGCGGCCAAGAGGTGTCCATAAGCCTTCTGGAGCGGATCCAGAATTACGAGGCAACGGTTGGGTTGAAGGTTCCCATGTGGGTTTTGAATCCCTTGGAAGAGGACGAGGTACCTCCGGTCCAAGAATCCACCGAAAACGTAATCGGGAATACTGACCTTGAATCTGTTCCCAATAATCAGGAATAATTCAAAAGGGAGTTTCCAGAGAAAAGGTTCTCAGCAGAAGCTCTCTCGACGGTTTCAATCTCGTCCAGTTGACGCATAGCGAAATTTCCCCCGGGGGAAGGCTTTTTCGCTGGTCTGTTCCACATTCCCAAGACCCGAATTATCTCATGTTTTTTCTTTGGGTGTTCAAGCAAATAGAGGTGACCGGGAGGTCGCGCCCGAAATAGCGCATAAATCCAAATTCAGCCAATTGAACCCAAGATTGAAAACGGCCAAGACGGAATCGGCTTTGATTACCCGGAATCCTGATTCTCCAGATCACAACGGGAAAAAGCCAGTGGAATCGACCTCACTGCGTGACCTAAAACATCCCGAACAACATCCTCTGGATCCTCACCTAAAACGGCGATTTTTCCTGAGAACTTTTCCAGGACGGGCTTCATTTTGGCCAATTGTTCCGCCGATACACTTTCCGGGTCCACGAGCACAAGATCCACTTCTTCGTGCTCATCAGGCGAGGAAAAGAATTTCTTCATTGGGATCAAGTTGTGTCCGTAGTGATTCAGGATCTGCTGGCCCCAGGTTGCCTGCGTGGGGCTGGTGCAGAGTAGGACCACACTTCTTGGGGTCTCCTGTCCGGATGTAGTTTGCTGGATCATGATTTCATCGCCCAGTTTCAGGAGGTTTCTGGTGGCACAAACCCGGTCATCCATTTCTTTCAGGATATCTCCCACTTCAGAAACATCCAGCCCGGTTACCTGAATCAATTTCGGAAAATCCTCGTTGGTGAGGGATCTTTCGTAGAGCATCCCGTGGGCGCAAGATAGGGTGTCGGCCAGGGCCACGATCGAGACCAGGGGGTCCTCCTTGCCGTTGAAGATTTTGGGCGTGTGATGGTATCGAACGGCATCGCACAGGTTTTTGGGTAGCTTCCAGTGTTTCAGCACCTTTTGGCCAACCCGGGCGTGGGTAATGCCGAGGAGTTTCTGCTCGTTCTCGATCATGTTGTCGGGACCGAGGTCCATAACTTCCTGGTACTCTTTGGGAACGGCCAGGATGAGGATCAATCCGCCCAGGTCGTGGAGCAGGCCGGCGATGAAAGCTTCTTCCGGATCCGCGTAATCGGTGTGTTGGGCCAGTACGTAGGCTGCTGCTCCGGTGGAGACGGAGTGGCGCCAGAAATCCTTGACGATCTGGTCAGTGGAGGGTTTTCCCATCAGCTTGACCACGCCCAGGCCCGTGGCCAGATTACGGACGGCCGAGAAACCCAGGATTACCACGGCGCGTGAGATCGTGGACACTTCCCCGGACAGACCGTAGAAGGATGAGTTGACCAGCTTGAGCACTTTGCCTGCCAGGGCCTGGTCCGAGGACAGGATTTCCTTCACATGGTCAGCCGAGCTGGAAGGATTTTCCATTACCTCAGTCAGCTTTTGAATGACCAGCGGCAGAGGAGGCAATTCCTTGATTTTCTTATGAACCAAGTCAGTGCAATCGATGGTTTGGGTCATGGGGAACTCTCCCTCAAAAGTAGAACGCATCCCCGCGGGGCCCCAGCATCTCCAAGCTTGGCGGGCTTAGCCTGGAGCTCTCTCCCCTCCCATTCAAAAGTAAATTCCTCAATCGGTGTATTGGTAAGGTAGGAGCGAATAGCCTGGACAGCTACGTCAGGCAGGATGTCCTCGATTTCGGTTCCGGGAACCATGGTGGCCAGAGGTCCAAAACAAGAGCGGGCCATCCCGTTGGTCAGAACGATTTCCTCTTCCTGGCTGATCCCCAATACTACTAGGGGCAGGCTTTCCAACACTTCCTGGCCTAGTTGCAGGGTGCGGGTCCTTATTTCAACTGATTTCTCCAAACTCTGGTTCAATTGTGCCAGTTGTTCCAGTTGAAGGGCGGATTGTTTCTGGAGTTCTCTATTTTCTTCGAGGATGTGAAAATGTTCCAACCCTTGGCGGACCGTCCCTTTCAGGTCATCGTCATTCCAGGGTTTGCCGATGAAACGATGAACCTCTCCCTCGTTGATGGCATCTACGATGGCGCTGGCTTCAGCGTAGCCCGAAAGCACAGCCCGTATGGTGTCGGGATAATTTTCCTTAACTTTCTGGAGAAATTGGGTCCCGCTCATTCCCGGCATGCGGTGGTCGGAGACGACCATCTGGATCTCATTCTCACTCAGAATATCCAGGCCCGCTTCACCGCTGTCGGCCGTGAATATCCGGTATGACTCCTTGCGCAGCAGGCGTTTCAAGGAAGTCAGGATGTGGGCTTCATCGTCAACGAACAGTACGCTTGTCTCATCCGCCATGATCAATGATCTCCGGATAGTAGATTCCTATATGGGTTGGACCTCATTCTATTCGTCCTCTGTCGCATTTTCTTGAGAAAAAAGCCTCGAAAACTTTAGATTGGAGCACTCTGAAACCGCAATTCCCGCCATTCGATCAAGACCGAAACTTAGGGGTTGAATCGGAAAGTGAACAGTGAGCAGCAAAATGCCGCTACGCCGCAAATGCCATGACTTGACACGTACTTGATAAACACCCTATACCTTTTTTGGGAGGGATCATTCGGCGCAGCTCAAGGTCGTCGATGACAATGCGCTTTTTTCCTCCACCATGGTCGATTATATCCAATGATCACGGAGCAGTAATGAAGTGGAAACATCCAGTTGCCCTGGTGGTCTTTTTGGCGATCCTTTTGGCGATCACTCTGATGGGGAGTATCCCGGTTTTTGCAGATTCCCCAACCCGGGCGGTTGCCCTGATCTTCCATCACGTCAGCGAAGAGACTCCAGCCGTCACCAGTATTTCACCGGTAGCCTTCGAGGAAATCCTGGACCTGCTGACCGGAGACCCCTCGTACTCGGTTTTGCCCTTGGCCACGGTGGTCGACAGCCTGCAAAGAGGTGGATTATTGCCCCCTCGTTCGGTGACCTTGACTTTCGATGATGGGTACGAGTCCGTTTACAGCGAGGCGTTTCCCCGGTTGAAAAGGCATGGTTTTCCCTTTACCGTCTTTATCTGTCCGTCTGCCATTGATGCCCGGACAGGGCCGGTCATGACCTGGGACCAGTTGCGGGAGATGGCTGACGCAGGCGCCACGATCGCCAATCACAGCAGCAGCCATGTGCATTTGCAACGCCGGAGAATTGGCGAATCGGCCCCGGAGTGGAAAACCAGGATCCGCCGGGATCTACTGGATGCCGAGCGCCGGATCACCGAAGAACTGGGCTCGGCTCCGGGCTGGTTGGCCTTCCCCTACGGGGAATATGATATTGCCGTGCTGGAACTGGTGGACGAGCTGGGGTGGGCCGGGTTCGGTCAGCAATCCGGACCTATGGGGACGGACAGTGATTTTCGAATCCTGCCCCGGTTCCCGATAGGCGGGAAATTCACCGATAAGCGGGATTTGGCCCTGAAGCTTGCAACGGTGCCTTTTCCCCTGCGGGAATCGGTTCCGGTAAGTCCCCTGGTTGGGGCAGGAACGGACATTCCGGTATTGAGGCTAAACCTGGGCCCCGGAGATTATCAGGCTGATCAAGTGGCCGCCTTTGCCAGCGGACAGGGACCGGCCGATGTATTTTGGGTGGACAAGGAAGCCGGGATCCTGGAAGTGAGGGCCAGACAGCCGTTGTCTCTGGGCCGAAACCGTTACAACATAACGATTCCCTCTCGGGGTCGGGAGTACTGGTACTGGTACAGCCAACTCTGGATAGTCGGGGACGAACATGAGACCGGCCGCTAGTTCGGCCACAAGGATTGAGGCATTGACGAATCTGGAGCACACGGAATTCCGATGGCTTCCGGCCTTGGCCCTGTTCCTGGTCCTATTGTCGGCCCCGTCGGGAAACGCCTGGGCGGTGGAGATTCCCGGAGAACGGGCTCCGCATTTTTCCCCGGTCGGCGCACCCCAAGGGAGGGCTGGTGTCCTGCCCGACTTCGCAGGGATCCAGCAAGTGCGAGCCCGAAAACTGAGCTTTTTCAAGTTCCTCCTGCCCCTGGTCCAGTTGGAGAATCAAAGGCTTTCCGAGACCAGACGGCGCCTGAATTATATTCACGACCATGTCCGGTTCCGGCGGGATATCCTTTCCCGGGATCGGCTCTGGCTGGCTATGGTTGCCGAGGAATTCGGAGTCGGGCTACCCGATCCAGGTGATCCTGCCTTCTGGCGTCTGATCCGGCTCAGGGTCGATACGGTGCCGGAGGAACTGGTCCTGGTGCAGGCCGCCATGGAGTCGGCCTGGGGGACTTCGCGCTTCGCCCAGGAGGGAAACAATCTTTTTGGCCAGTGGTGTTTTTCTCCAGGCTGCGGGATCGTTCCCCAGGAGCGGCCCATCGGAGAGGTCTACGAGGTGGCCAGTTTCAATACCGTCCACGAATCGGTGGTCAGCTACATGCGAAATTTGAACACGGGCCGGGCCTACCGGGACTTGCGTGAGATCAGGGAGGGGATGCGTCTGGATGGCAGCCGGCCGGACCCTGCGGCCATCGCCGATGGCCTGACATCCTATTCGGAACGGGGACCGGCCTACATCGAAGTGATCCGTTCCATGTTGAGGAAAAACGCCGAAGTGATCGATGAAGCCAAATCCCTGCTGGTCGACGCCGGACGACGCCAGGAACGGTCGTAGGATGACAAGACTAACCCGGGAAAAACTGAACCGACTGGCTAGTGAGCGTATCCTGGTCCTGGATGGGGCCATGGGGACGATGATTCAGACCCACGGTTTGGACGAGGCGGATTTCCGTGGCTCACTTCTGGCTGATCATTCCCATGATTTAAAGGGCAACAACGACATCCTCTGCTTGACCCGCCCCGATGTGATTCGCGGTATCCACCGGGACTACCTGGCGGCGGGGGCGGACATCATCACGACCAACACCTTCAACGGAACGTCTGTAGCCCAGCGGGATTATCACACCGAGCATCTGGTAAGGGACATCAACCTGGCGGCGGCGCGCCTGGCTCGGGAAGCGGCGGACGAATTCACGCTCGCGGGACCGGACCAACCCCGCTTTGTAGCTGGGTCCCTGGCGCCGACGAACCGCACTTGTTCCATCTCTCCGGACGTGAACGATCCCGGACTGCGCAACATCACCTTTGACGACCTGGTCGTAGCGTACGGCGAGGAGGCCGAGGCCCTGCTGGACGGCGGCGTGGACATCCTGATGATCGAGACTGTTTTCGATCCCCTGAACGCCAAGGCCGCCATCTTCGCGGTGGAGTCGATCCTGCAAAGGCGGGATTTGGCCGATTTCCCGGTCTGGATATCCGGGACCATCACAGATGCCAGTGGACGGACCTTGACCGGTCAAACTCCCGAGGCCTTCTGGATTTCCATGCGTCACGCGGAGCCGTCTGTATTCGGTTTGAACTGTGCCCTCGGCGCGGCTGCTCTGCGCCCCTTTGTCGAGGAAATCTCGGCCTGTGCCGACACGTTGGTCTCGGCCCATCCCAACGCCGGTTTGCCCAACGAGTTGGGTGGTTACGACGAAACCCCGCAGGAGATGGCGTCGATTTTGGCCGAATTCGCTTCTGCCAGCCTGGTGAACATTGTCGGAGGTTGCTGTGGCACCACGCCGGAATTCATCCGGGCCTTCGTCGAAGCGGTTAGGGACCTGCCTCCCCGCAGAATTCCCGATCCCCGACAGGGCACATTTCTGGCGGGCCTCGAGCCGCTCAGCATCACGGGGGAATCGCTCTTCGTGAACGTGGGAGAGCGCACGAACGTGGCCGGCAGCAGGAAATTCGCCCGTCTGATCCGGGAAGAAAAGTGGGAAGAGGCCCTTGAGGTGGGCCGGCAACAGGTCCGTGGCGGTGCCCAGATTATCGATGTGAACATGGACGATGCCATGCTGGATTCGGTCGCCTCCATGAGCACTTTCCTGAATGTTGTGGCCGGCGACCCGGAAATTTCCCGGGTGCCGGTGATGATCGATTCCAGCAATTGGGAGGTGCTGGAAGCCGGGCTGCAACGCATCCAGGGCAAAGGGGTGGTCAACTCCCTGAGCTTGAAGGACGGGGAAGACGAGTTTCGCCGCCGGGCCCGGTTGGTGCGGCGCTACGGGGCGGCGGCCATCGTGATGGCTTTCGATGAGGCAGGCCAGGCCGACACCCTTGAGCGAAGACTGGCCATCTGCGACCGGGCATGGAACATCCTGGTCCGGCAGGAGGGTTTTCCGCCCGAGGACATCATATTCGATCCCAATGTTTACGCGGTGGCCACCGGTATCGCCGAGCATGACCGCTACGCTGTGGATTTCATCGAGACTTGCCGGTCCATCAAGGATTCCTACCCCGGGGCTCTGATCAGCGGAGGAATCAGCAATCTCTCTTTCAGCTTCCGGGGCAACGACATAGTGCGCGAGGCCATGCATTCCGTGTTCCTTTACCACGCCATCGACGCGGGTTTGGACATGGGAATCGTCAACGCGGGGCAGCTGGCCGTTTACCAGGAGATCGAGCCCGAATTGCTGGCCGCGGTGCAGGATGTGGTGCTGAACCAACAGGCCGACGCCACTGAACGGTTGACCGAAATCGCCCAGGCCCTGGTAGGGCGCAAGAGTGCGGACAAGGAGGATCTTTCCTGGCGTCAACTACCGGTTTCCGAACGGCTGGCCCATGCTCTGTTGACCGGTGAGACCCGGTTCATCGAGGAGGACACACTGGCCGCCCAGGACGAGACGGGCGGGCCCATCGAGGTGATCGAGGGACCGCTGATGGCAGGTCTGAACCAGGTCGGCGAACTGTTCGGGGCCGGCAAGATGTTCCTGCCCCAGGTGATCCGCTCGGCCAGGGTGATGAAACGCGCCGTCGCCGTAATGGAGCCATACCTGGAAAAAATCAGGGACAGGGGCGTGGCTTCCTCCGGCAAGGTTGTCCTGGCCACGGTCAAAGGTGATGTCCACGACATCGGAAAAAATATCGTCGGTGTGGTATTGGGCTGCAACGGTTACGAGGTGATCGACCTGGGTGTGATGGTGCCCGCCGAGCGCATCGTCCGTACGGCCCGGCAGGAGAAGGCTGACGCAATCGGACTGAGCGGTTTGATCACCCCCTCGCTGGAGGAGATGGTTCACGTGGCCCGGGAGATGAGTCGTTCCGGTCTGGACATTCCCCTGCTGATCGGCGGCGCCACTACCAGCAAACTGCACACGGCGGTCAAGATCGCCCCGAATTGTCAAACGGGTGTCTTCCACGTTCCGGATGCCTCAAGGGCCGTTGCGGTGATTCGGAATTTTCTCAAGCCCGGGGGCCTGGAGCGAGCCACGGCGTTGGTCGATGCTGAATACGAAGAACTTCGCCGCAAGCGAAACCGACAGCAGGAACAGACAAAGCTGCTGAGCTTTGCCGAGGCGCGGAATAACCGGCCGCAACTGGACTGGTCCGGTTACAAGCCTCCGATTCCAGCCCAGCCGGGTGTGGAGATACTGGATTCCGTGGATCTGGAAGATTTGCGAAAGTTCATCGATTGGACGCCATTTTTCCATACTTGGAAGTTGTCGGGATCCTATCCCGGGATCCTGGCAGATCCGAAGGTGGGACCTGAAGCCCGGCGACTCCTGACAAGTGCCGAGGCGATGTTGGACGAGCTCATCGCAGGCAAGGAATTGATCGCCCGCGGGGTCATGGGGTTGTTTCCAGCAGAGGCCGACGGGGAGGATCTGCTCCTCATGGATAAGGAGGCTGCCGGTGTCGGAAATCCACGGCGAATTCCCTTCTTGAGACAACAGCGACGCAGCTCCGCCGGACGCCCAAACTTTTGTCTAACCGATTTCATCGCACCGGTTGGCTCTGATATTCCCGACTGGGTCGGATGTTTTGTCGTTACCGCCGGCCTGGGCGCCGAGGCGGCGGCGAAAAGGCGCCAGGAAGCCGGCGACGACTTCGACTCTATCCTGATCAAGGCTTTGGCCGACCGTCTGGTGGAGGCCTTCGCCGAGTATCTGCACCGACAGGTAAGATGCGACTACTGGGGCTATGCCGCGGATGAAAACCTGGACAATGCGGCCTTGATCGGCGAGGAATACCGGGGTATCCGTCCCGCGCCGGGATACCCGGCTTGTCCGGATCATCATACCAAGCGATCCATCTTCGATTTGCTGAACGCCGAGGTAAACTGCGGGACGACCCTGACCGATAACTGGGCCATGCTGCCCGCGGCCACGGTAGCCGGCTGGTACTTCAGCCATCCGGAGGCAAAATATTTCGGGCTGGGCCGGATCGGCGCCGACCAGCTGGCCGATTACGCGAAGCGGTCGGGGATCAATGAAGACGAGGCTCGCCGCCGACTAAGTTCCCAGTTGGGATGAGACCCACCGGGATTGAACGCCCTCCGGGGCGGAACTGAACAGGGGATTGATCCATGCACGTCGTTGAACACCTGGACCGGGCCGGTAGGCCGCTCTTCAGCTTCGAGATCATCCCGCCCCCGCGCGGCAAGACGGTCAAGGATATCATCCGCATCGTGGAGCAGATCGCGCCGGTCAGCCCGCCCTTCGTCGACGTCACCAGCCACATGGCCGAGGCGCTCTACGAGGAACAGGATGACGGCTCGGTCAAACGGCGGGTGCGCAAGAAGCGGCCGGGTACCATCAGTATCTGCGGCATCATCCAGAATCGATACAACATCGATACGGTGCCCCACCTGCTCTGCACCGGCTTTACCCGCGAGGAGACAGAGGACGCCATCATCGAGTTGAATTACCTGGGCATCCACAACGTTCTGGCCATCCGCGGCGACGAGTCAAACTACCACAAGATCATCAGCCAGGGGCGCACACGTAACACTCACGCTTCGGATCTGGTCAAGCAGTTGGTGGACTTGCGCAGCGCCAATTACCTGGATGAAATCGCCAACAGCGAACCCATCGATTTCTGCGTGGGCGTCGGAGGGTATCCAGAGAAGCACATAGAGGCGCCCAACTTCAAGACGGACATCAAGTACTTGAAGGCAAAGGTCGACGCGGGGGCGGGTTACATCGTTACCCAGATGTTCTTCGACAATTCATACTTCATGGATTTTGTGGAAAAATGCCGCGAAGCAGGTATTACGGTACCTATTATTCCGGGCTTGAAGGTCATTGATACGGTGCGCCAGCTGACCACTCTGCCCAAACACTTTCACGTCACGATCCCCGACCAACTGGTTGACGAAATCATGGAGTCCCCGAAACACGTCCAGGAGATCGGCAACCTCTGGGCCATTCGGCAGACCGAGGAGTTACTGAACTCCAGGGTGGGGTGTATACATTACTATGT
>JAHOYV010000041.1 GCA_019038745.1 Gemmatimonadales bacterium
CATCCGCAACATCGAGCCCCAGGTTGGAGCAGCTCCATACATCAGGATACCTAATCTGAACAGCTTCCCGGCCATCCGCGAAGCCAACCAGATCGAGGCGATCATCAGCCCCCACGACAAACCGATCTGCCACAGCGGCGGAGTCTCCACGCACACCCTCATGAACATCAGCACTGGTGAAAAGAGCGGCACCAGCGACAACACGACCGAAATTGTCGAGTCGGGCGCGCGCAGGATCAGGCTCAGCAACATCATTGGAATTACCAGGCCCATGGCCAGCGGCGTGTGGAATTGCTGGCTGTCCTGGACAGTGTTGCACATGGCCCCGAAGCCGGCGTAAAGCGTTGCGTAGAGGAAGAACCCCAGGAGAAAAAATACAATAAAAGAAATCAGGATGATCGGCGTAAGGAAACCGACGTCCAGTGTGAACTCGCCCACGGAAACACCCTGCTGCGACAGAAAGAAAAAGGCCAGTGTCCATATTCCGAACTGGGTCAACCCGGCAAAACCGATTCCCAGCACCTTGCCCAGCATCAGGTTGCCCGGCGAAACACTGGAGAGCATGACCTCGACCATACGGCTGCTTTTCTCCTCGATCACCGCGGTCAAAGTGTGGCTGCCGTACATGATCACCATGATGTAGATGATCATGATCAGGATGAAGGCCATGGCAAAGGAAACGGTTTCGTCCTGTTCCTCCTCACCTCCCTCGGCGTCAACCGATATGCTGGTCCAGTCCGTGCGGGCGGCCAAGTAGGTGAATAACGAATCGGGTACCTGCTTGGCGGCGAAGCGGATCTCGCGCAGGAGTTGGTTCATCACCGGCCGCAGGACCTCGTCCCGGGTAACCATCGAGCTGACGGACTTGTTGTAAAAACTCAACTGGGGGGAGTCGATGAACTCCGCCGGAATCACCATCCCGCTGTGAATGGACTCCTCCAGGATCAGCTCCTTCAGTTCCCGAACGCAAACTTCCGGCGAACGGTCCTCGCTGTTGATCAGAAGCAGATTCACCCGGCTGCCGTCCCGATCCTCCAAAATATTGTTCAGCTTCTCGAAATGTTGCCCGGAAAGATCGACTACACCGATAGTCCGCTGATCTTCAGCGCCGGAATCAGCCAGCAGAATCGGCAACAGGATGAAGAGCGACATCAAGGCCGGGCCAAGTATCGTGCCGATGAGAAAGCTCTTGGAACGGACCCTCTCCAGGTACTCCTTGCGGATGATTGTCACGACCTTGTTCATGACCGCACCTCCGTCCGGTGACGCTCCACAGCTTCAAGGAAGATCTCGCTCAGGCTGGGCCGATTGGCAGAGAACAGGGTGAGGGGACCGGCCTCGGACAAAACCGACAACAATTTGCCGGAGTCGGCACCATCGGCCATCATAAGGTGCCAAACACCCTGCACAAATTCCTGATTGGTCACGCCGGGCAAATGTTCCGG
The DNA here is from genome assembly GCA_019038745.1 of Gemmatimonadales bacterium. GTDB lineage: Bacteria > Krumholzibacteriota > Krumholzibacteriia > LZORAL124-64-63 > LZORAL124-64-63 > JANTGJ01. Next base: position 1,446 of record JAHOYV010000041.1, read on the forward strand.
GGGTTGCACATCCCCTTCCCAGGCCACGTGCACGGAGCGCATTGGGAAGCCGGCGCGCACCTCGTCCAGCGAGCCGTTCACGATTACCTCACCGCCCTCGATCAGACAAATTGAGTCACAGATCTTCTCGGCCTCGGCCAACATATGGGTGGAAAAGATGATGGTCGTACCCTTTTCCTTCTCCTGTAGAATCATCTCCCGCAACAATTCGATGTTCAGCGGATCCAGCCCACTGAAGACCTCGTCCAGAATGACAAGATCCGGTTCAAAAATAAAGACGGCGGCGAACTGTATCTTCTGCTGCATGCCCTTGCTCAGCGTGTCGACTTTCCGGTCGCCCCACTCCGACAGCCCCATCCGATCCAACCACTTGTCGGCCCGGCGCAGGCTCTCGCCCCGCGCCACCCCCTTGAGCTGTGCCAGGTAGGCAAGCTGATCACGGCACTTCATCTTTCGGTACAAACCCCGCTCCTCGGGCAGGTAACCGATCCGGTCCCGAACCTTGGTGCCCAGAGGTTGGCCCCCTATCAGAATCTCACCGCTATCGGGTAGAATGATGTTCATGATGCAACGGATAGTCGTGGTTTTTCCAGCCCCGTTGGGCCCCAGGAATCCATGGATGCTGCCCCGTGTGATATCAAGATCAACCCCGGCGACCGCTTTCACCTCGCCGTAGGATTTGGTAATCGAACTCAAAGTCAGCAGGGATTCACCTACTGCCGGCATACTTAAACCACCATCGCTCATGGAATACCTCGATCCTTGGGTAAAAAGCTCTCCCGGATTATAATCGCCAGCTTCAGAGGAACAAGAAAGTAATCAACCAGGAACGAAAAAGCCCCGCTCCATGATAATATGGTTCGGGGCTCAGTAACTGGAACCAGAGGTCGGTTCCAGGGAGGTGGGGAATCTCCCCTCCACCTCATTTATTTGATGAAATTATAGCAACTCAATTTCACGGGAACATCACAATTGGATTCTATTTTCGTAACAAGTGGGTTATAAATTGTTTATACTCAATATCTCCTATTGAATTCAGGGGATTTTGAGTGGGTAACAGGTTGCTCTCTCGCTATCGGTCTGATATAATTGTAGTTAAGCTAGTTGGTTCCCATTTCGGGACCAGAAAGGATGATGACGAATGGCAGGTGCAGGGAACGCTAGAAAAATGATTCTGGTCATCGAGGATGACCGGGAGTTAATCGATCTGCTGTCGTTGCACCTCTCGGCCGAGGGATACCAGATCTCGTCGGCTGCCGACGGTGAAGCAGGATTGTTGGCTTTCCAAAACGGCAATTTCGGACTGGTCATTCTGGACTGGATGCTACCTTCGATGAGTGGTATCGACGTACTGCGGGAAATCCGCGCCCAGGACACGCGGACTCCGGTCCTGATGCTGACCGCCCGGACCGAAGAGGCGGACAAGGTGCTGGGTCTGGAACTTGGTTGTGACGACTACCTGACCAAGCCTTTTAGCATCCGCGAACTGACCGCCCGCATCAAGGCTTTGCATCGCCGCATCGAAAGGGCCGAGGAGTTGGCCCGCATCGCCTCCGGAGACCGCATCCTCACCTTCGGCAGCATGAAGATCGACAACGGAAAGCGCAAGGTGCAGATCCACGGGGAACCGGTTCCCTTGACGGTCAAGGAGTACGAGCTCCTTTACACCCTGGCCTCCAGCCCTGGGCGGGTTTTCAGTCGCAGCCAGCTACTGGACCTGATCTGGGACCAGGACTCCGGCGTGTACGAACACACCGTCAATTCGCACGTAAACCGCCTGCGCAACAAGGTGGAAGACAACCCGAACCGACCGCGCCTGATCCTGACCGTATGGGGCATCGGGTATCGATTCACAGAGGAATTCCTGTAGAACGGGCACAATGAGATTTCCTGCTTTCACCAACACCCTGCACTTTCGGCTCTCCGCGCTGTTTCTTGTGCTGCTCTCAATCAGTGGCGGGGCTTTTTGGTTTTGGATCAACGCGACCATTCTCTCTGCCGACATGGCGGCCGACGAAGAGGAGTGGTACGACAACCTGGCAGAGGTAGAGCTGGACAGCCTGGCCATTACCCTGGGTGAGCATCACAAGCACACTGGAAAACTCATCGACCTCCTGACCGACTACGGTGGGAAGATCGACTGTTTCGATGCGGAAGTCATCGTTTTCGACGCAGAGGGAAACTATCTGGCGTCCAGTCAACCCGACAGCCTGAAGCAGGCCGTACTCCACACTGATTCTTCCCTGCTGGCGGAAATGTCCGGGGGCGACTGGGATTTCTCTACTTATCCGGACCAGGGCAACATCGATTCCTATGAGAACCGCATCTTCGAAGTGGACCACGTGCACCTGGAGGGTGATCCGACCGCCCCCTTGCTCGGCTATCTGGCGGCCAGTTTTCGCCCCATCATCATAGGGGTTGCAGAACTGGACAGCGACACTCGGACCCTGGGTTTTCAGGCCGTCTTTTTGGGTCTGGTTTACGCGGCCCTCAGTGGATTGATCATCCTGGGCTGGACAACGCGCCGGCTGAAACGTCTTTCCGAAGGAATCGCGGAATTGACCGCCGGCAATCTCTCCCACAGGGTGAAGGCCCGTAGCAAGGACGAGATCGGCAGCTTGGGCCGCGGTGTCAACACTTTGGCAGAGAGCCTGGATGAAACCCTGGAGCAACTCCGCAACAACGAACAGTTCCAACGCCAACTCATCGCCAACATCGGCCATGACCTGCGTACACCTTTGGCCAGTGTGCGCGGCTACGTGGAGACGATGTGCATCCAGGCCCATGAAATGGGCGAGGCCGACCGGCAGAAGTACTTGAACATCATCACCGGCAACCTCGATCATTTGGATCGATTAATCGAACATACTCTGATCCTTTCCCGCTTTGATTCGGGACAGATCACTTTCCAGATGGAGGAATTCTCCTTGGCCGAGCTGGCCGACTCGGTCCTGCAGCGTTGCCTATGCTCGGCTGAGCCTCGTGGGATCCACTTGGAACTCAAAACAGTTGGCAAATCGTCAATGGTCAGGGCTGATCCACTGCAGATTGCGCAGGTACTACAAAACCTGGTCGAGAACGGAATCAAATTCAATCGGCCCGGAGGAAGCGTCAAAGTGGTCCTGACTCCCAACCTGGACCGGGTGAATGTGGCTGTGACTGACACTGGAATTGGGATAGCCCCCGAGGATCAACCCCATATTTTCGAGCGATTCTTCACGGGAGACAAGAGTCGGTCCCGGCCCGATCTTCCCAACGAAATGGACTCGATCCGGGATCACCTGGGGCGAAGCGCCGGCCTGGGATTGTCCATAGCGGCCAAGATTGCCGCCGGACATGACAGCAATCTCACCGTAGAGAGTGAGCCCGGCTCGGGCACCACCTTCCGGTTCAACCTGCCCGGAGTAGCCCACTTACAAGAGATGAAAAACGAAGCCTGAACCATCAATCCCGCATTTCACGGGCCACCACTCCTGCACAGACAATGGCGAGTCCGAATAAGCCAGTCGCTGTAATACAATCCCCCAGAATCAATTTACCCGCCCCGAAGATAAGGCCAAAAACTCCGGCACTACCCGCAGCCCAGACTCTCAGCACGGACCAGGACAAACCGTCCGAGATCACCTCCGGCAAGTCCCGGGAAACCGGACCCCACCAACCACCGGGCCGCACCCTGCGGTAGAACGAGGCCAACCGATCCGAACACACCGGGTGGGTCAAAAAAGTTGCCGTTACCCAGACAAGAATCGTTACCGGAACCAAAATCAGCGCCTTGTGGTGGGTCTCAAGAGGAAAACCCCGGATCGTAACCGGAGTGGAAAAAAGACTGTACCCGGCTCCCGACTGAACAGCAGCGGTGATTTCGAAGGCCAAAGCCAGAAACACCGAGGCGGCCAGCGCCGCAATCTCGCTCCAGGCATTGATCCGCCACCAGAACCAACGCAGGATCAACACCGGTCCGATGCCCGCGCCCATCGCCCAGACGAAGAGCCAGGCCTTCCCGATGCTGGACAGGCTGAACGCCACGATCACCGCGAAGACCATCATGAAGAACACGCACAGCTTGGCGACCAGCACGACCTCTTTTTCCGAAGCGTCCGGGCGCACAAACCGACGATAGATGTCGTTGACCAGATAGCTGGCCCCCCAGTTCAAGTGGGTATCGATCGTTGACATGAAGGCGGCAAAAAACGAAACCAGGACCAGGCCCAGCAAACCCGGGCCGAGCACTTTCAGCATCACCAGGGGGTAGGCAGCCTCCTCGTTCATTCCTTCGGGCATGATCGGAAATACGACCAGGGAGACAAGACCCGTGATGATCCAAGGCCAGTAGCGAACCGCGTTGTTGGCCACCACGAACCAGAGAGTGGCACCCCGAGCATGTTTCTCGTCGCGGGCCGCAGCCATGCGCTGGATCAGATAACCGCCCCCATCGGCGTTGTGACTGGCCCACCACATCAACGAAACAAAGACCAGAAACTTCACGAAGTCACTGTCCCAGCTCAGCCCGCCTCCGGGAATAAAGGCCAGCGTGTTGTCCGTAAACAGTGGAGATGATACAAGCTTGGCCTTGAGTTCGGCGAGTCCGCCCACGTGCCGGGTTGCCAGAACCGCCACCGAAATCGAACCCACCATGGCCAGCACGAACTGGATCACGTCGGTAATCACCACACCCCAGAATCCAGCCAACAGGGCATAGCTGAGGGCCAAGGCGGCTCCGATTATGACCGCTGCCTCAGGATTCACCCCGAGGACTGCCTCGGCCACCGTTCCCATACCCTTGAGCACCCATCCCAGCACGATGAAATTGTACAAGAGCGCGAAATAGCAGGCCTTGAATCCGCGTAGAAAAGCCGCAGGACGACCGCTGTAGCGCAACTCGATCAATTCGTTGTCGGTGAGCACTTCGGCCCGCCGCCAGAAGCGGGAGAACAGGAACACAGCCATCATTTGGCTGAAGACATAGTGCCAGCCGAACCAGTTATACCAGATACCGTGATTTCGGATGAATCCGGTGACGGCCAGGGGGGTGTCCGCCGCAAAAGTCGTGGCCACCATGCTCGTGCCAAGGATCCACCAGGGCAGGGAGCGGCCGGACAGGAAATACTGCTCCGAAGATTCGGCTGCCCGCTTGCGAAAGGCCAGCCCCAGAGCCACCGTGATCACCACGTAGACGGCAATGATGATCCAGTCCAGGAGTTGCAGATGGGCCACGATGGAGCTCGATTCTCGTAAGAGCGAATGGATGCAATTTCGGGAAATCTACCATGAGTCGGCCATGGGGAAAAGGCAGGAAGCAGCCAATCGGGTCCTAGTATTCTGCCAAAAACCGGGCTGCAACCCTACAAAGTGCTTGGAGATCCATCAAATAATCCAACGGTCACTCGGCGGTACAAACGATCCGTCATGCCGCACTGGCAAAGAGAGAAACTTCCCACCATAAACACCCAAGACCGAAAAATCACCGATACCCAGTCAGTATCCCGCTATCCACCCACCAGATATCCGAGCCCCCATTGCCAGGTGCGGCGTGTCGGTCCAGAAGTTCCCTGCGAGTCCAACGCTCGGGAACGGCAGGAGCTGCCGGATCAGGACGCGAGGAGCTGAAAAAGAGAAATCGGCCATCGGGCGAAAGTGAAGCGGACTGGGCTTGTCGGTCAGGTCCGTTGAACCTCTCTCCCAGGTTAACCGCCGACTGCCAAACACCCTGGTCGTCACGGAAGCTGACCCAGTAGTCCGCCGGACCCAGATTCTCCGAGTGACCGCTTACGCAGGCAATCAGGAAGCTCTCATCCGGGGCCACGAAGGTGTTGTAGGTGTCGGTCCCGATGTTCACGGTTTCAGGCAGACGTTGCGGCGGAGCAAAGCCCGCGCCGTCCGGTTCGGACATCCACAGGAACGTATGGCGGTCCTCGTTCACGCGGGAGAAATACAGTGTACCATCGGAGGCCAGACTGGGAAAATATTCGTGCCCGTCGGTTGTAATCGGGACAGGCAAGGCGGTAGGTTCACTCCAGGAACCCCCGTCGAAGCTGCTGGAAAAGATGTTCTGATTGGCCCAACCGGCTCCTTGTTCCTGACCGGGAGCTGCTCGATTCGTCAGGAAGAGAACCGTCTTGCCATCACCTGAAAAAGTAGGTTCCAGGCAGGCGAAATCCGGGTCGGCATGAAAAGGTGCGGTCACAGGTTCTGTCCAGGCACCTTCCACGAAGCGTGTTTCCAGCAAGGTAACCAGACCCAGGTCCAGCATTCCGAAAAGCATTGTACGGCCATCGGGACTGAAGATAAGATCCCGCTCGTTCAAGCCGGTGCTGACAACACCGGGGGCGAACAGCTCAGGTTCCAGGCCCGGAGAATCCTGGCCCAGATAAGGACCGGTCAAAGACGGGAACTCGATGGCACCCGGTTCGAAATCTACAGCAGGAGATTGTTCTTTTGTCGGCTCGGGAACCTCCTGGCCGGCCGACAGTTGATCCAGGAACCCGGCTCGCATCCAGAAGATCCCCGGTCGGCCTTGACCAGGCAAACAATGGGCTGCCTGCAGCGATGACCAGCTCCTGGGCCATTGGACATTCTCGCCGATGGTGCGGGCGGACATGAAAAAGAAAAATGCCCCGTCAGGGGATACGTAGGGTGACCATGTTTGCCGGCTGCCGTCGTTCACGACGGGCCCCAGGTTCACCGGACCGGCCCAGTCACCTTGATCATCGTGGAAGCTGAGCCAGTAGTCTACGCCGCCCAGATTTTCAGGATGTCCGGCAACCGGAACGATGATCCTGTCTCCAGCGGGAAACACGAAGGCGTTGAAGCGATTCCTGCCGGCGTTGACGGCTTCGGGCAACAGCTCTGGTTCCTGGTAATGGTCGTCGATCCAACGGGACAGGAAGAGATTGTGGATCCTGGTCTCGGGATCGGCGCGGCAGAAAAACAGGGTCCCATCATCGGTGACGGAAGGAAAATATTCAGGCACCGGTGAGTTGACCGGTTCACCCACCGAACGCGGCGCACTCCAGTTGTCACCCTGTCGATCCATAACCCACAGGTCCTGGTCACCTTCACTGCCGGCGACCGATGGTCGGGTGGAATAGAAAAAGAATTGCCGGCCATCAGGACTGATGCAGGGTTCCAGATCTATCCATTGGGAGGAACCGGAAAAAGGAGCCACCTCCGGGTCGGTCCAGGTACCGTCATGGTAGCGCGTTACACAGATTACAGCATATGCGTGGTTAGCCGTTGCCAGACAGAAATAGATCTCCCTGCCGTCGGGCATTATGGCCATATCCCTGGTGGTCATTCCAGTGTTCACGATTCCCGGAGCAAAGAGCAGAGGCACGTCGCCAGGCAAGGGTTGTCCCAGATAAGCCGTCCCGGCTGGGAGACCGGACGCAAGAGATGGCCCAGCGCAAGCGGCCAAACAGGCCATCAGTAAAAGGGAGTCCCGGAATTTCGCCACCCGGTCGATCAATGAAATAAATCCATGGCTGGATCCCCTGTCTCTACGCATTTGGCTACCTTTCGCAAGGTGGGGTCCCATCAATCCGCCAACATCAGCTCCAGAATTTCCCTCAACTTGTTTTTTTTAAATGGTTTGGTCAAAATCTCAAAAGGCTCCAGGGAAGCTCCCCTGCCACGGACCGCATCCTCGCTGAATCCGCTGGTCAGGACAATCGGAATACCGGGCATGATGGTACGCATCCGGCGACCCGCTACTACACCATCCATTCCTTCCATGGCCAGATCCAGAAGGACGATGTCAATATCCTGGTACCGCTGACCAAAGATACCGACGGCGTCGAAACCGTTGGCCGCTACCAGGACATTGCAGCCGAAGCGGCGCAGGAAACTCTCGCCCACGGCGCGAACTCCCTCCTGGTCATCCACGATCATAACGGTTTTTCCGGCCAGTCCGACCGCCTGGGGGGCCGGGTCTCTTTTTCGGGAAACGGAGACTGGCACAACCTTCGGCAAAGCCGGCAACAGGAAAGTGATTTTGGTCCCCTGCCCGGAACTGCTCTCGACCATGAACCCACCGCCTAAATTCTGGATGATCCCCTGGGCGGCAAAGAGCCCGACTCCACGACCGACGAATTTCGTGGTGTAGAACGGTTCGAAGAGGCGGGACGCTATCTCCTCATCCATTCCGCAACCCGAGTCTCGGATTTCGCAGAAGACGAATTTTCCCGGCCGTACCGAAGGAGATCCAACAAGGTGGCCCAGATCATCTTCCCCGCACTCCAAACATCCGGTGCGGATAACCACCACTCCGCCCTGGTCGTTCAAGGCTTCCACCGAATTGGCCACCAGGTTGATGATCACTTGGCCGAGTTGCGATTGGTCGGCCCCGACAAACGGCAGATTCTCCTCCAGTTCAAAGCTCAGCTGAGCCTTGCCGGAAACCGAGACGTCCAGAAGCCGGGATAGGGAGCGAACCATTTCACTGATGTCATTCGAGCCGCGATCCTGGTTTTCTTCCTTTGCATACATCTGCATCTGGCGACAGAGATCGGCGATGGAACCGGAAGCCTCCAGTATGAGATCCAGGTGTTCCTCCTGTCCGGATCCGGATGGCAATTGATCCCGAAGCAACTCGGCGCTGCCCATAATGGCTACCAGGAAGTTGTTGAAATCATGGGCTACACCGCCCGCCAACACACCCAGGCTTTCCAGCTTCTGTGCGTTCCGCAATCGGGCCTCCAGCCGCCGCCGCTCCTCCTCGGCCCGCTTTCGGGTGGAAATATCCCGAGCCATAACCAAAACTTCGCTCATCCCGCCACTGCTACCTGGGGCCTGGATAAGGCAAGAGCTTACCTCGACCGGAATCTCCGTTCCGGTACGGGTCAGAAAGCGTGTCTCATAGAGGAAAACGCCGGAATCACCCTTGGTCCTTTCCTTGGCACGGCAAACCATTTCATCATGAAGTGCCGGAGGGACCAGATCGTCTGCCGACGTACCGATCATTTCCTCCAGGGTCCAGCCGGTCATATCAAGTCCGGCCTGGTTGACGAAAGTCAACCGACCCTCAAGGTCATGGCATAGAATCACGTCGCGGGCGGTTTCTACCAGGGTGCGGTAGCGTTTTTCGCTGGATTCAAGCCGTTCCTGGGCTTGCTTGAAGTGGCTGATGTCGGTTATGGCCAGCAGCAAGAGGTCGCGTCCTGATTCGGACTTCAGTAGACTGACCTGGTTCCAGGTATGGACTGTTTTACCATCCAGGGTGCGGTAAACCGCCTCCCCATTCCGTACATCCTGGCCTGTGGCCAGGGCCATGATCATGTCCTTGAAGCTGGGCAGGGATTCCGGAACCAACAACCGGTCGATCGAGTTCAAGAATTCAGCCCGGTCCCGGGCACCGGCAAGCTTCACCCCCATTTCACTGAGTTCCAGAATCCGGATCTGCTCGATGGCCTGCGAAATGAATTCGGGATGGGAATCCAGCCAGACCTTGAAGTCGGTCACTCCTATTGCCGCCAACTCATCAATGCCCTGTTTCACCGTCGTTACATCCACCAGCCAAAGGGGCATCTGGGCGGCACGGAAGACCTGTACCCATTGCTCGGCTGTCGGATAGGAAGATTGGGTGGGATCGGTCATGATTCAACTCCCGCCTTCGCGCCTTTCCATCGTCTGTGAACCCAGAACCACTGCTCCGGATTCTGCCAGATGAATTCCTCCACCGCGACCGAAATTCTGGCCGTATAGCTAATTATGTCTTCCGGTCGATCCGTCAAACCGGATGGTTCAAGCGGCTCGGAGATCCGCAACACGTGCCGCCCCGGACCCTCGCGAAGAATGGCCATGGGGATAACCGGGCAACCGGTACGAATCGAAAAACGGGCAGCCCCCGGCCAAGTGGAGGCCGGCCGACCCAGAAAATCGGTTCCAATCCCTGCCGCCCCCGCGTCCTGGTCCACCAGCAGGGAAACCAACCCTCCGGACCGCAAGTGATTCAAAACCGCCCGGCCTGGTTGTTGCATGGAAACGGTCTGGATTCCCCGCTCGTTTCGTAGGCGTTCCAGATAGGTGTTGAATTCAGTATTTCGCTGGTTCTTTACTACGTCCAGCAGCGGATACCGGCTCGCGATCAGGGCTCCACCCAATTCAAAATTTCCGATGTGGCCCGTAGCCACGATGGCCCCTCGTCCGAACGCCAACGCCTGATCCACTCTATCCCATCCGGGTTCAATCCGGGCGTTTTTCACCAAAACATCCATCCCGGAGCCGAATACCTCTCCAACCGTCCGACCGAGGTGATCATAGATCCGATTTGCCAAAGCTCCCCGGCCTGCCGCCGAAAGATCGGGGAAAACGATCCCCAGTTGATCCTCCACGACCCGTCGCCGAATCCGTAGGATCCCCCCGGAAAATCGTCCCAACCCAGCCAGAACAGAAGAGGCCTGACTGGGCGGCAGCTTCCCCAGCAAGGCCAGCATGGACCGAAATGATAAATATTCCGAGCGGTTCTTGAGGTTCATTCCCTGACAATACGTATATACGAGCAGGTTATCCAGTGCGGGATTATCCACTGGCGACATCAGTTGCGGGAGTGTGAACTTTCCGGGAAGGCTTTTATCGTAGATTCCGTGCAAAAACAGCTATTTTCCCGGCCACTGCCCGGAGTTTGGGTTTTTTATTTTTGGGAAGATTGCCATGGTGGGAAAACGATTGGACCGACCGAAATCCAGAGTCAGCCAGTTTATCCAGTCCTGACCCATGTCACGCCATTGTCACTATCGAACACCCTATTTTGTTATTTCCTTAACCGCTTTCAAGAAATCAGCAATCCCGGTCGGCCCGCAAACTCCACACTCTGAAGCCTTTGTTGAAATTTCACAATTAATCATATCCCATCCCCCTACCATCATGATAGAGAACCACAGCCCAACAATGGGATATTGACCATGTTGTCCAAATTGAGTGAGAATCCACGAAACGCACGTGTTCAGACCATTTATGTGCTTGTTTTGTCCGGAGAAGTTCAGATTGTACGGACTTTGATGTCCAATTCACTTGGAGAAGGAGCCCGACCATGAAACGAATTCTGATCGCTGTTTGCGGATTGGCCTTCCTGCTTTCCGGGGTCGCCATGGCCGCCGACGAAAGCGTAGAAGGAAAGTGCATGACCTGCCACAAGGAAAAGAGCTTGGGTCTGTACAACCAGTGGTACACGAGCGAACACGCCAAACACAATGTGACCTGCATAGAATGCCACCGGGCCGAAAAAGGCGATGTAGATGGTTACATGCACGAGGGAGCCCTCATCGCTACTCTGGTAACACCACTGGATTGTGGCCGTTGCCACAAGAAAGAGGCCGAACAAGTGGACGCCAGTTATCATGCTCACGCCGGGGAGATACTGGAATCCAATGATGCCTACCTGGCCCATGCCGCCGGCGGGGCGCCCGTAGCCATAGCCGGTTGCGAAAGTTGCCATGGCACCAAGGTCATTATAGATCCCGAAAGCCCGAACAAACTGAGCCGTCTGAGCTGGCCCAACAGCGGCATTGGCCGCATCAATCCCGACGGCAGCAAGGGTGCCTGCACCGCCTGCCATACCCGCCACGCCTTCAGTTCAAAACAGGCCCGCCAGCCTGAGAGTTGCAGCAAGTGCCACCTGGGTCCGGACCATCCCCAGAAGGAAGTCTATGAGGAGTCCAAGCACGGCAACGCCTACTTCTCGACTATGGAAGAAATGAACCTGAGCGCCGACCGCTGGGTCGTTGGCCAGGACTACTTCGCGGCCCCGACCTGCGCCACCTGTCACATGTCTGCAACCGCGGCCCAACCAATCACCCACGATGTGGGAGACCGGATCAGCTGGACCCTCAGGCCTCCAGTCAGCAAGACCAAGGAAAACTGGGAAGTCAAACGCAAGCACATGATGGACGTATGCCTTGCCTGTCACGGCCAGGCCTTTGTGGACGGACACTACGCCCAATTGGACGGCCTCGTGAACCTGTACAACGAAAGATTCGCCAAGCCGGGCCTGGCTCTGTACAAGAAGGCCAAAGAGAAGAAGCTAGGCGATGGTATCGCCGCCTTCAGTAACAAGTACGAGTGGATCTGGTGGGAGATCTGGCATCACGAAGGTCGTCGCGCGCGTCACGGTGCCGCCATGATGGGCCCGGACTACACCTGGTGGCACGGCATCTACGACGTCTCGCAGAACTTCTACTTCAAATACATCCCCGAGCTGCGTAAACTCAATGATCCGGACATCAACGCCATGCTGGACGAGTTGCTTAAAGATCCGTACCACGAGTGGCTGAACCGTCCGACCGCGGATATCAAGGCCGACATCAACTCGGGCAAAATGGCCGAGATGTATAAGGACATGTACCAAGTGGAAATCAAGTAAAGGGGCTGAACGATGAAGCGTTATCAGCTCTTCATCCGCGGGATCTCCACCAACTGGACTGGAACGATGGGGGTCGCCCTGGCGACCTCCGCGTTCCTGCTCTTCGTGTTCATGGAGTTG
>JAHOYV010000100.1 GCA_019038745.1 Gemmatimonadales bacterium
TTTTCGAGATTGATGAGGGCAAAAACATCCATATCAAAGTAGCGGCCCCGGGCGAAAATGTCGTCCTTCAAACAACCTTCGTTAACATAGCCGAGCTTCAGCAGGACGCGTGCCGAGGGGGCGTTTTCCGGGTCGACCTGGCCATAGATGCGATGTAATCCGAATTCGTCGCAGCCGAACCGGGAAATTTCGGCGATGGCTTCGCTCACGAACCCTTTGCCCCAGTAATGCGGGAGAAGGCCGTAACCGATTTCCGCCTTGCTGTTGGCCGCATCTACCTCGAAGAGACCGCCGTACCCGATGGTTTCGCCGGCACGGTGACCGGTGTTCCGGTCCGTTTCCCTGGTCTCGAAAACCCACCAGATGCCCTTCCTGTCCGCAAAGCCGTTCCTGAAGCCCTTGATCTTCTCGACGGCCTCTGCCTGCGTTTCAAAAGGCGCGCGAGGGACGAACCGCAGGGCTGCGGTATCGGAGTTGAAGTCGAATATCATCTGCAGATCGTCGTCTCTTACTTGGCGCAACAGAAGGCGCTTCGTCCGCAGGACGGGAAAATTCTCGAATACGGTTTCGTTCATGTCCAACTTCACTGGTTGAAATGGTATGCCGGCGACAAAGGACGAGGAATTCACGCGGAATGTTTCGAAAACCGGATTCGAGTAATGAGGCTTTCCAATATCCACACTGAAAACAGAGGGGCCCGGCTTGCGCAGCCGGGCCCCTGGATCGTCAGCCGTCGCCGGCCGGCAATCTAACGATGATAATGGGCCTTGATCTGATCCCAGCAGGCCGCTTCCGCCCCCACAGTACTGGAAATAGTAGTCGGGAGGATGACTCCATTCGCGGGCAGAATCCATTCCCCTAGAGGATTCACGCCCGGGTCGGTGGTCCAGGCGAACAATCCACCCCAGGCTATGTAATGGCCGGCCGGAGCGGGATCGATGGTGGTATCCCAGGTCATTGCGGCTCGGCGACACTCACCCGGAGCAAGAGTTTCGCTACCGGGAATGTAATATTGCCAGGGAGGATAGCTGAATAGAATGTCATCGATACAGAGAAAAACATCCGCACAGTCACTGGAGGTAACAAACAACGCATCCGGAATTCCAACGGGCCAGGAAATTGTCTCGGACACGGTTCCGATATTGGTCGTAACCACTTCGAACTCAATAATGGAACCCTGAGCATACGTTTCCTGGATACTACCGATCGTGACTTGAAAGTTTCCCTCCATCACGGTGACGGCATGGTTAAATCCCGGAGACAGGTCGCACTGGGCCATAACTGGAGCGGTTGCAACAAGAAGAAGAACAGGGATGGACAAGAGCAATTTTCGCATGGTGTGGACCTCCACCGTTGGATTTGTTGAACATTTGAAACAATAAAGACGAATGGCCAGTGCATATTCCCAAAAAAAGTAAAAAGAAAAATATTGGGATTTTCCGTGAATTACCGAGAGTAAGAAGGTCTGCACCCATTGATGCAGCCCTTAGGGCAAAAACAAGGGGAAGACAGATACCGATATTATGTTGTTACCGGTAAAAAGCTTTCAAATTTCCCCATGCTTTCTGCTCATTGGAAACCTCGCCGCAACTGGAAATTGACCAGTTGGTTACTTCCGTGATGTAAGGACCTTCGAATTCCGCATCGATTTCGCCGTGAAGTTGAATTACCACCGGAGTGTCGATAAGAGGAAGCAATTCGGAAGGAAGGTTGCTGATGAAAGAAATGTATTCGAAGCACATTTCCGGGCACATCGTGATTCCGCAGGGAGGATGGCCGAGAGTGTTCAAAGTGCCGATCGCGACCACACCGTCACCCACGGAGGCGTAATCGAAGAAGTAGTAGCTCGGGGGAAATTCCGTGTAACTGGGTAGATTATAACGCACATCCTGGGCATCCACCGCAAAAATGCGGTACTTGTAGGTGACTTCGAAAACAGCTGATGAATCGTACATGATCCAGGAGTCTATACCGACGGGAAATGGTGTGACCTCGCCGATTTGTACAACATCTTGACAAGGGTTGAGCGTGGTGCGGTCTACAACCCAGCCGACCCAATGTTCAGGCAAAACACCCCCGATATCCAAATCGATGCTGATCTGGATATGTCCGGAAACTTCTTCAGCGTTAAGTTCCGCCCCGTTCGGGACTTGGGCAAACACTCCGCCGGCCTGGGCCATTCCTGCCAGAAGAAAAACAAAAAACAGACGATACCAAGTTGCCACGATGTACCTCCCACTGGTTATTGCCTTTATCTTGATGGTCGAGAAGATTCGACCTCAAGTTTTGATGACAACACATTTTGTTAGCTTAACATATAGAAATGCAATTCCGGTTAAATTTATGGATTTGAATTGGGCAAGGAGCCTGACATAACCTCGATTATGTGAAACAATAGTGATTCACCCAAATTATGCGGCGCAGAGGAGGATCGTTGTATGGGAATGGAAATCGAACGAAAATTCCTGATCGTGGCAGACACCTGGCGCTCCCTGGCCGAAGGCACGTTTTTTCGTCAAGGGTATCTTAACAGCAGCAAGGAGCGAACGGTCCGAGTTAGGACCATGGGCACCAGGGCCGCCCTGACGATCAAAGGCCTTGCTACTGGAGCAGTCCGCCAGGAATTCGAGTACGAGATTCCTTTTTCTGACGCCAAAGAACTACTGGAATTGTGCGAGCAACCCCTCATCGAGAAGACCCGGTACAGGATTCCCCACGAAGGACTGGTCTGGGAGGTCGATGAATTCCACGGCTTGAATGAGGGGTTGATCGTGGCCGAGTGCGAGTTGGAATCTGCGGATCAGGCAGATCAGGATATGAACAAGCCGGACTGGGTGGGGGAGGAAGTGACGGGTGATTCCCGTTATTTCAATTCAAGTCTGATCACCAAGCCCTTTTCCGACTGGAAGTGATCGGTAGAATGTTCAAACCCTGTCTATCCAACGATTGGCGGTTTTTCTTTCCCCAGGCTCGGATTAACGGTAGAGTTGCAGGTGAATGGGCGGTCCGGAGCGGGCCGCCTGGCGTTTTTGAGGCAACCAAGCTGAAAACATAAGGCGATTGCAGTGGAGATCCTTCTTTTCCTTTCCAGCGGCCTGTTCCTCGGGTGGAGCCTGGGTGCCAACGACGCGGCCAACGTGTTCGGCACCGCAGTCGGCACCCGCATGATCCGTTTCCGCACCGCGGCCATCGTCTGCTCGGTTTTCATCGTGTTGGGGGCAACCATCAGCGGTGCAGGGGCTGCCCACACGCTGGGTCGCCTGGGAGCCGTCAATTCCCTGGCCGGTTCGTTCACCGTGGCCCTGTCTGCGGCCCTGACAACTTTTTGGATGACTCGCCTCAAAATCCCGGTGTCCACGAGCCAGGCTATCGTCGGGGCGATCATCGGTTGGAACATTTACAGCTCGTCGGTGACCGATACCGCCTCTTTGACCAAGATCATGTTGACCTGGGTGGCCTGTCCCTTGATCAGCGCTTTAGTGGCGGTAGGTTTGTTCGTCGTGGTGCGCAAGGCGATTTCTTATTTCAGGCCACACTTGCTTGAGCTGGATGCCGGCACCCGGTTGGGTTTGCTGGTCGTTGGCGCTTTCGGTTCGTACAGTTTGGGCGCCAACAACATCGCCAACGTGATGGGTGTGTTCCTGCCGGATAATCCGTTCAGCGACATCTCGGTGTTGGGTCTATTCAACTTGACGGGGACACAACAACTCTTCGCCCTGGGGGCGGTGGCCATCGGGGTTGGAGTTTTTACATATTCCGAACGGGTGATGCGAACCGTGGGCAGCGGTCTGGCGAATATTTCACCGGTGCCGGCCCTGGTGATCGTGCTGGCCCAGTCCATTACCCTGTTCCTGTTCGCCAGCGAGGGGCTTGAGCATCTGCTGGCCAGTAACGGGTTGCCCACATTTCCCCTGGTCCCGGTCAGCAGTAGCCAGGCAGTCATCGGAGCTATACTGGGCCTCAGTCTTTTCAAGGGCGCCGGTATTCGATACAACGTCCTGGGCGGAATCTCCCTGGGTTGGGTGGCAACTCCAATCGCTGCGGGAATCCTCGCGTTTTTCCTGCTTTTCTTCGTGGACAACGTGTTCGACCAGCAGGTGAGTCGGCAGGTGCAATACCGGATCGACGAAGTCGTATGTGAGGAATTGCTGCGCACCGGAGTTCAGGATGAGGGCTTGAATGGTTTCATGAATCGGACGGTTACGAATGCCCTTACGCTGAAGAGGGACTTGCAGGAGTCCACGGAGCTGAATGATGAACAGATCACCAAAATTTTGGACTTGGCCCAACTGGGTAACTGGAAAATCGATCCTGCCGTCATCGCCGCCGACATCGACAAACATTGGTTGACCCAAGGCCAGTTGAAGGCCTTGCGCTCAATTTCGGGTCGTCAATTTGACCACGTTTGGCAACTGAACAAGGCTCTGGCCGATGCATCCCCAGAGTGGCGAGTGAAACCCGCTGCCACTGTCAACAAGATATTCAACAAGGATTTGAAGAAGAAACAGGATTACCTGGACAGATTGTTCAAGGTGGATCCGGCCAGCCCTGAGTCAGTGGGGCCAGTGTTCTGATTCACGCAAGTTTACAAAGTACTGGTTGGTTTCGAATTGTTCCCGTTTTGCTAGATCATGCTCAAGGCAGAAATGCATCCACTCTGCTGAATGTGCCGTCTGGCCGGCCATGCTGCAGCAGGCTGAGGCATTAAACCCAGCGGACGGGAAATCGGGTTGGATATCGCAAATATTTGCATAGGCTGCTCCCGCCTCGCCGTAACGCTCAAGTCGTACATAGGTCGTGGCCAGATTATTCAGATAGATGGGGCCGACGGGATCCAGTTCGCAGGCTGATTGGAAAAACTCGATGGCCTCTTCGAAGTGTTGGGCGTCCGCGGCCAGTCGTCCTCTCATGTTGACACCACGTGCATCCTTGGGGAATTTATGGTTGAACTCGGCCAGTTCGGTCTTCAAGGCGACGGTTCGTTTCAGTGCTTTCAATACCAATAGACGGTTGAAGAGTACGCCCCGGTTTTCGTTATCCATTGTACAAACGCGGTCCAGCAGGGTGAGAGCTTCTTCGTAGCGTTTCTGGTCCATGCGTGTGCGGGCCAGAATGGCCAGGCTGTTTGGATCGTTTACCTGGGAGGAGGAAAAGGCCTTTTCCTCGGCCGCTTCGGAGGCGTTTGCCTGCTCGATCAGAGCCACCAGTCGAACATCTTCAGGATTCTTCTGCAGTGCATCGATCCACAAGTCTTTGCCGAGGCCTATTCGCTCAAGGTTTCCCGAGGCTGCATAGCCTTCCATGACGGCCTGCGACGAGGTCCGGAATTTTTCCAGGGTCGCGGGATCGGCCTTTCCTCTGGTGGCCAAAGTTTCTCGCTGGCTAAGTTTTTTCATCCAACGCAGGTTGTCCGCGCCGTGGTAGACGGAACTCTTTCGCCTGTATTCCTTGAGCATTGTAAATTCGATTCGGGGACGAGCCCAGGTGTTCAGCGGACCCTCGGCAATGATTTCCTCCAGCCTGGCCTTGTCGGCGAGGAAGAGTCCCGCCATGACATAAGGATTCTCCAGCTGCAGAGTTCTCAAGTCGGTGCCGGGGCCCGGCTCCCGAGCGTGGTCGCGCACCGCGTCCAGGTCCAGGACCAGGGGCTCGCCACTGCCCGCCAGAATCAGGTTGCTGGGAGACAACCAAAAGACCGCCACATGCTCAAACGCGGTGAAAAAGCTCCGGACGATGACCTCGAGTTCGCTCACCGGCAGATGGCAGGCCAGCCACTGAACCATCACTCCGTCGTCACTAAGGCGATCCCTGCACAACTCGTAGTAATCCAGCGAGAGCAAGGGCCCGTTGCCCGCATACTCGGGGTTCAGTTTCGAGTCACTGCTGATGATGTCGTAGCGCTCTGAAGTCGTGAGCAGAAACTGAACGCCGTCGCCCACGTGGATGTGCACGCGGGAATCGTGCAAAACATTACGATTCGAAGCAGCAAAGAAGGCCGCTCCCTCGACTACTCCCGGCACGATTTCCACGCAATCCAGGTGCTCCAGTCCGCTGTACATGGCCAACGTGCCCAGGGTGATGCCCGTGCCCAAACCAACGGACAACGTGCGCGTGGCGTTGGGTCGCAGCGCCAGCGGCAAGTGGGCGAGAATCTTCTCCTTGGGCAGGATCCCCACATCCGTGCCCCCGATTCGGTAGCCATCCACACTCATGTGCATGTCCCCGGAAGATTTCCGGTATACCTTGGTTTCGGCAGCGTGGTCCTCAGTTTCGAACAGGACCAGGTCCTGCGGGTCCTGCGAATCCGACAATGGAGATCGGCCAAAGCCCATCACCAACGGTGCAGCCACAATCAGGGCAACCAACACTCCGGCGGCGATCTTGAGCTGACCGGTTCCGGATCGACGGATGGTGTAATGCAGAAACAGGCCCAGGCCGGCGCTCAGCAGGGCGGTGCCCACCAGCGCTCCCTTGGCCGAGAGTAGAGGCAGGATCAGGAAACCGGCGGCAAGGGAGCCGACGATCGAACCCAGGGTATTCAGGAAGTAGAGGCGTCCAACCCGGTGGCCCAGACGGTCTAGGCCCGAAATGCCGATGCGGCTGACGATGGGGAAGGTCATACCCGTCAAAAGGGTTGGCAGGGCCATGACCAGAAATGCAATCAGGAAGCGTTGCATCAGATAGCCGTTCCAGCCCAATCCATGATGGTTCAGGGCGTCGGATTCACCCAGTCCAGGCAGCCAACCCCAGATCAGGAGTACCGAAAGCAGGGCGGAAGCGCCCACACCGATCTGTACCCAGCCCAACAGGGCCGCCGGCCTCGAGCTGCGGTCGGCCAAGCGGCCACCCAGCCATCCACCCATCGATAAACCCAGCAGAAAAGTCGTGAGCATGGCGCTGAAGGCATACGTTGAATTGCCCAGGAAATGCTGGAGGGCCTTTGTCCAATAAAGCTCATAACCCAGGGAGGCAAAGCCGCTGAGAGCGAAGATCGCCCCGAGCAGACCGAAGGGAATCCCGCCGACTTTCAGCTTGGGGCTAGAGGTTTCAGCAGGCACGGGTTCGGTCGTGGCCTCCCGGGGTGAGGGCAAACGGCCCGCGACCGCCAGCACGGCAAAGCCGATCAGCAGGTTCAGGCCCACGGCGATGGCAACGCTACCCAGAAGTCCCACGCCCGGGATCAGCACAAAGCCGGCCAGGAAACAGCCCACTACCGCTCCGAAGGTATTGACGGCGTAGAGGAGGCCAAGACCTCGGCCGAGACGGTCCGGTCGGCGCACCACGAATCGGGAAAGAATGGGCAGGGTGCCGCCCATCAGGAAGGTCGGTGGCAGCAAAAGCAGCATGGCGATCATTACCCGGAGCACGGCCACGGCCGCGGGGGGCATGTTCGAAGCGAGGGCGACGTAGATCGGTGGAGCAAAGTGAATAATTACGTAGGCCAAGGCCCCCAGGGCCGCGATCCCGAATTCAAGACGGGCATAGATCTGCAACAGACCCCGGGTGTGGTCGGCCCGGTCGCCGAAGTACCGGCTACCGAGGGCCAGTCCGCCCATGAAGGCAGCCAGGACGGTACTGATCGCAAAGGAGGTTCCGCCCAGCAGGTGGCTCAGCAATCGGATCCAGGCGATCTCGTAGATGAGCCCGCTTACTCCCGACAGGGTGAACAGGAGCAGGATCAAGGCTGTGCTGCGTTTCATTGCGTACCTTTTCGTTGATTTTGTTCCGGCAACGAAAAATAGGAACTTAAGCACGAAGTGGCCAGCCGCAAAAGTCGGTTTTGATTCTGTCTTGTTTTCAGGGAATCTATCAGGATTGATTTGGGCGGAGCCGAGGGTCCCGTTCGGGCCGGGCGAAAAGATGATTTATCAACGCCCGGCCCCGGTTTCGTGGGGAATATTAATATCCTTCTTTTTTCCAGCCCGGGATTCTGCCCTCGGGAGTCTTCATCATTTTAATAATCTCTTCCTGGTTTGTCAGGACGTCTTGGATCATCGCCTTGATTTCGGAATCGTGTGTGTTCAGCTGGGTTCTGATTCGGGCGTCATGGGCCGCCAGGTCACCGTCGATGTTGGCGTCGTGGTCTGCCAGGGCGTTGGCGATTTCTTCGATGGCATCATTCTGGCTATCGAGGCTGCCAAGGACACTCAAGCCGTTCTCGAAATCGGCTTCGATTTCGGCGGAGTCGACACCAACACTGTGGGCCGCGCAAGCATCCAGGGGTATGCGGGCGGTAAGGACTGCCAGCTTGACGACTTCAACGGCTCCGCAAACTATTGCGCAACCGATTCCCGTGGGATCACAACCGCCGACGGAACAAGCGGCTTCGCCAATGGCCATGGCTGCTTCCGCTCCCGCCAAAACCGCTTCATACACCTCGAACGCCTCTCCGCCGCACCGATCATCAGGGGAATCGACAAGGCCGAAAAGAAGAGCCACCGAGTAGCTGGCGCCGGTCGGATAGTTTGGGGAAAACGCTTTGCTGGCCGAAAAATCCGGCATATCCGGCATAGCATCCTGGGCCCGCTGGATCCTATCAACGACCTGCTCCGCCGAGGCGACGAACTCGCTTTTGTATTGCAGTGAAGAGAAGAGCAACTCCACGACCTTGTAATCAAGCTCGGCCATCGCTTGAGATGCCTCCGGTTCCAAGCCGGCCACTTCTTCGATGCTGTACAGTGCATTCACCATCGCCTCTTGTATTTCAGCAGGACCGGGATCCTCATCCAGGGCCAGGACGGGACCGGAACAAAAGGCAGTCAGCGTAATCAGTAACGAGAAGACGAATATACGTTCGGTTTTCATGATCAAACTCCCCCGGTTGCATCATTAAAACAAGGTGGAAAAACAGGGCTCAGGTGTCGGCCTGAATCGCCATGCCCCAAAAGATTACTATGACTTTAGGGGGCTTGTCTACCTGTTGTGCCACAGTTTGTTAAGGCCAGTTGAATCTCCTGAACAAGATGGGAGTTTAACTCCAACAATTTCATCCCGGGGAAAAAATCGGTGCCCAATTGTCAACATAATCTCCCGCAGGGAGTTGAACTTGCTGCTTGAGCGACCTCATCGATTGAGTTTTTCAACTTCCCGGATTCGAAATCAGGTGCAACAACTCGAAGCGAGATTTTACTCCGAGTTTGCGGTAGAGGTTGTAGACGTGGTTTTTCACCGTGTGGTAGGAGATGAAGAGATCCTCTTCCATGTCACGGTTGCTCTTGCCGTCCATGATGAGCCCCAGGATTTCGGTTTCCCTCGGTGAGAGCTTGTAGTGTTCGGCGATGCCGCCCAGGTCCATCACTTCGGCAGGTCGCTCATTCACTTTTTGAATGTACGGCAACATGAAAAGTCGGTACCAGAGGAGGGGAACCAAATTCAACATCAACAATCCCAATAAGAGGCGAAAAGGTTGGGGAATGATGATGAGCAATGCGGTAAAGGGGAAGCGGGCGAGATACAGGAAAGAAAAGGCCCGTACCACCTTGATCCATTTCTTGTCTTCCAACCGGCCCGCCTTGATCGGCAGGGTGATCATGAGCCCCAATTCCAACAGGATGAAAACAGCACCGACATTCTCGTAAATGTGATAATGCACTTGATGGGACAAGCCCCCCTCGGTCAGGAAGGGTTCAATGAATATTCCGGCAATTAAAATTATCGTCACCCCGGCGATCCAGCGGACCCGTTGTCGGGTGATCTTTTTTTCCAAAAAAGCAAGGTAGATTCCCCACGAGGAATAGGAAAACCCGGCAAAGAAGAAGTAGATGAGGAAACTGTTCACCAGGCTACGGAAATGGGGAGGTATTATGGCGAACTCGGTTCCGATATTGATATCCTGGTACTTGGTGGTCAGCAAAAGTAAAATGCCCAGGTTGAGGCAGATGATCTGATAAAACATGGGTTTGAGCGGGGGGCTGGCATAACGGCGATAAGCTTGGTAGATGTACACTGAAATCGCTGCACCAAAGAGCAGGTTGCAAAAAACTATTAAGAGTTTCACATGGTCTATCACATGTTCCATCCTGGGATATCGATTCTTTTAACCGCCGGCAGAATAGCAGACGCAGCTTCCAAGATAAAGATCCCTGAAAAATTACGATTTTGAGCCAGGAATAGCCTAGGAAACCAGTACTAATCACCGGAAAACGTGACTACCTACTCATAACCGCCCCTTCGGTTCCGTGCGTATACTTGTCGAGTCGGCTGCCAGCGGACAGTGGGGCCGGGAGAAAAACCGACAAGAAAACGGGAGGCTGCGGAATGAAACTTTCAATTCAAAATTTATCAAAGGCGTATGGACCCAGTGTGCGAGCACTCAACGGCGTCGATTTATCCATCACCGAGGGTATGTTCGGACTGCTGGGTCCCAATGGAGCCGGCAAGACGACATTGATGCGCACGATAGCCACCCTTCAAAAAGCGGACGAGGGCACCATTGATCTGGATGGGGTCGATGTTCTCAGGGAAAAGGACAACATTCGGCGCACCTTGGGTTATCTGCCCCAGGAGTTCGGCCTCTATCCGGATGTGACGGCGGAATATATGCTCGGCCATATCGCCCAGCTCAAGGGGATCGCCGGCCGGGGTGAAAGACGGGACACGGTGCACTCCCTCCTTGAACAGACCAATTTGTTCGAAGTCCGTGGACGCAAGCTGGGCGGGTTCTCCGGGGGGATGAAACAGCGTTTCGGGATAGCCCAGGCTTTGATCGGCGACCCCTCCCTGCTGATCGTCGATGAACCGACCGCCGGGCTCGATCCCGAGGAACGCAACCGTTTCCATAACATCCTGAGCGAAATCAGCGAGAACCGGATCGTAATCCTTTCAACCCATATCGTTGACGATGTGAGCGTGCTGTGCAACCGGTTTGCGATCCTTGATCGGGGTAAGGTTCTGCTGTCGGGGAGTGTCCAAGAACAAATCGCTCAGCTCGACGGATGCGTGTGGAGCCGGATTGTGCAGAAAGAGCAGCTGGTCGAGGTTGAAGAACGCCATGAAGTCATTCTGACCCGGTTGCTTGGCGGTAGAGTGCTTGTCCATGTGACGAACAAACAGCAACCGGACGGGTTCGAGGCCGTGACGCCGGACTTGTTCGATGTCTACTTCGCAATTATCCGGGGCAATCGGAACGGGGGAAACCAAGTCTCCAAAGTGGGCGCGATCGACAGTGGTCTCCAGCCCACCGAAAACAGGGGAGGCGGGCAATGAATTTCAACATTTTGATTTTCGAGCTCCGACGGCAGATGCGACAGCCGGCGATGTACGTTTATTTTCTGCTCTTTGCGTTGATGGGTTTCATGGGCGTCTGGCGCGCTTCAGTGGGAAGGGGGTTGTTGGCCAAGCTCACGTTGGCGGGCCGCGGCAATATTGAAGCGGACGCGCCGTACGCGATCTATTACTACATAACCATGTTGTCGACTTTCGGCCTGATCATCGCCATGGCCTGGTTCGGTAACGCCGCCAGCCGGGATTTCAAATTCAGGGCCCATTCCCTTTTCTATTCCTACCCGTTGGGGAAGTTTGCCTATTTGGGAGGAAGATTCGGCGGAGCCCTCGCGGGAATATTGTTCGTCGCTTCGGGCATCGGGTTCGGCGGGTTGATCGCAGCGGTCTCCCCGGGGGCGGATCCGGCCGGGATCGGCAGCTTGAACGTGATGGGGTTCATACAACCGTATTTCATATCCATCCTGCCGAATTTTTTCCTGGCCGGAGCCCTGTTTTTCTCCATCGCTATTTTATCGCGACAGTTCAGCTCGGTCTGGGCCGGTCTGATCGGCATCGTGACCCTGCATCTGGTGGGCCAGGGGCTGGCTCAAACGGACTCCAAGCTGTTTGCGGCCCTGCTGGACCCATCGGGTCTGGTCGCAACCCGTATGACCTTCCAATACTGGTCGATCTCACAGAAGAACGAGTTTTTGATGCCGCTGACGGGTGTCCTGCTGCTGAACAGGCTCCTGTGGACGGCCGTGGCCGCAGCGATCTGGGCCTTCACCTGGCGACGTTTCAGTTTTGCCGTGCCCGAGGTGTCCGGATCAGGAATGCAAGAGATACCCGAGCCCGGAATCCCGGAATCAAAATTTCGACCGAGCGGGATTGTCTCCGAGCTCCAGACGGTCAAAAGCTTTTCGCCGTGGGCGCATGTGGGTTGCATGTTCCACTTGATCATGGACGATTTCGGATTTTTGACCCGGCGGAAATCCTTCTATTTCGTTGTCGCTCTCGGCCTGGGGCTGGTTCTGACCATTGCCTACAACAACGTGGGCCTGGTCAGGGGAACACAGACTTTTCCGGTGACCAGCCAGATCCTTTCCGCGCTCTGTAGAAACCTGTATTTCCTGGGTGTGCTAGTGGCCCTTTACTGTTCCTCGGCCCTGGTCTGGCGGGAGCGGGACGCCCTGGTTCACGAGATATCCGGAGTGCTGCCGGTTCCACGCTGGGTGCCGTTGTTCAGCAAGATCGTCGCGATGTCGCTTGTGCAGG
>JAHOYV010000106.1 GCA_019038745.1 Gemmatimonadales bacterium
CGGGTGTGTTAAGCAAGAACCCAGGCTTTTCCATATTCAAAAACTTGGCTCCCCGAGTGAGACGCGGAGGGGAGCTTCTGCCGAAAGATAGCTGTACTGGCTCGAATGTCAACCGAATCGAGAAAGTGGCCGTTCATTGGCTAGATCTCGAGCGGGAGACGGAAGGGAGCTCGCGACGGTATCGTTTGCGGGAAGAGCTCATCTCCTGGCTATCCGGAAACACAGCGACCCGGGGCGCCATGCCAGCGTATTTGCAAAGTTCACGACTACTTGCTCCGCTCAATGCTCCAATGTCGATGCCATGAAGAAAACAACCGTCCCTCCACCCATCAGTTCACCGTGGGTCAAATACAACCGATCAATCCCCTCCCCATTCACTTCAACTTTCTGTACGTAAACATTTGCCGCCCCCTGATTCTCCACCCGAATCTCCAACGTCTTCCCCTTCGCCAACTCAATCACAGCCCGTTCAACCAACGGACTCCCCAGGGCGTAACGATCCGACCCCGGACAAACCGGGTAAAAACCGAGCGCGCTGAACACATACCACGCGCTCATCTGCCCCGCGTCGTCGTTGCCGCACAGGCCGTCGGTCCCGGTCCCATACATCGTATCCATGATATGCCGCACGCGAGCCTGCGTCTGCCAAGGCCGGTCGGTCCAGTTGTACAAATAAGCGATGTGATGCCCCGGTTCGTTGCCGTGCACATAGTTGCCGATTATGCCGTCGCGGGTTATGTCCTCGGTGTGGGCGATGTGTTCGTCGTCCAGTTCCATGGTGAACAGTTCGTCCAGGTGCGCTCCTGTGCGTTCGGGGCCGCCCATCAGTTCGACCAGCGCAGGCACATTCTGCGGCACGTACAGGCTGTAGTTCCAGGCGTTGCCCTCAATGAACCCCTGCCCGTGCGTGGCGAGCGTATTGAATTCCGCACGCCAGCTTCCGTCGCGTTTCTTGGGCCGCATGAACCCGACCTCAGCATCGAACACATTACGAAACGCACCCGCACGCCGATCAAACTCGGCGGCCAGCCCTTCGTCGTCCGCCATCTCCGCCAGCCGCGCAATGCACCAGTCGTCGTATGCCATCTCCAGTGTCATGCTCACCGATGAACCGCTCACTTCGTCGGGCACGTATCCCAGTTCGCGGTATTCCCCAACGCCATCGAAGTAGGGCACGTTGGCCGTAGCGACGCAGGCATCAAGTGCTCGCTGCAAATCAATCTCGTCGTTCCCCTTGATCAGCGCATCGGCAATCACCGGCACCGCGTGATAGCCGATCATGCACCAGTTCTCATTCGCGTAGTGGCTCCACACCGGCAGCATCGGGTGCACGCTCTGATCGAAGTGGGCCAGCATGCTGGCGATCATGTCGGTGTTGCGCTGGGTCTGGATGAGGTTTAGCAGCGGATGCAGGGCGCGGTATGTATCCCACAGCGAGAAGATTGTGTAGTTCGTAAATCCTTCCGAGACATGGACATTCTGATCCAGGCCGCGGTAGCTGCCGTCAACGTCCTCGTAGACGATCGGGCTGAGCATCGAGTGGTACAGCGCGGTGTAGAATACCGAGCGCTGATCTTCGGTCATCGTTTCGATCTGGATTCGGCCCAGCTCGCGATTCCACTCGGCGCGGGCCTCGTTGCGCACCCGGTCGAAGTTCCAATGAGGCGCCTCGGCCTGCAGATTCTTCAACGCCCCGGCTGTGCTAACCGGCGAAAGAGCCACCTTCACCAGCAACGGTTCATCTGCGGCCACATCGAAGTCGAAGTTCACGCGAATCTCGCGACCGGCCATCTCGGGGAAATTCTGTTCCTGATCGAAGCGCCGATAGAACCCGTGGTACGGAGTTTCATCGAGGCGCTTGTGACCATACGACGTGAACGGCTTGCTGAACGACAGCGCGAAGTACACGGTACGCGTGCGTGCCCAGCCCGTGGTCTGCCGATAGCCTGTGACCAGGGAGTCGTTCTCCACGCGCAGGAAGGTCCACACGTTCTTGCCGTCGTAGTTGTAGATGTTGGCGATCATATCCAGGATGACCTGCGCCGGGCCCGCTTGTTCGAATGTGTAACGATGTAGCGCGACCCGCGTCGTGGCAGTCAATTCTACCTCCACGCCCGGATCATCAAGTCGTACGCGGTAGTAGCCGGGTTCGGCCGTTTCGGTCTCGTGTCGGAAGCGCGATGCGTAGCTGTCGCCTGATTCCAGATCGGCAATTCCAGCTACGGGCATCAACGTGATGTCGCCCAGGTCGGAGTGACCCGTACCACTGAAGTGAGTGTGGCTGAATCCGGCGATGGTTGTGTCTTCGTACTGGTAGCCCGAGCAATAGCGATAGGCTTCGCCCGTGTATTTCCCCGCATCATCGTACATCGAAAGATGGCGCGTATCGGGACTGGGCTGCACCATGCCGAACGGAACCGTCGCGCCGGGGAATGTGTGCCCCATGTTTCGGGTGCCGACCAGGGGGTCGACAAAACTCGAATAGTCTTCCGCGACCGCCGCCACGGCGCAAACCAGAATCGCCAGAATGCAAACCGTCGTCTTCACTGTTTTTCTCCTGATTCAGTCTTTCTTGCACTTGCCCGCGAACTCAATTCTCTTCGCCGGGTTTGGCGGGACGGTTCGCGAAGTGTCTGTACAACAACCACGTGGCGACGAATGAAACCCCAAACAGCGCCACCGGCACGACCCAGGTCCAGAAAAATCCGCTCAATGGCGAGACGGCGGGCAATGCTTCGTAATTCATGAGTCGTCCTTTCCGTTCTGGACAGACTGCCGCTTTCGGTAGCTCCACCACGCCAACCCAAGACCCACGAAAGAAGCCACGTAGGCGATGCTCATGCCGATGAGGGTAACGAGTCCCTTGTCCATGCTACTGCCCTCCTTCTTCCTGCCAGCGCAATCTCTGCTCGAGTTGTTTCACGTACTTTTCCTGCTGCGCCTCGTATTCGACGCTTACAGCCCGCAGCTTGGGATCAATGACCCAGTAGATCACGCCCGTGCCCACGACCGCAGCCACAACGAGCAGGATTCCGCCCGGCTGCAACAGCAGCAGCTTCGTCACTCCGATCATCAGCGCGCCCATCACCAGCGGCGACAGCACGATGGCGATCCAATCTTCGCGGGTCCATTCGCCGGTCTGCTCGGGAGTCCAGGTGCGGCGAATCAGCGGACGGTTCTTCTCTTTCACGGGAGCCTCTTCCTCGATCAGCCCGCGCCGCACCGCCTCGCGATGCACCGGCTCCCACCAACCCAGCGGTCGGGTCATCACATAGTAGCGCACCAGATGATCCATCTTTTCCGGTTTCGTGGCCAACGTCACTGGCACGAAGATCAGCGCACCCAAGGCCATCAACAGCCAGAAATTGATGTGATCCGGCAGCTTGGGAATCACGCCGAAGGCCGGCAGAATCCACACGACCAGCCACGAAACACCCAGGTTGGCCATCCAGCCCGAGAGGTAGCCCCACGCATTGAAGCGCCACCACACGACCTGAAGAATGTTGGGCAGCCAGATGCCGGCCATCATCAGCCACAGCGCGAAGATCAACCACTTGGTGATCTCCTGCATCATCAGGCCGTAGAAGAACGATCCGATCAGCAGTACGAAGGTGGCCCAGCGTCCCAGCTTGACGAGTTCCTTCTCGCTCGCTTCGGGTTTGATGTAGCGCTGGTAGATGTCGCGGGTGAAGTACAGTGCGCCCAGGTTCAGGTGACTGCTGATCGTCGAAAGATGAATCGCCAGGATGGCGCCAAAGAATACGCCCACCAGGCCGGCGGGCAGCAGTTCGAAGCCCAGGCGGAACCAGCCCAGTTCGTATTCGGCCTGGTCGGCGATGTTGGGCAGCATGGAAAAGAAAGCCAGGATACCCGCGGCCCAGAAACCGTTACGGATGAGCGTCATCGCCCCGCCGGCCCACAGGCCGTAGGTCGCATCGCGCACCGACTTGGCCGACTGGATGCGCTGCGCCTCGACGTACCAGTCAATACTGGTGCCCATGCCGAAGCCGCCGATGACCGCGATCACGAGCATCGTCAGCCACCACACGATCGGAAAATCTCCGCTCAGCCAGCCGGTGAAGGCAAATGCGCTCAACCGCCAGGTCTCGCCCAATTCGACGATGCGCCCGGTAACAGCCTCCGGACCGCCGGCAGCACTAACACCCACCAGCGAGACCAGCACGATCGCGAATACGGCCACGATGCCCTGCAGGAAATCGCCCATCACCACGCCCCAGTAGCCGGCGGCCAGCGTGTAGAAAGCCGTGATCACACTGGGGATGATCAGGCCCACCCAAATGGGCCAGTCGAAGGCCAGATGGCATACCTTGCCCATGGCGATGCCCACCCAGCCGAGGATGAACATGTTCATGAATACCTGCCAGCCGGCCATCCAGCCGCGCAGCATTTCAGCGCCCAGTCCGCCGAAGCGCTGGGTTTGCCACTCGGCCTGCGTGTAGGCCAGCGAGCGGCGGAAGATGCGCGCCGAAACGAACGCGCCGATCGCCGTCCAGGCCGTGAAGAAGGTGTACCACAATCCGCGCAGTCCGTTGGCGTAGATCACGCCGGTGATCCACATCGGAGTGTCGGTCGCCGTGTGCGTCGAGAACACCGACGACGCCGGCAGCCACCAGGGCAGCCCGCGGCCGGCGAGGAAGAAGTCGCTTTCGGACCGACGAGCCAGGCGGTAGAAGAAGAACGCACCGCCGACCATCAGCAACAGGAAGGCGACGGCCCAGAAAATGTCGAGTGTCGTGAAATTGGCCATGGTTTTCCCGTTTCAGGAATGAGGCGCCGACCCTTGCGGCTTCTGTACTTTGCCAGCCCAATCCGGAGTCCCTCCCAAATATTCTATCCGACCGCCATCCTTGCGGTTACAAAGACGGAATATAGCATGGATGGATGTTTAAAATCACAATTTTTGCCGTATTCTCAGTTATGCAATCTCGCCAGGGGTTTGTGATCGAAAACATCGCTTTGCTCCACCAGATCGAGGCTTTACGGCGAAACGCCAAGCGACCATTGCTGAAGATGTCGGATCGGGCTCTCTGGGCTTACTTTATTAGAATCATCCGTTTAGTCTCCGAAAACTCCCCTGCTTCGAGGCGGTAGAAGTAGGTGCCGGACGACATTTGGCGGCCAGCATCGTTTCTGCCCCACCAGGTCGCCTCGTGGCGGCCTTGACCGTAGGTCTCGGCGCTCATCAACTCTCTCACTAAGCGACCGGCTACGTCGAAAACTCGGAGGCTCACGAGGGTCTGGTTTGGGATTTCAAACGCTATCGTAGTTTGGGGGTTAAAGGGGTTTGGATGGTTCTGAGATAGCGAACCGTTGAACAACGGAGCTTCGCCGACAGGGCTGGAGTTTGAATTGATCGTACATGTCCAGACCCATTCTCCGAAATTGCAGTTGGCGTGTGCCGAATTCCTTAAAATCCGGAAATAACCATCTTCTCCCCAATTGCTGCTCCAGTTGCTCTTGCAGATCCAATAACTACCGTCATCATCGCCCCAACCTACTATCGTAACAGCTGTTCTGCCAATCAGAAGACCATAAACGTGTTCGTAGACTCCCTCTGTGTAATCGTAGAAATCGGGATAAACATCCATTGATGTCGCCACCGGACCGTGAAGGTAAATCTCTTCCATGAGGGCGGTTTCGTCCCAGAATGGCTGGTGTTCACTAATCTGGTCGATAGGCCAACTCAGTATCATGTCGTTTGCCGAATCTGGGCAATCGTCAGGGCAGGCTTGATCCACAGCGTCATAGTTATAACAGAATTCGGTTGGGACTCCATGATCATGTATATGTATCAGCGTATCCTTGCAGTAACCCCCATTACAGTCAAAATCCCCAAAATAACCAGTGCCGCAGGACATGATGTGCTGTTCTGAATAATCGACATTGCGTAACATGATGCCCTGCCGAGCCATTTCAATCATATACCGTGCTTCGACCATCGCCACGGGCGCGAAGATGTACTCAGCCCCGCAAGGTCCCATGTTTTTTACACTGGTGATGTAGTTCGCGCCGTCGACATCACGCCAGTCCCACGATCCTGGTAGGGTTGCCGCTCCTGCGTCGAATGACAAAAAAGCAAGTAAGAACAAGAAAGGCATTGTTTTAGCGTTGGGAAACATCAAACGAAAATAGGGCGTGCACATAATTCTCCCCTCCCGTTAATTTCATGCAACTTTGTGAGTATAGCATAGATGGGGCACGATTTGACCAATGGGACAAGGGACACCTGGAAAAATCCAGCGGGACGACTGACAAAAACCCAATCGGCCCGCCGTCACCGTTTTCTAGAAACTTCCGCCAATACAGAGTCCCGGCCACATCAGGCCACTGCCGTCGTCATTCGCGTCGATGACATTCAGGAATGAGAAGATGGGCCTGACGTAGAAACCGGAGTCCGACTGATAGTGGTAGCCGACGGCAAAAGTGCCGAACTGGCCCGTTTCGTAATCCGAGAATTCATCCCCTCCGCCCAGGATAGTCACGCCCGCGCTCAGGTATAGATTGTGCTTGTCGCCACTGAGGTAGGAAGCATACAGGGGTAGTATGAAAACACTGCCATCGTCGGTACCGACAGCCATCAGGCCCGCGCCGATGCCGACGTGCCCCGTGAGATACCGCTCGTAATTGAGTGTCAACAGAATGCCGCGTCCGAGTAATTCACCACCGACTGCGTTGGGTTTCTCCTCCCGAATCGTGGCGCCGACGTTGTCCGCCATGGATCCGCAGCATATGAAACAAGCGAAAGCGATGATCACGATTTTCTTCATTTTCGTTCCTTTCAGGATGCAACACAGTCGAGCGAAGCTGATAGCCACTCGCTATTCGCGGTTCACCCTACAGGAACCGGTCCGCTTCGAACAGAAAAATCGGTGCGGCCTGGAGGGATAGAGGCAAGTCAGTACCTCTCGTACCGCACCAGCTCGTCGGTCTCTTTTCGAGTCTTCTGCCGCGGCAGGTCTGCCGGGTGACCCAGCGGCGTGAACGCCACCGGCTCGACACCCTCCGGCAGCGCAAGTAGTTCCCGCGCGGCGGCTAGGTCGAAGGCCGCTATCCAGCATGTCCCCAGCCCCAGGTCGGCCGCGGCTAGGATTAGGTGATCCATGACGATGGCCACGTCCACGTCGTTGTAGTTCTTGCCGTCCTGCTTTCGCACCCAGTTCTCGGCCGGTACGCCGCAGGCGGCGATCACTAGCGGCGACTGCACGAACCAGTCCTTGTCGTACACGCGCCGCAGTTCCTGCTCGCGCCCGGCAGTGCGGATCACCACCAAACGGAACGGTTGCCGGTTATCAGCCGTGGGGGCCAAGCGTGCCGCCTCGAGAACCTGAACCAGCTGGTCCTCGGTGACGGGTTCGCTCCGGTAAGCCCGGCAGCTGTAGCGCGTGCGGATGAGCTCCTGGAAGTCCATGGGAATCTCCTGTGCGTCGTCAGCTTCAGTAACACATCCGAAGCCAAATATTTAATAGACACGTTCTCTGATTGCTGAAGGCCGGGTCAGTTCTTATTTGATCAGAACCATCCGCTTGGTCTCCGAAAACTCCCCTGCTTCGAGGCGGTAGAAGAAGGTGCCGGACGACATTTGGCGGCCGGTGTCATCCCTGCCTCGCCAGATTGTCTCGTGGCGGCCCTGGTCGTAGACTTCGCCCCCTATCAGTGATTTCACCGAACGGAAAGATTCCGCTGAACGTCGCCAGTCGAAAAATCGTGCGATCACCGCTAGGGTAATCGGCTAGGGTACGGTCTGAAGAGTAAGATTGGTTGGAATCCAAAACCAGATAAGAGGAAGGAACACCGGAGGGTCCGATCCGGTCGTTGGTTTCCAACTCGACATCCAGACTGACCCAATCATCAAACCCCAGAGGCAAGGACCACAAGTATTCCAATCCGGCTCCATCGCCGTCGTAATCGTCAGCTCCGGCCCAGATCAACCCACAGCCGTAGTATCCACCATTGTCTCGTAGCCAGGTGTTCAGCATTCCCGGATCGGGAAGCCCTTGGTCGCTCGCTACCCACGAGAGCAGCATTGTTTTGGCCTGCGACAACTGAGGCGGCCAACAAGATCAGGGTCCAGATTGCGATTCGCATGAACCACTTCCTTTCCGATCGACTTTGCACCCTGCTGTTACCATTTTTTCCGTCCACCTTGCCCCAGTTGCGATTATGGCTGGGCGAGTATAACATAAACGGATGTTCAAAATTCAAATATTCGAATTAATTCGATTTCCCCTATTCCCACTTGGGCAATTGAACGAAACCACCCGTGAAAGAACAAGATTTCAGACACAGAGACAGAAATGGGCGCCCAAACGCCGTCGATTGCATGTCCCTTTGCAACAACGACTTATACACACAAAAAAGCGATCCCGCATAGCTCGCCTACCTTTTCCCCTAAAAAAATTTGGCTCCCCGATCGATACCCTTGTCGAATTCACCCTAAACTCTCCCAGGAATGGTGTTTTATACGATTGAAATGCGGAGATTAGCCCGGTAATGTCCGCTAATAAAGCGGAGTTTAGTTGACTTTTCGGTGAAAACAGGACACTTTCCCCTAAAAGGATGTGGGGATTATGGCGTTTATTCACGAATTACCAAATTGGCCGAATTTCCTATGGGACACCAATGCCCTAACCCAATCACTGTCCGCAGTGAGGCACAAACAGGGCAAACACCTCGGAAAGATGGAGGCCCTGGGCTTCGATTTACGAACCGAGGCCAGTGTCATGGCCTTGAGCAACGAAGTCGTCAAATCCTCTGCCATCGAAGGCAAGGTCCTCGATTCCGATGAGGTCCGTTCATCCATTGCCCGTAAGCTAGGAATGGATGTCGCAGGTCTGCCTGAACCGGGACGAGAAGTAGATGGCATTGTGGAAATGATGCTAGATGCTACACAAAAGTATGACCAGCCCCTAACCGCAGAACGGCTTTTCGGATGGCACGCTGCTATTTTCCCTACCGGCAGAAGCGGGATGCACAAAATTACCGTCGGAGCATGGCGCACTAGTGATCAGGGCCCCATGAAAGTGGTCTCCGGACCCATGGGAAAAGAACGTGTGCATTTCCAAACTCCTGAGGCGGATCGTCTTGAATGTGAGATGGCGAACTTCCTGGAATGGTTCGGCCGAACTTCAAACCTGGATCCGGTAATCAAGGCAGCTTTGGCACATCTGTGGTTCGTTACCATCCATCCTTTTGATGACGGCAATGGACGAATTTCCCGGGCGATTGCCGAAATGGCCTTGTCCCAAGCTGACGAGTCCAAAGATCGATTCTACAGCATGTCGACGGCTATCGAATCTGACCGCAAGGAATACTATTTCCAACTCGAGTTCACACAGCGCGGTTCTCTCGACATTACGTCCTGGCTTGCCTGGTTCCTCGATTGCCTGGATCGCGCCATCGATAATGCGGACCATATGTTGAGATCCGTGCTTCACAAAGCTCGTCTTTGGCAACGGATCAACAGGGAACCAGTCAATGATCGCCAGCGCAAGGCGATCAACCGGATGCTGGAGCACGATTGGGAAGGACATATGAATACATCCAAGTATGCTCGAATGACAAAATGCTCCCAAGACACCGCATTGCGTGATATAAAGGAGTTGCTGGAGCGAGGTGTCCTTATCAGAAATAAAGGTGGCGGGCGGAGCACAAGCTATCGCCTGATGAATCCTGACTGATTCTGGTTTTTGGGCGTATATTTGCCATATATTCCTCTGAGCCTACCGTAAATTCCGTCCGCCTTGTCCCCGTTGCGGTTACGGTTGGAGCAGTATAGCATAGGTGGATGTTCAAAATCACAAATTCTGACCTTTTCTCGGCTTTGTTTCACCCCTTTCGGCTATTGGATCCCCGGGTAGGACGCGGAAACGAACTCTTTTCTCAGAGGGTTAACCCTCCTGGCTGCACATCTGTGCCACATTCGATATGACGGGAAAAGGCCGGCAAGTACACCTTAAGATTGAACCCGCGCCTGTATCTTTCGCGGAAGAGCGCATTTCGTTATCTCTACGCCTTGATGATGTGCTATTATCGTTTGGTTGGAGGATATGGGCGAAAGCAACTAGTTTCAGGACGTTTTTTTTACTGACAACTTGAGCCGAACATTCCAACAACTCCTTGCTAGTGTTTGCGCCTTCGATGTTGATATTCAACCAGTGGAGGACACTCTATGAAATCCAAACTCATCAAATTTGTACTGATTTGCCTGGCCGTCGTGGTCTGGACGGGCTCGGCCCAGGCATTGACGTGCAACCTGACAGTCCCATCAATATACATGTCCGGGGGCAAGTTTTTGGTTTGTCCCGCCGGTGATGGAGACCTGCCAACCTATCCGCCGTTTACGCTCCAACTACTCGATGTCAATCTTGCCCCTATCGAAAATTACCCGTTTGAGGATATTCGTCTCGAGTTCGTGGATCCTAATCCTGGTCCCTTTCCTCGCGTCAGTTTCGGTTTCTGCGCGGGGTTTG
The DNA here is from genome assembly GCA_019038745.1 of Gemmatimonadales bacterium. Classification (GTDB taxonomy): domain Bacteria; phylum Krumholzibacteriota; class Krumholzibacteriia; order LZORAL124-64-63; family LZORAL124-64-63; genus JANTGJ01. Next base: position 10,491 of record JAHOYV010000106.1, read on the forward strand.
TGGCCGATGCCAATACGGATGCCAATGGAATGACCACGTTTTCAGGCGGCCCCATATTTGCTTGTGGCAGTGTCCGAAATCCATTGATTCAAGTCGTTATTAACTCATCTGGCTGTGGGGTAACGCCCACAAACGTTGAAATCGTCAATGTCGATTTCAATTGCGACGGGAGGGTCACCCAGCCAGGCGATAACCCCGTAATGACAGCTCTGTCTGGTACTTGGGCCTCTGATTTGAATCACAATACTACGGGGGGCGACGTTTTTGACGCCATAATCCTCTCTGACCATATATACAACCTCCTTCCCCAACCACACGTGTGCCCATGAAAGTTCAGAATAATCAACTTCTCGAAACGGGGGGCAATATAATGTGTAGAGCGATCATAATTTTGTGTTTGATTTGCGCAGCCGACACGTTCGCAGACCCCATCGATCCTGTCCCCGACCATGTCGGGGTGTATTTCGATACCGAAGCGACGGTGACAAGCCTCGACAGTGCGCCCGGAATTCCATTCAACGCGTATGTGATTCTTACGAACCCGACGGCGGACGGCATCTGGGGTTACGAGGTGGGCTATCGTTTCGTCGTGCCGGCTGGATATGAAGATTCGTACACGCGTCTTGAGAGTAGCACACCCTATCAGTCGATCGACCTTGGCAACAGCGAAGACATTTCTCAGGGAGATTATATCGTGGGAATCGCATCTCCTATTCCGCGATCGGACGCGGTGGTGCTTGTGACCTGGGAATTCGAATTCGCGGCTGATTTCCCGATGGACATCTATCTGGGCCCCGCCTCGAGACAACTCATAGAAGACGGCTGGCCGGCCTATGTCCCCTCTGATTCTCTGGCTTTTGCCGGCATTGATTCCGTACTCGCTGTGGGCCTGCCGTCCGGCGACGTCAATGTGCTCGTGGCGACGGTCAACGGGTGTGTGTCCGGTGTTCCTGTGCAGGGTGTGCCGAACCCGGTCGTACTTGAACGATCGCAGCCGAACCCGTTCAATCCACGGACGATGATCAAGTACTCCATGGCCCAAGCAGGGCGAGTGACGTTGGTAGTGCACGATCTGTCGGGCGAGGTCGTAAAGATGTTGATCAATGCCGAGCTGGTCGAGCCGGGCGAGCATGAGGTGTTCTGGAACGGAACGGACAAGGCGGGCCGCGCAGTCGCCTCCGGAGTCTACTTGTACCGGATCGACGCGCTGGGGAAAAGCGAGACCAAGAAAATGACCTTGGTGCAGTAGCGATCGTGCCGGATGTCCCTGGAGAATCCGCTCTGGGGTGCGCCCCGTATTCAAGGTGAGTTCGTGAAACTCGGCTACGACATCTGCGAGTAGACGATTGGACTTCCCCCGGTTTCATAGACAAACAAAAACCCCGCCACCAAAGGCAGCGGGGCCATTTAACCATCAACCCGTGGGCTGACTACCTAACCTACCAACGGCCGCCGCCGCCGCCGCCACCACCGCCGCCACCGCGGGGCTTGTCCTGGGCCTCGTTCACGCGCAAGGCGCGTCCGTCCATCTCGTGGCCGTCCAGGTTCTGGATCATGCCGGAAAGGGCGTCATCATCGACTTCGATGAAACCGAAGCCACGGGGACGGCCCGTCTCGCGGTCCATGA
>JAHOYV010000053.1 GCA_019038745.1 Gemmatimonadales bacterium
TGGTATCCGAAAACGTCATGACCGACGAGCAGATGTTAAGGTCTGCCCAGTCCACAAAAATGGCGGTCAGCATCCTGGGTGGGATTGCCGTTATTTTGGGGATCGGGCTGGGAATCGTAATCACGCGATCCATCGTGACCGCCTTGACCCGGGTCATGGAAAATCTGGGCCGTGGAGCGGAGCAGGTTTCGGCGGCCAGCGGGCAAGTAGCCCAGTCCAGCCAGGAAATGGCCAATGGAGCCGGCAACCAGGCATCCAGTCTGGAACAGACTTCAGCCACGCTGGAGGAAATGGCTGCGGCGACCAAAGAGAATTCAGGCAACGCCAACGAGGCGAATGATCTGACGACCAACCTACAAGGTGTGGCCACCGGTGGGCAGGATGCCATGGGCCGCATGACCGGGGCCATTGAGAAGATCAAGGACTCGGCGGACCAGACGGCCCGGATCATCAAGACCATTGATGAGATCGCTTTCCAGACCAACCTGCTGGCCTTGAACGCCGCTGTTGAAGCTGCTCGGGCCGGCGACGCCGGCAAGGGCTTTGCCGTGGTTGCTGAAGAAGTCCGCAACTTGGCCCAACGCAGTGCCGAGGCAGCCAGGGATACGGCGCAGCTGATCGACGAATCCCAGGTCAACGCAAACGGCGGCGTGGAAGTTACCCAGGAAGTAACCGCCGTTCTCGGAGAAATTGTGGAAGGTGTCACGCGGGTCAGCGAGTTGGTGGAGAACGTCAGCAAGGCGAACAACGAGCAATCACGGGGTGTGAGTGAGATCAACACCGCCGTCGGTCAGCTGGATAACGTGACCCAGAGCAATGCGGCCAGCGCCGAGGAATCCGCGGCCGCCAGCGAGGAGCTTTCCGGGCAGGCCAACGAGCTGGATACCATGGTGCAGGTATTGGGTCAAATCATCAAGGGCGGCTCCAGTGTCGGCTTGAGCTCGGCATCAATCAGCCATGCTGCTCCTGCGGCCAAGTCCAAAAATATGACTCCGGTAGCCAAAAAGGCCACTAACGCCAAGGTTTCCAATGTTCCAGGCGGATCCGGGTCCGGTAATCCGATGGTGGTTATCCCGCTGGAGGAAGATGAAATGATCGAACTCTGATCCATTGTGTTTTAAATGATTTGGAATTTGGAGTTCGATATATGTATAACCCGCCTCCCTCAGAGGGAGGCGGGTTTACACCAAATCAGAGTCAAGGATCATGGGAATTGGTCGATAGAATGAACAGATATAGAGTTTGACGGAAACAAGTTCGCTATTGATGAAACCTGGGAGCAATCATGAAAATCTTAGTGGTAGAAGATAGCTTCATCAGCCGCCGCCTATTGTGCCGGTTTCTGGAGCCCTTCGGGGAAATTGATGTGGCCATGAATGGGAAAGAGGCCCTGAAAGCCGCTGCTCACGAAGTGGAAGCGGGCCACCCTTACGATCTTATCTGCCTGGACATAATTATGCCGGAAATGGATGGGCATGTGGCCCTCAAGGAAATTCGGAAAGTGGAAAAGAACGCGGATCTTGCGATTGGAGAAGGGTCAAAAGTCATCATGACGACTTCCCTTGAGGACAGCCAAAGCATTCGGGAAGCATTCCATCTTTCGGCCGACGGATACGTTGTAAAACCCATCGAGAAGAAAAAACTGCTGGGTGTCATAAGCGAGCTCGGGCTGGAATTGGAAATTCCACTTTAAGAAAACACCCATCCTCTTCACGGATCTTCCGGGTTTTGGGTGGGTTGTTCTTTTAATGCCGCCCCCGGAAATGAATTCAATCGTCAAGAGCCGTGTCTTTCCCGATAGCCAGGTAAATGCGGACCAGGTCCGCCACCGACTCCACGCCCAGCTTGCCCATTAGGTTTCCCCGGTGGTATTCCACGGTTTTTATACTCAGGGACAAATCAGCGGCGATGATCTTGTTCGGACACCCCTTGGCAACCAGGGCCATTACTGCTTCTTCGCGGTCTGAAAGTGAATCGACCAGGGTTTGCCACTGGTTTATCAAGGCGTACTTTTCCCTGCGGTCCCGGTCTTGACCGATGGCGTTGTTGACGGCATCCAGAAGAACCTGTTCATTGAACGGCTTCTCGATAAAATCCAGTGCCCCTTGTTTCAGGGCCCGGACCGCGGCGGGGACATCCCCATGGCCGGTGATGAGGATAACCGGAGGCTGTTGACTGAAGGTCTTCAGACGATTCTGGAGATCCAGTCCGCTGAGGCCGGGCATGCGCATGTCCGTGATCAGGCACCCGGGTTGATCTGGGTCGTAGGCCGAAAGGAATTCCTCCCCCGAGGCGAAGGTCAGGCATTCGAGTCCCGACGATTTCAACAGAAGGCTGACGGCTTTCCGCACCGCGGCATCGTCATCCACCAGAAACACAACAGGAGGTTTCACGGCATTATTTTCCAGAGACAAGATTAACCTCAATCCTGAAGAGGGATAGTGAACTGAAAGGTTGTCCCCTCCTTGTTCCCCGGCTCGACCCACAGCTGACCGGCGTGGGTTTCGATGATGGATCGGCTGAGTGAAAGTCCCAACCCCAATCCGTTTATTCGGGTAGTGAAGAAGGGCGAAAATATCTTGTCGGCGAGTTCGGCTTTGATGGCCGGGCCGGTATTAGAGATTGCAACCTTCGCCATGCCGTTGTCGCGAGTGCTGGTGATGGTCAAGTTCTTGACGGGGGATCCATCTTCAATCATTGCATCAACACCGTTTCGGCACAAATTCACGATAACCTGTTCGATCTGCACCGAATTGCAGTTGATAGGAAGATCGGTCGGGTCGTCGAGGTTCAATTGCAACTCAATAATCTGGCTTCGCAATTCGGCTGCCATGAGTTCACAGGCATCTTGAATTATTTGGTTCAGGTCCAGGGCCTGGTTTTCGGGCACATGAACTCGGGAGAATTTCCGGATTCCATCAACCACCCTGCCGGCCCGCTCGGCCTGGCCGGCCACCATCTTCAGGGCGTCCAAAAGGTCGGGAGATGGTTTGCATTCATCCTTTTCGATCAGGCGTAAACTCGCCTGGGAGGCCGACAGGATAGCACAGAGAGGCTGGTCGATTTCATGGGCCAGTTCGCTGGTCATTTGTTGGAGGGTGTGCACGCGGGCCAGGTGGGCCAGTTCGTTTTGCCGTTTGACGGCTTCCTGTTCGGCCTGCCGCAACCGGGTCGTGTCCTTGATGATAAAGATGTAATATTGGGGAGCGCCGACTTCATCACGAACCAGGGTAGTCGAGACATCTGCCCAAATCTTGGATCCATCCTTGTGCAGGTAACGTTTTTCAAGGTGGCCGGTGGTCAGTTCCCCGTTTTCGAAGGGTAGATTCCAGTCCGCTTCCTTGGCACGATCCTCTTCCGGGGTGATGCCCAGGAAAGACTTCCCGACCAGTTCCTCGGCAGTGTATCCGACAATTTCACTAAGCCGTTCATTTAGGTCCAACCAGCGCCCCTGCCTGTCCACCAGGGCCATTCCCACCGAGGCTTGCTCGAATACGGAGCGAAATCGTTTTTCACTTGAGGCAAGAGCAGCGTTCGTCCTTTTCTGGGCGGTAATTTCCTCGGCCACCTTCACGTAATGGGTGGTTTCCCCCTTGCGGTTCTGGATGGCCGAGATGGAGGCGTGTTCCCAGTACAGGTTGCCGTCCTTGCGCTTGTTGCACAGCTCACCGGACCAGACGCCGCCGTTGGTGATGGTTTCCCAAAGCTCGGCGTAAATCTCCCCGGGGGTGACTCCCGATTGGAGTATGCGGGGGCTCTTGCCTTGGGCTTCCTCCATGGTGTAGCCCGAAGTTCTTTCGAAGGCGGGATTGATATATTGAATATGCCCATTGAGGTCGGTGATGCCTACGACCGCCGGACCCTGCTCCACGACTGCGGTCATGATGTTGGTGCGGTCATCTGCTTCCTGCACCAGACGGCGTCCCCGCCTGACCAGGGCCACAGCCCAGATCAGTATTCCCAGGGAAACAAGAAAAGCCCACAATATGGTCATGCAATGCCTCCGGGCTGCCGTGCCATTGGCGAATTTGGCCGACGGGTCGGCCCAGCCCAACTCAGCCCTGATGAATCATCAAGGATCAGGTTCAGGCCCTTACGCCGGCGGAGGCTACATCACAAACCAGGCGGGGGATTTTGGCAAGGGGAACAATTTTTTCGACAGCGCCGATTTCGGCCGCTTCGCGGGGCATGCCGTATACAACACAGCTTTCTTCGTCCTGGGCAATGGTGAAGGCGCCCTGGTTTCTCATTTCCAGGAGTGATTGGGCTCCGTCCTTGCCCATTCCCGTCAGGATGACACCGATGGCATTCGAGCCGGCAGCCTTGGCCACGCTTCGGAACAGGATGTCCACCGAGGGTTTATGTCCGCTGACCCGGGGGCCGGACCGCAATTCAACCTTGAGGCGTTTCCCCATCCGGACCAGAAGAAAGTGCTGATCACCGGGAGCAAAAAGAGCGGTGCCCTGTTGCAGAAATTCCCCATTGACGGCCTCCCGGACCGTCATGGCCGAAAGGCCGTCCAGACGATTGGCGAGTTGGGCCGTGAATCCCGCGGGAATATGTTGGACGATTACGGTGGCCGGCGAATTGGCGGGCATTTTCTCCAGGATCCTTGCCAAGGCTTCTGTTCCTCCGGTACTGGAACCGATGGCCAGGACCATGTCCCCGGGAGCGGAAATAGCCGGTAGGGTATTGCTGGTTTGGTTGGATGCAGTCCTGTTTTTGGAGAATGAGGCCCTTTTCACCTTGGCCTGAGCGGCGGAGCGCACTCCGCGAACCAGATCCAACATGAATTCGTTTCTCTTTTTGTCCGACAGGTCCTTTTCGATGACTCCTACTGCTCCGCAGGCCAGGGCTTCCATCGCTTTCTGACTGCCGTCAGCGGTCAGGCTCGAAACGACAAGTACAGGCAAGGGAAAGTGTTTCATCAACTTGCGCAGAAAAGTCAAACCGTCCATGCGGGGCATTTCAATATCCAGGGTGACGACGTCCGGAGGGTCGTTGACAATCATGTCCCTGGCCACAAAGGGATTGGGTGCGGTCCCGATCACTTCGATGCCCGCAGCCCTGGAAAGGCCCTGCTTGATGATGCTGCACACTGTTGGTGAATCATCAACGATAAGTACCCGGATGTCGCTCACGTCAATTCTCCAATGTGAGGCCCAGCAGGACCGGACTGTCATCCAATATGAAACCCGTGAAATCATCGTTGAGGATCAATTCGTTACATCCCTCTTCGGTGATTGCCTTGACCTCGGGGGAATCCAACTTGAAGTTCGCCCCGGTGCCGACCAGGGCCATGATTACGTGCCCGCAGACGACGTTCAAAACTTCTCCCAGGGCATCCAGCTTCATTTCCTTGGATTCAATATCCTCGGCTTCGAGTCCCAGAATATTCGCCGCGATCTCAGCTGTGATCTCGGAGGGGACTCCTATCGACAGGACACCGGGCAGGTCCCCGTTGAAGCGCATTTGGGCCAGCGTGAACTCCACACCGTCCACTTCGAGTTCGCTTTTCGGGACCGATTCTCCAAACATGAAGGTCAGTTGTTCGACCACATTCAGAAATGTGGAGCCCGCAGTTTCGTGAGTATTATTCTGCATCCTGAATTACTCCCATGGTTTGATCGACAACTTCCCGTATCCGTTCGGGGGTGAATGGTTTTTGGATGTAGTCCTTGACCCCGTTTTCCTTGAGGCGGGCGACCCGGGGTTCGCTCCCGGCCGAGGAGACGATGACCACCGGGATGGAGTCAATCATTCCGTTTTCCTTCATTGCGGACACAAACTCTTCGCCGTCCATGACCGGCATGCTGATATCGCAGAAGACGAGATCGACCCAGTCGTTCTCAAGGACAGCGAGGGCTTCCTTGCCGTGTCCTGCCTGATATAATTGGTTGATCGGAACCTCAGCCAGTTTCAGGGCTTTGGTGATCACGGCTCTGACGATTGCCGAATCATCAACTATTAGAATGTTGAACGCCATTGGGCTCACCTTCCGGGCTGGTCTTTAACGTTTCCTGGAGGTCATTTATTCCAAGCATGACCTGCATGATCACTTCCTCCGCCGATCCGATTTTGATTCCGAGCCGCTTGGCTGCGGACTCATCCAACTTGTAGTTGAGGCCGTCACTTCCCATTCCCCATCCCACGTTGATGCAGAGGACGTCGGCAACATGGATCAAATCCACAAGCTGTTGATGTTTTGGGTCAGCCTTCCCCGGCTCGTGATGCCAACGGGCACAGGCAGTGACCTCTTCCGAGAGATTCCAATTTTCGAGCAATTCCCCGGCGACCTCCGCATGATCGATTCCCAACACCATTTTTTCCGCTTCGTTGAACGACAGATTGTCGGATTTCACGATTTCCTTGATGGGTTCGTCGTCCACATCGATGAAAGTGCCCAGGACCACTTTGCCCAGATCATGGAGCAATCCGGCAGTGAAGGCATCTTCCGCATTCTTCATGCCAATGCTGGCCGCGAGTTGTTCGGCACAGATTGCCGTGGCGATGGAATGTTCCCACAGCCCTCCGGAGTCCATGTCGTAACCCTTGATCGGCTTGTTTACCATCGGGGTGACGGACATGCTGAGTACAAGCTGGAAAATCCTTTTGGTCCCCAGGCGGGAGATGGCTTCCTGTACGGATTTGATTTCCCGTGACGAACCGAAATAGGAGGAGTTGGCCATCTTCAGAAGATTGGCCGTCAACCCCGGATCATACTGGATGATCTTGGCCAGGTGGTCGAATCCGACATCCGGATCATTCAGGTACTTCTGTAGTTTGACTACGACGGAGGGCAATGAGGGTACGCTCTTCAAGGCCTTTCGGACCGTTTCCCTGTCACTCATAATTCCACCGCCTTGCCTTCGGATTTGACAATAGTGCGGCCATCCTCCATGTAGAGATAGAGAGTTCGGGCCTTGGATCCGCCCACATCTTCTGCATCGATGAGGATATTGTTCTTCCAGAGAAACTTTCTGAGAATTGTATAATTCCTCTGGCCGATCTTGAACGTCTCGTCCCGCCCCAGCGGGGATCCGGCGCCCGCCAACTTGGCGATCAGGTTTTTCCGCTGGGCCCCCATGGAATAGAGTTCTCCCAGCATGGCGGCCAGACCCGTGTCGACGAACATGTATGGTTTCAGGGCTGCCTTGGCCTTGTCGATCTTCGACAGCGGCAGCATGCAGTGTATCATTCCCCCAACCCGTATCACGGGGTCGTACAGGGTCAGGCCCACACAAGACCCAAGGGAATAGGTTACAATTACATGCTCGGGATTGTTCGATATCTTGAGATCACTGATGTCGACAATGACACTCTTTTGTTTTGCCAATAATCTGCTTGGATTTTCCATAAGTTGGGTCAACTGTCGTCTCCAATGCATTTCCGCTGATACACCGACGGCCTTATTGTCCGGTACCCGGTTTCAATCCCGATAAGAGTTTCTGCATGACCGATCAACAGATATCCTCCGGGCTTGAGAAGGCGGGCAAATTCATCAATTATTCTTGTCCGCAAGGGACGGTCGAAATAGATCATGGTGTTGCGGCACATAATCACGTCGAAGCTTCCCTTGATCGGGTAGGGCAGGACATTGAGGTTGAGCCGGTGGAACATGATCATTCTCTTCAACTCTTCGGAAGCCTCGAATTGGTTGTCCTCGGTGGCGGAATCCCGGGTGAAGAAGCGAGATCTCAATTCATCCGGCACGGAGGAAATCCTGTCCTCCGAAAAACACCCCGTTCGAGCGTGGGTCAGGACTTTTGTATTGATGTCGGTAGCCAAAATTTTCAGGTCCAGGTCGTTTGCCGCCATGTGTGGCTGCAGGGTCATGGCCAAGGTATACGGCTCCTCGCCGCTCGAGCAGCCTGCCGACCAGAACCGAAGGTTCTTCCTGCCCTCGGCCGCCCACTCCCGGACCACCTTGTCCAGGAATTCAAAATGGTCATCTTCCCTGAAGAACCGGGTCACGTTGGTTGAGATGGCATCGATGAGCTGGACAAGCTCTTGGCCGCTCTCGTCACGCTGCAGAAAATCCAGATACTCCGGGTAGCTGTTGATTCCCAGCGGCTCCAACCGCCTATTAACCCTGGATTCCACCAGCGCCCGCTTGTGGTCGCGCAGGATAATGCCGGATTTCTCCCTCAGGGTCTTCTGGAACACTGCCAGGTCCCGGGTCGTCATTCGGTCCCTTCCCTGCCGGGGAGGAAGTTTTTCGGTAATTCTGGATAGAACCGATTTCACGTTCTGCTCACCATCTTTGAACCATTTCCCCGACCCGGTTAATCCTGCTTGGTCGACTGCATTACGGTTTCAAGCTTGTCTCCATCAAGAACCCGGTCGATATCCAGCAGGATGACTACCTTCTTATCCAGCTTTCCCATACCGGTAATGAAGTCAATCTCTTCCATTCCTCCACCGAAGCTGGGAGGGGGCTCAATCTGGTTGTCCGTGATATTCAATACTTCGGAAACCTCGTCCACGATGATGCCCATAGTGATCTGGGTGTCCTGGTACTTTATCTGAACAACGATGATGCAGGTTTTTTCCGTGTCCTCGATTGCGGGCATATTGAAGTGATCCCGTAGGCTGATGATGGGAATCACCCGGCCCCGAAGGTTGATCACGCCCCTTACGTAACTAGGAGTCCGGGGAACACGGGTAATATCCATCATCCCGTTGATTTCCTGGACCCTGAGGATCTCAAGCCCGTATTCCTCGGCCCCCAGGACAAAGGAAAGATATTTTCCAGCTTGTGCAATTTGGGCAACTGCTGATTCGACCGACATTAATCAACCTCCAGTTACGGGGCTTTCCCCATCTTGATCGCTCGCGCCTTCTCAAATTCCTATTTCCACCGGCTCGTTTTCGGATACCGGGATCAAACTGCTCTCTGAAACTGGTTCAATCTTAGTCTCGTTTACCAGTTCTTCCACTTCTGCCAATGCCTTTGCCCGCTCACCAATCAGGGGAAAAGTCATATCATCGGAGTTTGCCACCTTGACCAGACCGCCGATATCCAGGATGAGGGCCACCTTGCCGTCGGACATGATTGCCCCGCCGGCCAGGCCTTCGGTTCCCTGGATCGTTTCGCCCAGACTCTTGATGACGATGGATTGCTGGCCGATCAATTTGTCGGCTAACAGGCCGATTTTTTTGCCCTCTTCCTCGACCACGACTACTACGGCTTCCTCCAGCTCCATTTTGGCTCCCTCGACCTCGAAGAGAGAGGACAAGCGGAACAGGGGTAACTGGGTTCCCTCGAAGGCCAGCATTTCTCCCCTGTCGAAAACGTGGGTGATGTCATCTTTTTTGGGCTGGACCAGGCGGACCACCGTGAGGGTGGGGATGATGTAATGTTCGTTGCCGACCATGATGACCATGCCCTCGATGATCGCCAGGGTCAGAGGCAGTTTGATGCTGAAGGTGGTGCCCTTGCCGACTTCCGAAGCGATGTCTACGGTTCCGCGCAATTCCTCGATATTCCGGCGCACGACGTCCATGCCCACACCACGGCCCGAGACTTCTGTGACTTCCTTGGCGGTGGAGAAACCCGCTTCGAAGACCATGGCGAAGATTTCACGATCGGAGAGTTTCTCCCCTTTTTTTATCAGTCCCCGGTCGACGGCTTTGGCCAAGATGGCGTCGCGATTCAGGCCCCGACCATCGTCTTCGATTTCGATGCAGATGTTGCCTCCCTTGTGGAAGGCCCTCAAGGACACTCGTCCGGTTTCCGATTTTCCCAGTTTGACGCGGTCTGCGGGGTCGGGTTCTATGCCGTGGTCCACCGAATTTCTTACCATGTGAACCAGCGGATCGCCGATCTTGTCGACGACGTTCTTGTCGAGCTCGGTATCTTCACCCGTCATTACGAACTCAACCAGGCGATTTTGTTTCTTGGAAAGGTCCCTGACCAGGCGAGCCATCTTCTGGAATACGGGTTTGACCGGAACCATGCGCAAGGACATGCCGATTTCCTGCAACTCCCGGCAGATCTTGTCCAGGTGATCTACATTTTTTGCCAACTGGACCGACATCTGAAGGTCGGTGATTTCGCTGGAGTGGGTGACCATCGACTCGGCAATTACCAACTCACCTATGGTTTCGATGAGTCGGTCAAGGCGTTCGGCGTCCACTCTCACCGCTTCCTTGACCTTGACGGGGGCCCTGGTCTGGGTCGCGGTCGCCGAAGGAGACGGAACCACACCCGCCGAGCTTTCGGCTGCAGGTTTCGCAGCAGCCGGCTTAGCGGCAAGGGGTTTTGGAGTTTTCGGTTTTTCAGCCGCCACCGTTTTTTGTGGGGAGGGTATTTCGGCTGCCGGGCTGGCAGAAGCCTGGGGTGAAGCCGGCTTTTTGGACTTCATCTTGCCCAGGGGGATGAAACCGCTGGCCTTGGCCGGTGCCGGGGTTTCCGGTTCAGGTTCAGGCACAGGTTCAGGCTCAGCCTGGGCTTTCGGTTCCGGTGCTGTTTGAGCTGCGGTAGAGTCGGTAGCGGCTACCAAACGTCCCATCAGGTTCCCTAGGTTGTCGACTCCGGTCAACAGACCATCGCCTTCCATGGCTTGGATCATTCCATCAACGAGTTGCTTCATCAGGTCCACGGATTCGAAGACAAGATCCATATTCGGTCCGGCAAGCACCAAATCTCCGCGTCTTGCCATGTCGAGCAGATTTTCAGCCTTGTGCGCCAAGTCCTTGACGTGGTCCAGTTCAAGGAACCCGGCCAAACCCTTGATGGTATGGAACCCGCGGAATACCGCGTTGAGAGGTTCGGGGTCCTCCGGAGTGGTTTCGATGTCCAGCAGATGCCCTTCGGAAGCATCGAGATGTTCAACGGCTTCCTCGATGAAATCCTGCAGGAGTCCCGTATCCCCTTCCAGGATATTCTTGCCCACGAAATCAACTACTTCATATTCCACCAAAGGCATTTCAACGGGCTCGGGGCTGTTTTCCGCCTCCCCTGATTCCAACTCTGTGGTTTCCACTTCATCGGTTTTTGCTTCTGCAGATTCCACTACGGGCTCTTCCACCTCGGTGGGTTGTGATTCTGGTTCCTGACCGGAAGGTTCAGATGATGATTTCAAGCTGGCCAGGATCTCAACTTGCGTCGAGGGGGCGGGCCCATTTTCGGCTAAATTCTTGAAAACATCGATGAACCAGTCCTTGACGCTGAGTAGTCGATCCACGCAATCGACCATTGATTCATGATGAACCATGTCTTCGACGGTATGGCAAACTTCCGCAATCTCCGTCATCCCCAGTAACGCGGATTCTCCCTTGAGGGTGTGCAGGACACGAAGCAGCAATTCTTGGCTTTCTTCCCCACTTTCCCCTTCAAGATTCAAAATGTGTTTCTCAAGCTCCATCATGACATCGGTTTGCCGGCACAGGAACTCACCCATAATCTCGTCATCAAAAAATACGTTGTTTTCATCAATCGGAGTGCCGTGAGACTTGGCGGGCTTGGCGGGCTTGGTGGGCTGGGTGG
>JAHOYV010000013.1 GCA_019038745.1 Gemmatimonadales bacterium
GGAAGCCGTGGACGAAGCTCTGGTCGAGGCTAATGCAGCAGAGCTGCTGGAAGCCAAGCCTGAAGATTTGCTCAAGGAAGAACTGGAAAAGCAGGTCATCCATCCCGCCGCGACCGTGGAATGGCTGGCCTCCGAAGAAGTGGCCCAAGCAGAGGAACTGGGTTTCCTGACCCGAGCCGCGGCAAGCGGTGGGCAGGACGAGGATGGGTTGCCGGATCCGGTGCACCACTCCGGTGCGGAACCCACGCACCCTTTCCTGCGACCGGCAGGCCGCAGGTTGATCGGAGAGGTGGAGGTACCCGAAAAATTCACTGATCCCCACCCGGTAAACCGGGCCACGGCCTCCGGCTTGGGACCGGATCACCTGGGCGGCGATCTGAGTACTCCGGCCTACACCCGTAAGTACATGGATTGACATGGGTTTTTTGGGACGTTTCCTGGGCGGGGACCGGAGCAACACTTTTTCCGAGGGAATGGTCCTTCTGGAAGAGGAGCGTTTCGCCGAAGCGGCTGACCGTTTTCGTTCAGCGCTGCAGGGGCGAGGCGAGCCCGCTTCAGGTTCCCTTGCTTCTTTCCATTTCCGCCAAGCACTCGTATCGGAAGGCCGTCGATTTCTGCGGGCCGGCCAGTACGAGCAGGCGATCCCCTTCTTTTCCGAAGCGGTGCAACTGTGGGATCTTTACCCGGATTTACACTGTCTGCTTGGAACTGCCCAGGGCCTCAACGGGGATTGGGAGGAAGGTCTGCTGGCGGCTAGAACCGCTCTGCGCCTGAATCCGGATTACGTAGAGGCTCGGCTGTTGGAGGGGGTGGCGCTGGAACAACAGGACCGTCTCCATGAGGCTTCCAAAAGTCTGGACAGCCTGATCGAAGTCGGCCGCCGAGTGGATCACTGGCTCATAGCCAGTCTGGGAAGGGAGGGCAACTTCTGCCCGGATGATTTGCCGGACAATCTACTTGAACTCCTCGAAGAAGCCGTCAGTGGCCGGTCGGAAAAAGAAGAAGTGGCCGCAGCCGTGGCCCAATGCAGAGCCGGGAACTGGGAAGAGGGATTGGCCCGTTTCGAAGTTCTGGTTCAAAAACGCCCCCGTTACCCGGACTACCGCACCCGCCACGCCGCAGCCTTTTTTCAACTGGGAAGGAACGAGGAAGCCCTGGCTGAAGTGGACGCTGCCTTGGCTTTGAATGAGAACTACCGTACCGCCATCGACCTGAAGGGTTTGATTCTGGCCGATTCCCAGCAAATCATAGATGCCCGCGATTTTTTACGTGATGCGGACGTTCACAAGGATTCGGGTCATAGAGATGGAGGCAGCGAGGATCTGTTCGGGGCTTACCTGCGGGGAGTTCTGAATCTGCTTACCGGTGATCTGAAAGGGGTCACTTCAATTTTTGAGGAATACCCTGGTCTGGTCCGGGATTTTGCGCGCGCGGAGTTGTTGTTGGCTGCAGCTGACGATTTGTTGGATCGAGGTTCCCTGTGCGGGCGTCGCTTGGCTTCCTTGGCCAACGAATGGCCCGGCGAGGCGGTCTACTCTTTTCTTCTGGCCTGTCATCAACTGGAAAATCGCCGATATCAGGATGTGAGCGGAGTGCTGGGCAACTGGCCGGCCAATGGCGACAACGACACGCGTCCCCTTTACCTGCAGAATGTCCTGGCTTGTGCTCAGGGACGCTGCACCAAGGTTGACCCGCCCACCGAGGACGATGAACGCATAGAGGGGGCGGCCTGGGAATTTCTGACCGCCAAGGCAGCTTTCCATCAGAAGGACTATGCCGAGTGCTGGTCCATCTGTTCACGGTTGGTCGACTCGGATTATCTGACTGAAAGAGTTTTAAGCCTGATGATGATGGCTGCTGAAAAGGGGGGCCGGGAGATCGGGCAGGATTGGGATCCGCCGAGCCTTATTCCAGAATCCTGCCTTCCGCAAGCGGTTTTTCTGTATTTCGGCCGGAAGGAAGAACCCAAGGCCCGGAAACTTCTGGATCGTCAGAGGGCGGTCCACCCCGAGGACCTGACGGGTTATTGGCTCTCTCCGGGTTTCTGGTTGGATCCCATCCGGACCTGGATCGGGTAACCGGGAATTGCGAGTCAGGATTTGAGACTTTTACCGGCGCAAAGGGAATGTATGGTCTCCGTCAGTTTTTCAAGGTTGTAGGGCTTGCTCATGTAGGCGTTGGCCTGGTACTGGAACCCCCGAATACGGTGGCGCTCGTCTTCACTGGCGGTCAGGATCAGGATGGGAACGGACTGCAACCCCTTGACGCTGCGGATTCGCTTGAGGAACCCGAAACCGTCCATGACCGGCATCATCAGGTCCAGAATTACGCAATCCGGTTTTTCCTCATGGACTTGGGCGACCCCCAGTTCACCGTTGGAAGCTTCCTTCACTTCAAATCCGTTACTGTCCAGTTGTAGCCGCAGGATCGTGCGCAGGTCCTGGTCGTCCTCAACTATTAAAATTCTAGGTTTCGTCTGTTCGTCCATGACTGTATCTTTGTCCTTTCGGATCCGGTCGGCCAGTGGCCTAATTTCCCGAGAGGGAAAAATTCCGCTTGCTGGTCTTTTGACCGGGAACCAGGATAGACGTGGGGTGTTCCCAGAACAGTTTATCGGCTTTTTGCCTAAGAACTTTAACCAGGAACCTTTGGCTTGTCAGCTTGGTGTCTAATAGACTTACGGAAGGTAATTGACTTTGAATAGATTGTTCGTCCCAGCCGGTCGTTTCCTGCTCAGGTTTTTTGCCCTGGCCCTTGTAATTTCATCTCCTGTTCTGGGCTTTGCCCAGGGCTCAGAAGATCCCTGCCAAACAGGGGAACAGCTCTTCCGGGCGGGAGATTTCGAAAAAGCCAGGATCGATTTGCAGCTTTGCCTGGACGCGGGGCAGGAGAGCACCGACATATTGCTGCCCCTGACCGTGATGGCTATCCGAACAGGCAGGAAGGAAGAGGCGGTAGGGTACTCGGGAAGAGCCAAAGCCATCGACCCACAGAACGTGGAGGCTCTTTACTGGCATGGGCGCGCCCTGCTTGAGGTCGGTCGTTTCCAGGAAGCTCGACTGGAATGGGAATCCGGTCTCGGGATCGCGGCCGATCACTTGGGAATCCTTGAGGGTTTGGCCAAGCTGGCCGCTGCCGACGGGGAAATGGCCAAGGCCTACAATATTCTTACGCAGTTGCAGCGATCGGGTATGGACGAACCCTGGGTACATCGCCTGATGGCCGACATCACGGCCGGCAAAGGTCTGTGGAACCAAACCCTGGTCCACCTGAACGACCTTATGGTCATGGAGGAACCGGATCTGGACCTGCTCATGCTGGCGACCGAAATCAGTCTGGTTGCTGAGGATATGGACGGAGCCCTCGATTTAGGCCGGCGCGCGATTTTGCTGCAACCTGGTGCGGCCTCATACGGCGCCATTGGGGAAGTGTTCTTCGCGCGCGATGAAACGGATTCGGCCCTGGTGTACCTGAGAAAGGCCGTGGAGCTTGATTCCGAGGCCCATCGAGTGCGGTTCAACTTGGCCAACGTGTTGGAAGTAATGGGGCTGGTGGAGGAAGCCGACGGTCATTTCAGGGCTTTTCTATTGGCCGAACCCAACGATCCGATCGGGCAGTTCAATTTCGGTATCCATCTGCAGAAAATGGGGCGCCTCGAAGAGGCCCTGGAGCACGTTTCGCTCTCCGTCATTCTGGATCCAAGTCTGCTCAGCGCCCGGGTCGTCCGGATTCAGATGCTGGAAATCCTGGGCCGTTATGATGAGGCGCTACGGGATATAGCCTACCTGCGCGAATCCGATCCCGAGAGCCAAAGCGAACTTTCAGAGTGGGAAAGAAAGATTCGCCTCAGCCGGGAAAGTCTGGTGGCTGCTCATCATGAAGGGCAGTTCCACCTGCTCCACCTGGTGGTTGAAGGCTCCGACGTCTGGAAAGTTGTACTTCAGGAACTGGCGGAGGGAAAGGATTTCTCTTCCCTGGTCGTGAGGTTCTCAATGGGACCGGCCGCGGCCAAAGGTGGCGATATCGGCTGGATCGATCCGGAGGACATGGTCGAACCGATGAGGTCGGCCATCATGGGCCTGGGTGTGAACGAGATAAGCCCCCCGGTTGAAACAGGAGGGCTGTACCATATATTTAAAAGAATCCCGTGATCAATCAGACGACTTTCTTGACCGTTCCGGTTCTGATGCAGCGAGTACATACATATCCCCGAATAACCTTGCCGTCCTGCTCGAACTTGATTTTCTGCAGATTCGGCAACCACCGGTGCCGGGACAAGTTATGCGCGTGGCTCACCCGGTTGCCGTACTGGGGTCCCTTGCTACAGACCGAGCACTTCCTGCTCATGAGTCTCCTCCTACTATACAGGGTATCGCGGGAAATTGAATTCCCGCGAATGGTTGAATTCCAAGGCCCGGCAATTTAACATCACAGGACCTGTCGGGCAAGATTTATCATTATTTGGGTTTTCAAGCGGTGGGAAAGATGAAACCTGACTTCAATCTGGAAACTCCTGTTCAGTTCCTCAAGTCGGTGGGCCCTGCCCGGGTTCGGGCCTTGAACCGCTTGGGCATCCAGTCGGTGGGCGATTTATTGGCCCACTATCCGCGCCGCTACTTTGACCGCAGTCAGACCGTTCCCATCGGGAGGATCCGCCCTGGGCAGGATGTCACTGTTTTGGGTGAAGTGCTGACCTGTGGGGAACGCCGCACCCAGCGGGGTGGAACCTTGCAAACGGTTACCCTGGGCGATGATACAGGGGTCTTGTTCTGTGTTTGGTTCAGCCAGAGCTATCTTCTGAAACAGTTTCGCAACGGTAGGAAGGTCATGGTGAGCGGGACCGTTCAAAGCCATGGCGGGCGGATGCAGCTGGCACATCCTGATTTCGAGATTCTGGAGCCGTCGGGCAAGGAGGATGAAAACGGTGAAGGCCGGGGTCCGGGTCTTCATACCGGTCGCCTGGTGCCCTGTTACGGATTAACAGCCGGCGTGGGGCAACACTGGATACGATCCCTGGTGGATCAAGCCCTGGGAAGATTCGCAGGACTTTTGCCTGAGACCCTGCCGGAGGGTATTCGTCAAAGAAGGGGCCTTCCGGGACGCAAGGAAGCCGTGGGGAGCATCCACTTTCCCCGGGATACGGCAAATATGGAGTCTGCTCGACGCCGCCTGGCCTACGACGAAATTTTCTATATCCAGGTACTGATGGCTTTGCGCAGGGAATCCCGGGGCGATCAGGTGGCCGTGGTTCTGGACAAGCCTGGTGATTTGACCACGCGGTTGGTTGGGGATCTTCCCTTTGAACTGACCCGGGCCCAGCGCCGTGTCTTGTCCGAGATTCTGGCCGACCTGCGCTCGGGCAAACCCATGCATCGCCTGTTGCAGGGGGATGTGGGATCAGGCAAAACCCTGGTTGCCTTGATCGCGGCCCTTTTCGTGATCGAGCAAGGCTATCAGGCGCTACTCATGGCTCCGACCGAAGTGCTGGCCATTCAGCACGGCAAGACCCTGGCCCAGTTGACCGCTCCGCTGGGTGTAACGGTCGAGACCCTGACCGGATCAACCCCCTCTGCCCGCCGGAGAGCCCTTTTGGCGGGCGCGGCCGATGGGGAGATCGACCTGCTGGTCGGCACCCAGGCCTTGATTCAGGAAAGTGTTCGGCTTCCCCGGCTGGCCCTGGCCATCGTGGACGAACAACACCGATTCGGAGTGAAGCAAAGAGGACTTTCAACCAGCGCCGCCGAAACCGGAGAGCAGGCCCATGTTCTGGTAATGAGCGCCACTCCGATCCCCCGCAGTCTGGCTTTGACGTTATACGGGGACCTGGATCTCTCCCTGATCGACGAACTGCCGGCCAGGCGCAAACCCGTCAGAACCGAACTGGTAAAAGGCGACCAGGAAGATTCCGTCTGGGCCGGCTGCGAGCGGGAATTGGCTGCCGGACACCAGGTATTCGTCATCTATCCCGTGATCGAGGAAACCGAGGGCCAAGATCTCAAGGCGGCCACCGTGGAGCACGAGCGTCTGGCCGCCGAGGTCTTTCCCACCCACAAGGTGGCCCTGTTGCACGGTCGCATGAAGGGCCCGGAAAAAGACGAAATCATGTCCGAATTCACTGCCGGTCGTATTCAGGTGTTGGTCGCTACAACGGTCGTGGAGGTCGGAATCGACGTCCCCAACGCCACGGCGATGGTGATTCACAACCCCGAACGTTTCGGCCTGGCCCAACTCCACCAGCTACGGGGGCGGATCGGCAGGGGCAGCGACGGAGGCCACTGCTGGCTCCTGGCCGACCGTTTCCTGGCCGAGGATTCCTACCGGCGAATCCGTTTCTTTGCCGATCATTCCGATGGATTCGTCCTGGCTGAGGAGGATCTGCGCATGCGCGGTCCGGGCGATGCCTGGGGCATTCGCCAGCACGGGGCCCCTGGTTTCCGCTTGGCCAATCCCCTGCGGGATGCCGATCTGGTCAGGATATGCCAGGAGGATGCCAGATCTCTGCTGGCTGATGACCCGGAACTCGTGAAATCGGAAGGAGCCATGGTTCGCCGCGGTTTGAACGAGGCTTTCCGGGGCTTTTTACCGTTCCAATCCGGATAACAGAACCCAGCAAATCAGGCACAATTTCAGAGCTATAACCTTTAGCTTGCATCCTTTTGGAAAATCGGGTATCTTTCGCCTGGCTTGGTGCCCCTACGGGTGGACCATTCTAGGTGGGCGTAAGTCCACTTCTTTTTATGCTCGGGGTAACTGTCCAGAGGATGTGAACCATGTCCGAGGGGGGGCGAGCCAACACCAGGCAGATCGCCAGTAGAGTAATTGAGTTGTTGGAAGTGGACTTGTCCGCTCAGGGATTCGATTTGCTGGATGTCCGCGTGTTTCAAGGTGGTGGGCGCTCACAAGTCCGGATTTACGTTGACACGATTGAAGGCGAGATCAATCTCGGACAATGCACCAAGGCTTCGCGAACTGTAGGAATGCTTCTCGAGGAAGTTGACTTGTTCGCCGATCCCTACGTCATCGAAGTCACATCTCCGGGAGTTCGGCGGCCCTTGCGCAAACTGGAACATTTCCAGGCTGCCGTGGGGCAAAAAGTAGATCTGAAGCTCAAGGCCCAGGAGGGTATCCGCAGGGCACAGGGTGTCCTGCAGGAAGTTTTGGATTCGCAGTTGGTGATTCTGCGGGAGGATGCTGAAACGGAACCAGTGGCTTTGACCGTGGATATGGAAGGGATTCTGGAAGCAAGTCTGGATCCGGATTTTGATGTCCAGGCCCTGATCAACGCCGACCGTCGGCGGCAAAAAGAAGAAAAACGAATCCAGCGTCGGGAAAAAAGCGAGCGGAGCCGCAAGAAATCCCGACCGCGGGCGAAAAAAGAGTAGATAAAGAGGACTTAATCCTCTACTGCCGACACCGAATTGGGTGCCGGCTGATAAGTAGGAGAACCCAGCGATGGATCACAATATCCTGAATGCCCTGGCGGAGATCACCAGGGAAAAGAACATCGAAAAATCGGTTATCATCGAGTCCCTGGAGGCCGGTCTGCAGTCTGCGGCCCGTAAGAAGCTGGGGATGGAGGCGAACATTTTCGCCAAGGTGGATTCGGAGACCGGGACGATGGTGGTCGAGCGGGTCATGACCGTGGTCGGCGAAGTGGATGATCCGGATACGGATATCGCTTTGGAGGAGGCCCAGATCGAGTTCGGAGACGAAGTCGAGTTGGGTGACGAGGTTCGCTGGGAATTGTCGCTGGATGATTTCGGCCGTAACGCGATTCTGGTGGCCAAGCAGATTCTGGTGCAGAAGGTTCGCGAGGCCGAACGCGCGCAGGTCTTTGAGGAGTTCAAGGAGCGGGTCAACGAGATCATCGTGGGTACCGTTCAGCAGGTCGATCGCGGTAACGTGCTGGTTAATCTGGGTCGCACCGACGGTCTTATGCCCTACCGGGAACAGATCAAGGGTGAGAAACTGCACCAAGGCAAGACGATCCGGGCCTTTATTATCGAGGTCCTGGACACCGTCAAGGGTCCGCAGGTGATTCTTTCCCGTAGCCATCCCGGTTTCCTGAAGGCGCTGTTTTCCCAGGAAGTTCCCGAGATCCAGGAAGGGATCGTCGAGATCAAGGCCGTTGCTCGCGAGCCGGGGACACGGTCCAAGATAGCCGTGACCAGCAATGACGATCGGGTCGATCCGGTCGGATCCTGTGTTGGGATGAAGGGCAGTCGCGTGCAGGCTGTTACCCGCGAATTGGCCGGTGAAAGGGTGGATATCGTACCCTGGAGCGCCGAGCCGAGTCTGTTGATCAGTCGGGCCCTGAGCCCCGCCATCGTCAGCAACATCATTCTGAAGCGGGATCGGGGAGAAGCCCGGGTCATCGTCAACGATGACCAGCTGAGCAAGGCCATCGGCAAGGAAGGCAAAAACGTTCGTTTGGCTGCGAAGCTGACCGAATGGAAGATTGATTTGGTCTCGTCGCGCGAGAACAGCACTCTTCAGCGGGTGACCGATGAGATCACCATGAAATTGTCCGAGTTGACCGGGGTGTCGGAGGAGATCCTGGCCAGTCTGCAGGAAGCCGGTATCAATACCATCGAAGAGCTGGCCACCGAATCCCTGGAACGCCTACAAGGCATCGAGGGGATCGAAGCCGAGTCGGCGGATGAGCTTTTGGCAACGGCCCAGGCCACCAGCGAAGAGCTGAAGCGGATCATTGAGAAGACCGTAGCTGAAGAGATGGCGAAGGAAGCTCCGGAAAGCGTCCCCTTGTTCAATGAGGACGCCATGGCCGACGGCGTGGAAGAGCCCGCGGCCGATGAGGAAGATGCCGTCGTGAAGAACCCCTTCGAGGATTTCCCCGAAGAAGGTTTGTCCGAAGAGGTGGCCGAGGAAGAAACAAAGACCACCGAGGAACCGCTTAATCCGTTCGCCAACACGGAACTGGATGACTGATTGGGGTCTCGAATGGATGGCATGTCGCCTGAAAAGGAAAAAATCCTGGGATTGCTGGGATTGGCCCGTCGGGCAGGCAAGTTGGCCATGGGATTCAATGCGGTGGAGAGATTGGTCAAGCGGGGGGCCAGGCCCCTCGTGATTGTGGCCACGGATATCGGGCCCTCGCAACGGAACAAGGTCTTTTCCTGGGAGCCGGTGCGGGGTTTGATGAGCGATGTTTTGACCGGTGAGGAAATGGCCCGGACTCTGGGCCGCGAAAAACTGGTTGTTTTAGGTTTGAGTGACCCTGGATTCATTAAAGGAATCCAGAGCGATTGAGGCACTTGTTGGAGGTATTCGATCTTGGCTAGGAAGCTGAGGGTTTACGAACTGGGTCGGCACTACGGTGTCGACAGCAAGCAGATTATGACTCTCCTGCAGAAGATGAAGGTGCAGGTTAAGAGCCATATGAGCGTTGTCGAGGATTCTGATGTGGATCGGGTTCATAGTGTTTTCCAGCGCAAGCGGGAGCAGGCGCGAGGGAACTATGCCAAGGCCCATGGCCTGAACCCGGACCAGCTGAAGAATATTGCTGCTCTCAAGCCTCTCGACAGGCCACAGCCGGAGGAAGAGCCCGAGAAGAAGTCCGCCAAAAAGAAGGCGGCCAAGAAGAAGAAAAAGAAGGCTCCTGCCAAGCCGAAGGTGGTTGTAATCACCAAGGCCGGCACCAAAACCAAGGTGGCCAAAAAGGCTCAGGAGAAGAAGGAAGCCTTGGAGAAAGCCAAGGCCGCGGAAGCTGCTCGCCTCCAGGACGAAGAAAAGGAGCGAGAGGCTGATCTGATTGCCAAGCGTAAGGAACACGCCAAGGCCCGCGTAGTGAAAGCCGCTCCCAAGCTGGTTAAAAAGGCCGATTTGGAGGATGAGATTCCGACGCCTGCCGACGAGCCCGAGGCAGTCGCTTCGGCGGAAGTTGAACCCTCGGTTGATGTTGCTCCGGTCGTTGAAGAAGAGCCTGCTGCCGAGGCCACCCCCGAGGAAGTCCCAAAAGACGAGGTCACCACTGACCCGCCGGCCGAAATCCAGGTGGAATCCGAGGAGCCGGTTGCCGAGGCGGGGCCGGTTGCCGAGGCTGAGCCCGAATCAAAAACAAAGAAAAAATCAAAGAAGAAGGCTGGAAAAGCTTCCACAGAATCGGCCGACCCCCTGGCCGATGTGGGAAACAAGAAAAACGACGGCTTCAAGGTGGGCGACATCATTCGGGTTGCTCCCAAGGTAAAGAAAAAGCCCCAGACTGAAGTCAGCAGCGAATCGGTTCGGGATTCCATCAAGGCAGCCCTGCGCAAACGCCAGGATGAAAAAGCCGCCCAGGAAACCACGACTCGTCGCAAGCGCCCACGTAAGAAAAAGAAGAAGGTTGATGAGGCAGAAGTGGAACGTCAGTTGAAGCAGACCATGGCCCAGATGGGTGGTTCTTCCGGAAAGAAGAAACGGCGCAAGAGTGAGGACGAGGACGCTGCCGAGGTCGTCGTCGAGACCGCCGTTTTGAAACTGACGGAATTCATCACGGTGCAGGAGCTGGGGGACAAGCTGGGAGTCAAGGCCCAGGAGCTGATCGGCAAACTATTTGCCCTGGGCACCATGGCCACCATCAACCAGCGACTGACCAAGGACAACATTGAACTCCTGGCTTCCGAGTTTGAGCGCGAGGTGGAATTCATCACCGAGTATGAGGAAGAAGCCCTGGAGATCAAGGAGCCCGAAGATGGCGAGTTGACCGACCGGCCACCCGTGGTAACGGTCATGGGTCACGTTGATCACGGCAAGACTTCGCTGCTGGACAGCATTCGCAAGACCAACGTCATCGCGGGTGAGGCCGGCGGCATTACGCAGCACATCGGAGCCTACACCGTGGAGACGGACGGCGGACCGATCACCTTCCTGGATACTCCTGGTCATGCCGCGTTTACCGCCATGCGGGCCCGGGGTGCCGAGGTGACCGATATCGTGATCCTGATCGTGGCCGCCGATGATCGGGTCATGCCGCAGACCGTGGAGGCCATCAACCACGCCAAGGCCGCCGGGGTGCCCCTCATCGTGGCGATCAACAAGATCGATCTGCCGGGAGCCAAGCCCGACGTGGTGAAGCAGGAGCTTCTGCAGCATGAGATCATGGTCGAGGAGTACGGTGGAGATGTCCTGTGCGCCGAGATTTCGGCCAAGCAGGG
>JAHOYV010000086.1 GCA_019038745.1 Gemmatimonadales bacterium
AGTCCCCACCTGGTCATGTCGGGCCGCAAGGATGCGGCCGGATTCACATGAAGGGATTCAGGATTTCCGCCATGGCATCTGCTTCGCCGGTGTATCGCCTACTTTTTCTGGACCAGGACCCGGACCTGGCAGAGCGCCTACGTGGCGCGACTGAGTCTCGCCGCCGTCCTTCCCTTCGCCTGGCCCACTATACCCACTTGAATGATGCGTTAACCTATCTGAAGGTAAATCCGGTTGACTTGATTTTGGTAGGATCACAGCCCCCGGAGGTTGATTCGGCCAAGGCCGTCGCAAAGATCAACCAGTCCTTTCCCGAATTGCCGATAATCGGACTGCTGGAAATGAAGGGTGGTCGCGAGGAGGCCCGGATCCGGGAGGCCGGAGCTCTCGAGTGTTTGGCGGTAGGGGATCTGGAAAGCGATTTGAGCGCAAAAACCTTCGAGTTCTGTCTACGGGAGCGGGATCTGAACCGTGAGTTGGCGTCGGTCACGGCCCGTTTCAATCTGTTGGCCAATACCGACACTCTGACCGGCCTGCTGAACCGCAAGGGTTTGGAGCGGGTCATCCTGGATGAATTGGGCCGGTGTCGGGACCAGGAAGAGGAACCAGTAGTTCTGCTGGTGGACCTGGATGATTTTTCCCGTTTGAGCGCGACCCTGGGTCACGGAGTCGGGGACTTGGTTCTGATGGCTGCGGCCCGGCGGATAAGCGAGTCTATTGGTCCGCAGGACAAGGTTGGCCGTTGCGGGATCGATCGCTTCATGGTGATGCTGTCGGATTCAACGGTTGCCGCGGGAGAAATCATCGCCGAAAAAATCCGTCTTGCCATCAGTCGGGACGTGATTCAGGCGGGCGAACACAGTTTGACGACGACTGCCAGTCTGGGCCTGATAGCCGTGAACCCCGACTCGATGTCCTTTGATGAGGTTTTGTCCAAGGCCCACTTCGTGCTGCAGTGCAGTAAGCTGGAAGGCAAAAACCGGGTAACCCGGGGAGCTACCATCGAGGAAGTGGGAATGATTCGCCCCGTTGCCGAGGGACCGGACATGGTTCAGGCCCTGCTGCGCGGAAATGTCTTCCAGATAAAGAGCCAGCCCATCGTGAAATTGGGCGATGGCCGCATCGTTTCACATGAAATGCTGGTGCGGGGGCCGGAAGGTCCTCTGCGGCGACCGGACAATCTTTTTCGGTACTGCCAGGAAAAGGATATCCTGACGGCGGTGGATCTGCGCTGTCTGAAGAAGTGCGCAGCTGCTGCGATGCTGGCTTCGGGCGGGGGCGACTACCACGTGAACATCATGCCCACAACCCTTCTGCAGACACCAGCCGAGGAGTTGATCCGGGTTTTGCGTTTCCCAAGCGGGGAGGGTCGGTGTTGCCTGGAAATCAGTGAGCAACAACTGTTGCATGATCCCTCGGTGCTGGTTCCCCGGACGCGGATCCTGCAGAAGGCTGGGATCCGCATCGCCATCGATGACGTGGGCTTCGGGCACAGTTGTCTCGAAGGGCTGATCATGCTTCAACCGCAGGTCATGAAAGTGGACAAGCGCCTGATCCAGGGCGTGGCGAAAGACCAGGAACTGAGACAATCTCTGCGCCGTCTCCTGAAGGTGGCCGATGTCCTGGAAGCCGAGGTTGTGGCCGAGGGAATCGAAAAAGACGAGGATTGCCAGGCGCTACTGGACCTGGGCGTCAAGTACGGCCAGGGTTTCCTGTTTGGGGAACCCGAACTGTGCGTGAAAATGGAGAAAAGGGCAGCCGCTTCGGGCCGGACTTCGGTCCAACCTCCAGCGTCTTCTGCCGAGTCGTCCTTGATGTCGGATTATCCCGAAGCTTCAGGCTCCCAATAAATCCCCCGTAACCGCTTCCACCGCCTCAAGCACCGCGCAGGATTTAATCAAGGCCTGCATTGCAGTGTGATCCGGCGCAAGAGAACGATCAATTTCCAGGAAATCCACCGTTTCCCGAACCCTTCGCCGGGCCGCGTCAACACCCTTGCCCGGGTTGAAGTCCCGCAGGTCCAGGGCCTGCGCGGCGCCCATCATCTCGATGCCGAGTATACCGTAGGCGTTGTCCAGGATTTGTGCGTTCTTCAGGGCGGTGTTCATGCCCATGGAGACGAAATCCTCCTGATCGGCAGCCGCGGGGATGGAGGCGATCGCCGCGGGGGTACACAAAATGCGCTGCTCGACGATCAAGGTGTCGGCCGTGTATTGGCTGAGCATCATCCCGCTGAACATGCCGGCGCCCTTGGTCAGGAAGGGGGGCAAGCCGGCGCTCAGGGCGGGATTCAAAAGCCGGTTGAGTCGGCGTTCGGACAACACGCTGACCATGGTAATCGCCTGGCCGGCCATCTCCATGGGCAGAGCCACGGGGGAGCCCTGGAAGTTGGCTCCGGTCAGTGCAATGTCGTCCTCGGGGAAGAAGATGGGATTGTCGCCCACGCCGTTCAGTTCGATCTCCACCTGGCTGCGGGCGTAGGCGATGGAGTCGCGGGCCGCGCCGATTACCTGGGGTGTGGAGCGCATGGAGTAGGCATCCTGGACCCGGGTCTTGACCTTGCCGCTGAGCAGGTCGCTTCCTTCGAAGCAGCGGCGGATCACGCCGGCGCTGCGTACGGCGCCCGAGAAGCCCCGCACCTCGTGCAGACGACTCTCGTACGGTTTCATGTTGGCCAGCAGGGCCTCAAGAGACATGGCCGCGGTGATCTCGGCTTGCTTCAACCAGCGCTCCATGTCGTACAGGTGGATCCCGCTCATGGCCGTCAGCAGGTTGGATCCATTGATGGTGGCCAGTCCGTCACGTGCCTCAAGGCCTGGAACAGGGATGCCTGCCTTGGCAAGTGCTTCGGCCCCGGGCAGCAACTCGCCCTTGTAATAGGCCTGACCTTCGCCCAGCAACAACAGGGCAACCTGGGACATGGGAGCCAAGTCGCCACTGGCCCCTACCGAGCCCTTCTGGCAAACGTAGGGAGTGACTCCCTTGTTCAGCATTTCCATGAGAGTCAAAGTGATCTCGGGCCGACAGCCGGAGTGGCCGTGGGCGTGGACGTTGATCCGTCCGGTCATTGCCCCTCGGACGTACTCGATGGGAGCCGGGTCGCCGATGCCCGCAGCGTGGTTGTAAATCAGGTACTTCTGGAATTCCTTTACCTGCTCGTCGTCCAGCACGATTTCCGAGAACTCGCCAATGCCCGTGTTGACTCCGTACATTATCTCATGGGCGGAGATTTTCCTCTCGAGCATGCTCCGACACTTGCGGATTCTCTCCAGCGCATCGGGAGCCAGTTCCACTTGTTCACCGTGCCGGGCTACCCGCACGAGTTTATCGATGGAAAGTCCGGACCCGTCGAGAATGATGGCCATGAGAACGCCTCCTGGGGTGGATGCTGGACAAAGGATTCTATTCCCGAAAAATGTCCATTTGCGGGGGACTTGTCCAGACACATATTTCCGTGCTATGTTCAGGTTTGCCCAAGGATGGATCAGCGGCCTGGTGGGGTGTACCCAGGTCTATTTGCTGGATCGAAAACGGGCCCATAACCAGGCCCACCCAAAGGAGTTACTCGATGAGTTCCCCGACTAATTCGGCAAAACCCAAGAAAGCCCTGATCACCGGCATCACCGGGCAGGACGGTTCCTATCTGGCGGATCTACTGCTGGAAAAGGGATACGAGGTTTTCGGGATGGTGCGGCGCTCCAGCACGGAGAATCTATATCGAATCGAACACATCAAGGACTTGATCCGGTTCGTCGAGGCGGACCTTCTGGACCAAGCCTCGCTGGTCAAGGCCCTGGCGGAAGTTCAGCCCGACGAGATCTACAATCTGGGTGCCCAATCCTTCGTTCCGACCAGTTGGAGCCAACCCGTACTCACGGGTGAATTCACCGCATTGGGAGTGGTCCGCATGCTTGAGGCCGTGCGGCAGGTTTCTCCGGATGTGCGGTTCTACCAGGCCTCCAGCAGCGAGATGTTTGGTAAGGTGCGCGAGGTTCCCCAGAACGAGAAAACGCCCTTCCACCCGCGCAGTCCCTACGCCGCGGCCAAGGCCTACGGTCATCACATCACCGTCAACTATCGGGAGAGTTACGACCTGTTCGGCGTCTCGGGCATCCTGTTCAACCACGAGAGCCCCCGCCGGGGTCGCGAATTCGTGACCCGTAAGATCACCGACGGCGTGGCCCGCATCAAGCTCGGCCTGGCCGACGAACTGCTCCTGGGAAACCTGGATTCCCAACGGGACTGGGGTTTTGCCGGTGATTACGTCAGGGCGATGCACCTGATGCTGCAGCAGGACAAACCGGACGATTTTGTGATCGCCACCGGCCAGACCCACTCCGTCCAACAATTCCTGGAGATCGCCTTTTCCCACGTGGACTTGAACTGGGAAGATTACGTGAAACAGGATCCACGCTTCCTGCGGCCCGCAGAGGTAGACCAGCTTATCGGCGACAATTCAAAGGCAGCCCGGATACTGGGCTGGAAGCCGACCCTCGAGTTCGCCGATCTGGTCACGATGATGGTGGACAACGATCTCAAGTTGTTGGGCGATTGACGACTTGCCGGGCCGGAAGGCGATCCTCCGGCCCGTCTATTCTTCAAAGCGGTGTTCGGCATCGACCCCGAAGGCCAGCAGGACACTGGCGATGTAGACCGGTTGCTCCAGCATCATGAAATGCCCGGTTTTCCCCATCCTTTTGAAACTCAGAGAGGGCGCGGCGCCGAAGCCGATCTCGTTCAGTACCTCGCGGTTCCTTTCCGCCAGGGGGAACATCAATTCGCTGCCGATGATCAGCATGGGGACCGACAACCCGCGTAATCGATCGGTGACGTCGTAATCGAAGCTGCTCATCAGAAGTGAAATAAAGGAGGCGCTGTCGGTGCGCAGGGCCTGGTCCAGTACAATTTCGGTGATGTCCGGCTGGGGACTCATGTTCAGGAAGCGCTCGGCCACGAAACGACCATAGTTGCCGAGAATCTGATTGGTTATTTCCACCTTGGCCGCATTATCGACAAGCTGCCTGGGGGCAGCATCCATCAGGATCAAGCGGTGTACGTCGGCGGGATAATCCAGGGCGAAGTTCAGGGCAATCATGCCTCCGAGGCCGTGGCCGACGAGTGTCGGGTAGGAAAGATCGTTATCGAACAGGAACTTGCTCAGACGTTCCACTTCTTTGGTGATGGAAGGATCTTCCATGGGTTGGGTCGTTCCATGTCCGGTCAACTCAAAACGGAAGACCTTGAAGGTACCCATCAGGTAGGGGGCCAGGCCGTCCCAGACATCGGCACTACTGCCCAGGCCGTGGATCAGGACCATTTCGTATTCCCCTCGTCCCTCGAGCAGATCTTCCGCCGGGGGAGATGCGGCCCAGGTCGGCAGAGAAGAAAACAGCAGCAGGAATCCGGTCAGTCCCAGCAAAGTCGGCATCAAGGCGGATGAAGCACGCAGAATCAATCTTTGGCGGGTCATCGATTTTCCTCGTCCCTTTCAGATTTTTCGGAAGCGGTTCCATTGGAATGATCCAAAGGAACAGTTAAGATACTGCCATCCCGGGCCTGATGCACTGGACAATCATGGACTCGGCGAACCAGGGCGGCCAGGTCCAGGGCCGCTGCGGCCGGGTACTGATGGGTCAGCACAACCTGACGGGGACGACTGGCAGCGCACAACTCGCCAACCCGGGTAGGGGTCATGTGTCCCGGTGTAGCCAGTTCGTCGGGAGTCGAACATTCGACCACCAGGAGATCGGCTCCGCGGGCCGCTTCTTCCAACCCCGGACATGGTTCCGTGTCCCCGGAAAAAACAGCGCTGTGCCCGGCTGCGTCCAGGAATCGATAGCCCAGGGCCTCTTTGGAAAGACGATCCTGGGGATGCTGTACGGCGAAGGATTCCACGCTGCCACCGCCGGGCAAGGGCACGGAGTCACCAGGGGCCAGCTCGGACAATTCCAGAATCCGCCGTCGGGGTTCCAGCCATGAACCATAGATTTCCCGCAACCGGTTCAGATATTCCGCCAGGCCGGTTGGTCCGTGCAAGGCAAAAGGAGCCGTACTTTGGGGGACGACGGAGTGCAGGGCGAAGAGCAGGGGTACCAGGTCGGCGCAGTGATCCGGGTGTAGATGGGTCACAAACACCAGGCCCAGGTCGTCTACTCCGTTGGGAGCCTCTCCCGAGCGGATGTGCTTTACCATGGCCCCGGGTCCGGGATCCAGGAGGATCGGTGTATGATCAACGGTCACCAGGTAGGCGGCCGGAGTATGGCTGGTGGTGGGCACGGCGCCGCCGGCCCCCAGAATGTGAAAGCGTATCATTCCCTAATAACAACGAATCATCGGGACCCGGTCAAGTGGGGAGGTAGCGATGGGGTGAAAAAAATGGGGAAACCCATATCTTTGCCCAGAGAGAGATCCCTGTTAAATTTATGCTTCATAAATTAATGCCGTACTCGACGGCGGGTCGGGGATGCGGCAAGTTGGAATCATAACGTGCTTCCGCTGTATACTTGACCCTGCGTTTTGAGCCTGAAAGGAAATCCATGATCCGTGCGATGAGATCGACCCTGTTCCCGGCCATGACATTGTTTTTTTGGGGAAGCCTGACGCTTTGTTCCCCAGCCGTTCATGCCCAGGGCCAAGCGGCTCCCGATACCCTGCCCGATGGAGGGCTTGTATTCGACTATCAGCAGTTCGGTGGCGACGGTCTTACCTTTGAAGAGAAGGTTTCCGAGTTGAACGCCTTCCTGTTGGAAAACCCGGCCGACGACACGGGCTGGAATGATCTGGGTGTTCTATACGCTTCGGCCGGTGAGTTTCCCTTGGCTCGGGATGCCTTCATCAAGGCGGTCCAGATCGATCCGACTGAGGGAGATTTCCACCGTAACCTGGGTTTGGCATTTTCCCGTGTGGAGATGTTCGACATGGCTGTGGCCGAGTTTGAGGCCTACCGCCGTTTCGATAAATTGGGTGGCCGAGACTATTGGCGCCTCATCGGCGGAGCCCAGGTGCGGGCGGGGATGATCCAGGAGGCCAAGGCTACTTATCTCGAAGGGATCCGGATATCCGGTGAAAAACTTCAGGCTGAGGGTTTGCGCCTGGTCCTGGCCCTGAACAAGGTTCATGCCGATCAGGGTGAGGAACAGGCCACTCGGAAGCTCCTCGGGGAACATGTGTCTTCTGCTGTTGAATTCCTGCATTACACGACGGATCCCGAAGAAGACGGTGTGCCGGAGGCCATGTCCATCATCAACAATCGGGTCGCGATGCTGGTCGAGGACGGCAAACTTATGGAGCAGTCGGGTCTGCTGGCCGAAGCCGGTGCCGCTTTCAAGGAAGCTCACGATCTGGATCCTTCGCGGGACGACCTGTTGCCCCGTCTGGTGGATGTCTACCTCAAGGCGGGGGAGTCCATGGATGCGCGGGTCATGGCCCGCCTGGCTCGCGACGAGCATCCGGACCAGGCTGGCACCTGGATCGCTTCGGGTAAGGTCTACGAGAAATCAGACCGACTGAGCGATGCTGCCGACGCCTACCAGAAGGCCTTTGCCATCGACCCTTCCCTGGAAGACCTGCGAGTAGCCATCGGCAATCTGCTGATGAGAGTGGGACGCGATGAGGAAGCCAGTAAATTCCTGCGGGCCGGGGTGGGTTCCAATGATACCAAGCCCGAGGTGGTGTACAACTATGCCGTTAGTCTGATGCGGGAAAAAAAATATCATGCGGCAATAGCGTCGTTCCGCAACGTGACCCGGGAAAAACCGGAAATGTTCCAGGCCTGGTCCGCCCTGGCTCAATGTTACCGGGCAACGCGCCAGTACGGCCTGGCGGTCGATCCCTACCAACAGGCCTTTGCTTTGAAGCCCGACGGCAAGTTGGCCTACAACCTGGGCTATTGCGCGATGAAGGCCAAGCGGCACGATATTGCCGAGACGGCTTACCTGCAGGCCCTTGAAATTGATCCCGGCATGGTCGAAGCCAGGTACAATCTTTCGTTGAACTACATGGATGCCAAGCAGTATGAGGAGGCGACTGTTTCCTTCAATACGATGCTGGAGATCGAACCTGATTCTTACCGGGTTTACTACAGTCAGGGCTTGTCCTATTACTACCTGGAGCGTTACGACGAGGCTCTCGAGGCCTATGACCTGGCCATGGAACAGGAGGAAACCATGAACCTGCTGAACAACATCGGCCTTGTTTATGACAAGCTGGGAAAAAAGAAGAAGGCTCAAAAATATTACAAGTTGGCCAAGGGACTTAAATGAAGGATGAAGATATGACTATGCCGGCCAGGCA
Organism: Gemmatimonadales bacterium; assembly: GCA_019038745.1. Classification (GTDB taxonomy): domain Bacteria; phylum Krumholzibacteriota; class Krumholzibacteriia; order LZORAL124-64-63; family LZORAL124-64-63; genus JANTGJ01. Next base: position 8,293 of record JAHOYV010000086.1, read on the forward strand.
TTTCAGGGCAAATACATGGGTGCGGGTGATGGTTTTGCCTACAGCCCTGACCATGGCGTTGACCATGGCTTTAGCGACTGCCCCAATATTCGTTCCCCAAGCCTCTGCCCAGATACTCGCTCACCCCAACGACCTGCCTCCCTTGACGCCGGATGCACATTTCCCCCGTTGTACTTATCGGGAGTTGGAGGATATAGGTTTCCCCGACCACATGCATTATTGGCATTGGCCGGGCTGGGGTCCCGGGTCCTCTGAGCAGGAGATCGAATATGGTCCCGGCTTCCTGCGCTTGAAAAAGAAGATCGTGCACCGGGAAGGCCTTGTTCTGGGTGAGGGGGTTCAGCGCTACGGCAACTTCGCCGTCCACCACAACCCCGGCTATGAACCCAGTTATATCATTTATTATCTTGAACTGTTGGACTGGGCAGGCCGGACATTGCCGGAAATGCTTGGTTTGGCGGTCCAGGATACGTTGCACGTGATCAGTCCCGACACCATCGAAATGTATCGGGAGCAGACCGGCTTTGATGTTTGGCGACTGTACAGTCTGGAGGGTGATCGCTGTATCAGCGAGCCACTGCCAGTTCTTCAGGCCAGAACCCTAGACGGCCATGCAATATTCGCGTTGGTCACCGAGTGGCTGTTGACGAAATCCATTCCGAACGATATTCCTCCCTGGCTTCTTCGTGGATTGGCCGAGTACATGTCCGAGAGCGGGGTGCATCTGGTCAACTACATGGTGCAGTACCGGGATGCCGGGCCGATTCTGTTGTCGCCGTCTTCGATCGATTCCATCCTGAGCAGTGGCCCCAACCCGGATCTGGAAAAGGATCGGGAGTTGTATCGTAAGGCCAGTTACAGCGCCTTCCTGATGGCCTGGGAACTTGTGGAAAACCAAGGCGGTCTGGACGCATTACGGGATTTCCTTGACCACTTGGCCGGGGGGATGTCTGTGGACGAAGCCGGCACCCTGGTTTACGGTGTTGACTTGCAGGGCTTGTCGGAAATGCTTGATCCGGTCGGTTTAGGAGAACCGATCGGGAAGGCCACCCAGGGCCGCCGTCCGCACGAAGTACCAGAATAATAATTTGTTTCCGAAAGGGTTGGCCCAGACATGAATTCACCGAGTCCACTCAGGGTTCGCTTCGCTCCCAGTCCCACCGGGTTTCTGCACGTCGGTGGGGCGCGTACGGCTCTTTTCAATTGGCTCTACGCCCGGAATCAGGGTGGTGTCTTTGTCCTGCGCATCGAGGACACGGACCAGGAACGCAGTACCGAGGAGTCTTATGAGGCCATCCTGAAAGGCATGGGGTGGTTGGGCCTTGATTGGGATGAAGGCCCAGGTCGGGGCGGTAACTACGGGCCATATCTGCAATCTGAAAGATTGGATATTTATAAAGCGCACCTGGCTGCTCTTTCGACGGGTGGGCATGTGTACCGTTGTTTCTGTACGGCTGATGATCTGGCTGCTCGTGAAAAGGCGGCCACCGACGGGGGAGGAGTCTGGGAGGGCTACGACGGGCACTGCCGCGGGTTGTCGGTCGATGAGGCGGACAAACTGGAAGCGGAGGGATCGCCCTTTGCCTGGCGTTTCAAGACTCCCGCCGAGGGAGCCACGTTCTGGTACGACATCATCGTGGGCAAACGTGAATTCCAGAATGAGGTGCTGGTCGATCGGGTGGTTTTCAAGGCCGACGGTTTCCCCACTTATCAGTTCGCCTGTGTGGTCGACGACCATGTGATGGAAATCAGTCATGTTCTGCGCGGTGACGATCACGTGAGCAACACACCGTTCCAGATCCTGATTTACCAGGCGTTGGGTTGGGATGTGCCAAAATTCGGGCACATGCCCATGATCCTGGGACCGGACAAGAAGCGGCTCAGCAAACGGCACGGAGCCACCAGCGTCGAGGAATTCCAGCACCAGGGTATCATTCCCGAGGCTATGATGAACTATCTGGCCCTGCTGGGTTGGTCACCGGGGGGAAGCGCCGACGAGGTCATGACTCCGGCCGCTCTGACAAAAAATTTCCGTTTAAAGAAAGTCAACTCCAGTCCGGCTGCCTTCGACTACGACAAACTGGGCTACATCAACAGCGAACACATCAAGCGCAAGACTCCGGCCGAGCGCCTGGAACTGGC
>JAHOYV010000091.1 GCA_019038745.1 Gemmatimonadales bacterium
GACATGACTCCATCCTCTCAGACTGTGGAGTCTCCGTCAAACCCGGGGCGGTTCACATGGTTTTGAAGAGGATTATTATTATGGTTTGCCTGGTTCTTAGCCTTCCCTTGCGCCTTGGAGTTGGGTTTATAATGACAAATCAGTAGAGGAAGTGTTCAATGAGAGAATGGCATTCATTTTAAAGAAAACTATCCCTTGAATTGAACTCGAAAAACCAACTGAATGCGAGCAAAGGAAAATGAAAAAAGTTGTAATTTTAGGTGGAAAAGGTATCGGAATGATAGCCTCCTCGATTATTGATAGAATAGGTGATGCAACTGTCATTGGTTTCCTAAATGATTCTTTGGATGTCGGAACAAAAATTGGAAAATTTAAGCAAATTGAAGTTGTTGGTAAAACGGACGACCTGGAGAACTATTTGGAAAATGAAGATCATTATGTTTTCATAGCTTATGTTGGGTTTAAAAACGAAAAAGCGATGCATGAAAAAATAGTTTCTCTAAATATACCTGAAGAAAAATTTTATAGTGTAATTGATCCAAGTTCAGTTTTTCCACGTGGTTATTGCAAAATTGGGAATGGAGTACTGATAGCTCCCTATGCACAATTAAGCCCGGATACAATAATTTCTGACAATTGCATGCTTCTTGCAAATTCTTTTGTTGGGCATGACACCTTTCTAGACCATTTCGCTCATCTTGCCACAAATGCAGTTGTAGGGGCTGAAGTGCATGTAGGAAAAGCTGTTCATATTGGTAGTAATGCTACAATTAGGGAGAATGTCAATATCGGAGACTTCAGTTTAATTGGTGGTGGAGCAGTCGTTATTAATGACGTTCCGGAAAACAGTATAGTCGTTGGAAACCCTGCGAGAATTATTAGGATAAAAGAATAGGCTAGTTTAACCATGTTTGCATATAAACATTTTAAGAGAGCGTTTGACTTTACTTTATCTTTTTTTGGGGTTGTCATTTTGTCTCCTGTTTTTTTATTTATAGCTGTTTTAATAAAATTGAAACTTGGCTCACCTGTTTTTTTTATTCAGAAAAGGCCAGGCATTAGGGGGAATATATTTAACATGGTAAAATTTAGAACTATGCTAAACTCTACCGACAATAGCGGCAAGTTATTGCCAAATATAGACAGGCACACAAAATTTGGGAAATTATTGAGAAGTACAAGCATGGATGAGTTGCCGGAACTATTCAATGTTGTGAAGGGTGATATGAGCCTAATTGGGCCTAGGCCTTTGCTAATTGAATATTTACCCCTTTACAATAAATCTCAAGCAAGAAGGCACGATGTAAAACCTGGAATAACAGGCTTGGCTCAGGTAAAAGGTAGAAACTCAATCACTTGGGAAGACAGATTTGATTATGATATACATTATGTGAACAATATGTCTGTCTTGCTTGACCTGAGGATATTTTTACAAACAATGAAGAAGGTTTTTCTGAGAGAAGGCGTGAATTTTGAAAGTGAAACTCAAAATAACAGATTCTTAGGATCTTGATCTGGAATACATTATCCCGAAAGTTTCGTCACCTGCGAAAAGGAGATTGAGTTATCCCCAGGGTGCTGATCCCGAAACGCCTCAGGCTGGCGGACCTCAAATTTCATTGCAGGAGGCTACTCGCCCTTGGAGGTTCAATGCCTACACAAATAAACCAGATTGATTGCATACACAGCAATAAGTTGAAAATTTCCGTGGCTTTTTTTCAGTAAAGATATCCATTGGAAAAAATCTATTGAATAATGATAGCAAGTATGGACAATCCGAGCTAGGATAAGCAGAGGTTGGGGAGGAAAACCATATACCGATCAGACCATTGGACTAGGCAAAATAGGATTGTCCCATAATTCTTTGCATGTGGCCTTAATCTATACAGCAAGCTTATTCGTCCATAAGGGCATCATTAGACTTGGTCTGAAATTTGCGTAGAGGGTAACCAGACTTCAGCCTTGTTGGAGGTGGACTTTGGGTTCCCAGTTTCAAACAGGAATCAAGTTCAAGAGGTAGGGATTTACAAAACTTGAGTAGTGGTCCGAAACGCTGCTCTCGGTGATAAAGAAATAATTAAAATTAAGGATAACTGAATGGAAATGCGGGCCATCACGACCGAATCCCTGGCCATCGAAGGCGGAAGCGCAACTTGGGACCAAAATTTTACCCCTTGGCCAAATTACAGTTCAGTAGAAATCCAAGCCGTAAACGAAGTCCTGAAATCCGGCCAAGTAAACTACTGGACCGGTACCCAAGGCCAAGAATTCGAGGAAGAATTTGCCTGGGCCTGCGGTGTACAACACGGAGTCGCCCTAACCAACGGAACAGTAGCCCTGGAACTTGCCCTCCGCTGCCTGAGTATTGGTCGCGGTGACGAAGTTATTGTCACCCCCCGCTCTTTTTTCGCCTCAGCCAGCGCCATCGTTTTACAAGGCTCCAAGGCTGTCTTCGCCGACGTAGATCCCGACAGCCAGAACATAACTGCCGAGACCATCGCTCCGCTCATCACCCCGCACACCAAGGCCATAATGGCTGTCCACCTGGCCGGAATGCCGTGTGAAATGGACGCGATCCTGGACTTGGCCGGGGCCCGCGGCCTGTTTGTGATCGAGGATTGCGCCCAGGCCCACGGCGCGCTTTACAAAGGGCGCCCGGTCGGAAGCCTGGGACATGCTGCGGCCTTCTCCTTCTGCCAGGACAAGATCATGTCCACCGGCGGGGAAGGCGGCATGCTGGTGACCAACGACGATTCTACCTGGGGTCGGGCCTGGTCTTTCAAGGATCACGGCAAGATTCGGGAAAGATCTCTTGAGAAAAATAACGGGTCGGGATTCCGTTGGCTCCATGGTGAGTTCGGCACCAACTTGCGTATGACCGAGATGCAGGCCGCGATCGGTCGTCTTCAGTTGAAAAAGTTACCCGAGTGGCACGGCCAACGCGGTCGAAATGCCGCCGTCTTGAGTGAGGGTCTTGAAGGCATCTCCAGTTTGAGAGTACCTCGAGTCGCTGGCCACGTTGAACCCGGTTGGTACAAGTACTACGCCTTCGTTCGCCCCGAAGCCCTGAAGGAAGGTTGGAATCGAGACCGAATCAGAGAGGCCGTCTGTGCCGAAGGCGTCCCTTGTTTTTCAGGCTCTTGTTCGGAGATTTACCGGGAAGATGCCTTTCGGCAGGTAGGTGTGACTCCCGATTTCCGCCTGCCGGTGGCGCATGCCCTTGGCCAGACCAGCCTGATGTTTATGGTTCATCCGACCTTAAGCGAGGATGAACTGGGGGCAACGGTAGCGGCAGTTGGTAAAGTGTTAGCCGAGGCTACTCGATAATGGCAACTCGATAATCCTCAAGATTGGTTCTCTGGGCAGGGCAGCCCCCTATTCTTCAGCCCCATCCCCCAAAGTCATCCCCGCATCCACCCTCCGCACAATAATCACCGTAAAAACCACCGATGCCACCAAAACCACAACCATAATTGCCCCCCTGGCTCCCTCACCAAGCCAAGGCAAAAACAACCCAGCCACAGCACACCCGAACATTGCGGTGCCATAGCGCAGAGTGATCGTCATGTGCGATTCCCCGGAAATCACCAATCGTTGGTACAAGTGACTTCGGTGTGAACGAAAGGGATTCCGCCCGTGGTACAGACGATTCAGGAGTGTAAAACCGCCATCATATAGGAACGGCCACAGCACAAGAACCGGCTGCAGGAAGGTCATATTTTCACTGCTGGGCCCAAAGGCAACCCGCAGCCCCATGAACGCCAGCAGGAACCCCAGCGGCAGGCTCCCCACATCCCCCATAAAAACCAGCGCCTTGGGGAAGTTGTACTTCAGGATGCCGACCGCTGAGCCGGCGACCAGGGCCCCCGAGATGGCCAGTTCGTAATCACCGTTCAGGATGCCGATCAGACAGAAGGTTGTTCCGCCGAAGATCAATTGTGTAAAGGCCAGGCCGTTGATCCCATCCATGAAGTTGAATATGTTGGTCAGGCCGACCAGCCAGATCATGCCGACCAGGTGGCTCCACGGGCCCAGGTGAAAATCAGGGAGGTAAGGCAGGCAGAAATCCGTCAACTCCAGACCCGACAACCACAGCGCCTGGGCGGCCACGGCGATCTGGACTACCAGTTTGAGCAGGGGTTTAAGGTCCCGTCGGTCGTCGATGAAGCCAAGGCAGGCCAGCGCCACCATCCCGATGGTCATCGAGACAACGAATCCGTTCGGGCCCAGAATACCCAGTTCCGGCAAAGGGAAGCGGATGGCCCAGGTCATTACCATGCCGAAGCACCAGGTGGCCACGATAACGATCCCCCCGCCACGGGGGATGGGCGTTTCATGGCTGCTGCGTTCGTTGGGGATGTCCAGCACGGAGTATTTCTTCAACAGGTGTATGACAACTGGGGTACCTACCAGATTGCATATCAAGGCACCCAGGAAAGCAAAAGCTGGAGCTTCGAACATCGTCATATTAAGAACAAAGCCCCTCGGAAAAGGTAAGCTACCGGTCAGGCTGCTAATAGTATTAATCCCTGGAGAAATTGTCACACTTACCCGAATAATGCAAGAACGGAGGGCCTTGAGAAATCTTGGCTGGTACTTTTCGGCGGGTCCCCCTATTTTTGGGCGTCAAAGTAGCTTAGGATCCGATAGCCAGAGAAATGGACTCAAGATCAATGCGCGAGGCCATTCGCAAAGCTCTGAAGACACTCCAACCGGTTGCCGATGAACCCATCAGTCTGTTCATCCGCCGCCACCGTCTGTTGTTTTTCGGCCTGGTTTTCGGTGCCATCTCCGCGCTTTCCATAACTTTGGCCTTCATCATCCGCTTCAAGCTGTCCTGGCTGGTCGTAGTCGACATCTGGCCCAAGTGGTGGCGTACCATGTTGGTCGTGGGCGTCCCGGTGCGGTTGGTGGTTTTTCATCTTTTCGGGCTTTATCGGGTTTCCTGGCGCTTCGCTTCCCTGCGCGATGTCCCAGCGCTGGTGACGGCCACCGTCCTGGGTTCGGTGGTCAACGGCATTCTTTTGATGTGGGTGCATTCCGGCGCTTTCCCGCGATCGGTGCTGGTCATCGACCTGGTTCTTTGTGTGGTGCTTACTCTGCTTGGCCGGTACTCATACCGGATTTTGGATCTGATGCTTTCCTATCTGCATCCTGCGGTTCGCAAGCGGGTGATTATCGTCGGCGCGGGCACGGTGGCCAACCTTGTGCTCGAAGCGATGATGACTCCACGGCAAAATGACTACAAACCTGTCGCCATAGTGGATGACGACCCGTTGAAAGCGGGCATGAAATTGCACGGTGTGCCGGTCGCCGGGCCGGTCGAAAAAATCGCCGAGGTCGCCATTGCCCGCCGGGCCGAGGCGATCATCCTGGCCCTGCCTTCGGCTTCCACGTCTCAGCTCTACCGTATCGTCAAGCTGTGCCGAGCCACGGGTTTGCCCCTTAAGACAACACCCGACATCTGGCAGATATTGCAGAGCAGCAGCACTGACACCCGGATCCAGGATTTCTCGCTCGACGATCTGCTCAATCGCCGGGTGGTTCGGACGGACGTTCCCGAGATCAGGGGGTTGCTGGAGGGCAAGCGGGTTCTTGTGACCGGTGGGGCCGGTAGCATCGGCTCGGAGCTGTGCCGCCAGATCGTGGACAACGAGGCCCAGTGCTTGCTCTGCCTGGACAAGGACGAGAACGGCCTGTTCCGCCTGGAGCAGGAGCTGCGTAATCGCCGCTCCGGCTTCGAATACGTGTTTACTCTGGGAAACATAACGGACAAGGAAGGCATGACCTCCCTGTTCGAGCGTTTCAAGCCGGATATCGTCTTTCACGCTGCGGCCTACAAGCACGTGCCCATCCTGCAATTCCACCCCTGCACGGCGATCCGCAACAATGTGGGAGGCACCCGGACCATCGCTCGGCTGGCCCAGCGCTTCAGGGTCGAACGCTTCGTGATGATCAGTACGGACAAGGCCGTCCGGCCCACCAGTGTGATGGGCGCAACGAAACAGATCGCCGAAAAGGTGATTATGGATCTGGGCCGCGCCGACCCCGAAGGTACCCTGTTCAGCACCATTCGTTTCGGCAACGTGCTGGGCTCGGCGGGCAGCGTGGTCGAGACTTTCTTGAAGCAGATAAAACTCGGCGGCCCGGTTACCGTTACCCATCCGGATATCGAACGGTACTTCATGACCATCGCCGAGGCCGTCCAGTTGGTGTTGTTCGCCGCAACGATGGGCAAGGGGGATGATGTCTTCATCCTGGACATGGGCGCTCCGGTGAAGATCGACAGCCTGGCCCGGCAGATGATCCACCTGGCGGGTTTGACGCCGGATGTTGATGTGACGATCCAGTATACTGGCCTGCGGCCGGGAGAGAAGCTTTATGAGGAACTTTGGACGGAGAAGGAGAAACCGTCTCCCACCGAAAACCCCGGAGTGCAGCGCACGGCCAATTCGCGTGTTTTACCTGCGGATCTGCAGGATCGGGTAGATATCATGCTGACTGCTGCTGTCGAGCAGGATATCAGAGCCAGTTGGGACATCCTGTTGGAGCTTGCTTGTGACTTCCAGGGGAAAACCGGGGAAGATGCCGAGTCGCCGCCGGGGTAGCGCTTCTCCGTTACTCTTTGAATGAACTACTACTCCAGCCCTTTTTCCCAAAGGATTTTTTGTGCTGAAGAGGCCACGTAGAATAACAGTTCTGCTGAGCAAGTTGAGGCTTGGGGGAGCAGAAACACAGGCTGTGCGGCTCGTTGAGCAGCTCGCAGAACGTGGCTGGGAATGCCGGGTCTTGTCCTTGCTCCCTGTCGAGGATTATGCCGAGGATTTGGCTGCCGCAGGGGCTTCGGTGGGTTGTCTTGGGTTACGAGGATTTACCAACCTGCCGGTGGCCTTGTTTAATCTGGCCAAAGACCTCAAGAGATATCCGCCGGATGTCCTGTTGACCCTTACTTTTCACGCCAATGTGTTTGGGAAAATCGTAGGCCGTGTTGTCGGTGTCCCCACGGTCGTTGCTTCGATAAGGAGTGAAATATTCGGAGGATTTGGGCGGGACTTGTTGGAAAAGTGGACTGAACCGCTCGCGGATTGCACGGTGGTAAATTCACAAATTGTGGGTGGAAAGCTGGTTGATCGAGGCATCCTCAAGCCCGATCGTTTTGTAGTCGTTCCCAATGCCGTTGTCAGCCAAGAGGTATTGAATCGAACGGCGAGGGACCGGGAGGATCTGGTTTGGCTCAACGTTGGGCGGTTGGTGGTTGCCAAGGGTCAGAAAATTCTTCTAGAGGCATTCTCATCAGTTCACAGGGTGAATCCGAATGCTCGTTTGTTGATTGCCGGGGACGGGGCGCTGGCTCCTGATTTGACCGAGGCCATATCCGCCCTTGGGTTGCAAGAGTCGGTTACGCTTTTGGGAAACCGATGGGACGTCCCGGAATTAATGGCCAAGGCCGATTTTTATGTTTCCTCCTCGCTGTGGGAGGGTATGCCCAATGCTGTTCTGGAGGCTATGGCCACAGGCCTGCCCTTTGTGGCAACAGACGTTGGCGGGATTCGAGAACTCTTGTCAGACCAGGCTGGTAACAGGCTGGTTCCTGCTGGAAACCGGCAGGCATTGGCCGAGGCTATGCTTTCGATGATGCAGCAGCCGGGAGAGGAGTTGCACGCAATGAGTAGCGAAAATCATGCTTTCATCAGGGCTCATCACGAGCCTGTTGTTGTGACAGACCATTGGGAAGGCTTGTTTGTCAAGTTGTTTGATTCCAGGAAGAAAGCGCAATAATCTCATGACTGATCTTAAGCCGCTTCGGATTTTGTTCTTCATCCCCGAGGACTGGTACGTCTGCTCCCACCGCCTGCCCCTGCTTCGGGGGGCCATCGCCAAAGGATACGAAGTGGTTGTCGTGACACGCGTCACCAACCACGCGGGGCCCATCCTGGAAACCGGGGCCAGGTTGGTTCCTGCAAGTCTGAAGCGTGGATTCCGCAATCCCCTTGATGATTTGGTCGGTCTCATAGAATTGATGCGGATCTACAAGCGGGAAAAACCTGATATTGTGCACCACGTAACGCCGAAGTCCGTCCTTTTCGGGTCCTTGGCTGCCTGGTTGACCCGGATCCCGGCCGTGATCAATGCTTTGGCGGGACTAGGGTTGCTCTTCGCGTCCAACAAGTGGTATGCCCGGTTGCTGCGGCCGATCGTGGCTGCGGCGTTTCGTTTTTTACTGGCCCGCGGCAACTCACAGCTGATCGTTCAGAATCGAGACGACGAAGAATATTTTGCAGGTTCCCTCGGGATTGCCAGGCAAAGGATTAAGTTGATCCGTGGCGCGGGGGTTGATGTTGAAGAATTTCATCCGGTTCCCGCTCCGCCGGTGCCTCCGTACCGTGTGTGTGTGGTCTCCAGGATGCTGTTCGAAAAGGGGATCGCCGAAGCCGTGGAAGCTGCGGTCCGGATCGGTGAAAGTCGGGACGATGTGCAGATTCTGTTGGCCGGAGAACCGGATCTGGACAATCCGATGGGGATTCCCGTAGCCCGATTGGAAACCTGGAGCAAGGAAAATAACGTGGAATGGCTGGGCCGTGTGAGCGATGTCGCGGGGCTCGTTCAGGGATGCCATGTGGCCCTGCTTCCCACCTACTACCGGGAAGGGTTGCCCAAGTCCCTCCTGGAGGCAGCCGCCTGCGGATTACCCCTGGTGGCTACCGATGTGGCGGGTTGCCGGGAAATCTGTCACGACGGGGTGAACGGGATTCTGATTCCTCCCAGGGATGTCCCGGCCATCGTGGAGGCCGTCTTGCGCCTCATCGATGATGCAGGCCTCCGCGAGCGCATGGGTCATCAGTCGCGGGCCCTGGTCGAGTCTGAGTTCAAAGTGGAGAAGGTGGTGGATCAGACCATGGATCTGTATCGGGAAATGAGGGTTTGATGGGAGATTCCGGGCAACCCCTCCGCTCCGCCCTCGTTACCGGGGCCGCCGGATTCCTGGGGCTGCAGCTTTGTCGCCTACTCCAGAAGGATGGGATCCGGGTCCGAGCCGTGGATCGAGTGGGAGTGGATTTTCTGACCGCGACTGATGTTCCTTGGGATGATTTTATTCAGGCCGACCTGACCGATCCCGAGTCGTTCCCCGGTTTGTGCGATGGCATCGATACCGTGTTCCATCTGGCCGCCAAAACCCACGCCACCGGTGCTTCGGCGCGGGATCTGGCGGACTACGAGGCCCTGAATGTGGTTCTTACCGGCCGGTTGTTGGGCCAGGCCACGAAAACCGGGGTCAAGCGATTCCTGTTCACCAGCAGTGTGAAGGTATTGGGGGAGGGTCAATACGAGCCCCAGACCGAGTCGGATCCTGCACGACCCGAGTCGGCCTATGGTCGGACCAAACTCGAGGCGGAAAATCGCGTACGAGCGTCGGGCCTTGATATCACAATCCTGCGCATGCCCCTGATCTATGGGCCCGGGGTAAAGGGAAATCTGGAGAACATGATCCGGGCGATTGCCCGGCGGCGCTTCCCTCCCCTGCCCGATACCGGGAACCGGCGCTCTCTGGTCGACGCCCGTGATGTGGTTCGGGCCCTGAAGCACTGTGCCGAACACCCCGCCGCTGCGGGCCGAACGTATCTGGTTACCGACGGCCGGTGGTATTCAACCTTCGCTTTGGCAGCATGTATCAGGGATGCCCTGGATTTGCCGCAACCTAGTTGGACGATCCCGGATTTCCTGTTCCGGGGAGCCGCAGCCGTGGGGGAAGGCGTGGTTAAGTTGGGGCTGCCCGTGGTCTTTGATCAATCCGTGTACCATAAACTGTTGGGCTCGGCCTGCTATAATTCCCTGGCCATAGAGCAGGAGCTGGGATTCAGCCCCCACTATCAATTGGAACAATCCCTGCCTGAAATGGTGAAGGGGATCCTGGATTAAGGTTTTTACGGGGCGGCTACCCCGAGAAATTCTCCAACGCATCCAACACCCTGACAGCCGCCTGCCCATCCCAAAGCGGAGGCACCTGCCCACTCTTCCACTTCCCGTCCAACAAACGGTCGATGGCCTCCAGAATCGGTTCCCGCGCCGGC
>JAHOYV010000058.1 GCA_019038745.1 Gemmatimonadales bacterium
TTCACAATAGATGCGGCCGATTCCTATCCAGGACGCTTCTCCGGAGCGCCTGTCACATGGACCGGCGAGACGCTACCCAGTGGCCGCCTCGTCGACGTGTTCGAAGTGGAGTTGCTCCTGGGCGGGGGCTACAAGGTGAAGGCGACTAATCTCTCCGGCGGAGCCGACCTCGTGGTGGATATCCATCCGCCTTCGGCCACGTCCCTCGACTTTTCAACCGCAGAGTTCCACCTTGACGAAGGGAGTGCTGGAGAGAATGAACTCGCCCTGATCTCACCTGCCGAGAACGGCCGCTACGTCTTCATCGTTCACAAGAAGGGATCCGGCGACAAGGCCCTGAACGCGGTCTACGATTTCTCCGTCACGTTCGGCGCCAGCGGCGTCGGCGAGGAGGAGACTCCCACCGCCTTCGCTCTGCGAAGAAACGTCCCGAATCCGTTCAACCCAATGACCGTCATCAAGTACGAGTTGCCCGTCGCGGACAACCTGGTCACGCTTGAGATCTTCTCCATCAGCGGGCAGCGGATCCGCACGTTGGTGAGCGAGATCCAGCCGGCCGGATATCACGAGGTGACCTGGAACGGCCGGACCGACACCGGTGAGCAGGTGTCGACCGGAGTGTACTTTTACCGGCTGAAAGCCGGGAGTTTCCAACGAACGGAGAAAATGACTTTATTGAAATAATCCGGTCGCCAAACCCAAGGCCCCGCAACGTGTGCGGGGCCTTGTATTTATTTGGTACGCCACCAGGGAGTCGAATCCCGAGCATACTGATTAAGATCCTACAAACTGAAATAATGAGACAACTTCATCATAAAAATATTGTCCCCGGGAGCCTCCAGAAGTGACCGGGAATCCCGCCCGATATCAAAGCTGCCTGGGTTATCGAAATTCGCCCGGTCCTGGGTCCAGACGAAGTAGAACGTGCTGCCGGCCCCGTATTCCCATCGCAACACCATGTTCACCTTCAATGACTTGATGTTGAAATCTCGATCGGCCAACCTGAAAGTATTCGTGGGGTCAGAACCATCAGGTGTTACCAACCAGGGTTGATCAGGATTGTCCTCTTCGTCGGGTTGAAGCACAACAGTCGACCCATTATCCTGGCCGTAAATACTGAACTCGCGTGTGCCGGCCGCAGCCAGCTCCTTAGGCCGCGAATAGTCCCCCGTTGCGATCAGTGGCTGCATGTAGGCCTGCAATGTGAGCTTGGGGGTAAAAGTCCAATCGATCCGCGATTCGACGCTGATCTGACGGTAATCCAGGTCCGAGAAAACATATCTATTACCGAAGGTGGAAACCATGGACGGGTCGGCAATCGTGTCGTGATACTGGTCGTCCCCCTTCTGCCAGCTGTAACGAGGTCCTACTTCCATGCTGAGAGAGCTGGCCGGTTTGAACTCAAGGGAAAGACCACCCCCGGCGTTCCGGTTGCCCGCATCGTCGCCACTGATGAAAAAGTCCGTGCTGGCAACCCACCTCTTTCTGTAGTCGGTGCTCAGATTCACAGCCAGTTCCCGACTGGCTGACGTCCTCATGTTCGGCCCGCCGCGCGTACTGCGTGGGCTGTTGGCTTCGGGATTGAAGAAGACATGTGAGTTCACATTCCAGTAATTCGCGAACTGGGCAAAATACCAAGCGCCATATCCCCCACCATCGATCAGGCCACCGGTATCCCAAGTCCAGTAATTTGCGCAAATGATGGTCTGATTACGGAAGAACCTATTTGGCTCGCGCCAGGAGTAACCACTTGTCAAGGAGGTGTTGATCATGTCGGTGCGGTACATGTAACCCAAATCGTTGATGTCATACCCCGGCGAGGAATAACCGGCGGCCGTGTTGAACCGCCAGTTGCCCGACTGCTTGTTCAGGGCCAAGCGCCCCCGCCAACCGTCCATTGATGTGGCCTCGGGGTCCAGATCGAGATGGTCAGCATCCGGCCGCTGGAAGTAATGGCGCGACGAAGTCTGCAATGAGTTGATTGCTTCCTTGCTGCCTGTCAAGTGGCTGCCGCTGACATATCCCTTCAGGGCCCATACTCCATCTGCATCCAGGTTTGTCCAGCCGTCGATTCCCCCGGTCATGGCACGGCGGTCCAGTTCGGTCTGGCTCACCGGGTCATCCAGGTTCCGGGCAGTATGGGTGACCATGAAGCCCAAACCCTTGAGCCCTTCATCACGAGTAGTCTTTGTCCGGATTACAGAGTAATTGGAGAGCGGTTCGACAACCTGATCAAACCTGGAACCATCCAACTCAATGTGGGCCTTTTCCCGAGCCGTTACGGCGGAAAATGCGCCCACCGAGGTATTACCGACTTTTCCGCTGATTTTGGCGGCGCCGAGAATGGTTGTGAACTGAGGCATATCGACGTAGTCGTAGTCACCGGATATTCCAAGCTGCGGGGCCCTTCCGACTCTGCGGCTGTAAAAAACATTGGGATCATTCCAGTTGAAGTTCCAGTTGGAGTTGTGTCCCTCCCGGCCGAAGAGGAAAATATTGGCATCCTCCACGAAGAAGGGCCGGCGCTCCTGGTAGAAGGTTTCGTAGGCCGAGAGATTGACCACCGCCGGATCCACCTCCACCTGCCCGAAGTCGGGATTGACGGTGGCGTTCATGGTCAAATTGCTGGACAGGGGAGCCTTCATGTCCAGTCCGATGTTCCCCGAAAACTGGGGATTGTCCGTGAAGGGATCATCGGGATCCACATCGCGCGCCTCTGCCTTGCCAAGTGCGTAGGGTCGAAGCTCGATTCTGCTCTGGGATTTGATGCCGCTAATTCCCACCAGGTCGGGAAAGCGGCTGCCGTAGCCGGAGGATCCGCGCGGCCTATAAAAAATTTCACTTTCCTCGTTATAACGCAGAATTTGCCGGGAAAAATTGATGCCCCAGACTTGTTCGTCACTGTCGGGAAACTTGAGCTGGGAGAAGGGAATGCGCACCTCGGCCACCCAACCCAGTTCATCGATGCTGGTGGCTGCTTCCCAGACCCCGTCCCATGAATTATCGCTCCAGCCGTCGTTGTAGAGTTTGGCATCGCCCAATACGCCAGCAGGGTTGATGAGGAATGAATAGGCGTTCCGGTCGTCATTGAAAGTATCCAGGTTGATGATAATCCAATCTGAGGATGGCCCGGAATCGCGGCGGCCGAGGCGGGCTGATATGGAGTCCGGCGCTGAGTCGTACATGCGGGCCGCCAAATACAAAGCGTTGTCGTCGTAGGCCACCCAAAATTCGGTGCGGTTACGCGGAACACAGCCATTGTCCGGATCATTCTGTATCAGGCGGTCCTCGCCCGGCTGGCGCCAGGCAGTATCAGTCAATAATCCGTCCAATTTCACATCCCCCTGCAGACGGACGGCTCTTATCTGCGTGGCCAGGGATACCAGGGCAGGGTCACAGTCCCAGGAGGACTCATCGCCCAATTCCGTCTGTCCCGAAGCAGGAAGACCGAGCGACCCCACAAACCAAAGAGCCATGAGAAATACAACGGGGACGAATTTTTTGGCAGCCATTCCGGATCCTCTCGGAGTTTGGACAGAAGTTTCGATTCATTGAGGATTGCCTTCCGGGAGTGGCGGGGCCTCAAGGAAAGCGCCCGGGAGAAATCTGTCGGACGCGTTTGTGGTTATTGACGACTTAAGTACCAAAAAGGTTTGAAATATTTTGTGATGACTTAATTTCGCGATCTTTTCCGCTTGGTTTGAGTAGGGCTCCATCTGAGGGGACTAGTTCAACAATCGTCGCTGCTCGAGTCGACGGGAAACATTCCACCTGTGGAGTATGAAAAGTATTTCTATCGGAGTCAGGAAAGTCTTTCGGAAATTCGGGACGGTTCAAGCCTTCACTAATCAAACATCCAGGCTAGAAATATCTTCACCCGGGTGGTCAGGGTGTGGCCAATAGGATTCTTCAGGAGTAGGAGCTTTTGGTGTAAAAATGGCAATCAAAATCAGAGATAGATACAAAATCCCCACCAAAACATCTGGAACCCACACCGGAAAAACATGAAGCCCTGACAGGAATTTATCCGGAGCTCCAGGAGCTATGCGATGGCCGATCCAGGCAATCAGGAATAGCGCAAAAATAAATCTAAAATTTCTCATCAGCCGTGCCCTGAATGCCTGAATTCGAGTTAGATGGAAACGAGGACACAATAGGTCATCAGCTACCTGCCTACCCCATTCCTTGTCGATACTTGTCTGATCCCGGCGCAGAATGCCGCCATAGAAATTCTCTTCCATCATCCGAACACGCGCTCGCCAAACGTCGAAAAACCGAAAACGCCGGGCTTCGATAACCAGGAAAACCACATTGACAAACATCCCCAGCAATAACGATTCGGTGGCATAAGAAGGATTATTCAAACTGGTTGTCAGAATAGCCAGAGTGGAAATGATGGCCCAGTTTGTAGAGGTGTCAAGACGTGTTCTCCAAACCATTGAGCGATACATTTCGGCACGATAGAAGTGGGCCAAGGCGGTTACATATTCGCTTCTGCCTAGGGGCGATTCTTCGAAATCCGGGACATTGTTTTTGTGCTGATTGAAGGCTCTTTTGGGGGGATCATCTGGCTTTGCAGACATTTAATTTCAGCTTTCATAAACCCACGATTTACTTTGACTAAGACTAACCCATTCTTTTGATCTAAACCAATTAAATTAACTATTGAGGACTTGCATTCCTTATTCCGTAGCCCTCCTAACGATGTGTGCGGCCGCTCTTCGTTGTAGGTCAGCATCCATCCCCAAGCGTCAAATCAAACCACCGAATAATCCGTATAACCCTCCGCCCCATCCCCAAAAAACGTTTCGGGATCCGGCGTATTGAGCAGCAGGTCATTGGCCAACCGTTTTTCAAGGTCGGGGTTGGCGATGTAGAGACGGCCAAAGGCGACAGCGTCGGCCTTTTCATGGCACAGGATTTCTTCGGCGGATTCTCCGGTGAAGTCCTGGTTGGCGATATAAACTCCGCCGAAGGCCTCTTTCAGACGCGGGCCCAGCCAATCATCGGTCTGCGGCTCCCGCGCACAAATGAAGGCCAGGTCGCGCTTGGCCAGTTCGCGGGCCACGTATCCAAAAATCTTTTCGCCAGTGGGATCGTTTTCCGGATCCTCGCCACCTCGCGGTGCCAGGTGCATACCTACGCGTTCGGGCCCCCACACCTCGCACACAGCATCGGTTACTTCCAGGAGAAAGCGGGCGCGGTTGGTGATCGATCCGCCATATGCGTCGTCGCGTCGGTTGGACGAGGCTTGCAGGAACTGATCGATGAGATACCCATTGGCGCCGTGCAATTCCACGCCATCGAATCCGGCTTGCCGCGCGTTCTCGGCCCCGCGGCGATACGCCGCGACGATGGCCGGTATCTCTTCCTTGGCCAAGGCGCGGGGAATCGGGTAAGGGCGTTTCGGCGTCACCAGGCTGACGTGCCCCGGTTGGGCCAGGGCGCTGGGTGCGACCGGCTGGGCTCCATCCAGGTAAACGGGATCACTGATCCGACCCACATGCCACAGTTGCATGAAGATACGCCCCTTGGCCTCGCGCACCGCGTCGGTGACCAGACGCCAGCCCGTAATTTGTTCGTCATTCCAGATCCCCGGCGTGTTGGGATAACCCACCCCCATGGGATCGACAGCAACCCCCTCGCTGAGAATAAGACCTGCACCGGCCCGCTGCCGGTAGTGCTCAGCCATCAAGGCGTTGGGAACTCGATTTGCGGTGGCTCGACAGCGCGTCAGCGGAGCCATAATTACCCGGTTGGGCAGGCGCAGATCACCGATCATAAGTGGGGTCATCAATTTCACGGTTTGGTCCTTCGGGTCGCGGGATGAGGCCGTTACTTGGAAAATACTTCAACAATTTCTCTGAGATGTCCAACTGTTTGCCAAATCTCCTGAAACGTTCCGTACAAGGGAGATGGACAAATCCTGATGACGTTTGGCGGACGGAAATCAGGCACTACGCCCCTCTTTACCAGCGCTTCGCAGATTTGCTCAGTTCCGGTCTGCCGCTCCAGCGCAACATGTCCACCGCGCCTGTCACTTTCACGCGGCGTACCTATCCGGAAACTAAAGGGTGGATCGGTCAGAAGATCGTCGACAAGGGCAATGAGGTATTCAGTCATCAACAGCGACTTGGCCCGTATCGCCTGAATGCCTGCTTCGTTGATCATCTCTAGAGAACCCCGCAGCGTAGACGAGCCAAGGATACCCGGAGATGATATTTGCCATTTGCCGGCATCCTGCCCGGGGTCAAAATCCTGCGACATGTCGAACATGGTTTCCCGGCGATTGCCAAACCAGCCGGTAAGTATGGGACGCTTGTCGAAGTGCCGGCGGTTTACGTACAGGAATGCTGATCCGCCTGGGCCCGAATTTAGATATTTGTAGCCGCACCAGACGGCAAAATCCACTCCCCAGCGATCCAGTTCATGGGGCACAACACCGGCGGAGTGGCAGCAGTCAAATCCGACAATTATCCCCTTGGCGTGGGCTTTTTGGGTCAGGTATTCCATGTCCAGGAGCTGTCCGCTACGGTACAAAACCGACGGAAGCCAAACCAGAGCGACGGTTTCGTCGAACATCTCGACAATGGTGTCTTCGTCCAATGTGCGGCCGTCAGCAGAAGGGATGATCACAAGGTCTTCTTGCCAGTCACGGCCCCGAATATCCATTTGGCCTTTCAACGCATAGATGTCGGTGGGAAAATTTAGTTCGTCGGCCATTATCTTCACCCGGCTTCCTGCGGGTTCGTAAAGACTGGCCACCAGGGCATGGATATTCACTGTTACGGTTGCCGAATGAATTACTTGGTCGGCTTTCGCCCCCATTATCTCAGAAGAGAGGTCCCCGATCTGCTCCGCGCTATTCAGCCAGGGACTGTCCCCTTTAAACCAGCCGGCAACACCCTGGGTTTTCCAGGCTTCCAGAGTTTGTATCAGCGACACCTCGGCGTCCTTGGATAACAATCCCAAAGAGTTGCCATCCATGTAAATCGTATCGGCCAGCAAATAAAACCGGTCGCGAAATTCGGCCAAACTGTCGGCCCGGTCCAGGGCTAGCGCGCAGTCTTCAGTGGGTGTTATGGGAACGTTCAATCGATTCTCCCCGGCGAAAGGTTGGATTCGTGGGAAATGTATCAGTGTGCAGGTCGGCCACCGCTCTTTCCAGCAGGCCCATGGCCCAGAGCCGCTGGTAGGCGTACAGTGGATACCAATACAGCTCGCACAATTCGGTAAGGGCACGAACAGCGGTCGGGGTTTGGTCCAGGTTTCAAATTGTAGACCATTTGGGGGGGGAATGACAGAACGCCCTGATTGGGTTGGGGGTGTCCTTCGGCGCTTGGTCCGGCAGCCGATTTATATTACCCTATCTCTTGGGCTTGGAGTACGGTGGGCGCCGGTGTTCTGCAGGTATATCAAATCGGAGGTTGTCATGACGGGATCCAATAAAAAGAGCACGGAGCAGGATGCCCTGCTGATGTCACACCAGGACAGCGCCGACCGGGTGCCGGTTTTGTGGATCCACGGTTATCCGCTGAGCAGTCTGCTGTGGGAGCTACAGATATCGGACCTGGCGGACATCGCGCGCCAGATCACCCCGGATCTGCGCGGCCACGGCCAAACCCCCTCCACCGCTGCGCCCTACAGCATGGAAATGCTCGCCAATGATTGTGTCCGCCTGCTTGATCACCTGGGCTTCGTCGGCCCGGTAGTGATCGGCGGACTTTCAATGGGCGGGTATGTGGCCTTGGAGATCTGCCGCCGGCATCCCGACCGCGTGGCCGGACTGATCCTGGCATCCACGCGCGCAGGCGCCGATTCGGCCGAAGGCAAGGCGGGCCGAGACACCGCCGCCGCCGTGGCGACCGGCACCGGCGTCGAGGCCATCGTAGAGGGGATGCTGCCCAAACTGCTGGCCCCGAAAACCTACGATGAGCAACCGGACCTCGTTGATTTCGTGCGCGAAATGATGATGGAAACTTCAGTCGATGGCGTAGTCGGCGCCCTGGCCGCAATGCGGGACCGTGTGGATTCGACGCCTGGCCTGCCGAACCTCCAGATCCCGACGCTGGTGATTCACGGGGCGGAGGATCAGTTGATTCCTGTTGGGGAAGCGGAGTCTATGGCGGCGGCCTTGCCTGACGCAGAGTTGGTTGTTGTGCCTGGGGCTGGACATTTACCGAATTTGGAGCAACCGGAAGTGTTTGGGGATGCGGTTCGGGGGTTTTTGGAGGGGTTTTATGGGGAGTAGGGAGTGAAGGGAGGCATGGGGTTCTCACCGTTCTTTCAGTGGGGAGCAGGGTCATTGCCAATTCAAGGATGAAACAACGAGGCAAAACAGCAGTTTTTCCGCCAGTCCAGCTACTCTTTAACTAACTGTTTCTAGCCAGGTTCACGGTTTTTCATGATTCAACTAGACATAATAACCTATTTCTCGTACAACTTAATAAACTACCGCGCGTACGGCACGATACTCTAGTTAGAGCACAGGAAGTTTTCCCGAAGGATTTCTTGGATTCAGACTTAATCAGGCTGAACAAGGATGGTTGTCATGGCAACCCAAGCAGAAAAATTAGCCCAGTCACTTGAAGTTTTGACAGAGCTTCGTGACGAAGGCCGTACGGCAATCCGCTCCCGCAACCTCACCAGGACGCATCGCGAGCGTCTGCTTGCTGCGGGCTTCCTCCAGGAAGTGATGAAGGGCTGGTACATCCCGTCGCTGCCTGACCAGGCTGAAGGGGAAAGCACGGCGTGGTATGTCTCCTACTGGGGCTTTTGTGCCGACTATTTGGGTATGCGGTTCGGTGATGACTGGTATCTGTCTCCGGAGCAGTCCCTTCTGCTGCACGCCGGCAATAACACCATCCCCAAACAACTCCTGGTTCGGAGTAAAAAGGGAGACAACAACCCCGTTTCCCTGCCGCATGAGACTTCGCTCTTAACTGTACGTACATCAATTTCCGACAGTGCTGCCCTGGAAGTGAAAGACGGAATACGGATCTACTCGCTTGCTGCCGCCCTGATCGCTGTTGCACCAGACTTCTTTGCCAGGCATGAAGTCGATGCGTACGCTGCCTTGGCCCAGATCAGCAACGCCTCGGAGGTGTTGCCCGTCCTACTGGACCAGGGGCGTACGACAATTGCAGGCCGGCTCGCAGGTGCCTTCGAGAAAATGGGTCGCACTCGTATTGCCGATGACATCGTTCAGGCCATGCGTGCAGCGGGATACGAGATCCGCAAGAGAGATCCTTTTCTGAACCTACGAGCGAATCCTCCGATCATTCCATTACCGGTCGATTCCGCCCCCCCCCATGTCCATCGTTTGCAGCTTCTGTGGTCCAAGATGCGTGAGCCGGTAATCTCCTGCTTCCCCCAGGCTCCGGCAGCCCCCGTTGACGTCACAGCTTATTTGAAGTCAGTGGAGGAGACCTATACTACCGACGCTTATCACTCACTCTCGATAGAGGGCTACCAGGTCAGCAAGGAATTGATCGAAAGGGTACGAAGCGGCAGATGGACTCCTGACGCACATCCTGACGGCAATGAGCAAGACCGGAGCCATCGGAATGCTCTGGCTGCAAAGGGCTACTGGCAGGCTTTCCAACAAGTGCAGAAAAGTTTGGAGCGTGTTCTGGGAGGCGAGAACCCCGGCATCGTTGTCGACGAGGACCACGGATCCTGGTACAGGGAAATGTTTGCACCCGGAGTCGCTGCTGGCCTCATACGTCCTTCGGACCTGGCCGGCTACAGGAACGGACCCGTGTTTATCAGTCGGTCTCGACACGTCCCGCCGAGAAGTGTTGTGGTCAGGGATTTGATGCCGGCGTTTTTTGAATTGCTCAGGACAGAGGAAGATCCTGCAGCTCGCGTATTACTCGGTCATTTCGTTTTCGTTTTTATACATCCTTACCTGGATGGCAATGGTCGCATCGGTCGGTTCCTGATGAATGTGATGCTGGCTTCGGGAGGATATCCCTGGGTGGTTATTCCGGTGGAGCAGCGCGATACCTATATGACTTC
>JAHOYV010000090.1 GCA_019038745.1 Gemmatimonadales bacterium
TACCCTCCATGGATCAAATTATTCGGTGGCCGAACAATCAACCCGAAGATGTGTGGTCGTGGACGATGCGCCAGCCCTCGGGTAGTCGGCGCAGCAGCAAAGTGAAGAGGCCCTTGGGCACTTCTCCGGGCTCGTCACCTTCACGGTCCAGCCGCCAGCGACCGAAGACCAAGGCTGCATCCGGGCCCAGGAGAGTCACATCCAGCTCGCTGAAAGTCAACTTTCCCATCGCTGCCCTATCAGGATATCGTTTCCGGTAACCGGATAAGACCTTCTCCCAGCCGAAGCTCGCCCGATCACCGCCGGCGAAGCGCAGTTCCTCGGATCTCCAGTATGAGTTCATGTAGGCACCGAGGTCTCCCGCGTTCCAGCCCGTTTCGGCGGCTCGCAAGACGGCCAGAATCTCGGTTTCCATTTCACTTGGTTCAGGTCCCTGCCCGGCCAGAACCGTAGTTGAAGCCGCCAGCAACACAAGCAAGGGTAAAATTATCGTAACCGCTTTCACGTTTTTCACCTCAGGGCTGGTGGCGCCAGAAATACCGGGATCCACTGGGTCCCGTCGAAACGAACAATGATGCCCATATCATGGCCTGTATTTTCATCTGTATAATTCAGACTGCCGAAAATCGTGGTGTCGTCGATATAGCAGACCGAGGCCAACGGCGCGCGCTGGTTGAATTCCTGAACCGTGGTCAGGACCTCGTTTCGCCAGCTGAAGACCGCCCCCATTTCGCAGATCAAAGTAAGGGATCCGTCGCCGGGCTGGCCGATGGCCACGACCAGATTGCTGTCCGGGATTGATACGACGGTGTCCCAGGTTGCCTCGGCGAAACGGGCCAGGCGAGTCCCCGCGGCCCAGACCGTGTCGGTGGCAGTTGCGGCCAGGGCGTAAACCGGGGTGTTGAGATCATCCGATGCGGTGACCCCGCCCGAGCTGATTCGGTGTACTCTGCCGATATCCTGTTCGTGGAAAAACTGGCTGACGAACACCGTGCCGTCGGGACTCTCAACGATATCGGCGAGAATGGAATCCGATTCGCGGAAATCCAGGACGGTGTTCCATTCTCCGCTCTCCTGGCGCAGGAGGGTCCCGTCCGAACCCAGGCACCACAAGCCACTTGGAGTCTGTTCAAGGAAACCGCAGGAAAGAGTCAGGTCCATGGGCTGGGAAATCCACTGGTCCCCCTCCAGGTGGAGAATCTCCGCGGGCAGGGCAAACACGTAGAGGTCGTCCATTGAGATCGGCAGAACGCCATCAAGTCCGGTAACCTCGCCGGATGCTACCAAGTCTACTTGAATGTCGTGGGGCGCCCATACTCCCGTATGGTTGGTGTACAGCCTTCCTTCCCGTCCTTCAGCGCCGGCGGCAAAGGCCGTCCCGTCAGGAAGAGCGTTTATCTGCCAGACATAACTGGAAGGATCGGGAACTTCAACCGGTTCTGATACGGTTTCGTCGTCGGAACAACCGGCGAACACCGCTGCCAGCAGGATACCCGACAGAAAAAGGAAACGGAGGGAGTACCCGCCAAATCTGCTCATCATTTTTCCTCTCGGGCGATCAAATCCAGGGCCAGGGAAGCCAGACCGTAACCCAACACGCCGGGCAGGGACATCTGGCTGGGCAAGGGCCCGCCCCTTCCCGAAGCAACTTTTTCCAGTGACCAGATACAAGGGATATCCAGGGGCACACCCAGATCGCGCAAGCCCAGCCGCACCTGCTTGGCCAGCGGGCAAACCCGGGTCTCGGCAATGGGACCCGTGCGCACGAGAGTAACATCACGTTTGCCGGCCGCACCCATACTGGCCAAGACCGGAATGTTGTTTTGTCGACACCAGGCCAGCAAGGAAATCTTGTCCTGAACACTGTCGATGGCATCGATCACCAGGTCAGGCCGAGCCGGTGAATCCAGGGAAACGAGTTCGGCCTGGTTGTCCGGCCCGCAGCGTTGGGAAGTTATTGAAACGTGCGTATCCGGGCAAATTTCAGCGAGACAGGCGGCCAATACGTCGGTTTTGAGGCTGCCGACATTCAGGGGCCCGGCATACGGACTGCGGTTCAGGGAGGAGTCGGTCACCTCGTCGAAATCGACCAGATGCAAAGCGCCGATACCCGAACGGGCCAGATTCACCGCGGCGTGTCCGCCTACTCCGCCAAGGCCGATTATGGTGATGTTGGCCTGGCGGATTCGCTCGAAACCGGGTTGGCCATAGAACTTGGCCGTACGGTGGTGGCGTGGCTCAGTCCGGGAGTTGGAAGAGTTCGCGGGCATTGTTGGTCGTCACCTCGGCTATGGTTTCGATGGTGTCGCAGCGCAGAGTGGCCAGGGCTTCGGCTACATCCCGTACGTGGCCGGGTTCTGTATCGACCGGCAACACGCCGTCCAGACCGATGTACGGAGCATCGGTTTCCAAAACGATTTTGTCCAGCGGCAGGTTCGTTGCAGCCAGCCGAACCCGTTTGGCCCGATCGCGGGTAATCGCCCCTCCGAGGCCGATGTGCAACCCGGCATTGATAAAGTGAACCGCCGGATCAGAACCCCGCGAATAGGCGTGAAGCACTCCGCGAAGACGACCAGCGAACCGTTTGATCTCCCCCAGCAATTCCTCGAAAGCCCCCCGGCAGTGCAGGATCACCGGGAGATTGTTATCAACCGCCAGTTCCAGTTGGGTGCGCAGAACAAGCCGCTGCAATTCCGGACCGGGTTGACCGCCAGCGATATCGATCTTGTAATCCAGCCCGATTTCACCGATGGCGATGGGGGGTGGGATAATTTTGAAGCTTGGCGAGGGTTTGAATCCTGGCGGGGGTTTGGATAGGGCTGTTTCCATTTCCAAGCGGAGTCCGGCGCATTGGGCCGCCAGAAGGGGTAGGGGATTGGTTGTTGAGCTGGGTTGTTCCCCCGGGGGAATATTGCGGTCTTGGGGGTTGTTGGGTTCGGGGGGGTTCTCCGAATCCATAGAATGAAAAAGTTTTGCCACTTGATCAGCCGCCCAGGGGTGCAGGCCCAAGGTTGTGAAAACGCCGGGTAGACGGGACAGGGCGTCCATGGTTTGCCAGGAATCGATGTCATAAGCGGGGACGATGAATTGATTGACGCCGCGGGCGGTGGCGCGGGATAGGACGGCTGGGGCATCCTGGGACAGGGGGGGGGTGTAGAGATGGCAGTGGGTGTCTGCTAGTTGAAAGGATGGCGGTCCGTGGGTGTTGTTCACTTTTTCATCCTGTTTGTTGTTTTATCAGTGAAGCCACCATACTCAATCTAAGAAGTCCACTGAAGTTTCATCTTTAGACCATTGAGATTCTTGTAAGGAATTCTCCGTTCATGCTGAAGCCGGCCAACCACAATCCCGGGGTGAATCCCAATTTCCTCCGCAAACTCCTGAACGACGCTTTTGCATATTCTAGTGCTACTCACAAAATCAGCGTAGGCTCGTGCGGAGATCAATTGGTCACGGGCGAAGCAATCCGCCTCTTCCTCTTCAGCAACATTTGAACCGTCATTGATCTCAAGGAAAATTTCCTTTTTCCCATGGAGCAGAATGTGGCCAGCTTCATGAAATAATGAAAACCAGAGCTGGTCATGGGTCTTGTAGCGCAAACTCAACTGGATCATTGCCTTGTTTTTGTTAAGCCAACGCGTAGCACCAGAGATGGGTGCGCCCTTGATTTCGGGAACAAACACCACGGCCACACCCGCTGCGGCACAATGTTCGACGATCTCCACTTGAAAGATCTCCGGGGATGCTGTTGTCAATGACCGCAAATGGGTTAAGGCCGTCTTAAACATGTTCTTGTCAAACTCGTTGCAGGAGATTGACTGGGCGTCGATTTCCCCAGCACGCAACCAAGTGGCCATATGCCCTGGTTTCGCCGCCACCTTATCAGATTTGCGATAGGCAAACTGACTACTGAGCGAAACCTCGTTCCATTCCCGTACCGATGCGACACCAAAAAAGCGAAGCGCAGCATCAACTAGGGCCACCTTATCTGTACTCCCAGGCAGCCAGCCACGCTTTTTCATCGCTGCAACCGGTAGGCACTTCAACCACGAAACGTTGTCGGCCAGCTTCTGGGCTTCATTGACTCGGGCAAGATGCTCTCGGTAGTTCCTCTCCAGCTCATTCCAAAACCGCGCTTTGACCCCAAGCACCTTCTCGAACTGCAGGGCTGTATCGGGAGTCAGAGGCTCTCGCCCATGCACGATTCCATTGATGGTCTTGGTGGCTCGCCCGGTTCGTCGCGACAGCTCGGCCTGGGACATTTCAATGTCCTCAAGCAATTCTTCCAACGTCTCACCTGGACATGTGACAACGTCCGGATTGTATTCATTTACAGTTCTGTTACTCATGAGTATCTGCCACCTCCAGAATTCTGATTGCAGTCACGCGTCCCCAATCCAGACCACCATCATCCCTGCGGGGCACAGGATCATCTGCAGGCTCAAAAATGAGCCGTTGCGGGTGCACTAAATCTACTGACAAGGTCCCGGTCCGATTGCCTTTTAGCTCATGGCAGCGACCTTTTCCAATCTTGGGCACGTCATCCAATGTCTCAGCGGCAAGCAACTGGTCCAACCGGCGTCCGAGAACTTGGGCCATTTCCGGGCCGAGTTTGCGAATTAGATGACTTTTATTGTTGGCCAGTTTACGGAGCTTGCTGCCTTTGAAGATGATATTCATCCGCACTTCCTTGTGCTTTTCATGTACGTGTTACGTATATAAAACCACATTTGATAATTCAGCGCAAGTGTTTTGTGAAATATATATGACCCTTGAGTTCGCTAGTCAGTCTATGATTTTCTGGCAATTTCGCACACCTACTATCGGAATTGTAGCATCAACGGCAGGTCGCGGCGACTTCCCATTGGCATGTTGACGATCAGAAATCTACAACCTGCAGGGTTATCTGCCATTCCTCTGATTTCGACTGATCTTCCAGAACCGGGTTCGATTCCCCATGGAACCTCTTGGCTCCCGCTTGCGTCTTGAGCTCAGTCTACCGGCTTCCTTCTTTATCCAGCTTCGGAGATGCCATGGAACTCACTCTCAGAAACATCACCAAGACCTATCCCGGCGGCGTGACCGCTCTGGACGATCTGAGCCTGACCATCCCGACGGGGATGTTCGGCCTGCTGGGCCCCAACGGGGCAGGCAAATCCACCCTGATGCGTTGCATCGCCACGCTGCAGGACGTGGATGCGGGGACCATCACCCTCGGAAACCTGGATGT
Source organism: Gemmatimonadales bacterium (assembly GCA_019038745.1). GTDB lineage: Bacteria > Krumholzibacteriota > Krumholzibacteriia > LZORAL124-64-63 > LZORAL124-64-63 > JANTGJ01. Next base: position 5,231 of record JAHOYV010000090.1, read on the forward strand.
TCGGCGGGAACAGGACGAACTGCGGCGCGTGCTGGGTTACCTGCCGCAGGATTTCGGGCTGTATCCGAACGTCGACGCGGTGACCATGCTGGCTCACATCGCGGCGCTCAAGGGGCTGGGAACAAAGGGTGAGCGCAAGGACATGGTCGAGGCCCTACTGCAGCGTACCAACCTCTGGAAACACCGCAAGAAGAAACTGGGCGGATACTCGGGCGGCATGCGCCAGCGCTTCGGCATCGCCCAGGCGCTGCTTGGCCAACCGAAATTGATCATCGTGGACGAACCCACCGCAGGCCTGGATCCCGAGGAACGCAACCGCTTTCTGAACCTGCTGAGCGAGATAGGCGAGAACGTAATCGTCATCCTTTCGACTCATATCGTCGAGGATGTGAGCGAGGTGTGCAGCCGCATGGCCATCATCGACCAGGGCCGCGTCCTGACCGAGGGCGAGCCCCGGCAGGCCATCGAGACGATCCGTGGCAAGACCTGGTGGCTGGAAACGGACCGCGAGGACCTGCCCCGCTTGCACCGGGAACACATGGTGATCTCCACGCGCCTGGCCGGCGGCCACACCATCGTCCACATCTTCAGCGAGACCAACCCCGGGCCCGGTTTCGAAGCCGCAGATCCTGATTTGCAGGACGTGTACTTCACCACCCTGGGCGGCAGACTGCAGGAGGTGTAGGAGATATGTCAGATCAGCTTACCCAGTTCGGCCATGTCTTCAGCTTCGAGTTGAAATACCGTCTCAGGCAGCCGGCCTTCTACGTGTTCTCGGCCCTGTTCTTCTTCCTCACCTTCACTGCCACTTCAACCGACTCGGTGCAGATCGGCGGCGGCATCGGCAACGTGGCCCGCAACGCACCCTACATCATCGCCAAGACCGTCAATGGGATGGGTCTGTTCTCGATTATCTTGATCACCATCTTCATGTCCACGGTCGTATCGCGGGACAAGGATCTGGGCGTGCGGGAAATTCTCTACAGCACACCCTTGAAGAAATTCCCGCTCCTGATGGGACGCTTCACCGCCACCACTCTCCTGGCTGTTTTCAGCGCTTCCTTCTCCGCCCTGGGCCTTCTTCTGGCCAGCCTCATGCCCTATCAAACACCCGAGCACATCCAGGCATTCAGCGTGATGCCCTACCTGTACACGCTGGTCGTTATGGTGCTGCCCAACTGTCTGATAGCCGGCGCACTCTTCTTTTCCGTCTCCATTCTCACCGGCCGCGCGATGGCCACCTACGTGGCGATGATTGCACTCTTCGCCCTGTACGGTTTTGCCTTCGCGTTCCTGGGCGACCTGCAGAACGAAAACCTGGCCGTGCTGCTGGATCCCTTCGGCATCGCATCCCTCGACCTGCAGACCCGCTATTGGACAATCATCGAGCGGAACACCTTGTTGCCTCCGTTGACCGGTGCGGTTGTACTGGGCCGAGCACTGTGGTTGGCGGTGACCTGGCTGTTTTTAGTGATCGCGTTTTTCCGGTTCCGTATGGGCCTCGGTGCCGCCAAGGGGAAAGCCGACACCTCGGCCGCTGCGGAATCCAGCCAGACCCGTGGTTCGGGCGCCCTGAACGCCGACGGCCGCGCCTTCCCGGCCCTGGCCCCCACCTTCAATTTCCGAACCACGCTCAGCCAATGGCTCTCCCTGGCCAACCTGGAAACCCGGACGCTGCTGCGCAGCCTGCCCTTCCTGGTGCTGATGCTTTTCGGCCTGCTCAACCTCGTGGGCAACATAACCTCCGAGGTGAACGGGTGGTTTTTATATCCGGTTACTCACCGCATGCTGAGCACCATCGCCGGCGGCTTCGACCTGTTCCTGCTGATCGTGATCGTCTTCTACAGCGCCGAGTTGGTATGGCGTGAGAAGAAGCACCGCTTCCACGAAATCCAGGGTTCGCTGCCGGTGCCATCGTGGATTTTTCTGTCTTCCAAGTTCGCTGCACTGACCATGATGATCCTTGTCTCCCTGACCCTGGCCATGGGCATGACCATGGGCTTCCAACTCATGAAGGGCTTCCACCACCTGGAGCCGGGATTGTACCTTCGCGGACTGTTCGTGATGTCCTTCAGCGAGTGGCTACTGCTGACGGTCATCGCGGTGTTCACCCAGGTGATCGGGCGGCAGCGCTACATGGGCTTCTTCCTGATGATGTTCTATTTCCTGGTAAACACCTTCGGGCCCGAGCTGGGAATGGAGCACCACCTGTTCTTCTACCGCAGCACTCCGGCGATCATCTACTCGGACATGAACGGGTACGGCCACTTCGCCGACGCCGCCCTCTGGTTCAAGTTATTCTGGGGCCTGCTGGCGGTCATCATGCTCATCATGGCGGCACGACTCTGGCCGCGCGGTAGCCAGGATTCGCTCTGGCCGGCGCTGCGCAATCTGCCCTCGCGCTGGCGGCCGGTCCATTCGGGGATCGTCGCCGTGGCGGGACTGGGATTCATCGCCAGCGGCGCGTTCATCTACTACAACACGAACATCCTGAACGACTTCACGCCCGGCGACGACAGTGAGCGTGTGCAGGCCAGCTATGAAAGTCAGTTCAAGGAATATCAGGAGAACCCATCGCCCCGGGTGACGGCCGTAGCGGCCGAAGTCGATTTCTATCCCGAGCAACGACGCGTGGACATACGCGGCACGTTCGATCTGGCCAACAAGACCGATCAATTCATCGAAGAGCTGTACCTGAATATCAATTCGATACAGGAAGTGCGGTCGCTGAATCTGGACAACGGCCAGGCGCTGACCGACCCCGTGCGATGGGATCAGGATACGGGTTTCCGGGTCTACGAGTTGGCCGAAGCGATCGCCCCGGGGCGGACGGTGAAGTTGAGCTTCGACCTCGGCGCGGACATCGACGGTTTTGTGAACAACGGCTCCAACCCGGAGATCGTGGCCAACGGGAGTTTTATCGACAACGTGAACTATTTCCCCCGGATCGGCTATTTGTCCGATCAGGAGCTGACGGTCCCGTCCGACCGCCGCAAACAAGGCCTGGATCCGGACTGGTCGATGCCCTCACTGGACGATCCGGACAACCTGATGACCAGCTTCATCAGCGATGCCGATCACATCACTTTCGAGGCCGTCGTCAGTACGAGCGCCGACCAGACTGCGATAGCACCGGGTAAGCTGCAGAGCCAATGGGAGCAGGACGGCCGCCGCTATTTCAGCTATCGCCTGGAAGAGCCCATCCTGAATTTTTACTCCTTCCTGTCCGGACGGTATGAGGTGAAACGCGAACAGTGGCACGATGTGGATCTCGAGGTTTTCTACCACGAAGAACACGCCTTCAACGTACCGCGCATGCTGGAATCGATGCGCGCAACGCTGGACTACTGCACTTCCAGTTTCAGCTCCTATCCCTACCAGCAGCTGCGCATCGTTGAGTTCCCCCGCTACCGTGGATTCGCTCAGGCGTTTCCCGGCACGATACCGTACTCCGAATCGGCGAATTTCATTTCCGATCTGCGAGACACCGACAGAATCGACATGGTCTTCTACATCACGGCGCACGAAATCGCGCACCAGTGGTGGGGCCACCAGTTGATCCCAGCCAACGTTCCGGGCAGTGCGATGATCACCGAGAGCCTGGCCCAGTACACCGCGTTGATGGTGATGGAAAAGGACCTGGGCCCGTCCCGCGTGGGCAAGTTCCTGCAGTACGAGCTGATGAGATACCTCGGGGGTCGCGGCGCCGAACGTGACGAGGAACTGCCCCTGTTCAGCGAGGAAGGACAATCCTACATCTACTACCGCAAGGGCAGCCTCGCGTTCTACGCCCTGCGCGACTATCTGGGCGAGGACGTGGTCAACAATGTCCTGCAGGAGTTCCTGATGGCCCACCTGGACCAGGGCCCACCCTACGCCACGGCGCCCGAGCTGCTGGAACGACTGCGGGAGCGCACACCGTCGCAGTACGCCTACCTGATCAAGGATCTCTTCGAGACGATCACCCTGTACGACAACCGCACCGAGGCGGCGATCTGCACCAGGACCGAGAACGGCCGCTTCCGGGTTGTGGTGGATTATATCTCGCGGAAGTACCGGGCCGACGGGCAAGGTGTGGAAGAGGAAGTGCCGCACCAGGACTGGATCGAGTTAGGGGTATTCGGTGAAGATGCCGACGGTCAGGAAATCGAGCTGTGCCGCGAGAAGCGGCAGTTGACCTCCGGGGAAGGCCGGCTGGAAGTCTTTGTTGATCAGGAGCCGAAGCGCGCGGGGATTGATCCGCGGAATCTGCTAATTGACCGGGTGGTAAATGATAATTTGAAGGCTGTCAGTATGGAGGCGAGTCAGGCCTCGCGATCAACGACATCCTGAGAATTCCATCATCAACAATGGGGCGGCTCGAATTCTAGTCGCCCTTTTGTGTTTCACTGAGTGTCGATCAGTTTCATATAGGAAGCCTACACAGAAAATTGTTACAGG
>JAHOYV010000059.1 GCA_019038745.1 Gemmatimonadales bacterium
GTCGGTTGGTCCCAGGTTGCTGATGGTCAGGGTGTAGACGACTGTGCCGCCCTCGATGGGGTTGGCATCATCAACGGTTTTGACCAACCGAAGGTCGGCGGATTCTGAAGACGTGAAAGTGTCATAAAATACACCGATCGTGTCTCCGGTCCCCTGGCCGGCCCAGCCGATGATCCAGCTTCCTTCGGAGTTTCCGATGACGGAATTGTTGCCGCCGGTTTGAACTCCAGCAGTAGTCGTGTTGACCTGGAACTCGCCTCCTTGGGCTACTCCCAGGTAATTATACTCGCGGCCGAAAACCCCCAGATTGTCCCCATCCTGGGCCTCGCTGTCCCAGATCACGAAAAAGTTGCCTCCGGGGTCCATTCCAACCGATGGATTTTGTTGATTCGAGGCGGTTGTGGTGTTGATTTGGAACTCGCCTCCCTGGGAGGCTCCAGCCGCATTGTAGCGTTGCCCAAAGGCCCCTTCCAGAGCTCCGTCGGCTCCCAAATCTTCCCACACGATGACGAAATCCCCATCTTGGTCCACAGCGATGTTGGGGTTTTCCTGGTCGTTGGTCGTGGTGGTGTTGACCAGGAACTCTGCGCCTTGGGATACGCCGGAAGAGTTGAACCTGCGGGCGTAAACGCCTTTGCCGCTTCCATCAGTGTCGTCTCTTTCCCAGGTGACGATGAAATTCCCATTAGGGTCCATGGCGATCGAAGGAGCCGATTCTATGGCAACGGTGATTTCGTGGACCAGGAATTCAGAAGCCAAGGGGCTTCCGCTGTAGTCGTATCTTCGGGCATGGATTCCATAATTGTCGTCGGAACCCAGCCCCTGCCAGACAATCAAGAAATTTCCCGTCGAATCCATGGCCACCTGGGGCATTGCTTGTTGGCTGGGGGTTGTCGTGTTTACCTGGAATTCTGATCCGGCGGGACTTCCGTCCGCCAGGAACCTCTGGGCATAGACACCCCAGCTTACCCCCGAATCCTGACCTTCGCTCTGCCAGGCAACGACAAACCCCCCATCGGGGTCCATGGCTACCGATGCGTTGCCTTGTTGACCGGTGGAATATGTATTGACCTGGAATTCAAGGCCCTGGGCAACCCCGGAAGAGTTGAAACGCTGGCCAAAGACACCGTAACTACTGCCGTCCTGGCCCAGGCTGTGCCAAGTGATCACGAAATTTCCAGCAGAGTCCCGGGCTATGGCGGGGTAGTTTTGGCTGTCCGAAGTTTCGGTATTGACAAGAGTTTCAGCCGCCCAAGTAGGAATGGGGGCAACAAAAATCGCAGCCATGATCCCCAGGAAAAGGAGGCACTTGTAAGTCGTCTTATTTGTCTTGTAGGCGAGGCCCAGCATCAAATGAAACCCTTGGGGATTTGAGTCACGTCAAATATTGCGAACTACTCGGCGCAGGGGCATTATCCGCCTTGACGATTCCTCCAACCGGGAAAATTCAATCGTACTTACAGTCTTTCGACTCCATTTTCCAGGGGTTTAGTCCGGAAATCGGATCGTGTAACGATCCAGAAAAGACGAGGACTGGAGAAAATGAAGTGAGGGAGTCGAATTAGACTGAAGTACCAACCTGGGTCCACTGGGCCAGGGTATCCTGAATTTTCTGGCGGGAGATCGGCTTGGTCATCGTATCGTTCATTCCTGCCTTGATGCAGGCTTCCAGATCTCGGCGCAGGACGTTGGCGGTCATGGCCACGATGGGAACCAGATTCTTGGGTTCGGGTAACTGGCGAATCCGCTTCGTGGCCTCAATGCCGTCCATGACCGGCATCTGGCAATCCATAAAAATCAAATCGAAATCGCTTTTTTCAAACCTCTCCAGAGCTTCTTTACCATTGTTGGCGATTTCCACCTCACAGCCAAGGATCTGCAACATGCCCAATGCTACCTGTTGATTGAATACATTGTCCTCCACCAGGAGGATTCGGATGTTTTCAGACGGAGAGGATTGATAAGTCACAGTTGGCTTTTCCTGGTTGACGGGGGCGTAGCCCTCGGGTTCCCTGGGCTCCGCCTCGCCGGACCGGGCGGTAGTATTCTGGTCGACATCCTCGATTTTTCCGTCCAGGGCGTCGGCCAATTTTCGGATGAACACCGGCTTGGTCAGGGTGCCGGAGAAACCTCGGGTGCTCAATTTGGAATCAAGGTGAAGGTCGGTCAGGGAGGTCATCAGCAGAATCCGCGGCCTTTGCCGGTCGGGGATTTTTTCCAAGAACCCGCTGAAGTCCGGTATGTCTTTCGGGCACAGGGAAGAATCAATAAGAACATGCGACCAGCTTTTCGGGCCATCCGCAGGCTGGTTGGCGATCAACTCAAGAGCCTGATCTTTGGTGGAGAGGATGCGAAAGGGAATTTCCAGGTCCTGGAACAGCTCGGACAAGGCCTTGCTGAAAGGTTCCAATTCAGCAACAACGAGCACACCCTGGGTGTCGTATGGAAGGACATATTCAGGCATAGATCCAGTGGACCGGGCGGAGATCGAGAATGAGAATGTGGAACCTTTCCCAACTTCACTCACTGCAGTTATCCGTCCTCCCATCAAGTCGACCAGGTTCTGACTGATGGCAAGCCCCAGTCCCGTGCCGCCGTATTCTCTCGTCGTACTGACCTCGGCCTGGGTGAATTTCTCAAAGATCATTTCCAGTTTGTTTTCGGGGATGCCAACGCCGGTATCCTGGATGTTGAAGCGGATTTCCACCGAATCCTCATTTCGAGAATCCAGCTGGATGTCCAGGAGAATGTAACCCTGGTTGGTGAACTTTGACGCATTGTTCAAAAGGTTAGTCAAGATCTGACGCAGGCGGACAGGATCCAGAAAGACATTTTCCGGAATCCCAGGATCAACTCGACAAACGATTTCCAACCCTTTTTCCTGGACATGGAAGGCGATCATCGAAACCGTTTCTTCTGCAATTCGGCGCAGGTCGGTTTCCACATTGTCCAACACCAGTTGTCCCGCCTCGATCTTGGACAGATCGAGGACCTCGTTGATAAGGTTCAGCAGGGAGATCCCGGAGTCGTTGATAATGTTCAAATAGGAGAGCTGGCGGTTGGTGGGCTCCATCTCGATCAGAAGATCGGAAATGCCCAGAATACAGTTCATCGGGGTGCGTATCTCGTGGCTCATGTTTGCCAGAAAATCAGTCTTGGCCCGGTTGCTTGCCTGCAGATTTTCCATGGCTTCCCGGAGGGCCCGCTCTGCTTCCAACTTGGACCGCAGGGTAGCGAAAAGGTCAGCCACCAGAAGCAAGAGACTTGATTCCTGTGGCCCCCACTGATGGGTGTTACGTGAGTCGAAACCCAGTAACCACAGTAAGTTGCCATTTTTCAGGATGGGGATGGCCCCCATTGCCCGAACATTGTTCCCGAACAGGTCTGTCCAGGACCCCAGGTTCAGGGACTCGTCCTTCTCCAGGTTACCGACCAGCGTTGGTTGATTATCCAGGAACAACTCCTCGAGGCCTGTTTGCCCTGGGTCAATTCTTGAGGGAGGACCCGAAGTATCATGGGCTCCCGGCCGGATCCAGGTTAGAACCAGGTCGGCGGCTGGGCTGGATTCCCGCCAACCGTATAGGTAGCAACGAGAGGCTCCGGTAAAACTGCCCAGCCGGGAAAGGACCCGGCCCATGTTCACTTCGAAATTCTCCGCGGTGCAGTGACCAAAATCTTCCAAAATCGCGGCCGTTATCCGTTCCAAGACGACTCTCTCCGACAAGGTGGCACAGACGCTTTGTGGGGAGTCGCACTGGCCTTCTGATCGCCGTCCGAGAAAATATCCCAAAGTCAACGATGCGGCCACGGCCAGTCCCGCTACAGGCATGACCCAGGCGGACTTCAGCACCGCGATGGCTGCCAAGGCTAAGGCTGTGACCAGCGCAAGCAGCACGGTGGATACTCTTTTATGTTCCGCCTTCAAGGCCAAGGTAAACTCCATCTGATCTCGATCGGGACGAGCAAGCCAAGGCGCACCCTGCTTTTTCGCGCACGGGGGCATACCAGGGTATTTTTCGACCAGCCGGGGAGAAACTTGACTTGAGTTTGAAAAATTAGCCCCCGCTCGGAGGCGAGGGCTGGTTCAATAGTGGGCAAAATATACTAAAAATTAGGGGTCAATTACCTTTCCAGACGGGAATCCTACCAGGAGTATAGGGGGCTCCGGCAGCTTCGAGGCGATGCTCGAGGTTTGCGATGGAGACATCCACAATGCTCCGTAACTCTTCCAATACGGGCCCGAAAAGGCGACCGCAAAGAGCCAGATTGTCCTGCTGGGTTCGGGTGGGGTCGGAAGTGATGTCCCGAGTGCCCCACATCACCCGACTGATCCTCCCGCTGATACCCGGAGATGTCGGCTCGCTTCGGCGGCTTACGGTGCGGTCCCCGTTCAGCAAAATGATCAGATCCTTCAACTGATGCTCGATGGCATCCACCTCGTCAAAAAGATCCCTGTCCAATTCGGCCGTCATGTCGATGGCCACGCGGATGTGGTCCAACCTCTGTTGGACGTCGCCGGCGGTTTTTCCAGCGCCCTGAACGGCACGGAACAGCTCGGCCGCCTTGCGTTGGAAGGCGATCGAGGCCGAAAAATCCGTTGTCGGAGTGGAGGAGTTGGCCAATAACCGTGTTGTGAATTCCACGGGTCCGGCCAATCGGGATTCGATTCCGTCGATTCTATTGCCCAAGGTGACGGAGTACGTTCCTGGGACGGCGAAGGGCCCGGCAGGTTCAGTGTACCACGGGCTTCGCGGTCCGCCGCGGTCGAGGTTGACGGGACCGGTGTGCGGGTGACGCAGGTCCCAGGCGACCCGGTGAAAACCACTGCTCGAAGGTCCATCCAGGCGTCTGACAACACGACCGTCGGCATCCCGGATAGTCAGGATCACTGCCGGATCCTTTTCCCGGTCTTCGGCCCGCAAATCATCCCAACTCGGATAGCTGACCGGCTCATCGGCTTTGAACTTTTCCTTCTCCAGGGTACGGCGGATGTCTTCCCGGCTCTCCAGTTCATCCTTCAGTCGATAAGTGATCACCGCGCCGAAGGGAGGATTCGGGGCCGTGTAAAAGGAATCGCCCTGGTGGCCCTTGCCGGCCGATCCGATCGGGGTGCTGGGAACGTACAGCAGGGCTTCCGCCACGGGGAAGATGGCGGCCTCGGTCTCCAGGTCTTCCGGTTCCAGGTTCCGCAACGGGCTGTAGTCGTCCAGGATGAAGAAGCCGCGTCCGAAAGTGGCGATTACCAGGTCGTTTTTGTCGCGTTGGATCTCCAGGTCGCGGCAGGCGATGGTGGGAATTCCAGCCTTCAGCCGGGTCCAGTTTTTGCCCCCGTTGCGGGTGAAGAAGACGCCGAATTCCGTGCCCACGAACAGCAGGTCCGGATCCACATGGTCCTGGGCGATGGAGTGGACCATCCCGTTTTCGGGCAGGTCGCCGGCGATGCTTTTCCAGCTTTGACCCCTGTTGCTGCTTTTGTATATGTAGGGTTTGAAGTCGTCTCGTTTGTGATTGTCGAACGATACGAAGACCACATCGGGGTTCTGCCGGCCAGCTTCAACATCGCTGACGTAGCTTTGCGTGGGCACGCCCTTGAAGTTTTCCAGACGAGTCCAATTCAGACCATCGTTGTCGGTCCACTGGACAAGTCCGTCATCCGTGCCGGCGTACAGCAATCCTTCCCATACCGGGGATTCACTCAGTGAGATGATACTGCCCCAGAATGAGGTCGAATTGTTTTTGGCCACCGCGTCCACGCTCCAAACCCGTCCCATCACCTCCAAGGTGTTGCGGTCGATGCCCTGGGTCAGGTCCTCGCTGATCTTCGTCCAGCTGTTACCCATGTCGTCGCTGCGGAAAACCTTCTGACAGGCGTAGTAAAGGCGATGATTATCGTGGGGACTGATAATCAGGGCGGAGTTCCAATTCCACTTCAGGATCTCCCCTTCCTCGGGCTGGGGCTGGATGTCCAGCGTTTCGCCACTCTTCTTGTCGTAGCGGTTCAAATTCCCGTACTGCCACTGGCAGTAGACGATGTTTGGGTCCTTGGGGTCGATGGCAGGGTCGAAGCCGTCTCCACCGAGGGTGAAGAACCATTCACGATTGCTGGCTCCGTGGGCGAACGTGGTTCGCGAGGGTCCGCCGATCGTGTTGTTGTCCTGCGTGCCGCCGTAGACGTTGTAGAACGGCTCGTCGTAGTCAACGGCCACGCGGTAGAACTGGGTCACCGGGAAGTTTGCCATGTAACGCCAGGTGTCGCCCTGGTCGAAGCTCTCGTAGATGCCGCCGTCGCTGCCGGCCAGCAAGTGATCGGTTGCGGTCGGGTCAATCCACATGGCATGGTCATCCACGTGCTTGGCTTTCACGCTCAGTCGACGCCAGTTCCTGCCTGCGTCATCGGTCACCTGCAGGAAGGTGTCCATGCTGTATACCCGGTCGGGGTTCTTCGGGTCTGCCACTATCTCCTGATAGTACTGAGGGCTGCCGGCCACGTAATCGCTCATTTTCTCCCAGGTTCGGCCCCGGTTGATGGACCGGAAGAAACCGCCTTTGCTCTGGGCCGCCTCGACTATCGCGTAGATTGTGTCCGGGGCGGGGGACGAGATGGCCAGTCCGATGCGGCCCATATCCACCTTGGGCAGGCCGCTGGTCAACTCGGTCCAGGTCGTGCCGCCGTCGGTGGTTTTGTGTATGCCCGAGCCGGGTCCACCGTTAATCAGTACCCACAGATGGCGCCGCCGCTGGTAGCTGGCCGCGTAGATCACTTCGGAATCACGGGGATCCATCACCAGATCCACAACGCCCGTATTTTCATCGATAGCCAGGATGTTGCCCCAGGTCTGACCGCCATCGGTGGTTTTGAAGACACCACGGTCGCCGCCGGGTCCCCACAAGGGGCCTTCGGCCGCGACGTAAACCACATCGGGGTTCTTTGGATGGACCAGGATCTTGCCGATGTGCAGCGATCGTTTCAGCCCCATGTTGTCCCAGCTTTGGCCGCCGTCGACGGATTTGTAAATGCCGTCACCGTAGGCCACGCTGCGCTGGCTGTTGTTCTCTCCGCTGCCCACCCAGATCTGGTCGGGGTCCGAGGGCGAGATGGCCAGGCAGCCGATGGAGTAGCTGGCCTCGTCATCGAAGATCGGATCAAACGTCACGCCCGCGTTCTTTGTTTCCCAGACACCGCCCGAGCTGACACCTACGTAGTAGTGGAAAGGATTGCGGGGATCGATCGCGAAATCGGCGATCCGCCCCGAAGCGATGCCTGGACCGATGGCTCTGAATGCCAGGCCGCTGAAGTCTTCCCCTTGCCATGGGCCGGGATCTTCCTCGGCTGGAATGCCGGCGGGTAGGAGTGTGTAGGAAATCAGGAACATGAGCAGGCAGACTAACGTCCTGGAGACGGTATTTTGCCACAGTGTGAGATGATCAAGGGCCATTGTCTTCCTGCTTTCGGAAAAGGGTCCGCCCACTGACTGGAGCGGAATCGTTGGGCTGCACAAATTCCGGTGATGGAATTCTGCAACAGGAAGGGTTTATAGCAGAAACGGGGGGCGTGAGGCAAGAAATTCCCCGCTTGGCCGCTGGAGGTCAATCCAGCGGAATCAATATGGGTTCACGTATTTCTTCAAAGGGCAAAGCGACTTCGAATTCCGTTCCCTTTCCCAGTTCGCTGGTTACTGAAATCGTTCCTCCGTGATTACTTATGATGTCGTGGGACAGATTCAAACCAAGTCCTGTGCCTTTGCCCACTTCTTTGGTTGTGAAGAAAGCATCAAACAATTTAGGCAGGTTTTCTTTGGGAATACCGCATCCGTTGTCTCGGATCGACACATGAACATTGCCGTCGGCCGCCCAGGTTTTGATCGTTATCAGGCCGGAGTCCCCCTCTATGGCGTGGCCTGCGTTTACCAGCAGGTTCAGAAACACTTGGTTGATTTTGCTGGGGAAGCATTCAACCTCTGGAATATCACCCAGTTCCTTTTCTACCTTGCAATTATACTTGAGCTGATTCCATACGATGTTCAATGTCGATGTCAGGCCATCGTTTAGATTTGTTGCTTCCATCTCAACGGAGTCGGCCCGCGAAAAACCTTTCATGTCGGCTACGATGTTCTTGACTCTTTCAGCCCCTTCCTGGGATTCCGAGATGGCTTCACCAAAGTCTATGATCAATTCATCAATTTGCTCCCGGTTCTCGGAAGATTCTAGTTCATTTCCGTTGAAAAGCTCGGTCAATTCCTGGAGATATTCTTTCATTGTATTGAGGTTGGAGGAGATAAACCCGATCGGGTTATTGATCTCGTGAGCAACCCCGGCGGAGAGCTGTCCAATGGAGGCCATTTTGTCGCTCTGGTAGAGGCTGTTTTCCAAACGTTTTCGTTCCTCTTGAATATTCCTCTGCTCGGTTATATCCAGCACGATGCCCCGGAAATGGGTGATCTCCCCATTCTCATCCCTCCGGAAGTTGGTCCGGTCGGCAATCCATTTCGTTTCTCCGTCTTTGGTGATGACACGATATGGGTCATGGGAAAATCCTCTGGCCTTTTTGTCACTGGAATATTTGGCAACTTCTATACCGAAAACTTCCAAATCCTCCGGGTGAATGATTTCTGAATATGCTACTTTGCCTGACAGGAATTCCTCGGCCGTATACCCGAGCAAATTCTTCACATTATCGGAAACATATTCGACAGGCCAACCCTCGGCATTTCTCCAGCGAAGTGCAACGGCAGGAGTGGAACTGATCATATCATTGGATTCCGACAACATTTCCTCGGAATTGCGGATTTCGGTGACGTCAAAAACACTGGAGTACAGGGCTACCGTGTTCCCCTCTGTATCATGGACAGAATTAGCAGAAGCTTGAGCTCGGAAAGTCGACCCATCTTTCCTTACAGCGGTGAACTCCCCATCCCACTTTCCGCTCGCCTTGATTGATTCGATTATCTCCAGGCTTATTTCCTCACCGGCAAGGAAATTATTGATCGGTTTCCCAATTACCTCCGCTTCGTTCTGGTAGCCCCAAATTTTGGCAAAGGAAGGATTGGCATGAATGAGGACACCATCGGTA
>JAHOYV010000020.1 GCA_019038745.1 Gemmatimonadales bacterium
TTAAGGGAACCTTTACACAGATCCTTCCATCAACCCTACTCCAGGGTGACCTTCGCGTCTTCGATGATCACCTCATAGAAATACCCGGAACCGAAATCCTTTTTTACTGAAAGCGGTCCTTCGACCAGGATCACATCTCCAACGGCCACCTTGGTATTGGTGGTAACGGTCAAATCGCCGGTCTCTCCTTCACCGGTGCCATCCTGGATGTGAATCCAATTCGTCCCCATGATGTTGGGGGAAAATTTCACAACATTTCCACGCACGAGAACGCTCTGTTCGGACAACGTCTGCGCCTTGCTGTATATTTCCGCCACGGTGAAACCACCATCGGCTTTTTCGACCGGATCAACCTTGATGTTCTCCATGGCCGGGACAGAGCCGCTACCACCGTGAGGATTACTCATGCCTCCCATACCCATTCCAGTGCCGCCGTGAGGGCTTGTCGTTTCAGCGGGAACCTGGCCGGGAACACTGAGGGAACCAACGAAATAGATCTCGGCAAAATCCCGATTCAGACTCTTGGCGTGGAAGTTGGTCATCAACATCCCGGGCGACATCTCCACTTCCTGGCCCACTTTCAGGCCCTCGCAGACAGGGCCGGCCACCCAGGCCTCCTTGCCGTCCTTCATGAATTTGAGATAGGAATAGCCACCTGAATTCATGGTCTCCATGATCTCACCCCTCCAGACATCCACATTCTGGGCTTCCCCTGCGGGCATGGCTTTTTGGGCTGAAACCGTCTCGACTGAAGCATGGTTGTCTTTGACTTTTTCATTGCAACCGGCAAGGAGGACTGTCGGGACAACTAAGAGAAAAACGAGGACATATTTCATCGGAGGACTCCTGGTTCTGGGTTGTTCAGAATTATATTCAGCTTCTGTTAGGAATTGGCTCGCAACGAACCCGGCTTGTCCAAAAACAAGCTGGAATAAGACGGGAGAAAAATAGGGCAAAAATGGTTGCTCGGCAACCGTCCCGTTCGGCTCAAGGTTTACCCAAGAGACGGAACATCTCCTTCTTGTAGGTCTCCACCCCCGGCTGGTCGAAAGGATTGACTTTCAACAACCGTCCCCCGATGCCGACCGCTTTTTCGAACAGGTAGATCAATCCACCCACGTTCTCCGGAGTGATGGACTCCAATTCGAAGGCGGTGCAGGGAACGCCGCCGGCCAAGTGGGCTTTGCGGGTACCCTCGAAGGCCTTCCAGTTGATGTCGTCTAGATTACGGCCGACCAGATAATCCAACCCGTCCAGATTGTTTCCACCTTCTCCCTCGGCCGGAACCGTCAAATTGCGGCCCGAATCACGAACGCAGAGAAAGGTTTCCTGCAGATTACGTCTTCCATCCTGGATGTACTGTCCCAGGCTGTGCAGATCGGTCGTAAATACGGTCGAGGCAGGAAAGATACCCTGGCCCCCCTTGCCTTCGCTCTCGCCGAAGAGTTGCTTCCACCATTCCTGGATGGTCTGCAGGCCACCGTGGAAAGTGCTCATCACTTCGGTCGTGAAGCCCTTTTCGTACAAACCGATTCGCGTGGCTGCATACAGGTGGGCCGGATTGACAAAAAGGTCCGTGGCCCGGCATGCCGCCCTCATGGAACCAGCCCCAGCGACCAGGGCCCGGATATCTATCCCCGCCATGGCCAGGGGGACCAGGCCGACCGGAGTCAAAACCGAGAAACGCCCCCCCACATTGTCCGGGATAATGAAGGTCTCGTAACCCTCCTCGATAGCCAATTGCCGCAGGGCACCCTTCTCGGCGTCGGTAATGGCAGTGATCCGTCGGGCCGCGGCCGCGGCCCCGTACCGCTCAATCAGCATGGAGCGCAGAATCCGGAAGGCAAGAGCCGGTTCCAAGGTGGTTCCCGACTTGGAAATGACACAGACCCTGAAATCCTTACCGGCCAGACGGTTCAAAACGCCGTCCAGGGTTGCGGCGCAAAGACCGGTGCCGGCAAAGAGAATCTCAGGATTTTCATTGGTTCCCGAGTCCGGCAAAGCATCCAGAATCGCCCTCGCACCCAGGTACGAACCACCGATCCCGATCACAACGCAGATTTCTGAATCATCGCGGGCTCGGGCGGCTGATTTCTCGATGGTGGCGAATTCGGTTTCGGTGATGCGGTCGGGCAAATCCAGCCAACCCAGAAAATCCGAACCGGGAGATTTACCGTCTTCCAGCTCGGCGGCGGCCTTTTCCACCCGGGGAGAATAACCCTGCAATTCTTCTTCGGTCAGAAAATCCCGTGTATCGGAAACATCCAGCCTGATGCCGCCCGCTTCAATCATGATCACGCCTCCGGAGCACTGGATCATCGAATCGGCCGGAACCGATGATCAAGACAAAATATGAAACCAGAATTAGTATCCTTGCACCACGGCCGGCAATTACCTAATCTCTGCCGACCACCCGGACAGGATACCTCCGGAAGCTCTCGAAGAAAACCAGGAATTACCGACCCGTATTCCCCAACACCACGGGTCTCAATTGGAGAAGACAATGGCCCTGCCCACTCCCATCATTGCAGCAGCCTACGCAGAAATCGCCTTGAAGGGACGAAACCGTTCGAAGTTCATGCGGGCGCTGATCAACAACATCAAGCGAGCCGTGCGGGATATGCCGGTCGAGTCGATCAATCATGTCGAAAGCCGCATCCTGGTACACCTGTCGGAGCCGGAAGCAGCTGAAGGAATCGCAGCTCGTCTGCGGGAAGTGTTCGGTCTGCAGTGGGTCTCCCCCGTAGTGGCCATTGATCGCGCGGAGATTGATCCCCCGCTGCAGGAAGACCTGGCTGCCGGAAGGGAGCCCGGCCTGGATCTTCTGTGTGAAACGGCCAGGACCATGACGGCCGCCGACCGCGGGGGGGCTGAAAATTTCAAGGTGGTAACTAAGCGCAGCGACCGGGAGTTTCCAATTTCCTCCCTGCAGATGAACATCACCATCGGCGCGGCCGTTCATCAAGACAGCGGATTACCCGGCCGCATGACTAACCCGGATTTCACGGTCAACATTCTGGTGCTGAAGAAACAAATCCTGCTCTTTACGGGGAAGCAAACCGCTTACGGCGGGTTGCCGTCCGGCACCAGCGGGCGAGCCATGGTTCTGCTTTCTGGCGGCCTCGACTCGCCGGTGGCCGCCTGGTTGATGATGCGCCGGGGTCTTAGACCGGAATTCATCCATTTCTACTCCGGCCGCAACGTAGAGGAAGCAGACACGGAGAAGATTCAGGCTCTGGCTGCAAACCTGAGACGCTACTCACCCGTGCCCCTGAACCTGTGGCTGACGCCGGCGGTCCCCTTCGAAATGCGATCCATCGGTGTCGTACCCGACAGCTACGACATGATCATGTTCCGTCGCTACATGTTCAAAACCGGAGCCGCCCTGGCCCGGCGTTGCAGTTGCCACGCCCTGGTCGCAGGGGACAGCCTGGGCCAGGTGGCCAGCCAGACCATCGGCAATCTGGGCGCAATATCACCCGACATCGAGATGCCCATCTTCCGCCCCTTGATCGGCATGGACAAACTGGAGATCGTTCGCTGGTCCAAGGAGATACGGGCCTACGACACCTCTATTCTCCCCTACCGCGACTGTTGTTCGATCCGCTCCCCCCGTCCGGTGCTGAATGCCCGACCCGCAGATCTATTACGCTACTCCGAACAAATGGACCTGGCTGGCGCTGTTGCGGAAGCTCTGGAGAATAGTGTAAAGGTCGTGGTGGACTAGCCGGCTCGAATTGTTGGGCTTTGTTCTTTATCTTTTTTCAAAGATTTTCCTTAACCCCCTCCCCAAAATGACCGATTGGAACAGGGCAGCCGGACTGTCCCAAGTCGGGTTGGATCATATTAGTTGTTCGGTGGGGTCGGGAAGCATAATGCGGTCCGGCTAAATTCCAAGAGGAGAACCAAATGAAGATTCTGGTCGTTGACGATTCGAGAGCCATGCGGCGCATCGTCTCCCGGACCATTCGGCAAGCCGGATTCGAGGGGCACGACATCGTAGAGGCTGAAAACGGCAGGGAAGCCCTTGAGGTCACCAAGGCGGAAAAACCCGACTTGATCCTCTCAGATTGGCACATGCCCGAGATGACCGGGATCGAATTTCTGACCGCCCTGAATGCGGAAGGAATCGAGATTCCCTTCGGCTTCGTCACCTCCGAAAGTACCCAGGAGATGGTTGACCTGGCAACCGAGGGTGGAGCGATGTTCCTGCTCGCCAAACCATTCACTGCCGACGACATGGCTCAAGTTCTGGGAGCTTTCGTATCGTGAGTACCCTCACTCGGGAACGCCGCATTGAGGATCCGGAAGATGTTATGTCCAAGTTGGACGGACTGAAGGATGCGGTGGACTCTCTCATCCAGACCTTCGAAGTTCAATTTGGAATGAAACTGGTACCGGTTGGGATGCCCGGCCGACCTCATACGGACAATGTTTTGTTTGGAAGTTCGGTCGCCCTTACAAATGACGATATCAGCTTCCAGTTTGCCTGCACATTCGATCAGCATACGGCAGAGGAACTGACTCGGGTACTCTTCGATATGGAGCCCGACGAACAGCCCACCATGGAAGACATGGGGGACGCATTGAATGAGATCCCCAACGTCGCGGCGGGGGTATGGAAAGCCAAACGCGAGAAACTAGATGAGCACTTTCAATTGGGCCTTCCTCTCTTCCTGAAGGGAAGCGCCTGGATCCAATATTTTCCAAGAGGAATTAACGCCATCAGCCAGAGAATGGAGGGACCTGACGGAATCATCATGCAGGTCGCCCTGATCTGGAGGTACGCAGAACAAGCCGGAGGCATTCAGGCAATGACGAATCAGACTGCTGAACAATCCCAGTCCACCGATCATTCGGTACCCATGCAGGTCCTCAAGGAAGCCGTTCAAGCGGTGGTCGACACCTGCAGGATCCAGATGGAACTGGAACTGGAAGTAAATCCCACCCCATCCGATCCTCGCGAAGCCGACGTCGAATATGGCAGCGGCATCGCCTTGACGGCTGAGAACGGTGGGTGGCAACTGGCGGTTATGGGCAGCAAGAACGGCTGCCAGATTCTGACGCGGTCCCTGTTCGCCATGGAGGATGACGAGGAACCGGAGATGGTAGACATGGCCGACGCCATGGGCGAGATCGCCAACGTGGCGGCGGGGGTGTTGAAATCGAGTCGAGCGGCGGCCGGTCAGAAGGTCCAACTCGGCCTACCCTTGTTCATGGAGGGTAGGGGTTGTCTGGACTTTTTCGCGAGCGGACTCCAGGGAATGGCTCAGACGGTTGTAGGAGCGGGCGGTCTGGATTTCCATGTGATCCTGATTTGGCAGGAGTAAAAGCCGTGACCCTTACGATACCTGAAACCAAAGAAATCCTGGACCTGGTGGAACTCCTCATCGGGGAGAAACCCGTGTTCAGGCAAGGGGAAGGTTGGGACCTGACAAAACCGGAGCCGGGAACCTACATCACCTTCCTGCAGGGGCGGGACAATCAG
Organism: Gemmatimonadales bacterium; assembly: GCA_019038745.1. Classification (GTDB taxonomy): domain Bacteria; phylum Krumholzibacteriota; class Krumholzibacteriia; order LZORAL124-64-63; family LZORAL124-64-63; genus JANTGJ01. The sequence continues at coordinate 5,489 of JAHOYV010000020.1, forward strand.
GTGGAAGGCGCCATCCTTACGGATCTTGCGGCGGCCCTTTACATCGGAGGAAAACTGATCCTTCTGCCGGAGGCCACCCTGATGGACCAGATGAAGGCAGGGGAAGCCGAAGAACCCATCGTCGAGGCCGTCACCGAAGTGATCAACAACATGCGCACCCTTTTCAACAACATCGATCTGAATCCCCACGTGGCGCCGACCGCGACGTTCCTCTATCAGGTGCCTGCCGAAGATGACTTCGTGGCGTGGATCATCAATCCCCGCAAGCGCGTTGATTATGTGGGGAAAACGACTTTCGGCCAGGCCACCTTGACCCTTATCGCGCCCTGATTTCAAATTCTGATTATTGCGATGACTTGCGGCCAGGCCCCCCACGGGGTCTTTTTTCAGCGGTCCAATGCCACGATGGTTCCGGATCCGAATGCGCGGTAAACCGTTGTCAAAGAACTCCACCCGGTTCCCCGATTAACTTGGCATTCAATGGCCAAGAACGGACTCTCCAGATTCCCCCCGGGAATCCGAGAGAATATCTCCCTCCAGTTTCCTTCAGGGTTTTCCGTCAGAAGGATGAAACTGCTATCGGTCACAACCCAATCACACCAACCGGAACCTTGGCGCTGTGAATCCACGGCGGACAATCGGTATCGATACGAAGTGCCCGCCAAAGGCAGAAAACCCCGCTTGGTGGCCAGATCCTGAAACCAAATTCCTTCGGGCGTCGGCTGGAAAAAATCCAACGGGGGAACAAGCTCAAACCAGTAACGGACAATCTTTTCCTGTCTGGCCAGAAGAGTGGAGACCAGGTATTCCTCGGACCTGGGATCCTGGTAATCTCCTTGCCGCACGATAACCCGCAGATCGTCCTCCGTGAAGGCGGAGATGATCTTGGCCGCCCAGTAGCCGTCCAGCCTGGTCAGGTTGGCCATCTGGCTGTTGGGTAGATCCGGTTTCCATTTCCCGGGCCGGAAGGACTCGACGTCGAAAAGACCAATTTCGTCCAGTCCCGGGGGACGTTCCAGACCGGCCCAGGCGTCGTCCACCAGACCGAGGGTCAATGCGCGGCCCAGAATCGGAAAAACATCGAACCCGAATTCGTGACCGTAACGAGGCACCGATTGATCGCCAAAGGCGCCGAGCGTGCTGGCAAAATCGATCAGATGGTGGCGCACGTAGCCCTTGCCCGGTTCACCTACGTACATGTCCAGCGAGTTGTGGGCCTTGGTGTCGTAGTGATTGACCCATGCGCCGAAGACCTGTAGAGCGCGCAACTCCCTTCGGTTCTCATGCCTGATAGTGTCGTTGGGATCCCCGGCGCGACGACCCTGGTCGTCAAATGGTCCCAGCGGAAGGCCGTCCAGGTACCGACTGGCCAAGGCGTGATACCGGCCGCCGAAAACCGACCCGGTGGAAACCAATACCGAATCCAGATTGGCTTCCGACATGGACACCTCTTGACCCCTTTTCAAGCGCATCTTGGCACCCTCGCCGACTACCAGTTCATTCCGGTCGAAACGGACCAGACGATCCACCGGCACGTGGAAACCCATGGCGTGAAAGAGCAGGTTCGAAACCACCCCTGCCCGAATAGTGATCCCCGGGTGCTCCGGCGGGTCGAACTTCAGGAGCCAAATATCACCGCGGGCATCCCTGATCCGGAAGCCCGGCGTCACTCCACTGGTCTTGGCTCCGATGATCACCCAGGGAGCGCCTCGGTCAGGACCAGCAGCAAGATCATCGTCCAGGCCAGAACCCGCCGTCAGCTCCTGTTCGGTCAGTGGGCGCATTCCGATTCGGTTGGTGAACCAGGAGGAATCGACCACCTCGTCGAGGGCGTTCAGGTTCGCCGCCTCCTGTACATTGTCCCGGGTTACAAGCCAGCGCAACGCCCGACCCGGGTGCCAGAAGCGGGAGAAGGGACGAGCAACGAACGACTCGTAACCGTAGGGGATCAGACCCGGCTCCTCGAACTCCGGCACAGGAACCGGCCGGGCGTCGTCGGCAAACCAGACCGCCGAGGAATCGCTCAGGGGTACGGAGGAATCCGCCAAGGAGGCACAGGGGGCCAGTACGCACATCGCGCACACAATGACAGGTAGGAAGGAGCCCAGCAGTGAGCATGGCGATACAAAAGGCGATACAACAGGGAACAACCCCTGCGGCATGGCCCGATGCCGATCTTGCCGGTTAGCGTTTCCGGGTCGGATCCTTGCCATAGAGCAAGCCCCTCCTGTCTCGTTGGAAGTTCTGCCCCAGACTGAGACTGAACACCGTTTCCTCGTCGCTGAATCCCATCTCGATTCGACCGACAAATTTTCCCTCCGCGCTGACCAACCGGAAACCGAAACCGCCGGTGATCTCGAAGTTGGGCAATGTAATCTCCTGTCGCCGGTTGAATACCTGGCCGGTCTCGCAGAACAAGTAGCCGTCCACACCCGTCGAGCCGTGCCGGTATCGCATCCAGACCGGCCAGCGGTACTCCCCGCTGAAGCCCAGCGAGCCCAACCCGGAAAAACGCATGCTGCTGAACCCGCGTAGTTCATCAGGTCGGGAAAAAGCCACTAGGCGGCTGAACGGCACATCCAGGGTCCCTGTATTCTGGATCCGGTTGAAGAAAGCCCGCAATCCCAGGGTGCGTTCGGTCAACCACAATGGAAAGAATTGCTCATGGCTGGCATGATACCGTAAGTAACGAAGGTCCGAGCCGTCGGAGGCGTGGAAGTAGTCGGCGGAAATCCTGCTGAAATTTCCCTCGGCTGGACGTCCGTTTTCATGAGTAGTGTTGCGAAGCAAGCCGAGCCGGACCGTCCAACCACTGGATTCTCCAGGGAAACCGAAGGGCAAACGACCGTCGTGGACAAGGGAAATGCTGCGCTCGGGCTCGTCCTCTGACTCGGTGACCCTGACCTGGGAGAAGAAAGTCATGAAATCGGCTCGAACCCCCCGGCCCAGGAGATGGTCGATCTCCAGGCCACCCCAGGCGGAGATCCGTTCGTAATAGGATCGCGCACCAATGTCCGAGCTGGGGCCCAACCCGTAGTAGAGCATCTTGGACATCTCGGCCAAACCACCACCCAGTTGCAATCCGGTTTTCGGACCAAGCTTAAGGTACATTCCGCCGGCCAGCTGCTCCGCATGCCGAGTGGAGATGGAACCCTTCACATAAGCCCGGTTTTCGGGCCCACCCAGATTCGGCCGCAGAATGCTCAGGCCGGTGGTTACTCCTTCCAGTCCGGAAGCAGCTATCGAGGGCATCAAATACCCTCCCCAGGGTAGCGCCAGACCCATATGCCGAGTGGGGGGAAGTTCGAACCAGCCCAGGTTGTCCATGTAGGTCAGGGTTGCCTCGGTGGTGTGGTGTATGAGGCGAAAGGGCAGACCAGCCAGAAAATGCGGGACCAGGACGGTTTTTTCCCAAAGTGGAAGCGGCCGGTCCAGAAACCGGGCCGAATTCGAGTCCGACCGAGCGGGCCAGGGGCCCCACCAGGTGGGTTCGCCGGCACGAAGGGAATCGGCGGGTGCGGCCGGGGCCTGAA
>JAHOYV010000093.1 GCA_019038745.1 Gemmatimonadales bacterium
CGGGAACGGTTGTTCGAAGCTGGTCACTTCCAGAACATCATGATCACACCCAATCGCAATTGCGACAACTACGATAAGCAAGATTAACATGCCAACACGTTTCATCGTGGATCCTCCTCGAAACGGTTCTCATACATAACCCGAACACTCCCGGATAGCACAAAGCCATCCGGGCAATCTCCGGTTGACTAGAAACTTGGTTTACCTGGGAAAACTGGAACCTCCTCCCCTAAATAGTTCAAATCCAGTCCAAATAGAAGTGGCTATGACTGTGGAGAATTAGGACAAATGAGCACCCAATTCCCCATTCCTTGGGTCAACTGAGAAACGGATTATTGCATCGGCAGCTATCATTGTCAACAATTCGGAGAACCAAAAAACAATAGATTATCCCCCTCTTCTTCCAGGCTGCTCGGGAAAATAATTGCATCGCCTACAACCATTGTCAACCAATCACTTGGTAAAAAAACAACCCTGTTTTTTTACCCTATTTTCCAATTAATTGAGGGCATCAATTTCACCATTGGTTCAGGGATTACCCATTGCATATTTTGCCCCGCCCCTTAATCGATGAATTCCCTCAACTTGGTTTCCAACATAACCCTAGGCAAGTGGCGCTGTATTCCAAGGCAGGAACAAGCGAGTTGGCGCCAGATGCGAAAAACCCCGCTTTTATTTCAAAATTTGATTGTTATTGTCGTGTTTTTTGCTACCATTCAAATTGTCGTGTCTTTACAGACTTGTAATTTTCAAATGTTTTTCCCAGGAGTTGACCAAAATGAGGAAGTTGAACCTTACCAAAGCCTTGCTCGCATTATGGATTCTCGGTCTGGTGTTCACCGCTGCAGGCTGTGGTGATGATGATCCTGAATCCTCCCTGGAAGGGAGTTGGCGTTTTTCATCATGGACTGTCGACGGCCTCTCAGTGCCTGCAAGTGAGTGGTACGAGGATGGCGCCGCTCGAGTAGAGGTTACTCTCAATGCCAACGGTACCTGGTCCGCCAATGATTTCGATGCCGATGGCCAAGTAATAGATTCCGATGGGGGAACCTACACAGCAACGGCTGAAAATCTAACTTTGTTGGGCGACGGGGACGAGTTGATATTTATCTGGTCCATCACCGGAGACACCCTCTCGCTCTCTATGACTGAAGATGGCCACTTGGCGGTTCTTTCCTGGACGAGGCTGTAAACTTCTTCGGTACGCCTGCTGTTAAGCGGGGCAAACCTTAGCGGGCCGTCACAAGTGACGGCCCGCTGTTTTTTCCACTGCTTTCACAATCACATAAATTGTGATATTCGCCAAGAACCTACTTCAGCAATCCTCCACTCAAATTGGGCTTTGCCTTGTCCAGGTAGGCCGGTGGACCGGGAATGGCCCACTGGCCACCTGATTTTTCCAACTGCTTCTGCAAAAATTCAATAGCCGCATCCAATTGGGAGTCCTTGTCCGCTACCACGTCTTTGGGCAGGTTCAGCACCACAATGTCCGGTTCCACGCCCCAGCCTTCAATCGGCCAGCTCCCGTCCAGGCCGTAAAGACCGAACTGGGGTGGAGTCGTGCCGCCCCCGTCGACCATGTCCTGATGCGGCTCGATACCGGTAGATCCGCCCCAGGTACGAACGCCGATCGTTGTGGCCAGACCCAGGCGCTTGACCGCCTCGGCGAAGAATTCCCCGTTGCTGTACGTATCCTCGTTGATCAACACCACCAGTGGGCCGTGGAAATCCCGTTCGGGATTGCGACCGGGATTGCCTTCGCGCGGTTGGGTCATGGACCACAGTCGGCGTTCGAGCCGGTCGATGATCATGTCACCCACGAAACCGCCCCCGTTGAAGCGGTCGTCGATAATCATGGCCTTCTTGCCCGTCTGCGGGTACCAGGAACGACCGAACTCGGTCAGGCCCGGCTCGCCCATATTCGGCAGGTGGATATATCCAATTTCACCGTCGGTCTTCTTTGTGACGTAGTCCAGGTTTTCATCCACCCAGGCCCGGTAACGCAGACCGTATTCGCCGCGCAGGGCCCTAACCCGCACAGTCGCAGCACCCTTGCTCTCGGGTTTGTTGCTCGTAGTCAGACTGACCATTGCACCGGCCTTGTCCACAAGCAGTTCGAATACGTTGTCGCCGACCTTTACTTCAACGCCGTCGATGGCGATCAGGAAGTCGCCCTCGTCGATGCCCACGCCGGGCTCTGTCAGCGGCGAGCGGTAGCGCGGATCCCAGGAAACACCGCGCACGATGTCCGTGATCTTGTAATAATCCCTGTCCTCCTCGGCAGCGAAATCACAACCCAGCAGTCCACCGTGCAGGCGTTCGCCGGTGTCCTCGTAGTCACCACCGAAAATGTAGGTGTGGCCGATGTTCAGCTCGGAGATCATCTCCCCGATCAGGAAATTCAGATCGCCGCGTGTACCACAGCCTGCCACGAATGGGGAGTACTTGTCGTACATCGCCTGCCAGTCCACCCCGTGCATGTTCTGGTCGTAGAACCAGTCGCGCTGGATGCGCCAGGCCTCGGCGAAGATGTTGGGGAATTCGGCCAGACGGTCGATGCGCAGCTTCACCGCTCCGGCATCCAGTTTGCCGTCGCCCGACTTGGCCGGCTTACCGGCGTCCACGATGCCCAGATCTTCGCCCGCACGGTAGATCAACTTCTTGCCGTCTGCGCTCAAGTGGTAGTTGGCCACGCCGGTCATCAGATCGGTTACTTCCCCGTCGTCCAACTTGTATCCCAGCAGATCCAGGGCGTCGGCGGTGTGGTCGTTCACATTCTGATACTTGATGAATACAGGGTCCGGTTTGCGCAGGACCACAAAGCCGCCTTCGATTGCCTCAAGCCGGAAGTAGTTGTCCGGTTCGAAACCATCGCAGACCAGGACGCGGTCACCAAGGCCCTTGAAATCGATGACGGTGTCGGCATCCCCGTCACCATCCTCCTTTTCGTCTTTCTCTCCTTCACCATCGCCACCGGTCACGGCTACCGCCACGTCGTCCTTGTGGAAGGGAGACCGTGTACCATCCTGCAACAGGATCATGTAGGGCAGAGCCGTCTTCAGGAAGATGTGGTTCTGGTCCTGGCGGCCCATGATCGGATGAAAGGTGCGGTTGGACAGGAAGAACAGATATTTGCCGTCACGCGAGAAGGAGGGCGACCAATCCTCGGTCATGTCGCCGGTGATCTGTGTGTTCTTCCCTCCCTTGACGTCGTATAGCCAGATGGCCTCGTTCATGTTTCCGGTCTGGGAAGTGTAGGCCATCCAGCGACTGTCCGGAGACCAGACGTAATCCATGATTCCCCAGCGCTCCCAGGCATCGTCGTAGTCGCTGTGGGCGATCTCTTTTACATCTTTGCCTTCAACATCGACCAGATACAGCTTCATGAACTTGTCCGAGAACACGAGATACTTGCTGTCGGGGGACCACACGGGCTGGTTGATGAAACCGTAGAAGCCGTCGGTTACCTGACGCCAGTCTTTCTCGCCGCGTTGGTCGACCAGGTAAACCTGCTGCTCGCCGCTGCGGTCGGAGACCATGGCAATCCAGCGGCCGTCCGGACTCCAGGCTGCGTCCTTTTCCCGGGTACCCGAATTGCGGGTCAGGTTCAGGGCATCGCCATCATCGGCCGGCAGGTTCAGGATCTCGCCGCGGGCCTCGACCACCGCGCGTTCCCCGGCAGGGGAAAGTCCGAAGGAGCCGCCCGGTTCGGCCTGGATCAGTTCACTGCGCACGTGACGCCGATCCGAGGGAATCGTGATCGGCACCTGCGTGGGCTTGCCGTTGGCCAGATCCAGGACCGTCAGGCCCGGGCCGTGCTGGTAGATGATTTTGTTCTCGCCCAGCGAGGGATACTTCACGTCGAACTTCTTGTAGGTCGTCAAGGGGGTGGTCTTCTTGGAAGTCGTATCGTAGCGATAGATGTTCAGAGTGGCGTTGTCCCGGTCGCTGGCAAAGTAAATCGCGCCCTCGCCCCACATGGGGAACTGGTCGCTGCCTTGCCAGTCGGTAATCCGGCTGATGTCGCCGCTCTTGAAATCCTTCACCCAGATATCCTGGGCCAGACCTCCCTCGTAGCGTTTCCAGGTGCGGGTGTGACGTCCCAGTCGATTGTAGGCAATGCCGCTTCTATCCGGGGCCACCGAGGCCAGGGAGCCGCGATCGACCGGTAACCGGGTCGCCATTCCACCGGCCACATTGATCCGGTACAACTCGTTGGAGTAGCCGGGAGCCACGCGGTTCGCCCGGAAGATCAGGCCTTTTCCGTCTGGGCACCAATCCAATAGGATTGAACCGCCCGGGTGGTAGGTAACCCGCCGGGGCACGCCACCCAACGCGTCCATCAAATAAATGTCGGTGCCGCCGTCGTAACTCGCGGTGAAAGCCAGTTGCTTACCATCCGGGGAAAACTTGGCTCCAATCTCACGGCCCTCATGACTGGTGATGCGCCGGGCCGCGCCCCCCGTGTCGGGGACGAGCCAGAGGTCATCCTCGTAGGTGAACACGATCTGGCCGTGACCGATATCCGCAAAGCGCATGACGTAACCGGGAGGCGCATCAGCGGCAGCCGCTAAACACAGTCCGGTCATGGATATCAATAACAGGACAAACAATTGAGCGATAAACAGGCGCTTCACGGAGAACCTCCCCGGTTCGGACCAAATTAGGCGGACATTGCAGGGCCGGAAAACCGGCCGACCCCACTATTCGGTGTTTCACTCCAATATGTTTCACCTTGGCGGAGGTTTTTGCAACCTGACTTTCCCGACTCCATCCACATCCCTCACATTGCCCCGGCTCCAAGCGCAGGTTACAATCCAGCCGAACCATCATGGACCCAAGTTCCCCGTCCCGGGAGATGTACTTGAACAAAGAGCCATCCTGCGGTCTGTATGCTGATCCGATGATCTACGATATCCTCTATACGCCTGGCACTTGGCGGGAAATAAATGCCCTGGAAAGGATCGAGGCGGAATTCGCTCGTAGATTAGGTCAGCGCTTGGATTCAGATCGCCTCTGGTTCGAGCCGGCCTGCGGTTCGGGTCGCTATTTGCGGACCGCCGCCCGCCGCGGTCGGCGTATCGCCGGGTACGATATTGACCCCGCCATGCTAGACTACGCCCGTAAGCGGGGCACCCGTATGGGCAACTCAACACTACAGATATTCCAAGCCGATATGGCGGACTTCCAGAACCCCGCAAAAGCTGTAGGCATCCCAACAAGGGGCGTGGATTTCGCCTTCAATCCAGTGAATTCGATCCGCCATCTGAAATCGGACGGGGAAATGTTGAACCACTTCGAACAGATGGCAGCCTTGTTGCGCCCCGGGGCGCTGTACGTGGTTGGCTTGAGCCTTACCGATTACAAGGAGCTCCAGCCTGAAGAAGATTATTGGACTGGGACGCGTGGCCGCTGTCGGGTAAATCAGCTTGTGAACTACCTTCCGCCTGAACAAGGCGTCAAGCTGGGGCGCAGCAAACAGTTGGAGAGGGTGATCAGTCACTTGACGGTTGAGCGCAATCGTGGCACCGTCGATCACTTCGACCATGCGTACGATCTTCGTTGTTATGATCGTCGCCAGTGGTCCACCCTTATCCGAAAATCGGCCCTTGATCTGGTTGGGAGTTTCGATGCCCTGGGCCGACCAGCTCCAGATCATTTGCTCCCTTACCAATTAGATGTATTGGTCAAAAATGAGGGTGACCCCATCGGCAATCGATCGATTAATCCTATGGGAACTGCTACTGCCTGAAAAACCCCGAAAAATCCAGCTATCCTGAAATATTCCAGAACCTTCGAACCACTATTAAACTCTACTAAATTGGCCCTAGTCAAGAAATTGATATTTTTTTACCTAAACCTGTTAATCTTTTACTTGCCTTCAACCATTGAGTGTCCTAGCCTTGGTCCAAGTCAATAAACGTTTACTTTTTTTGTTTCCTGCTCGGAGGTTTCAGATGCAGCGTTTACTCCTGACCCTAACGGGCCTTCTCATTCTCCTGATTCCAACCCAGGTTGCGGCGAACACCGTTTTTGTAGAACGGCTTGAGCTGGCCCCCGAAGCCTCTTATGTGGGCTCGGAGAGCTGCCTGGATTGCCATGAGGAAACAGGGGACTTCTATGCCATGTCCCCCCACTCCGTAGACAGAAACCTGGCCATCCCCGGCACAACCATAGCCGGATGCGAAGCCTGTCACGGACCCGGCAGCCGACATATCGAGGAGGATGGAGACGGTTTCATCATTGGCTCTGAAATCCTGGCCGGGCTGGATGAAGCAAGCAAAGCGGACATGTGCACCCAGTGCCACACCGCTCACCACACCGAGTGGGTCGATGGTCCCCACGCCGGCACCGGCGTAACCTGTGCCGATTGTCACGCCGATCAGGTCCACTTCGGTGGAATGGCGGTACCAGCGGCTGAATTCGGTAACCCAGCCGAGTTCTGCCTACAGTGCCACACGGAGCAGGTCGGTGATTTCCAGATGCCTTTCCGCCACCGCGTCCTGGAGGGCCAGATCACCTGCGGCGACTGCCACGATCCACACGCGGGCCCAGCGGACACCGGCTGGAACGGGCTGAATGAAACCTGCCTAAGTTGCCATACCGAAATGGCGGGACCCTTCGTCTTCGAGCACGAAGGCGCCGCGGACGAGGATTGCACGGTCTGCCACCGCCCGCACGGTTCCATGCACGACAAGTTGTTGGTCAACGACGGCAGCCTGCTTTGCCTGCAGTGCCACTTTGATGTCGTTTCCATCGTGGGCGATTCCGGTGCCGATGATGCCTTCCCTCACGGGGAAGTAACACAGCCTTGCGGTAATTGCCACAGCCCTGTTCCCACGGGCATCAACCCCCATTCACAGATAGCAAGTGGCGAAGCACGTTGCTATGACTGCCACTACGAAATTCACGGCTCCAACGTCTCTCCGACGTTGCGCAACCAGTAAAGGAGGGCTGCTATGAAGATTACTACCCACAAGACCATGGCGATCTTGGCCCTGACATTCCTGTTTATGGCCGTGTCATTCATTACAACCGAGATGACCCTTGCCGGCGATTTGCCTGTGCAAGTCGAGCGAACCTGGGCCCCGGACGGCGATTTGATCGGTTTGGATAACCATTGGGCAGCCGGTTTTTCATCGCTGGACCAGTACGGCAGCGAATCGAAGAACCTCGAGGATTGGCAGCTTGGCGAGCAGTACTCCGGCTTCGGACTTTTTTCCTATAGCAAAATGTTCCGCAAGGACAAGCACTTCTCGATTAGAAGTTATGGTTCCAATCAAGACGGGCTGGACCTTACAGGGCGCTTCCAACTGAAATCCGGCTGTATCGGCAAACGCACGCTGACATTCAATCACCGCGGCTACAATTACTTCAGCGATGCCACCAGCGAAATGCGGGCCCACTCTTTCTCCTCAGGCTTACCTCCCGTTGCCATGGCAACTGACACCGGCCTGGCCTGGTGTCGGAATGACGTGGCCTTGCGCTACCATGTTTCCGACCGGTTGGACCTGTCCCTCGGTCTGGCCCGCACGAAGCGGTCCGGATCCAAGGGCAGTTTACTGCGAATTGGGAGCGACTCAACTGCGCCTGGCTTGAAGCTCTTCGATACCGACACAAAGGAACTTTGGTGGGGCGGAGCCCTGGCGATGGGCAAACTGGCTACCGATCTTCGTATGAGCTATAGGACCAGCGAAGGCCAGCGAGACCTGGACGATCGGCACGTCTTCACCGACGACCAGAAAGTATTCAACACCCGCTTGGGAGCCATTTACGAGATCGGCAACAACACCAGGCTGCTGGGCAACTTCACCAATTCCAGCCTGGAGAACGACGGCGGCGAAGCCCTGGCCGCCAATACCTACACCGTTTCCTCCAAGGCCACGACCAACGCCGGGCACCTCGGCATGATCAAGCGCTTGGGAACCTCATCCACCCTGCGTGTCTCGGCCCGTCTGCGTAGCCAGACCATCAATAGCCAGACTGATGAAGGTGTCGCCCCGCAGCAATTCACCAATCGTGACCGTACCAGCGAGGACTACAGGGCGACCCTGCGACATACGGGAATCGCCAAGACCAAGCTGGAGGCCTACTACCGCTACAAGTCTTCGGACCTGGATGCGGTGACCACCAGCGGCATTACTGTCCAGGCAGGCCATGTGAACCAGCTCGATTCCCAGGCCACACTCGCCGAGAGGTCCCGCCAAGAGGCCGGTTTCAAGGGTAAGTACCGCTTCGGTCCCAAGGCTTCACTTAAGGCCCGCCTGGTCTGGCGGAACGAGGACGTTAACCAAGTCGAAACATTAAGCACCGCCGACGACCAACCCTGGTTCTTCTGGATGGGCGACCGAAAGACCGATCAGTTGCGTTGGCAACTGTCGCTCCAAGCACGGCCTCGGAAAAACCTGAGCCTGGATCTTGGGCATCAGGCAATCGACCAAACCTTCGAACGCACGGGAACCATCGTCTCGGAGACTACGTGGCAAACCCAGCGCGGGTTCGCGGCTGCCAACTGGCGCCTGAACAACCGCCTGACCCTGCACGGCAACGCTTCAATGGGCCTGGACAAATTGGAGCTGACCGACGGACCGGATGTCGGCGGCGGCCTCGGGCCCTTGACCTATGACGGAATCACTTGTCGGCTCGCACCCGGAGCGTTTCTCCAGGTTACGAAGAAGCTGCAGCTTGAAGCCCATTACGAAAGCGTCCGTTTCGAGGACAAGGGTGATGATCCGGACGGGTTGAACCAACTCAATTCTGATTATGACCGCACAACCGTGAGAGCTCGCTGGCGCTTGATGGACAAAACGAGCTTGGCCGCCTCCTACCG
>JAHOYV010000016.1 GCA_019038745.1 Gemmatimonadales bacterium
CCCTGGTCCTGGAACTGGCCATTGACGACCGCTCCGCTGCCCCAGGGACCAATCAGGTACACGGAATCACGGGAGGCCGAATGGGACATTTCCTGGTTGCCGCCGTGAATAACACTGAGGTTGCTGTTTGTGTGCTGGGGCATTTCGCCGGCGGGCGAGTCGAGGGCAAACATCAGGGCCACGGCCAAATAGGCGAAGAGGGCGAATCTATTCATGATTTTCCCCTTATGTGTTTACTGAGTCAGCATTATGGTCGGATAACTTTCCGGCCAGCGATAACCACCTCTGTGTTGACGGAGGTTTCCGAAAAATTCCCGTTTTTTTTGTGCCGGGTAAATATATTATACCACACCTGAGGGGTTGTTTTCATTTTGTGGGGTTTTGGGTGGGGTTGATGAAACCGCCCAAGCTGCTCTCTTGGGCTCAGGGATAACTTAACTCCTTTGTTTACAAAACCCTTGCCTCTTCTGCTCCTTCCCCCGGGGGAATTTTCGGGGGAAGTGTTCGCCTTACACCCTGTCCTTGGCTCAGCTCCCATTCTCCGGCCGGTTCGGAGACGACCCGTTGTCCACCCGGGCCGCCGGCTGTTCCAGCGGCCACGAACCTGTGTATACGCTGCCGGTTGTCCCATGGATCGAGAGGATATCGCCCTTGACGATCCTGTGTTTGACCTGGCCGTAGTCGTCCACGATCACGGCCTCGTGTTTTTTGGAATCCACGCGCAGGCCGTTGGCGCTCATCACGGCAGAATATCTCTTTTCCTCGATACTGTTGATGGCCACGGCTGCGTGTGAGCTGGAACCACCGCGCGCTGCCAAAAGGCCGTCCATGGTCATGATCAGGGGAATATCCTCGGGGGTGGGATTTTCCATTACCAGGAGGACCCCGTCTACGTCGTCTCGGTCGGCTAGTCCACCATTGCCGGATCCTTCGCCGATCAGCTCCTGCCGGTCATCTTCGTCGAAGGCAACCAGACCGCGGAAGCCGCCGCCCCGGGTTCCGATCCCGCGGGTGGCCTCTTCACCCACCTCGGCGAACGCGATCCTTTCCTGCTCCGTGCCGATCTCCGCCGAGCGGGACTGCAGGATGCTCAAAACACCCTCCTCCACTGTAAACTCAATCTCCTGATCCGTGCCCATGAAGCGGCGCAGTTTGGCCACGGCGTGTATCAGTCGGCGGTCGAGCATCGGCATGAGGGATTTCAGCTGGTCAACCGTCTGGAAAGAGTCGCTTGAGGTTACACCGCCAACCAGGTCGTCGCCTGCGGCGGAGAATTTTATCTCACCTACGAAGGTACGTTCGCCCGGGTCCAGGAATTGGGTGCGGGGGATCACGCCGGTAAGCGAGGCCCTGGTCTCATCCATCCCGTTTTCGACGGTCTCGTTGGTTCGGTTGCCCGAGGACATTTTCTGAACCACGACCGCGGTTTGCCAGTCGTCACACAAACCGCGCAACTCGCGGTAGCGTTGCACCGACTCGCGATCCCAGGAATCGAAGACGGCCTGAATGGCGGTCAGGAGTTGCTTCTTCGGATCGGCCAGGATCTCGTCCAGCTGTTCGCCGTATCCGCTTTGCCGGATGAAGTCCTTGGACGCCTCGGCCACCTCCTTCATTCCCTCCCAGGGCAGGTCGTTCTTGTACTGAACGCCGTAGCGGGCCTTCGCCTCGTCCACGATGCTGCACTCCTCCATGTCCAGACCCCAAACCGCCCAGGCGTAGGAGGCCAGGAAGCGGCGATAGGAATCGTAGGCGTGCCAGGGATCGCGCTTGGCCAAGCCCTCCGCTATCTCGTCATTAATGCCCAGGAAGACAATCGTGGCCAACATGCCCGGCATCGAGAAAACCGAGCCGCCTCGAATCGCCAGCAACAGGGGTTGCTCCGGATATCCCAGTCTCCGCGGCGTGGTCCGGTGGGCGGCAACGTCCTGTTCCAGGATACGCAGGTGCTTGATGACTTCCTCTTCCAGCCTTTGCGGATCACTGCGGTGAAGGCCCGAGCGGGGTAGGCTGGTGGGCAGGATGAAACCGTCCTCGGTAGGCTCGGTCAGACCGGCAATGTAAACCAGGCCCACTCCCTTGCCACCGTAAAGTTCGCGCAGGTTGGGCGTGTCGCCCTCGCGCGCCACGCGGCGGCGGATTTCTTCATAGTGGGACAAGTGCAGAATGTCGTAGGCGCTTTTTTCCGGAGCAATCACCGGCAGATCGGGGTGGATCTGTTCCCTCCCGTCGGTGACGTGGTCGCGGATATAGCTGCGCGCATCGTCGCAGAAGGCCACTGTAATGTTCAGGTCGTGCATGTAGCGCTGGATGTTGGCCAGTGCCTTGCGTAGCTCGTTTTCGTCCAGATCCAGACGTTCGCGCATCATCTCGAAAGGCGCGGTGACCCGCTGCAGAATCTTGTGATAGCTGCGCTGAATGTAGTCCAGGATGTTTTTCGTGTCGGCGTAGGTGCGATTGCCGGAACCCAGCATGTCGCCCAGATCGACCAGCTCGCGTGAGTACAGGCCGTCGTAGGCCAGGTTCGAGATCGTCATCCGAATGATGTCGATGCACTGTTCGAACTGAACTCCGTTCTCTTCGTAATCGGTAGCCACGTGGGACAGGGTCAGGTAGCCCATCTCTTCGACCAGGTTGTCCAGCAAGTATAGATAGTAGCGCTGCTCCAGGAAGCCGCCGGCCGATACCGATGCGGCCACCTCCATCCGCAATCCCAACAGGCGTTCGAAGTTGTTGTAGTAGTCCTGTTTTTCGTGGGCGTCGATCGCGGTCTCGATGTGGGAGAAAATCTGATCCCGGTAGGCCACTTGGATCTTCTGGACGAAATCATCCACACACTGGCGCACCTGTGTTTCGACTGCCTCGGCGTCGAAACCGTCACCGGTGGGATCGAGGTCCAATAGCGTTCGGATGTGGCCGTCGAACTCGTCTGCCAGGTTGGAGAAGTTCGAGAAATCCTCGCCCTTCTTCTTCAGGATGCGCAAGTGATGCTGATACGCCCACCGGTTCCCGCCCTGAATTCCCTTGGAGACGATTTCATCCGCTTCCTCCAGGATGCTGGTGCCGAAGTCGCAGCGCAGCAAGGCCGCTTCGTATTCATTCTGCCAGTCTCGAATCCCGCCGATGATTCCCGAGGTGCCCAACAGCTCCTCCAAATCCTCGACCACCCTTTGGACCTTGGCCTGAACCTTTTCGTCGGTGCGGGCCTTCTCGTCGGCGGACCCGGCCTCGGGATAGCCCAGCTCGGCCAGCAGGTCCAGATCGCCGGTGTTCAAGAATCTCTGGTAGGCAACGGCCAACTGCAGGGTGCGTTTGCCCATGGCGTGATGACAGCTGCGCCGTAGCTCGTTGATGATTTTGCTGCCCTGGACATAAACCTCGGCCAGGTCGATGGTGTCGTTCCATAGTCGGTCGATGAGCTTGGGTTTGACCACCAGGCTCGATGTATTGCGGACCAGGATCCTTACCAGCAGCGGCACTCTCCGCGCCAGGGGGCTGTTAACGAAGGCTACGAGTTCGGATATCAGGTTCCGCACCTCAGGCAACAGGTTCTTCGCGCCCAGGAAGGACTTGAATGAAAAACCGGCCAACCGCGCCACCAAAACACGCAAGGTGTAGACGGCTTCGTTTCGATTGGTGCTCTCGTTGATGACCTTCAACTGGGTGGCCATGTCGCGGATCCGGGCGATGCGGATGGGCTCTGCCTGCTCGCTGTCGAAGTAGAAGAGATCCATCTCCAGGTCGATTACCTCGCCCTTGATTCCGCTGATATTTTCCAGCAGTTCCTTGGTGTGGATCCGGCCGTGCGGCACGCGGTACTGCCCCAGTGTTTCGGTGCGGCCCTGGACCACTTTCTGTAGCAGCATCGTGTCACCCACCAGATAAGGCAGCATCACACCGCCCTCGACGCGGAAAATCCAGCTGTTGATCAGGCCAAAGCGTCCGATCTGCCAGACCAGCGTCGTGCGCATGGTCATGAAGAGACGCAAGGCATCCTTGCGGGAGGCCAGATCACCATCTTCGGCGAATGCGTGGAAGAGGGCGCGGTTTACAACTTCAACTTTCTCCATTTCCTCGGCGGTGAATCCGGGAGGGAGTGGATAATCCGGAGCCATGGTAGACGGTGGCGCAACGGCGGCTGGAGAAGGAGCCGTGGACGGTGAATCTACCAGTGCATGGGCCGGAGGATTAACCGGGGTTGGCGCCGGATGGTCATCCTGGATTGCCGCTGCGGTCACGCTCAATTCCTCATCCACATCGATTTTGTCGTAGATTCCGGTCTGGCGACGCAGCACTTCGTGAAGGTCCTGGCCCTTTTTGTCTAGGACGACAGTTACCTGGCGCAACGCCGTCACGTAATCGTCGAAACGGCTGCCCGTGATAGGCACCTCGTTGGCCTCGGCCACCTTGAGAATGATATCCAGCATTTCCTCGCGCAACAGCTCGTACAGTTCGATGCCGTTGATGTGGGCCACACCGCGGCCAAGGGCCAGCGAGACCGAGAGCATGGCGTTCATGCCGAGATTCTGCTTGCGCTGCATGACCCGGATCCGTTCCTCCAACGAGGCATCGACAGCCAGTTTCTCGCGCCGGACCGCTACCTTCTCCTCCAGGCCCAGCAAAATACGATCTATGCTTTTCAGGGTGAGTGTGGCGACGTCGCGTCCCTCGAAAGCCGGGGCAATGGTTTCCTGGACGTTCTCGGCTGCGGTCAGGCAACCCTTGCCGCTGTATCTTTGGGCGCGGGAATACACGCCGGTCAACAACGCGTCATCAGTCTCTTTTATCCGTTGGGGAGAGACGTCTTTTTTAAACGCGAACACTCCCGGTTCCGCCTCGCGGAACAGGGTGGAGTGGCGATCGATCAATTCCCGAAACTCGGCCGATTCAATTTGCGAATCGACAAGATGGATCGCCTCACCCGAACCCGCAGAGGTGCCGAGCGGCGTGGAGCCGCGGAATTTCAGCGCCACGTTCGCCCCGTCCAGCAGAAATTCGGCCGTCACGCCGACTGTGGGAATCCCCGCGTTGGTGGGTTCTTCGTAGGAGTAGAGTTTACGAACCGTGGCCCCTTGGCCCTCCTTCAGCGCCCTGCGGTCCCCGGTTTCAGCACCCTGGCCCACCAATTCGGCCACGGCCTGATACTTGATCAGCCGCTCCGTATTCGACCCACCGCCCGCCTTCAGGCCCAGCGAATTAACCGACAGTGCAATGTGGGACTCCATGTCATCGTTGGGGCTCTTTGAGCGATGCGAGATGACCAACTCCTGGTTGCGGCCCAGGGCGACCAGCATGGCCAACAGGGTCTCATACAGAGTGCCGATCTGGTTCGCCTTGATCAGGGCGGTGTTGATCAACCCCTTCTTGGCTGCGACCTCGATGGTTTGGTCGTTGGTGGTGACCAGGTCGTCGCCGATGACGAAAACGTGGTCCCCGATGGCGGCCAGCATATTCTTCCAGCCCTCATTATCGTGCTCGGAAAAACCATCCTCGATAGAGAGAATGGGAATCTCAAACTCCTTCATGGCCTGGATGAACAGGTCCAGCACCGCATCACGATCCAGCACCAGCTGGGTCTTGTCGCGCCAGAACAGGTACTGTCCCACTGCGTCCGGAACATTGAATTCCTCACGATAGGCGATCTCAAGTTCAGTCATGGCCGGATCCAGGGCGATGGCGACTTCGTCGCCGGGCCGGTAGCCGCACTCCTCGATGGTCTGCTTCATCATGGCCCACAGCCGAACCTCGGGCAGCGGATACTTTCCCTTCTCGATATACGGGGCGAGGCCGCCCTCCAGTCCGATCCCCATTACCCGGCAGCCTTCCTCCTTCTCGATGATTTCCTTCAGGCGTGTCTGCAGGCGGGTGGTCATTTCCTGCGCCTCGAGATAGTCGACGGCCCCGAGAATGAGAAACATGGCCTCCTGCATGCTGATATTTGATTCGGGGTACTCGACTTCGGTATGCCGTCCACCCATACCGCAATTGCGGAATTGCCAGGGCGCCGTGACCGGACCCAGCCGCGGGTGAATGATCTCCTGGATGCGGCCGTCCAGCATGCGACGCATTACTTCCGGAGCCTTGTCGTACCAACCACTTGTCTTCTCGACGGTGGCCGATTTCTCCTTGGCCTGCCGCTCGCGTTTTTGGAACTCCCTGTATTTGCCGGGATCGGCCAGCAGGAAGTCGAGCAGGGTCACCACGCCGATGCCCAGAATCGGGCGACTGATTTGGATAAGGAACATGGCGTCGAACAACAACCCCACCGCCAACACAATGATTCCTACCGGCAGGAACAAGCGGGCGACTCCACGGCTCATCGCGGGTCCAGCCGCCGCCACGGCCAGGTTGTAGGGAGCATCAGGATAATAGTTCAAGCCTTCGCGCTTGATACCCGGCGCCTTGCCATACGGAGCCAGAAGAAACATGCGGAGATAGAAGAAGAATCTTGCCGAGCCGGTTTTGCCTAGATGGGGCATGATCTGCGAAAGAGCCGGTTCATTCAGGGCGCTCAGACGAGCCGCCTTCAGACAGTGCCCGATTTCGTGCAGGGCAATGCTGGTGTGGAAGCTGATATACAGATACAGGGCCGAAACAATGGTTTCAGGGCTGGCGAAGATGAATCGCAGAACTTCGCCCTTGTGAACTTCGGCTGCCGGCAGAGCCAGAACGGAGGAAATGAAAGCAACGTGAAAAGAGACCAGGATGTGGTTGGCAATTACCCAACCCTCGTGAAGATTGGCGCCTACTCCGGCTTTCCCCTCCGATTGGAACCTGTTCACGGTCGCCTCCTGCTATTGTGGACTTGAGCTTAATATTGGTGAGTATTCGAAGAGAAGATACCCCCAAATCGGACCAAAGCCAATAGGTGGTTGGGGAGTAATTGAGGGACGCAATTGAGGGGAAAACCCGGCGAGAATTTCAGGGAGTTGAACCAACTCCCATACTCAACGACTTCAGGTGGGTCCCTTGCGGCTCTGGTAACGAGCCGATTCTGGCGGAGCTTGGCTGACCGAGAATAGTTTTTTCCAGAAGCTCACTTTTTCCTCATCCAAGTGCGGAGAATCTCGGCAGGGCAATTCATTCGTATGCCCGATCAACAGCAATGAAACCTTGTAAAAACAACCGGTGACGGCAAACTCGCTTGATGTCGGTAGTAAACGTGTAGCGCTTCACTTTCTTTTCCTGGGTTGCTGCACCCACAACCCCCCCACAATCAACACCAATCCGACAAATGTGGCCGGCACGATGTGCTCACCCAGTACGAAGTGAATGAAAACCAATGAAATGAAAGGCGCCAAAAATATAAGGTTGGCGATACGCGCTGTCGAGTGGGTCAATTTCATCGCCGTCAGCCATAAAACGAATGTAAAGCCCATCTCGAAGGCCCCAACATAGGCCCCACCCAACCAGCCACCCAAGGGGATCGAGAGATCGGAAAATACAACCGTTACTAAAAACACACAGGGTAGCGCGAAGAGGAAACCCAGGAAAAGACCCACCACCGGATCCAAATCACTGCGACGGTTGCCGATCCAGTACAGCGCCCAGATCAGGGTACTGAACAACACCAGCGCGAGACCCAGGGGGCTGCCCACTTGAAAAGAACCAAGGTCGCCACCGGTCGAAAGGATCACCACTCCGGAGTAGCAAATCAACCCGGCCAACCCATCTCTCGGCCGCAGCTTTTGGCCCAGCAGGGGCACGGACAACCAGGCCATGGTCAGGGCCCAGGTGAAGTTCACCGGCTGGGCCACTTGTGCCGGCAGCAAATCATAGCCTTTGAACAAAACCAGGTAATAAAGGAAGGGGTTCAGAAATCCCAGGGCGGCCGCGTATCGGTATTGCTTTCCGGAGGCGCACAGCAACAGGTGAAACTGCCCCCGCACAGCCAAAACCACCCCCAGCGCCACCAACGAAAAAACGTTGGCCAACAACAAAAGCTGCACGTGGTCTACATGGCGCAGCGCCAGCTTGAAGGCCGTGGCCACGGTGGACCAGATCAATACGGCGCCGAGGCCGAAAAGCATGGCGCGGCGGTCATTGGTTTGCGTCACGGCACTCGACTCAACTTTACGGCCAGCTCCGAATATGGAAAGCCGGTAGGGAGCGGCGGCAAGGAAGGAAGGGCTTTTATTTGAGCGGAAAGGCTCAAACAGTCATCCGGCGATGCTGTGCAATCCACCCTGAATTCGGGAACCGGTGCGCCCGGCCCCGACAAGAATGTGATCTCGACATAGGTCTCCGCGGACGCAGGCAAACGCAATTCGCCGATTCGATCCCGAAGCGTGTCCAACCATTGGGCATAGTCCCAATCATAAGTACTCAAATTGAAAAAAGCCGCCCGCCCGGCACCGGCCCCTTGTTCCCCCGGGGGAATATACGGCCCCTTTTCCGACGACAACGAAGGATCGAAAATGTCCCCCCTATCGGAACTGGCGTTCACCGAAATATTCTTCCCCGAGCACCCAAAAAAAACCAAAACCAAAACCAGCAGCGCCAAAACAACAAGGCCCCTCATCTGCCTCCCCTTTGATAAAAACCCCACCGATTATCCTCTTCTCTCCCTCTTCTTCCCCAACAAACCGTGCTTGCCGATTGCTGTGGAGTGATGGAGGTGGGAGGGGTTGGGGTTTTAGCGACTCGGGCCGCCCCGGCCCGAGCGAGCCCAGCGAGCGCGGAGCAAAAACCCCAACCCCTCCCACCTCCATCAC
>JAHOYV010000006.1 GCA_019038745.1 Gemmatimonadales bacterium
CCGAGCAATCACCCGGGGCCAACACCAAGACATGACTAGCTGTTCCTTATCATTTTATCAAAACCATTCGTTTAGCCTCAATGAATCCGTCAGCCTCCAACCGGTACAAGTACACGCCAGCCGAAGACATCCGGCCGTCTCCGTCCCGGCCGTCCCAGACTATCTGGTGCCGCCCGGCTTCACGATGTTCATCCACCAGAGTTGCCACCAAACGGCCTGCCGCGTCGAATATCTTCAAGCGGGCATTACCGGGGGTGGCCATCTCGAACGACAACTTGGTCAAGGGATTGAACGGGTTGGGCACTGCTCCCAGGAGGGCCGTTCTGGATGGCAGGGAGCCGTCACGGACTCCGGAAACACTCTCCGGCGAACCGGCCTCGCTTTCGTTCCCCGTGTAGTCCAGCGTTGTGATTTTGTAGTGGTAGTCCCAGGGGTCTGTTGTGGGGTCGGTCCATGATGAGACCGCGATCTCCTGGATGAGGTTGGCCGGAGACGGGACAAATCCTGGATCGGTGTCACGGTAGATTCGGTAGTACTGGAAATCGGTTTCCGGCGCGTCGTTCCAGTCCAGGACGACACTGTCCGTCTGGTAGGCGGCAGCAACCGCCGTCGGTACGCCGGGAGCGAGATTGTCCACCGAGTAACCGCTTTCGGGCTGACTGGCAAACCAGACCGAAGGTGTGGTGGTGTGGGTGGTCACGAGATAAACGGATAAATCGATCTCCGGGCCGGTGGAGTCGGCGGCCGTGGTCGCTTCGACTATGTAGGTATCGGACTGGGTTGCAAAGGCCGTCGAAACGAGCTTCCAGGTTCCCGGCGGGAAGGTTGCCTCCTCAGCGGCGCTTGGGACACCGACGACATAAAAATCGCCGCCCGCGGTAACTGTTTCCTCCCCGGGAATCGGCCATGCCTTGATTCCGGTTGGAGTAAGAAGATCCTGTCCGGATTTCACGAGCGAGGTGGTTAATCCCTTCGCTGCCAGCGAACCCTCCTCGACAAGGCGGTAGATGTTGTAGCCGGTTACCGGGAGGGAAGTCTCATCCGCAAAATCATAAGTCGAACGGCTGAACGTGACATCGACCCGACCGCCCTGATCGCCGGGGACATCGACGATCGATTTGATGGGCGCGAAATTGTACAACCACTCCAGGGTCAAGTCGAAAACCGTCGGGTCCAGGCCGGGTGACCAGTTGTGTGTGGAGCGCCACAGGAGATCCGAGCCTGGAACGGTGATCTTGTTCCAGCTCGCGTCGGGCAGAATTTCCTGCCAGCCGCCGCCGCCATCAGCGCTGAGTTCCCAGGCTACGTTTGCCGTTTGATTGGTGGTCAGACGAGCCCGGAATATGGTGTCATCCGTTTCATCCACAAACAGTGATTGTCCGATGTTGTCGTCAGTATAAACCTCTTGCTGGAAGACCTGGAATATTTGGAGCCCAGCATCCCAGTCCGCCACAAAGAGGCAATCGCCCTCAACCGCCAAGCCATTAACTGAGCCGGGCGTGTCGTAGGTTTCAAGGAGGGCGGGGTTCGTGGGGTCTGAAATATCTATTACCTGGATTCCAAAGAACCCCAGCGAGACAAAGGCATAATCGCCCTGGACTGTGATGTCCAGGGCACTGTAGCCTGGCATAGGGAAATTAGTAATGAATTGTATGTCCTCAGGGTTGGTTATGTCGACTACCTGGAGCCCCTCCGAACCGTTCGCCAAAAAGGCATAATTGCCGGAAATTGCGAGAGCACTGGCGGGGTTTCCTGCGGAGCCGTAATATCCACAGATGAAGGGAGTCTCCCGAACCGAAGTGTGGTATATCTTAATTCCGAATCTATCCACTACATAGACATAATCGCCCGCAACTTCGACCCTTCTGCCCTCTTCGGCTTGGATAAGAGTTTCGAAGGGCACGGGGCTTTCAGGGTTGGTTATGTCGATCACCTGTAAGCGGGCATCCTCCACCGCCACAAAGGCGTAGTTGCCCGCAATGGCAACGTCATTGGCCTCGCCTACCGTAGGGCAGAAGTGAGGGTAGGGAATATTCGTGGGGTCTGTAATATCGATCACCCAGAGCCCGGGGCTGCCATCCGCTACAAAGGCGTAGTTTCCCTCGACGCTGAGATTTTGGCTGTTGCCTGGTGTGTTATAGCCCCCGAGGAGGATCGGATTCGCAGTATCTGTGATATTTACCACCTGAATCCCATTGAGGGCAGTTGCCACAAAGGCGTAATCACCCTCAACCTGGATGCCCATTGCGTAATCCAGCGTGGGGAGGGCTCCAACGGGCGTAACGTTCATGGGTTTGGCAATTTCAATCACCTGAAGCCCGGAGTCGTAATCCGCCACAAAGGCGCAGGTACCTGCAACGGCAACTCCCCTGGCTTGGCCCGATGTGTCGTATTCTTCAATGATCTGGGGATCGGCAATATTTGAGATATCAATAACCTGGAGCCCCGATCCAAGGGCTGCTACATACGCATAGTCGCCCGTAGCGGTAACATCGTATGCATCGCCCGGTGTGAGGCAATCTCCAAGGTAAGTGGGGTTTTCGGGGTCCAAGATGCTGAGTATCCGAAGTCCGTTCTCCGAATCCGCCACAAACGCGTAATCGCCCTCAACGGTGACCCGCCTTGCATGACCAGGGGTGTCATACTGTCCCAGCAACAGAGGGGAGGCGGGATTTATTATGTTTAATACCAGGAATCCTGCTCCGTAGTCTGCCACAAAGGCGAAATCGCCTGAGACCGCTACACCCGTGGCATCGCCTGGCGTTTCATAGTGTCCATGGTACAACGGGTTCGAAGGGTTTGAAATATTGACTACCTGGAGTCCGCCGTCCCAATCGGCTACATAGGCAAAATTACCCGAAACGACAACGTCAAAAGCAAAGTCCGGCGTGTCATAAGTTACAATGTGCTGTGGGAGCGCGGGGTTGGATATGTTGATGATCTGGAGTCCGAAAGTTCCATCTGCTACAAAGGCATAATCACCATGTATTGCCACGCCTCTGGCATCGCCGTCAGTGTCAAGGTATCCAGCGAGTTGAGGATCATCAGGGTGCTCGATGTTGATTACCTTGAGCCCGATGACATCGACCAAAAAGGCGTGGTTGCCCGACACTACGAGGTCCCAAGCATCTCCTGAAGTGGGCAGGTTTCCAAGGAGCGTGGGGACGAGCGGATAAAGGCTGAGTTCTTCAGCGACGGTGTTCCAATTGGCGGTCGTATTGACGGTATCCTTCAATATTGTGGAAGTGAAATCTTCGGCGCTTTGATTCTTGATGGCAAGGCAGGGTAGGGCGGAAAGATAAATTGCAAGAAGGGTCAGAACAGCAACAAGTCGCATTGGCCTGTTCATGGTGGATCCTTTCTGTTGAAAACCGCGGAGTTGTTGTTTTGGTCGCTGCCCCGATTGAGATTCCGGCAGAAAAATTCCCTCTTTCCGGTTGGGGAGCAAGTGTCCAAGCCAACACCGAGTCCGATACTACGAGATCCCTCAATCATATCTCCGTGGAATAGGCGAGGTCAGCGAAAACAGACTATCACTAACCAATTGGCTGATGCAATCACAAAATCACATAGGTCCGTCTCTAAATTTATGCGGCATTTGGGATATGGCTCATCGGAAACCAGGAAACGTTCGTGCCTAACCCATAAAAACCCTTATGAAATCTCCAAAACATCTTCATTTTGCTTTCCCGATCCAACCACTTGATTTAATGGTTGAAATGCCCTCCAATTTGTTGATGATACATCTGTGTCCCAACTGGGGTTTTCACTTTTTCCAAAATGAGTTAACTCGATGATCTACTTTTCCATATTCCGAAAAATCTTCCTGTTATTGGGCGCACTGTTAATCCTCCCGCTTGGAAGTTGTTCCTCCGGCCACAAGGTGGAGGTATCGATCCTGGTTCAATCATTACCTGCCAATAATCCGGATACTCCGGTGGACATTTATTGGAGTACCCGCAGTCTCGAAGCCTGGCTGAAGCTGCCGGGAAATCCGGAAAAAGCTCCCGACCTGGCCCAGGCTCAAATCGTGGACACGCACTGGCTGTGGGAAAATCTTCAGACTTCCAGAGAACACGGCAAAGTGGCCGATCTGGTCGTAATGGGTACTATCAGCAAAAAACACCCGCGGGAATGGTTGCTGTTGGAGCTTGGCAACAAGGCTCGGAGCCTCGGCGCACACACGGTCGTGATCAACAGCCTTCAGGTGGTCGGCCTGGTTGGTCAGGCTCATCGTGACGATGAAGAAGCATTGATAACCAAAGGATTGAATGTAAGTGTCCGGGTCTACGCTCAGACCTTCCGATTCGAATAGGTCCGAGGACCGAAGTTTTCGAAATGATTAACGAGGGCTACGGCATAAGATCTAGGCTACGCTGGAATTCCCCCCAACGATTACCTGAAGTTCACCGACAATCTGGTTGAGATCAATCGCCAACGAGGACATCTCTTGGCCGGCTGCCGCCGACTTCTCCGCGCTGGCGTTGTTGGCCTGGGTGACCTGGTCGATCTGGCCGACCGCACTGTTGATCTGGTCGATGCCTTGGGCCTGCTCCGAAGAAGAGGTCGTCATGTCGGCCACCAGTCCCGAGGCGCCCTGAACTCGATCCCTGATCTGGTCCAGGATCCTGCTCACGTCCTCGGCCATGGTTACCCCGTGGTCGGCGTGGTCCTGGGCATCATCCAGCAGAGCACCGGTGTTCCTGGCCGCATCGGCGCTGCGCCGGGCAAGATTGCGGACCTCTTCGGCCACCACGGCGAAACCTTTCCCGGCATCACCTGCGCGGGCGGCTTCGACGGCAGCGTTCAGGGCCAGCAGGTTGGTTTGGAAGGCAATTTCGTCTATTGTCTTGATGATCTTGGAGGTCTCGTCCGATGAAGCCTTGATCTGCTGGATGGCTTGGCCCATTCGGTTCATGGCTTCTTGGCCATTATTGGCCGATTCCAGGGCCTCTATGGTCTCCTGGCTGGCCTTTTCAGCATTCTCGGCATTGGTTCTGGTCCGGGCGGTCAGTTCCTCAAGAGAGGCCGAAGTTTCCTCGAGGGCCGAGGCCTGATTGGCCGTACCCGAGGACAGGGCGTCGCTGGATGAAGCTACCTGGTCGGCAGACAGGGATACCTTGGTGCTGCTGGCATTCAAACCGCTGACCACGTTGTTCACGGGCTTGATGATGATTCTGGTCAGAAGGAACCAGGTCAGACCGGCCAGGAGAAGCAACCCTCCCAGACTGATTCCGCCGGTCCAATAGGCCATACTCCAAGCGGCCTGGCGTCCAGCCTCCTCGGCTCCGGCGATCTTGATATCCGCCTTGGCCTTCACTTGGGCGAAAACATCGTCCGCATGGGTGGTGGACACAGCAATTTTCATGACACCCATCGGGGTTTCCTCGAATAGAATCTCATGGGAAAACTCAAGAACGCCTTTGGGGAACGGTATCTCTTCGTTGATACTTGATCCGTCGGTCCCGTAGAAATTGACCGCCACGAAATCCTCATCGAGCATCGTGGCCAGGGCCAGTTGGTCCAACAGCTCAAACTCGTAATTGACGATGTAGTTGGCTGCCATATCCACCAGAACCGAAGCCATGGTCGCTTCCTTGCTCGCCAACTCACCCATCAGAACCTGGCGTTCATCCTCCTGAATACGGGTGATGAGTGAAATGAACATCTCGGCTTGGTCCTGCAAGGCCTGGCGAGACCGGGTCAAGGAGACGATCCCGGTGCCGGCCTGGATGACCAGAATAGCAACGGTAATGGCAATCAGAAATTTGGCGGTGACGCCCAATTTGAAAAGCATCTGGAAGCACCCCTGTATTCAAGGTTAACAACGAAAACCCCGGCATCTGATGAAACCGACATTCGCTCTAGATCAAATGGACTCAATACTCCAAGGAAGGTTTCGGAAGATTTTCAAATTTCTTAAGAAAAAGGACCCTTCAATTTTCCCGGTCCCTATTCCCCGTATCGCTCAATAACTTCGATTATTCCTTGCCGACAGGCTGCACAGAAGGGCTTCAATCCCTTGCTGAACATGATGCAGTCCAGCTGGGAACGGAACATACCGGTGGAGGAATAGCCGGCCCCCTCGAAAACACCCACTTGGCCGGAGAAAGAGCTTTGGGCGAACCAGTCGTCAACCTTGTTCTGGTGGCTCTTTGACAAGAGCTCACCTTCCGCTTTTGCACTCTCCACTTCCTTGCCCGGGGCACCGGCGCGCATCAGGCTGGCGATATTTTCGTTCACTTGGCCTCGCTTCTTCTGGTACTCCCGGTCTCTTGTATCGTAGTCGACTTTTGCCCAGGGAGTCGGAACCGCGATCCCGGGCGTTAACAGATGTTGCCATTTCACATGATCAGGATCCAGAAGACGGGTGATGTTGCGTTCGTGGGGTTCGACGCCGCGGGGATAAAAGTCGTTATAGGCCGTGCTGCTGATGTAGTACTCGTCAGCCAAGCCTGCGAAGTGATGGCCGAACTCGTGCAGGAAGACATACTCGCTCCACTGGTTGTCGCTGGTGAAGGTGCAGAAAAGGTTGTAGATGCCCCCACCTCCATACCGTTCGTGATTGACCATGATGTAAAGGGCATCGTAGGGCACGTGTGCGGCCACGTCGCGGAAGGAACGGTTGGCCTCGGTCAGCAGGTAACGTTCCGAGCCAAGGGAATCGAAGGTGGAGCCAAGGGCAGTGTTGCGGTGTACCCCGCGACTGGGTTCGTCACAGCCGCTTTCCTGCGATGGGAGCAGTACTCCCCATACGTTGAACCGGTGGGCAAGGGAGGAGTACGGTTCGTATCCCAACATTACTTTGGTGAATCGGGCCAGGTCGGCGCGGAATTTTTCTTCTTCGTCTACGGTGTAACCCTCCCCGAGAATGGCCACATCGACTCGGGAGTGCGAATCGCCACCATAGGCGGCCTTCACCACGATCACGTTTTCATTTAATGAATCCTCCCGGATCAGAAAGGATTGGGGGTCGATTTCGACACGATAGATTTCGGCCAGGGTGAGATCGTCCTGTCGAACTTCCAGGGTGAATTCGATCGGCGCCCTGGGGAAGGGTACGAGGGCGGATTCGTGATAGGTGCGCCGCACGCCTTCGGCGGCCAAAGAGGTGGTTTTCCATTCCCCATAGTAGGAATCGAAACCTCGGGAATAGAGCAGTTCCCCCGAAGCGGCGTCGTACACCTTGGCGTAGTAGCGACCCAGGTCCAGGGTGTCGACCCTGCGGGTTCGACTACCGGCCCAGGAACCCTGTCGATACATCTGGTCAAGGGAGATGATTTCCTCAGTGGAGTTGCCGGTGTGGAAGTAATCGATCCGCAGGGTCTCGTCCAGAAAATGACGCTCGAAATCTGCCAGGGGAGAGGCGTGGCAGGTTGCAACCGGGGTTGCCAAGGTGACGACTATCATCGCAAAAATTACTGTGCAGAGGCCCCTCATGATTTGCTCCTCAAGTGATCGCCCAATAATGACCGCTCGTTACGCTTTCGGCATTTTGGGGTAACGGGAAATATCGGTCAAGAGCCTGGTTCAGGTTATCCATGCCAGCAACGCCAGGCCGAAGAATTGGCCGCAGCCGGTTGGTTTTCGAGATTGATGAGGGCAAAAACATCCATATCAAAGTAGCGGCCCCGGGCGA
>JAHOYV010000042.1 GCA_019038745.1 Gemmatimonadales bacterium
AAGTGATCGTTTTCCGGGGTTGGTTGGCAACCAAATCCAACCGGCCCCATCCTCTAAGAGAAAAGTTCCTTTCCGCGTCCTACCCGGGGAGCCGGTTGTTTTTTAGGGCAACTTTTGGGCAGGTCTTCGGGCCTGTCTTTTTTGTGGCATATAAGTTGTTGTTGTAAAAGGTTATGCGCGATCACCGTTCTTGATCGAAACCTCTCTTGGTTAACACAAACGGTCGATTTCTGGCCGAAACTCTTCTGAGTCTCTCGAATCCTCTGCCCGCAGTATGATGTATGGTGAGGTCGGGCCCGTCTAGTCATCTTCCCCGCGATTAGCCTTCTCCTCCTCGTCGACCCAGCGCGCGTCAGACCAGGATGGCCGAATCGCCGCAGTGCGCCGCAGGAAGGGTGGTCAACTTGGGGTTAATTGCCAAAGTCCATTCCTGATGGTCGCCGTTAGTTAGGTCGGGGGCTACACGGGTGGGGTTTTTATAAGAACCTCATCCTAGCTCTAGTTCGCGTTGTAGCAAAAACTGTCGACTGGCGAGAATTTTCTTCCAAAACGATGCCCGCTCAAGACCTAACTTCTCCAAAGAAAAGGCCCCGGGCTTGGACCCCGGGGCCGGTAATAGGCTCGACTGGCCGTTCCATGATCACTTCAACAACATCACCTTGCGATGATCCAACCGTTCCTTCGTTTCCAGGCGGATATAGTAGGCTCCGCTGGGTGTCTGTCGCCCGCGATCATCCTGGCCGTACCACGTGCGCGAGTGCGGTCCGGCGCCCAGGCTCTCGCTGACCAGGGTGCGGACCAGGCGGCCGGTCACGTCGTAGATGGTCACCCGAACCGGACCGGCCTGTTTCAATTCGAAGGGGATTTCCGTCTGGGGGTTGAACGGGTTCGGCACGTTCGGCAGAAGTCGCGTGGCGGTCACTTGTGGCAGGCCCTTCAGAGTGACCTCGACTTCGGGGCTGCGGGCCTGTTCGACGCCGTCGGCGGCCAGGGCGTAGCTGTAGTAGAGGATCGTGCCCGATGGGAATCCGGCGGGATCGTCGGTGAAGGTGATGGTTCCTTGCGTGATCGGAAGCAGTTGCTGGTTCAGCGATTCAGCCGACCCGGATTCCTCGCGCCGGTAGACGCGGTACCCGTGGAACTCCTCATCATCCAGGGTCCAACTGAGAGTCACCCGGCCTCCGTTTACTTCGGCGGAGGGCATAGGGGCGGTGACACCGACCGGCCCGCCCAAAACAATAGTAATCAAGGCGACCTGGGGAATTCCGGAATAGGTCCACATGGGAAGGATCTGGGGGTCGTCCCCACCCGTAGCCCAGGCCATCTCCCCGGGAATCGAGGCAAAATCGGTCCGACCCAAGTGGAAAATGATCTCCCCTTCAAATCCGGTTACGAAGATCTGGGCCGTGGCCAGGATGTAATACGGGGCGGGTGGAAGCGGCGATCCCAGGCCGACCATGAAGCAAGGCGCAGTCAGTACGTTGATGGCGTTATTTTCCATTTGCCAGGATATGAATATTCCCGGCCCTTCGATACTCGCGCAGCACTCCCACCCGGACAAAGGGTCGGTGGACGAAGGATTGATCAGTGCCAGGTGGGCCGTAACTATTGAACCCATGGAAGCCAAAGTGGAGCTATCGAAGAGGCCCTGCTCCAGGGAGCTTTCATTGAAGGTGAATCCCACCAGATCCTCGGTTCCAGGGGGTTGGGCCGCTCCGATCCCGTTGCAGACAACGGAGGGACAGAAATCCTGCACCAGTGTGATCACCGAACTCCAGATGCCTTCGATCATCGGCTGGAAGGTCACTACGATGCTCTGTGTAGCTCCAGGCTGGATGGTTATCGGGCCCTCTTGCACGGAGAAAGAGGTGCTGTTCTCCACCGGGTCGAGGACAAGAGGAGAATTGCCGTCGTTTGTGACCTGGAAGGTCCTGGCTTCGGATTCACCCACCATGACCACGCCGAAATCCAATTCCATGACGTCGACGGTACAGTCGAAAATGGGTGCGGCCTCGCTCGTTCCCGTGATCGGTACTACCGGGAAATCCATACCAAAGGACAGTCCCGTACCGAAGGCGGCAATCGCAAGGGGCTTGAATTCGATAAAGACAGTGTGGGTTTCCCCGAGTCCCAAATCAAGTGGCTCGCCGCCGTAAATGATCTTGAAACCTTCTACCTGCTGGGCCAGGACCGGGTCGATGTGGAAGGGGGTGGTTCCTGTATTTTCGAATTTTATTCCACACGTGCGGGAGGTGCCGATGATGGTCGAAGGGAAATTATATTCGGTCGGAGTGATCTGGTAACCGATCACCTCGTTCAAGCTCAGTCCGATCAGTGTGACCGCCGGAATTATCTCTCCAAGGCTCAACAAGCAGACGGTTTCTCCCAAGACGGCCGGGGAGAAGGTGGGATAATCAGTGTGGGATTTTCCGGGGTAGAGCGTAAAGGGAGTCGTCCCGGTAAGCATGAACCCCTCGCAACCGGGTTCCAGGAGGTAGGCGACGTAAATCGCAACATCCCCGGTGTTGGTGACCGTCAGCGGCAGGCTCACCGATTGCCCGAAATCGACTTCTCCGAAATCCAGCATTTCCGGGGCGGTCCAAGAAAGGATCGGCGGACGGCCTGAACCGGTCACCTGGATCGGCGGGACGGTTTCTCCCAATCCCAAAGTGCATGTGTAGGATTCGACGGCTGTGGGAAGGAAGAACACGTTGTAATTTCTCACAACACCCGGGTCGATGGTGTAGACCAAAGATGATCTCAAAAAGAAGCTTTGGCACGACTCATCCAGGGACAGTTGAACCGTGAAGGGGGCGTCACCAGTATTTTGAATGAGAAAAGACTTGCTTTGCTCGTAACCGACAGGACCCTCTCCGAATTCCAATGTATCCGGGGCAATCCAGGAAATGTTCGGCGGTCGGGCCGATCCGATCAACTGGATCGGCGGGATTGTGTCCCCCATGTGCAACGTGCAGGCGTAGGTCCCGACAGCCGGAGGATGGAAGTTGACGACATAGTTATATTGGGATCCGGGGTTAAAGGTAATCGGGTAGGTAGTATTTGCGGAAAATTCATTACAGGATTCATCCAGGGACATCTGAGCTGAAAACGGCGCATCCCCGGTGTTCACTACGAGGAAGTTGAGGGATGTGGTGGCCGTGGCCGGGATCTCCCCGAAATCCAGTTCCTCAGGAGCGCTCCAGGAAATGGTCGGCGGTCGTGCCGATCCGGTCAATTGGATCGGTGGGACGGTGTCGCCCAAGTCCAACGTGCAAGCGTATGTTCCTACCTCCATGGGCTGGAAAATTACGCGGAAGCCATATCCTGATCCCGGGTGGATTGTAATCAGGGAAGTCGGAGTTACGGAAAATTCACTGCAGGATTCATCCAGAGACAGTTGAACTGTAAAAGGCGCATCACCGGTGTTTTCTACCAAAAAATTTTGGTAAGTCCCTGCGGTGGCGGGGATCTCCCCCAAATCCAATGCTTCCGGGGCGCTCCAGGAAATGGTCGGCGGTGGGGCCGATCCGGTCAATTGGATCGGTGGGACGGTGTCGCCCATGTTCAAGGTGCAGGCGAACGTTCCTACCGTCATAGGCTTGAAAACCACCCCAAAAGATCTCGAGATACCAGGTGGGATGGGATAGACAGAAGTATAGTTCGTGTAAAACGCCTCGCAGGATTCGTCCATAGACAGCTGAACCGAAAAAAGTGCTTCCCCTGTGTTTTCTACATAGAAGTAGATATTTTTGCTGGCCGTGGCCGGGACCTCCCCGAAATCCAATGCCCCTGGGGAGCTCCAGGATATGACCGGTGGTTTGCCCGATCCGATCAGCTGGATCGGAGGAATTGTTTCTCCCATGTCCAATGTGCAGGCGTAGGGTACTTCGGCGGTGGGCTCGAACCAGATCGTATAGGAGTTCGAATCCCCTGGTTCCAGAATTTGGAGGCCCGGTTCAAGAATGCTGAATCCCAGGCAGAAGCTGGGCAGGGAAGGCTGTACGGTGAAAGATCCGTCCCCGGTGTTTTCTACCAGGAAAGTAAGGGAATGGCTTGTCTCGATCGTGACCTCTCCGAAATCCACGGTCTCGGGAGCGTTCCAGGAAATGACCACCTCTCGGACTGATCCGGTCAATTGGATCGGCGGGACCGTGTCGAAATAGATGCCCAGCTGATCCGTGTCTTGCGCCGAGGCCGTCGCCCCGGACAGGCCGACGAGTAGGAGCATCAAAAAAATCTGGAAGGGTCGGGCAAGAAACGGTCGGTGAAAATAGCTTGAAATCATTAGTTTCCCCCCTGGATTGCCTGGCCGGTCTCGGCGCCTCGATACATTAATGCATAAGAGGATTCAGACGACATATTGGCGATTATTACCAATTCCGCAGTGGGCACTTTCCCGGCATTATGGCATCGGCAGGGCCGGTTGTGGGAATCAACAATCAAAAACAGGCGGATTTTGAAGTCAGAATCCAGTTGTTGCCCGTGTCCCTACCACTTAATCCATCCGCCCAAATTGTAACACCAAGAAACTAGCTTTTCAAATGGACCAGTTCTGAGGGGAAAGACCGCCATGATGTATGATGCGATCGCGTACGTCGACACGGATTCAAGCGTTGGCGGTAATGTGCTTTTCGGAATGTCGGAAATACACAGGCAAGATCAGGTGAACGACCAGAGCTACGCGCCAAGGCGAGAAGCGGCGGAAGATCTCAACAGCTGGATCGGGACGTGGTACAATCAGAAGCGTC
Source organism: Gemmatimonadales bacterium (assembly GCA_019038745.1). Classification (GTDB taxonomy): domain Bacteria; phylum Krumholzibacteriota; class Krumholzibacteriia; order LZORAL124-64-63; family LZORAL124-64-63; genus JANTGJ01. The sequence goes on from JAHOYV010000042.1 coordinate 4,749, forward strand.
TGCACTCGAGCTTGGGTCACGTGCCTCCGATCGAGTACGAGAGAAGTAAGAAATGTGCTTAACTGGATGTCGGAAATATACAGGCAAGATCACCCGACTATACGGAGCTTCGATCGGAGATCAGATGCCGCCTCGCCAAGCCCGGATCGTTGCCCATACCCTGATCATTCTGGCCGGCATGGTGTTGCCCCACTCGCTCCAGGCCCAACCGCACCAAAGCCTCCAGCTAAGCGAACTCTGGCGCATTGGCCATGAGGGAGATGCAAACATTTTCGGCGTGATCTTTGACGTTGTGGCCGATTCCGACGGCAATACCTACGTGTTCGATCGCCAGCTTGTCGAGGTGCACAAGTTCTCACCGGAGGGGGGATTTCTCGGCGTGATTGCCCGTGAAGGTGAAGGCCCCGGCGAGCTTCGTTATCCTTGCGGTTTGTTCATCACCCGGGACGGGGACCTCGGCCTGGTGGAACGAGTCCCCGGTTCAGTGAAGGTGGTTACGACCGAAGGTGATCCGGTGGGCCATCTCCCCATGCCGGAACCGGAATTGGGCTCCCGGATTTTCGCCAGTGGCGCTCGACAGACTCGTGATCGGCTGATCCTCTACCTGAACCAGGTTGGCGGACAAGGCAACGATGATTTCGAACGCTGGGACTCCCTGGTGAGCATCGATGGAACGGGCGCGATCACCGCCACTTTCTGCGAAAATTCCCACATCAGACCTTCAGGTGACGCCCATTATTTCGAGAATAGTCTGGTGGGATTTGAAAAATGGATCTGGTGTGTGGACGCGCGGGATCGTGTCATCGTCAACCGGGTGTGGGACGACTACGAACTGGAAGTCTACAGCCTTGACGGCGAATTGCTCCGGCTGCTCGGTCGCGACAAAGGCCAGCGAGTGCGTACCAAGACATTCTATGAGAAGAAAAAAAGGTATCACGCGGAGGCAATCGTCGGCAGTCACCACGACGGCAAACAGATCACCTTCGAGGTAAGCAAAACCGACCGCACCATCCAGGGTATCTATCCCCGCCTCGACGGCTCTTTATGGGTGCTGACGAGTCGCGGCGCCTTCGACAATGCCGAGGGAGTGCTGGCTACCTTCGATGTCTTCGACGGCGACGGGGAATTCAGCCGCACTGTATCCGTCCGTGCACCGGGCAACCTGCGCGACGATAAGATCTATATCAGCCAGGGTCGCTTATTCCTGGTAGCGAACCACATGGCCGCCATGGCGACCGCTCTGGGCGGCAATTGGAGCGAGGACGACGGCGAGCCCCAGCCTATGTCAGTGATATGCTATTGCCTACCTGATGTCCTCGAGTAGGGAAGGCATCGGGGCGATGAAAGCCGCCCTCCTTCAAACACACTCCGATTCATGGCGGGAATCAATTTTCAATGAGTGGTCTTGCTTGTCTTTCCCGACATCTCGAATGTGCTGTCCGCTCACCTGAACCTGGTCTAGATGTCTTTTGGGGGCGAGGCGATCTTCGCCATTTCGATCGCCTCCGGTTAGCGGAACTGATTCCTATGTAGTGAACAAATAGGATTTTTCTTTCTTTAACTGACGCTCGATATCGGCGGCCCCTGCTCTGGTGGCACAAGCACAGCATCGGTAATCGAGCCGTCCAATGTTTTCCATCACGTAAGAACGCTTGCTTGCATTGTTTCTAGTTCCTGAGCCAAGGGGACGAGGAAGCAGGCTTGTCATTCGCCATGCACAATTCTTCCCTATTCCAAATAGTATGTATTCCTCAGTTATTCGATCACGGACTTCATATACTCCAGGGCCAAATGGAGCACATAGAAACTCCTGTTTTCGTGGGT
>JAHOYV010000096.1 GCA_019038745.1 Gemmatimonadales bacterium
CTATTGACGAGGTGACCGCCCGCCTGGTGGGGGACCTGCTGGCAGCCCTTAATTGATGAGCTCCCTTTCCGGCATCCTGCTCGTGGACAAACCGGGCGGGGTATCTTCATTCGCGGTGGTCGACCATGTGCGCCGCTCCCTGGTTCGTGCTTTTCCAGAACTTGCTTCGCGTGGCGGCCGACCGCGTGGTGGGCCGCGGCCTCCCCGTTTCAAGTGCGGCCACGCCGGTACCCTGGATCCACTGGCCACCGGTTTGCTGGTTCTCTTGATCGGCAAGGGGTCCCGACTATCCCCCTTTCTGATGGGTCTGGACAAGACCTACGCCGCAACCCTCCGCTTCGGGGCGGCCACCGACACCCTGGATCGGGACGGACAGATCACCGATACGGCACCGGTCCCCGATTCTCCCGCCGAAGTAGTTCATCTTCTCCCCGAATTCTCAGGCCGGATCCAGCAGGTTCCTCCCCTGATTTCCGCACTGAAACGGGATGGGAAACCTCTGTACAAACGGGTTCGCCAGGGGGAGGATGTAGCCGAGCCGGAGGCCCGTGAAGTTACCATCGCTCGACTGGAAGTCACGGGTGTCCACTGGGGAATTCCCGCCGAAATCCAAGTGGATGGGGATGCGCCCGGGATTCTCGGCGCCGAGGGCGTTGTGCACCAGATGGACCTGCTGGTGGAATGCTCCAGCGGGACCTACATCCGGTCACTGGCCAGGGATCTGGCTGTACGCGCCGGCAGCGTCGGGCACCTTCACCAGTTGCGTCGTACACAGGTTGGTCCTTTCGATATCCGGGATGCGACGGCCGGTGTAATGGATCTGGATGGAGTGGAATTAGCTCGAGACCTGTTGCCCCTGGATCGGGCGTTGGCGCATTTGCCGGGACTCACGTTGACTGACCCGGAGGCTGACTTGGTTCAAAACGGCGGACAACCGACCGCCGAATGGCTGGACCGTTTGGACGGCGAGTTGGTGGAAGCCGGCAAGGCCGGGCGGCTGTTTCGAATTTTGGCCTCCGATGGGGCTCTGCTCGCCGTAGGCCACCTGGATCCCGAGAAGGGGACACCCAGTCTGGCGGCGGTAATTCCCCGGGACCAGCTTGAATAAATCAGGAGTTGGACCATGCGCTTGATTCGACTTACCGAGGAATATATCGAAGAGCTGATCGCCGGCCGAATCGGGGTGCGCGGACCTCAGCTGGAATCCTGCAGCCTGGCCCTGGGCTCCTTCGACGGTCTGCACCGAGGTCACCAGAAACTGATCAGTCGGGTACGGGCCGGACGTCAGGAACACAACCTGGCCAGCGGCGCCGTTTTCACTTTTATACAACATCCGCGACAGACCCTCAGTCCTCATTCGGATCCTTATCTACTGACTACATGGCGTGAAAAGTTGGCTCTGCTGGAGGACCTGGGTTGTGAGGTAATAGTGGCGGCCGATTTCTGTCCCGCCCTGTCCCGCTTGGACTACAAAACTTTTGTCTCCCGTTTTCTGGTGGGTTATTTGGGGATGAAACACCTGGTGGCCGGTTACGATGTGCATCTGGGCGCCAACCGGGGAGGAACCGCCTCGACCCTGGCCGATTTGGGCGGGGAGTTGGGTTTTTCCGTGGAAGTGGTACCGCCGGTCAAGTGGGATGAAAAGGTCATCAGCAGTACAGCCATTCGCAAAGCCCTGGGCCAGGGCCGGGTGGAGGATGCGCGGCAAATGTTGGGCCGCCCCTACAGCTTGTGGGGCGAGGTTGTGCCGGGGGATCGAAGGGGGCGGGAGATAGGGTATCCCACAGCCAATGTTCAGCCTTTCGATGACCTGAAGTTATTGCCCGAGCCCGGTGTTTACGCCGTTACCGTGCAGGTGCCGGCCGAGGTCGCGAGCGAGGTATCCGAACAGGGCACCGGCGGAATCCTCGGACACAGCACCGAGACTCTGCCCGAGATCGACAGCAATGGCGATCTGTTGGGATCCGGACCCGGACAATGGGTGGTCTTCGGCGGGATGTTGAATTTCGGGTTCGTGCCCACTTTCCATACCGAGGGCTTGACGATTCCGCGCCTGGAAGCAAATATCTTTGGCTTCGACGGGGATTTGCGTGGACGCAACGTGAAGATCCAGTGGCATAAGCGGCTACGGGGGGAGAGGAAATTCGAGGGCCGGGATGATTTGATTCGACAATTGGCGCTGGATGAGGCAGAGGCTAGGGAAATATTGGGGTGCTGAGCTTTGAATCAGTTGCGTATCCTGTACGGTATGGGATAGACTGGGAGCCAATTCAACAAGAGGGGGAAGTATTATGGAATTCAGTATAAAACACAACGACGACTTCTTTGAAATCAAGGTTTCCGGAGAAGCGGAACTCAGCAAATACGGGGATTTTCTTGATGCTCTGATAGGGCACGATAAGTGGAAGCCAGGTACTCCGGTTTTAGTAGATGAAATGGAGCTGGATACCAGTCCTCTTACCGTCGGAAATGTCCAGCAGATTGCGGATATGTGCGGGCAACGGAGAGCCGAACTCGGACCGGCCAAGTGTGCACTCTTGGCTGGCCGTGACCTGGAATTCGGGATGATTCGAATGTGGGGCGTTTTTGTTGAAGGCAAATGGGATATTGTTTCCGATTTGTTTACTGTACGGGAAGAGGCCATTGGGTGGTTGAAGGAGTAGCATAACATCCGGCCTGTCGGCGATCGCTTCAGGAAAAAGGCAGCACTCGCTCTTTACAACAGAGGTTTCCACCATTTATATCTTACGGTCCAGCGGCCGGGCTGAGTTGCTCTAGCCGATTAATTTGTGACACACTGAACCTCAACCGAAGTGGATTCCCATGATGCCGTCTCTGCTCATTACCCTATTAGTAGCCTTGGTCCTCATGCTGATCTCCGCGCCCGCTTTCGCCTACATAGATCCTGGTACCGGAAGCTTTCTCATCCAGGGCATCATCGCTGCGGTGATAGGTGTCAGCGTGGCCTTTAAACTGTTTTGGCATAAGATCAAGGCTGTCTTCACCGGGAAACCATTGAAAGAAGATGACGACGACGATGAATAATATTCTAGCTGCCTCCTTTCGGGACCCCAGTGGTTTTTTGTTCCGGTGCGACGGCAAACTCTACCGCCAAATCAATCAGGTCTATAGCGACGATTATAAGCTGCTAAATGAGTCGGGACTGTATGATCGGTTGGTGGAGAATGGATTGTTAATCCCCCATGTGGAAGTAGCTCCGGAGTTGGCTGTAAACGATCAGGCCTACTGCATCATCAAGCCAGAGTTGGTGCCCTTCATAAGTTACCCTTACGAGTGGTCTTTCTCCCAACTCAAGGACGCGGCCTTGACGACCTTGCGCATCCAAAAGCTGGCCCTGAAAAAGGGTCTGAGCCTTAAGGACGCATCTGCCTACAACATCCAATTTTACAAAGGTAAGCCGGTACTTATCGACACGTTGTCGTTCACTGCCTACCAGGAGGGTGCGCCCTGGGTAGCCTACCGCCAGTTTTGCCAGCATTTCCTGGCTCCTCTGGCTTTGATGGCCCATCGTGACATACGCCTCGGCTCTCTGCTGCGAACCGGTATCGATGGTATTCCCCTGGACCTGGCAGCCACCCTGCTGCCCCTGCGCACCAAGTTGAACCCGGGCCTTTTGATGCACGTCCATGCTCATTCCGCCAGTCAGAAGAAACACGAGAACGAGCGCAAGTCGGCCAAGGGCACCAAGGTATCCAAAAAGGCATTGCTGGGGATCATCGACAGCCTGCGGGGGGCAGTTCGCAAACTGGAATGGAAACCATCAGGAACCGAATGGGGGGCTTACTATTCGGATACCAACTATTCCGATGATTCCCTATCCCGCAAAAGGAATCTGGTTAAACAGTTTCTGAGCCGAACCGAGGCCCGCACCGTCTGGGATCTGGGCGCCAACAACGGTTTCTTCAGTCGAGTGGCCAGCGAGCAGGGAATTTCCACGATTGCCTTTGATATTGATCCGACGGCTGTGGAAATGAACTGGCGGGAAGTTAAGAAAAAGGGCGAGAAGGATATTCTGCCCCTGCTGATGGATTTGACTAATCCCAGTCCCGACTTGGGATGGGATCATGCCGAACGCACATCTCTCCTGGGCCGTGGGCCAGTTGATATGGTTTTTGCTTTGGCTCTGATCCACCACCTGTCCGTCAGCAACAACGTTCCCCTAGCCCTGTTGGCCAAGTTTTTTGCCCGGGCGGGCCGTTGGCTGATTATCGAATTCGTTCCCAAGAGCGACTCCCAGGTCAAACGCCTGCTTTCAACCAGGGAGGACATCTTTCCCGACTACACCAAGGAGGGGTTCGAATCCGCATTCAGTGAATTTTTTGAGATAACCGCCGCCGAGACCATCGAAGGCAGTGAGCGTACATTGTATTTGCTGCGCCGGAAGTAGCAAATTGTCATATTAAGCTGGAGTTACATAAATGAATTTTACCAGAGTGGCGAGATTGCCGCAAATTGTTGTTCCATTATTAGTCACGGTGTTATACAGCCTGTCATTTTCCCACCTCCTGTCCTGGCTCTTGCAAGGTGATGTTGCCAACGTCAATGCCGTCTTTGTCGACAACCTATGGAAACTCCTATTGCTCGCAGCGGCGGGATTGTATTTGTTGTTTTTTGTGTTTTTCAAAATACAAAAAAATCGGACTTTTGCGTTTGAGAATTCAGTCAAAAAATTGAACGGTTCGGATTGCTTATTTATCCTACTGCCGCTCACACCAGTTGTTCAATATGTATTGAACAATCAAGACATTCTCTCGGTTTTAAGCTCATTTAGGGTCATCGGATTCTTTGCCGCCTTTTCCGTCGTTTTGATTGTTGTGATTCCAGCCCTGTTATCGGTTGTAAGCTCTGGGCGCATTCTGATGTTCATCGGCATGGCGTTCTCGTTCACAATCACCAACATGGCTTCCTTGACTGCCCACTCCAAATGGTTTGAGCGCGGTGATTTAGTAATCCAACTAGGCCTGCTTATTTCAATCTTTGTCGTCGGATTACTTCTCTACAATCACGTCGGCAAAAAATTAACCCGCGCCATAATCGTTCTCTATTTCGTGGCCAATAGTATCAACAGTTTGCCGTTCATCACGGAAAGGGGTAAAGACTTTGCACCGATCCCGATCGACAACAAGATGGTTGAACTTGTCGGTGAGAGGATGCCCCTCACTACACCCGACATTTTTTTTCTAATATACGATGCGTATGTCCCCAACGAAACGATGCTTGGTTATGGCATCGATAACAGCGCACAAGAAGGCTATCTCACTGGGGCGGGATTCCAACTCTACCCCCAGACCTATTCCATCTCAGCCAATACGGTTGGGACAATTAGTCGCGTATTCAGTGTATCGAGATCTTTTTATGGAGAGCCAAGAACAGCGGCTTCTGGCGATGGTGCCGTGCAGCGATTGTTGCAAAGCTTCGGGTACAAAACCTACGGTATATTTTGGAGTGATTATTTGTTTCAGAACGGCTGCTCACATTACGATTATTCGTTTCCAGATCTAATAGATCCCCAGTGGTTGTTTGTTAAGGCTGTATTAATTAATGGGAGAATTCCGCTTCGCATTTGAGTTCGGCAGCCCCGTGCGGGAGGAGTTTCTGAAAAGCAAGGCTGCTGTTTTCGAGAGAAACGAAGGGCCGGCTAGATTCGTCTACATGCACGATAATTTGCCCGGCCACAGCCAAAATTCAGGCAAGTGCCTGCCAGACGAAAACGAACGTTTCGAAAAGCGGTTGAATGATGCCAATGAGGAAATGAGAAGAAATGTCGACTTGATCATTCGCAACTATCCGGAGGCATTGATCATCGTGGCAGGGGATCACGGCCCTTACTTGACAAAAAACTGCACCAAAATCAAGGACGAGTATGACATGGCGGAGATTTCAAGATTGGATGTCCAGGATCGTCATGCAACCTTTCTTGCCATCAAATGGCCTGGCGGAGTACTTGCTGGGAATGACGACATTGTTGTATTGCAGGACCTCTTTCCGGCCATTTTCTCATTTCTTTTCGAGGATAAAGAATTCCTGTCTGCCCGGATCTTTCCGCTGACCGGATCTGCGGCCGCCATAATAAGGGGTGTTGAGGTCAGAGAAGGCATAATCAGAGGAGGAATGAACGACGGCGAACCCTTGTTTGTACACTAAATAGGCTTCTGTAGATATTTGGAGAGGCAATCTGGCGATGTTGCGTTGGGTTGCTTCTCATGCCATCTTTGCCGTGTAGTTTGTAATG
>JAHOYV010000064.1 GCA_019038745.1 Gemmatimonadales bacterium
AGACATTCCCGCCTGATCGACCCGATGATCCTTTCGCAATAGCCATTCTGCCAAGGTGACCGGCGGGAAGTGACGACCTGCCTGGTGCCAAGCATCTTGAGCGTGTCCAAGACCTGCTGGCCGTAAATACCGTCCCGATCCCGAATCAAATACCGAGGTGCCGAGTCAAAAGGAAATGCTTGGATCAGCTGCATACTTGTCCAGTCTGCGGATGGATTTGAGGTAATGTTGAAGTGGATCACCCGTCGCCGATTGAGTGACAGGATCAGGAAAACGTAGAGTGTTTTGAACGTTGCTGTGTGAACGGTGAAGAAATCGATGGCAACCATATCAGCCATGTGATTGCGCATGAAGGTTCGCCACGTTTGAGACGATGGGCCCGTCCGACTGACCATATACTTGGCGATCGTTGATTCGCAGATATCGTAGCCCAGTTTCAAAAGTTCACCGTGAATACGGGGTGAGCCCCACATGTAATTTTCTTGAGACATTCGGCTAATCAAGGTGCGGATTTCCACCGAAACCTTCGGCCTTCCCTTGCCAGGCTTACTCCGCCACCTCCAGTAGAGCCGCCAACCTTTTCGATGCCAACGGATGACGGTATCCGGCTGGACAATGGACAAATGTTGCCGCCAGTCGGGGAGAATGCGGGAAAGCAGAGCCCAGAGAACCCGATCTTCAGGCTTCAGCCTTGGTCGCTTGGCATTTCGTTGAAAAACTTCGATTTGGTGGCGCAGAGCGATGTTCTCAAGAACCAGAAACTGGCGAGATTGCAGAGCTGAGAATACGGCAGAAATTGTGATTTTGAACATCCATCTATGCTATACTCACCCAGCCTTAACTGCAACGGAGACAAGGCAGACGTATTAAATGGTATGCACAGGACGGGTTTTGGAAGGGACAATCGACTCACTCGTTATTCTCGAGTCGCCGCAGGGCCTCCCGCGCGGTCACGCTTTCCGGGTCGAGTTCCAGGGCTCTCCTGTAGCTCCGGATCGCGAGGTCTACATTACCGGCCAGGGCGTAGGCCTCACCCAGGGAGTCGTGCGTATTGGCCGATTGCGGGTACCAGGCGGTGTTCAACGAGAAGAGCGCGATCGCCGCATCGACCTTCTCCCGGTTGAGAATCCAGTACGCGATGGAGTTGATGCGTCGCTCGCTGACAATCTCATGGTTGGGATCGGCCCGATGCAGTCGGTCGTACCGTTCGACCGCGAGCTCGATTTCACCGGACAGCAGCAACTCGTAGGGCGGCCTTTGGTCGGCGAGGATCCGGGGAGCGGCGATGCGCGATTGGGCATCGTGCATGACCAGGGTGTCGCTGCGGGCGCTGGCGCCTCGGACGAGCCGGAATCTCAGTGGTCGGATGGATTGCGCAACCAGTTCGCCCTCGACTGTAGGATAGGCTCTCAGGCCGGCCCGGAAAGCCCGTTCGGGACTCGTGACGGTGCAGACCTCGTCCTGCACCGAGATCTCGATCACGCAGTCGACATTCACCTGGTAGCGCCCCGCGAACCCGGCGGCCGCCCGCGCCGGATCTGCAGCGACCGTGACCGGTGGCGCCAGGAAGTTTTTCCACCCGTACTCCTCGGCGATCGCGTTGAGGATTTCCCGTCTCATGTTTGACCTGACGCCATCGCTGCCGCCGTTGACCATGACGACGGCCCCGTCGCCGGTCGCCTCGCGGATGATCATATCCGTGTAGAAGCCGTAGTTTCCTCCTCGATGCCCGTAGTATGTTTCAGGGCCCTTTCGGGTTATGAAGAAGCCGGCTGCCGCGTCCGTATCCGGGCCGCTGGGAGTGATCATCCATCGCGCGCTCGCGGGCGAGATGATCCGCTTCGACCGGCCATGAAGCGCCTTCCAGTGTTCGATGATGTACAGTGCCAGATCCGTCGGCGTCGACCACAACCCGCCGGCGGCGAGTTCCGGGTAGACATAGTAGCCCCCTTCCAGGGGTCTCATGCGCGAGTGGGCCGAGGCCGCACTGGCTTCCAGCGACGTCGGCAAGGGTATGGAGAACGTGCTGTTGTCCATGCCCAGTGGGTCGAAGATCAATTCCTCGAGGATGGCCTGGTACGGCTTTCCGGCGGTCTCCATGACCAGGAGTTGCAGGACGACGGCACCGCCGTTGGAGTAGTGGAATTCGCCCGGCTCCCGTTCGACCCTGACCGGCTGGGTCAGGGCCGGCGGTTCCCCGGCGAGAATCTGCTGGACGGTGGGGATGGGATCGGTCCTTCTGTATCCCATATATCCCGTTCGGTCGTTGAAGTTGGTCGTGCCGCCGGTGTGGTTGAGGAGTTGCGAGATCGTGATGGGCCGGTTCGCCGTATAGGGACTCGGCGGCAGCCGCCAGGAGACCAGGTGCTCGTTCACCGCGTCGTCCAGCGCGAAGCTCCCCGACTCGGACAGGCTCACGACCACCATCGCATTGAGGCTCTTGCTGACCGATCCGGCCTCGAACAGGGTCGTGGTCTCGACGGGTTCGTTCGTTTCGGTATTCCTGACCCCGTAGGCGCGTGCCCAGGCCAAGTTGCCTTTCTCGATCACGGCGATGCTGACGCCGGGCACGTTGTAGTATTCCATACGCTCGCCGATGTCGAGTCGCGGTTCGTCGCCGACGAGAACCCATGCATAAGGGCGCAACCCGTTCACGATTCGGTCGACTCTCGCCTCGACTTCCGCGCGAGTGGTCGACGCGACCAGAAATACCATACACATCAGGAAGACGATGAACGGCGATTTACGCGGAAGACTGAAGGAAGTCCACATTCCGGTTTCCTCGATTCGCTTGCGGTGTTTCTGGTTGCCGTGCTCTATTCATGACGTCTGTGTCCGGCGAATGGTTTGAATCTGGACTTGCCTGCCTTTTTTCGACATCTCGAATGGGCTGCGCTATTGCCGCCTACATGAACCTGGCCTTGAGGTCGTTTGGGGGTTGCGCAGTGGGGTGATTTTTCTTCCTAAACGATTCTGCGTCGCGTTGGGCGACGCCTTGGGTCATTTAGGGGGAGAATCGCCGCCGCCGACTACAAACTGACACCGGCCACCTTCCGTGTTAAGCTCGGCGCGCAGCCCTCAACCCCGGGAGTCCCAATGTCCCCTCGCAGCCCCTACAATCGCAAAGCCGGCCGGCCGAGACCAACGAAACTGCCCACCGACGAAGAAATCGCCAAGGAAGTCCGCGGCATCAATGCAGCCGGCAAATCAGGCATCAACTACCGCGAGCTGTCACTGGATTTGCACGGAATGATTTGCGCCAAGTGCGCCCGCGAGTTTACGGCGGCGAATCGTCACGAACTGACCGTCCATCACATCGACGGCAACGACAAGAACAACCCCACCGATGGCTCAAACTGGGAAAATCTCTGTAACCACTGCCACGAGGCTGAGCACAGCCGGGGCCGGTTGGGCGATTATCTGCGGGGGGACGACTAGAAGGAATTTCCCGGTGCGCACCTTTGGACTTGCCTGCCTTTCCCGACATCTCGAATGTGCTTGTGCCTGGCCAATCCCCTCTCGCCCGGCGGGGGAGGTGGGGGTTGTCTTCCCACTAAATGATCCTGCGCTCCGGCCTGCTTCCCCCCGGTTCGTTTAGGGGTGAGAATCGACGAGCAGTTTTTGGCGATCATCGCCAGGTTAGTCACCCAAAACCACAGTTTGATTTGAAGCCTCGCTGCTTTTTTGAGTGGCGGGGTTTTTGTTTGTCAGGTGTGGTTGGAGGTGAAGGGGTGTGCGACAGGGGGAAATCTAACGATATTTTCTCGGTGTCTATTTAATCTGGGTGTTCCGACACAGGGCGGAGCCACCCGGCTCCCCCTTCTTCTTGCATCCCGCCCACGGAACTTTCGCAATCTGCCGCGCGTCTAGTCATGTAGCCCCGACGCGAAAACCGAGTGGAATACTACAAGGAGAAAACTCATGAAAACGAACCACTGGGTTAGGTTACTTGATATTACCTCAAAGTATTTTGTGTCTAATAAGAAAACCATTAAAGGAAAAGTTGTGAAAAGCCAAATCTTATTAATTCCAATACTTTTTATTGGGTTAGTCTTACAAGCTCAAGCTAATACTAAAGTTAATCTTAACTTTGAGAATAAAGTACAAGGTTGGTTAGAAGATTTAAATGTGCCGGCAGTTAGTGTCGGTATAATTGAAGAAGGTAAAATTAAATATGTTAAGGCATTTGGAGAGATTCAAAAAGGTGTGCCGGCAGAAGTTAATTCAATTTTTAATATAGCATCCATGACTAAACCGATTGTAACAATGCTAACTCTAAAATTAGTAGAAGAAGGTAAATGGAAACTCGATGAACCTCTATTTCATTATTGGGTAGACCCAGATGTAAAAGATGACCCTTACCATAAAATACTTACTACTCGACATGTTTTAAACCATCAGACGGGATTTACAAATTGGAGATCTGGACATCCCACCAAAAAACTTACTTTCGATTTTGAACCCGGAACTCAATATCATTACTCCGGAGAAGGTTTTGAATATTTAAAGAAAGCATTGGAAAACAAGTTTAATAAAACATTGGATAAATTATTAGACTCATTAATTTTTAAACCAATTGGAATGGAAAACACTCAATATTGGAACGAAAGTATTGATACGCTTAGACTTGCACGTTGTCACGATGCTAATGGAAATGACTATAATTTCTCTTATGAAACAAGTGTAAACGCCGCAGGCAACCTACTTTCTACTGCTGAAGATTATTGCAAATTTTTGATTTATGTTATGAATGGTGCCGGACTTTCACAAAATCTATATGATGATATGCTAAACCCAAAAGTAATTGTTAACGAGCATATCTCAAAGGGATTAGGCTGGGAAATTATAAATGACCTGCCAAATGGTGAATATGGTATAGAACATGGAGGCGTAAATACAGGAATGTGGTCTATATCTTTTATATTGCCTAAATCTCAACGGGGTATTGTAGTTCTGACAAATGGTGATAGTGGGCTTCTTCTTTATAGCAATATTATTAAAGAAGTTTTTGATGAAGGAGAAACGATTATCAATTACATAATGGGAGCAACCCCCCGTGAAATTGTGACACTGTCTGATGAGGTTCTGGAAAGATATACCGGGAATTGGCTAGATTCGGATGGTAGAGAGCATAAAATTGTTAAAGGTGACGGGGTATTGAAATTTTCAGGTACCGGATTGCCTAATGTAATATTATATCCCGAATCGGAGAATAAGTTTTTTCTTAAAGGATTCGATGTTCAGTTTGAATTTACAACCAGTGACTCGTTTATTTTAATCAGTGCTGGCAACATCGACTGGACTGCAAAAAAGGTAAAAAATTAATATTATGGGATAAATTGTGATATACTGCACCCATGTGCCTTGTCCCTACTATTTAATCCATCCAGTGAAATTGTAACATACGGACAGCCCTATCCCAG
>JAHOYV010000061.1 GCA_019038745.1 Gemmatimonadales bacterium
TCCCGCGCCTCGGTCAACAGTTGCAGCGTAGCTCCCGACGGCCCGGCCGTTTCGATTACCGCCTTTCGTAACTTCGCGTTCGGAGCCAACACACCACAATAGCGGTGTTTGTGAATCCGTGGTGGAGTGATCAACTTTGATAGTCGGTCAAGGAGTTCCAACGGGGTGAGAACCAGTTCTGTCTTGCCATCAATCGTTGGCTTTGGCAGCGAATAAACCAAGGTCTCAGCGTTCAATCTACCGAGTCGCTCTTGACTCAAAGGCGGCCTGGCGAAATCCGTGAGTCTACAATTATTCGGAAACTTGTCAGGAGGAGATGACCAAAGAAAGAAAAAACCATGCTCAAAGGAGACAGGACAGGCTTCCGGCCAAGAAATATCAAGAATAGCCTGCCCGCCGGGTTTTAATACCCCTGTCAGTCCGGGTAAATTAGCGGACTACCACGCCGCTCAGCCCTCCGCTAACGCTATGTAAATAATCAAACACCGATCCTTTTCGGCCCCGGGGAGAGAAAACCCGGGGCCGTTTTTCCGCCATGGAACCCAGCAGAAAACAGGCCACTTCCAGCCCTAACTTGAGACCATACTAACCGACTTCAAATTGTCATCGACCACGCGGTCGATCAGCAGGTTTCGCGGATCGATCCCCGCTCGTTTCGGTTCCTGGTCAACAATGATTTCAAGCTGTCCCCGACCGCTGGCCAGACGACGCTTCTCCCGGCCAAGCTCAATTTCCTGTCCGTCTTCACCCTCACTGAAAACGCCGACTTCGATCCAGTCCTGGTGGGGTACCTCCTCCTCAACACCCTGACCGTCCGCCCGGTACTTATGCGAGACGTAGTTCACGACCACCCGGAAGCGGCCGTCGTCGGTCGGGGTGCAGGTCGCCGACTCGGTGCGGTTGTCGTACAGGGTGATCGTTTCGAAGAAGTCCTCGATCAGGTAGGTGAATTGTTCGGGTGTGCGCTCGCGCAGGCGGGTCAGCAGTTCGGGTGCCGTGGCGTAGGGTGGGCCCTGATCCAGGAATTCCAGCAGGAAATCCTGAAGGGCGTCGTTGACCACGTCTTCACCCAGGTAGTCGCGCAGGGCGTAGAAAACCAGGCTGCCCTTATTGTAGTAGATGTAGGGTTGGCCTTCCTCACGAACAAGGGGGACTTCCTCGTCGCGTTCCGTCCCGCGGCCCTTGAGGTATCTATTCAACTCATAGGCAAGGAATTTCCCCACCCGTAGGGGGCCCATGTTCTTTTCCATCACCATCAAGGCCGTGTACTGGGCCAGGCTTTCGGTGATCATCTGGCTACCGGGGACATTTGCCGGAATCAACTGGTGAGCCCACCACTGGTGCGCGATTTCATGGGCGGTGATGTAGAAGACCATGTCGATGTTGTCGGTGTCCCTCAGGTCGGAGATGAAATCGGCCGATTCCGAGAACGGCACGGTGCCTGGGAAGGCCTGGGCAAAGCTCCGATAGCGGGGGAATTCAACGACCCTCAACTGCTGGAAGGGGTAGGGGCTGAAGTTGGCAGTGCAGTAGTCCAGCGCAGAATGCATCGATTCCAACATGCGGGGTACGTTGAAGGCGTGTTCATGGTGATAGAACACCTCCAGGTCCACGTCATTCCATGACTCACGCGCAACTTCGTACCGCCCTGACAGGAACGAATAGAAGTTCAAGATTGGTTCGTCCATACGATAGCTGAAATAACGGCGTCCGTCCTGCTCCCACTGGGTCAACAGTTTTCCCGGGGCGATGGCCACCTGGTCCGCCGAAGTACTGACAACGGCCTCGAAGGTTATGTGTTCCGCGTCGCTGATAAAGGTCGTCATCAAGGCCTCGGGGTCGTCAAGGGAGGGCATTGACCACTCGGGATCCAGGCCCTGCTTGCGGCGGTCGGTGGGTATTGTCAGTTCAACGTCGGACAGGTATCCCACCCGGGGGAAATAATCCAGATTGTTGATGAAGCTGCCGTTGGCCACGATCTCGGCGTTGGCGTCATTGTTCACGAAGCCTTCAATATCCGCTCCGAGATCGAAGCTGAGTTTCATGGTTCTACCCGGGGCGATCGCTTCGGTCAATCGGTAGATGCGACACCCTGTGTCTTCATCCAGTTCGCTGGGATCCACCAGTATTTGCCCGTTATTCAGGCTGAGCGACCGAATTTCCAGCACCGGATTGATGTTCAACTGCAGTTCCTCGACGAAGCGATCCGTTTTGTTGCACAGATCGAAAGTGCCCCGAATATCGACGCGGCGCTGTTCAGGATAGAAATCCACCTCGGCGGTGACTGCTGTTACTCGGGGAGAAGGATTGTCCTCGTTCTGTTTGAACTGGCTCTCGTAACTGGCCTGCACCCGCTTGTCATCGTCTTTGGATTTGAAATCGTTCAGGATGTTCGTGTTGTAGAATATGAAGGCACCGGCAGAGAGGAACCCCAATCCCGCAACCGTTACGATGGTGGTGTGCACCGGCCGCCAGCGCGAGGGAAGGTTACGCAAGGCGGGCCACAGGGAATCCTGGCTGCCGCGAGGCCAGAGCCGGGCGGCAAGCGTAAGCATGATGACCGCCAACAGGACCCAGAATATTTTGAACCAGATGGATGCATCGGTGAAGTGGCCGTATCCGTTCATGTCGGAGTATATGACCGCCGGAGTGCTGCGGTAGAAAAACAGCCGGTGCTCCATCCCCATCTCGGGTCCGAAGGTGTTGACCAGGAAATACAGCAGCATCAGGAAGAAGCCGATGTAGCGTTGGCGACCGATCACCTGGGTGAAAATCGCGATGACCGCCAGCAGCAGCCACTCGCTGAAGGACATGATGAACAGTCCCCGGAAGTACAGTCCCGGCTCCAGATGATGGAAGCCCTTGAAAAGCTGGAAGCCTATGGTCAGGGCCATGGCCAGCGAGAGGGAGACCAGAATGACAGCCGTCAACGCAGAGAATTTTGCGGTCAGGAGAGTCCACGAGGGAACCGGCAGGGACCCCTGGATCTCGTGGAATCTATGCTTCTTGTCGCGCCAAACCAGTTCGGCACTGTAAAAGACGATGAGGATAAGCAGGAACTGATCGAAACCTCCGGCGATGACCCTCAACATCCGGTGGGTCACCGGGTAGAGGAAGCGTCCATCCAGTTCGGCCAACAGGATGCCCGAGAGATTGAAAAGGCCGAAGAGCATCAACACCAGGAAAGGCAGGCTACGCAACAAAGTGCGGGATTCCAGCTTAGCCAGGGAGAACCACTGACTGAGGGCTGTATGGGCGGTGAAGGAGGGAGCCAATGCGGGTATTGTCTCTGTCGCGGGGGCCGCGAAGACCGATGGTGTGGAGTTGTCCAGGTCGGTGGTTCGCTCGGTTCCCTTGGCTGAACCCAAGCCCATGCGGAAACGGAAGAAGGTGAACACCAACAACACACCAGCCACGGTCAACCATAACAGCCGGTTCAGCAACACAACCCCGGTTATGGGCGGCAACAGGGTATTGCGTTCTACGATGGTCCAGTAACGGGTCATCAGGTCCAATGATGCCAGCCCGAAGGGATCAAGCAACGTGGCCAGATTTTCGTTCTGCAGATCGCCCAGGAACGAGAAAGCGAATCCATACAGGGCAAAAAATGCGATCATCGCCACGTAGGTGGTCATTGCCCGGCCGGTAAGCACCGAAACCGAAAAGAAAAGAGCTCCGCCCAGCAGACAATTCGGCAGCACGAAAAAGAACAGTGTATGCAGGTAGGGAAGCAGGCTGAAGGCCTGGATGTGTTCAGCTGTTTGATAAGGCATGAAGCTGGCCAGGGCGATACCCAGACCGGCGAACGAGGCGCTCGCCACGCTCAGCAGGATAGTGGCCGTGAAGCGTCCCAGCAGGAGGGGAAACTTGGCAAGCGGTGTGCTGTGAAGGATCTCCAGGGTGCCCAGATCCTTGTCCCGCGAGACGACGGTAGACATCAGGATGGCGATGAAGATGACCGCGAATAGTCCCATTCCGTTTAGTGTCTGGGCGATTATGAAGGGAGCGTTGCGGGCCACATTGCCGATGCCTCCTCCGATCTGCACCGAGTCGGTGGAAGTGGCCATGAAGGTCATGAAGAAGAACAACACCGAGAAAACGTAAAAAGCCGGTTGTCGAAGCCGGTACTGCAGCTCGAACCGGAAGATGTGATTTAACTGATAAAACATTTTGCTCACGCCTCCTGCCGTCTGCCGCCCAGAGTCGTGAAGTACACGTCCTGCAGGTCCGGATCCGCAGACTCGAAACCGGGACCGGGGTTTCCCTCACTGAAGACATGGATGACGGTCCGGCCTCCGGCCAGGCGCATGGAAATCACCGTGTGTTCCTCGTGCAGGCGGGGCAGGTCGGCTCGGTCGGCCTCCAGCAGCCACGTTTTGCCCCGAAGGGTTTCTATGGCCTCACCCGGCTCCCCTTCGGTAAGGACCCGGCCCTGGTCGATGATGGCCATACGGCTGCAGACCTCGCTCACGTCATCAACGATATGGGTGGACAGGATGACGATCACATTCTCGCCGATTTCGCTCAACAGATTCAGGAAACGGTTGCGTTCCTCGGGATCCAGGCCGGCAGTGGGTTCGTCTACGATGATCAGTTTGGGCTGCCCGAGCAGAGCCTGGGCGATGCCGAAACGCTGGCGCATTCCGCCCGAATATCCGCCCAACTTCTTCTTGCGATGTTCCCAGAGATTGGTCCGTTGCAGGAGTGTTTCGACGATTTCCTTGAGTTCACCTGCGGTACCCAAACCTTTGAGAGCCGCGATATGCGTCAACATGGTCACCGCATCTACGTTCGGATAAAGGCCGAAATCCTGGGGCAAATAACCCAGGACGCGGCGCAGTTCGTCGGGTTCCCGGCGGATATCCAGATCGCCGAGAGTAATTGAGCCGGAATCCACCTCCTGCAAAGTGGCGATGGAACGCATCAACGTGGATTTCCCGGCGCCGTTGGGCCCCAACAGACCGAACATTCCCCTGGGTATGGTCAGGCTCAGGTCGTCCAGGGCGGTTACTCCGCCGGGATAGGTTTTTGTGATGTTCCTGAGCGTGAGTTCCATGTCGTCTCCAGGGAGGAAAAATGGGAGTTCGGCCGAAATGTCGAACCCTAGACGCAGAAATGGAGAGAAGGGTTCCATCGG
>JAHOYV010000067.1 GCA_019038745.1 Gemmatimonadales bacterium
GTGATGACTCTAACCCCTCCCAGAGGAAAAAGTGAGAGGACATATGGCCTTATTTGATTAGAACCATACGCCTAGTCTCGGATAACTCCCCTGCTTCGAGGCAGTAGAAGTAGGTGCCTGATGCGACAATTTTACCCCCGCCATCCCTGCCGTTCCACACGGCCTCGTGACGGCCCTGGTTGTAGATTTCGCCACCTATCAATTCCTTCACTAAACGCCCGCCAACGTCGAACACACGAAGTCTGACGGACTCTTGTCGTGGCAACTCAAACGCTATCGTCGTTTGGGGGTTGAATGGATTGGGATGGTTTCCGACCGAGAACCTCATGACATCGGGAACAGCCGAAGCATCTTGAGGATTGCCGACGATGCCGAAATAGGCCAGGATTTCCTGCAATACCACCGTACGATAAGGCAGGGGTGCAAGGGACTTCACCCCGGAGGAATAACTTGAAATGAACATGAGGTCGTACGGCAAGGAAATAACGGCGCTACCATTATCCATGCAGGTCAGGGTGGCCGCCGAATAGGGGTAGGCCCCTGGGATTTCCCCGGGACCGAGGAATTCCGCCAAGCGGGTTCCCTCGCCCCAGGGCAGCACGGCATCGAGATTGCTCCAATATTCTTCCATGGGAACAACGGTCCAGGTTTCCGGGCCCGCAAAGAATACCGGATTCCCTTCGAGGCGTCGAACTATGGGGAATCTCTGGTTTCCTATCTGAGCTTGGAGCCCCCCGGCCGCTTCCACGGTGACACCCATCTTATCCCCTAGGAACCCCAGCCCTTGGCCGCCCGAATCGGACAAGTCACCGGCCAAACCGTTTCCGGTCAAAAGAAGGTGCTTATCCCCGGTATCCAGCCATGACGACAGGAGAGCGATATCATCGCTGGGTGCGGACTCGAAGTCTCCATTGCCCAGGGTATGCATACCGAGATCGCCGCTGCTGTAGCAGATGATATCGTAGAGTTCGAGAGTCTCCAGAGGTAGGACATTCCCCAGCCCGTCACCCCAGTCGACACCCGGCATGCGCGTGGAATACATGTCAAAATCGCGGCCCTCGACCAACCCCAGGTTCCTGAAGGACATGACCCACTTGTCCAGTCCACCCAGGTTCCCGAAATCATTCCAGAACAGGATACTGGGGGCCTCGGTCCCATCTCCGGCAAGGGTCGGAATCGCCCGGACAACGAAATCCTCTTCAAATGCAAGAGGTTGGCTCGAAAAATCTCCAAAGCCGTTCAGGTCCTCGGGCAGGGTAGCGGTTTCCACCACACCGGCGACTTCATCACTTGCCTCTATGTAGTAGTGAAGGATATCGCCAGGGTAGAGAAAATCTTCATCAGGGAGGTCGAAGGCCCATAGATCCGGCTGGTCATCGACGATCCACCCCTCCGAGAAGCCGGATGTTGCCGTGCCGAATTCACTGGTCCTCACCTCGGGTCCAAATAGGGGGTTCTGCTGCATTTCCCAGTGAAGGCGGGGATTCCTGGTAAGGGATCCTCCCACCCTGACAGATTTTATGCCGTAAACGATCGAATCCCCAAACTGAACCCGGAAATGCTCCGGCAAAGCGATATTCTTGGCAAGGTCGAAGCGGACATCCAGGTCTCCCAGATTCTTGCTTACCGGCTCCTGAACCTGCGAGGGCACATATAGTTCCCTCGGATTACAGATGGCTATTCCGTTGAAATCCCAAATACAAGGCCCTGGTTTTTTGTAGAGCTTGATCCGAACATTATCGAAGTACGGGGCGGGTGGGGCATCATAACCCGGTTGGGTAAAACCACTGCAGGCCGACGTACAATCCCAGACAAACAACTGGATCTGAAAAAACTTCCGATCGGCAACCATTAACCCGGTAGCGTCAGCATGGAATGTGCCCCATTCAGGCCAACCGAAATATAACCAGCCGCGATTTTTCCAGGGTTTCGTCAGGATATCATCGGAATTCAGGCTGTCAGTGCTGCGAACTCTCCAGCCGTAATAGACACCGTTCGGATATGCATCTCTAAATACATCGAATTGGAATCGGATATGACCATACGAAGAGGATGGCCACCCCATCACCGGAGAATTGATTGCGTTGTGCAGACGACCCTCAGGGCTGGTCAGTCCCCCGGTTACATTTATCACCAGCCCCATCGGACCGTAGCACGCTGTCTGGCAGTGGGATCCAGTAGGATCGGGAAGGCATGGCGCGGCCGTCCCATCATCAATGAATGCCACGACATTACTCTTATTGTAATGGTTCGAATTCGGGTCGACATCATCCAGATTGGACCAGATCTTTGCAAACATTCCCACCTTTTGCTGGACTGGAGGTGGCGACCAGTTGCCCGACCCACTATTGAAATCCGTGTAATCGTGGATGGTAACCGGGGCATCGCTCGTCATGAGGATATCATCCAGCCAGCAGGCCCCCTTGCTGCCGTAATAACCATCAGCGTCCGAGTTATGGGCGTCCGATTCGAAGCGGAACATGACGACGATCTCGTCCTCTTGGTAGTACTCGCCAGGGAGGAAAGAATAGACCAGGCTGATCGGTTCAGGTTCCGCCAAAGACCCGATTCGCCCAGTATAAGACGCTATCTTTTGTGGGCACCCCTCTGAGGACAATACGTACAGGTTCAGGAAATCTGCATCTTCTTCCGCATCGACCATGAGATTGAATTCCATGGACAATGTGGTCGTCAGGAAGGGATCATCCACACTCCAGTGCCATTCGATCTGGTGATACCAGTTATTCGAATACCCCCAATCTCCATTGTAGAGGGTACCGCAAACATAACCCGGATTACCGGTCACAGGATTCGGAGCCACCTTCCAGGGTAAGATTTGGAGTACACTGAGATCCACACCTTCCCACCCATCCAGGGGCAGGGTGCTACCTCCCTCGAAATCTCCCTTGTAAACAGCACCGCTACCGGTAGCCCCCATCAGATGGAGAGTATCCCATCCCGCTTTGGCCAGATCCTTGTGACTATATGGAACCTGACAATTGATGCTGCACTGGGCGGAAGCAACGAGAGGACAGCCGGCAAGAAGCAGGATCAATGTAATAAATACTGTGGTTTTCATTAGCTGTCCTCCGGTTTGGAACTCGGGTCATTGTCCCTCCCAAATATTCTATCCGACCGACATCCTTGCGGTTACAACGGGCGGAGTATAGCATAGATGGATGTTCAAAATCACAATTTGTGCCGTATTCTCAGCTCTGCAATCTCGCCAGCGGCTGGTGCTCGAGAACATCGCCCTACGCCACCAGGTAGAGGTTTTACAGCGAAACGCCAAGCGACCGCTGCTGAAACCGTCTGATCGGGCTCTCTGGGCTTTGCTTTCACGCATTTTCCCCGATTGGCGGCAACATCTGTCCATCGTCCAACCGATACCGTCACCCGCTGGCATCGTAAAGGTTGGCGAATCTACTGGCGGTGGCGGAGTAAGCCTGGCAATGGAAGACCGAAGGTCTCAGCCGAAATCCGAACCTTTATCAGCCAAATTTCTAGGGAGAACCCGCTCTGGGGAGCACCCCGTATCCATGGCGAGTTGTTAAAACTGGGCTACGATATTTGCGAGTCCACAATTGCCAAGTACATGGTTAGAAGGATCGGGCCGCCGTCTCAAACGTGGCGAACCTTCATCAGCAATCATTTGTCGGATATGGTGGCCGTCGATTTCTTCACCGCACACACGGTCACGTTCAAAACCCTCTACGTTTTTCTGATCCTGTCGCTTGATCGGCGACGGGTGATCCATTTCAACATTACGTCAAACCCATCCGCAGACTGGACGAGCTTGCAGTTGATTCAAGCGTTTCCTTTTGAAGCAGCACCTCGGTATTTGATTCGGGATCGGGATGGAATATACGGACAGCAGGTCCCGAACACGCTCAAGATTCTTGGCACCAGACAGGTCATTATCTCCCGCCGGTCACCTTGGCAGAATGGTTATTGCGAAAGGATCATCGGGTCGATCAGGCGGGAATGCCTTGATCATTTAATCATTCTAAACGAGCGGCATCTACGGCGGGTCCTGAAGGAGTACTTTACCTACTACCACCGGTCGAGAACGCATCTGGGGTTGGATAAAGATGCTCCGGTGTCGCGAGTGACCCAAGCTCAGGACGTCGGGCCCGTGGTAAGCAAACCAGTACTTGGCGGACTGCACCACCGCTACTATCGCGAAGCAGCATAATTTCAGTTGGCCAGACCAAGCGGATTTCCAGGGAGCGGTCTGTCCAGCGGTGGCACAAGCCTGGGAATCGACTGGTACGTCGCTGGATTAATTGTCGAAACGTTCCTCATCACCCAAATTTTTCTCTGTTTCTGGTCCGGGATCAGGTTGAGGTTATGCTACAATTTCACCGGATGGATTAAATGGTAGGCACACGTGGTCAGTGAGCCCGTGCTCGGCGGATTGCATCACCGCTACTATCGTCAAGCCGCTTAGTCTTTCAATTGCAAATTTGAACATCTTCGGTGGATCGGTTTGCTCGGCCCCCGTAGTAATGGAGAAATCGACTGGACGGGAGCCGGATCAATCATCGAAACATTCTCTCCCACCCAAATTTTCCGCCGCTTCTGGGCTGGGATAGGGCTGTCCGTATGTTACAATTTCACTGGATGGATTAAATAGTAGGG
>JAHOYV010000088.1 GCA_019038745.1 Gemmatimonadales bacterium
CCTAAAAAACAACCGGCTCCCCGAACAGGACTCCAACCCACAACCCCATCCTTAACAAAAACCCAAAAAAAACACCCCCCAGCCAAAGCCAGGAGGTGCTCCAAAAACCAACTTCTCTTCAACACCCTACATCCCAGTAGACAACAACCGAATCGCCTGGTCGGCCAATTCCTTGAACTCCCCAAAGAACAACCCCAACCCCAACGTAGGAATAGCCAAAACCGCCAAAACCACATACTGCAACCAACCCAAACGAATCGGCGAAGTATCAGCACCTTCCGGCGCCGGTGTAAAGAACATGGCTTTGACTACCCGGAAGTAATAATACAACCCAACCACCGAATTCAACGCAGCAAGAATCGCCAACCAGAACCACTGTCGGTCCATGACGGCCGTGAAGATATAAAACTTACCGATAAACCCGGCGAAAGGCGGCACGCCCGTCAATGATGCCAGGAACATTACCATCATGGCTCCGGCCCAGGGTGCCCGGAAACCAATTCCGGCGTAATCATCCAGATGCTCGCTCTTGAGGTGATTGTTGATTGCAACCACGAAGAAGAAGGCACCCAGGTTCATCAGGGTATAGACCAGCAGGTAGAAAAGGATCGAGGCCAATCCTGCATCCGTCAGCAGCACGAAGCCCATCAGCAGATAGCCGACGTGGGCGATGCTGGAGTAGGCCAGCATCCGCTTGACGTTAAGCTGGCGCAGGGCCACCAGGTTACCGAAGGTCATCGTGACGGCCGAGATTACGGCGACCAGCATCGGCCAGTTGATCAACTCGACCAGCGGGGAGCTGGCTGAGGGATCCGGGCCGGCGGCCAGTGTGGAGT
Source organism: Gemmatimonadales bacterium (assembly GCA_019038745.1). Classification (GTDB taxonomy): domain Bacteria; phylum Krumholzibacteriota; class Krumholzibacteriia; order LZORAL124-64-63; family LZORAL124-64-63; genus JANTGJ01. Next base: position 837 of record JAHOYV010000088.1, read on the forward strand.
AGAAGAACCGAATCATCAGGGCGAAACCGGCAGCTTTCGGTCCGACCGAGAAGATGGCGCTCACCGGAGTGGGCGCTCCTTCATACACGTCCGGGCACCAGAAGTGGAAGGGCACCGCGGCGATCTTGTAGCTCATGCCGACCAGGATCAGGATGGTTACCACCAACAGGGAAAAACCATTCACCGGTCCGGACAGCAACCCGGCCCGAATACCCTCGAAGGTCATCGCACCGGTCATACCGTAGAGCAGGGACAGGCCGTAGAGCATGATCGCGCTGCTGACGGCGCCGAAGATGACGTACTTCAGCGAAGCTTCGGTGCTGCGCAAAGTGGTCCGCATGTAGCCGGCCATGACGTAGCTGACCAGGCCGACCGCCTCCATCGACAGGAAGAGCATCAGCAGATCGCGCGCTTCGGCCATGACCATCATCGCGGCAGTCATGAAAACGGTGAGATAGAAGAACTCGCCCTTGTTCTCACGAGTGCGGCCCATGATCTCTTCGGAGGTCCAGGCGAACAGCACCGTAGCCAAGCCGGCGAATATGAACAACAGTCTGAAGAAGACGGCCAGGCCGTCAACAATCACCAGGTTGCCCATGATGGTGTGGGCCTCGAGACCACTCGAAAGAGCGGCAGCCACGGCATAGGAACCGGCGGTGATCAAACCAAAGACCGAGATCGCGAAGGGCACCCAGGGACGCTTGCCGCGGACGATCAGATCACCGATCAGGGCGGCCAGGAAGGTCCCGCAAAGAATGGCCTCCGGGCGCCAGTACGCCAGATCCTGCCAGCTGGGGATATTCAGGTTCAACAGTTCCATCCAGGAACGCTCCTTGAGCAGAGCCGGCTAGCCGGCCACCACCTTGATCAGATTGTGCAACGACACCTTCATCAGATCCAGAACCGGCATGGGATATATACCCAGAATCAGGACGATCAGGCCGATGGGAACCAGCGTGAACATCTCGCGGGCACTGATTTCGGGCAAGCTGTCGTACTTGTCGTTCTTCGGGCCCAGGAAGACGCGCTGCAGCATCCACAGCACGTAGGCCGCACCGATGACGATACCCAGCGCACTGACGATGGTCACGGTCCGGTAGGCCGGGAAGGCGCCCATGAAGATCATCGCTTCGCTGATGAAGCCGCTCAGACCTGGCAGGCCCAGGGCGGCGAACAACGCGAAGCTGAATACGCTGGTATAGAGCGGCATCTGCAGGCCGAGCCCGCCGAAGCCGTTGATCTCGCGATGGTGGGCGCGATCATAAATAACGCCCACGCAGAGGAACATCATGGCGGTGATGGTACCGTGGTTGAACATCTGGAACACCGCGCCGTTGATGGCGGCCTCGGCGCCGGCCACATCCACGCCGACCTTGCACATGGCGCCCATGCCCAGCAGCACGTAGCCCATATGGGATACCGAAGAATAGGCCACCAGTTTTTTCATGTCCGTCTGCGCCATGGCGCAGAAGGCTCCGTAGAGAATGTTGATCGCCCCCAGGATGACCATGGGATAGGCGAACCACTGGGCGGCGTCCGGCAGCATCGGATAACTGATCCGCAGGATACCGTAGGTTCCCATCTTCAGCAACACGCCGGCCAGGATGACCGACACGGCAGTCGGCGCCTCGACGTGAGCGTCGGGAAGCCAGGTGTGGAAAGGCACGATGGGTACCTTGATCGCGAATCCGATGAACAACGCCAGCCATATAATATGCCGTATGTTCGTCAACTGCAGCCAGTCGCTGTGATTGGCCTGGTTGAACATGTGCAGCATGTTGAACGTGTGTCCGCCGGTGACGGGATCGCTCACGTTCAGGTAGAAGGCGATCATTGCCAGCAGCATCAGCACCGAACCGGCCAACGTGTACAGGAAGAACTTGATGGCGGCGTACTCGCGCCGCGGTCCGCCCCAGATACCGATCAGGAAGTACATCGGCAGCAGCATAACTTCCCAGAACACGTAGAACAGGAAGAAGTCCAGCGCGCAGAACACGCCGAACATCCCGGCTTCCAGGATGAGGAACAGCGCGAAGTAGCCCTTGACGGCCTTATCGATGTTCCACGAAGCGATGATACAGATGAACGAGAGCAACGCCGTGAGCAACATCATGGGGACGCTCAAGCCGTCGACTCCCATGAAGTACTCGATGTTGAAACTCTTGATCCAGGTGTAGTGCTCCACGAACTGGAACCCCGAGGTACTCCGGTCAAAGCTGATAAAGAGCTGGACAGCCAGTACCAGGGGTACCGCTGCGGCGGCCGCAGCCACCGTCTTGATGACTTCTTTCCGTTCCGACGGAATGAATAAGATCACAGCCGCCCCGATGACCGGAAAAAAGGTCATCCAGGAAAGAATGTGCTCACCCATGCGTGGCGCTCCTCTCGGGGGTTCTCATGGACCAACCGTCCAGGCAGGATTTTCTGGTAAACAACATTAACCGAATCCTCCTACAGGACATTGTAAATCAGGATCAATACCAGAACGGAACCGCTTACGTACGTCAAATACGTCTGCACTCGGCCGGTCTGGACACGACGAATACCTTCACCGGCGCCGTGAAGCACAGCGGCGATACCATTGACCGCACCGTCGACGATGAATCGGTCGATCGTCCCGGAAATCCAGCTGACCATGCGCGTCATATAGCCGGTTCCGTTGACGATCCCATCCACCACGACACGATCGAAAGCAGCACACAGATCAGCCCACCACAAGGTGAACCGATAGACCGTAGCCGCATAAAACTCATCAAAGAAGTACTGCCCTTGCAGCACGTTGTAGCCACCCTTCAGCCTTTGCTGGATAGCGGCCGTGTTCACCTTTTTCTGGTGATAAACAAACCAGGCCCCACCGATACCGAAGATCACCATAGCGATGGACATATACATGGCCCGGATGTGGGCGGTGTGATGCACGTCGTGATGATCACCGTGATGATCGCCGTGGGCAATTTCATGACCGGCACCATGGCCGGCATCGGCTGCGTGGCTATCCTCCGCGTGGCCATCCACAGCCAGATGGTCCTCAGCCGACGGACCTTCAATATGGAACTCCGCCGCAATGGCGGGCACGTCGTAGGGAACCGTGAACTTGCTGAACCAGCCCTTGTCCGCTGTCTGCCAACCGGCCGCACACACCGAAAGCACACCCAGGATCATCAGCGGGATGGTCATGCTCAGGGGCGACTCGTGGGCGTGATCGAACTTTTCCTGATCCGCCGGCTTACCGAAGAAGGTCCGGAAAACCAAACGGAACATGTAGAAGGGCGTCAGCAACGCGGCCATGATGCCCAGGATGAACGGGAGATAATGTCCGTCCGTCATGCCGAAAGCCAGAGCCGAACCCAGGATGCCGTCCTTGGAGTAGAAACCAGCCAGGAACGGCACACCGGACAGGGCCATGGTGCCGGCCAGGAAGGTGATGAA
>JAHOYV010000107.1 GCA_019038745.1 Gemmatimonadales bacterium
CTCTTGCTCCACTGGAAACCTCCACCGGGAAAGCATTGAGACTGCAAGGCTGGCTTCACCTGCCCGCACCTTTGTGACCGTCTTCCCCTGGGGGCAAGCGGCCTCGACGGACTCCAATCCTACCACGTTTGGAGCAATTGGGGGGAAATGGGGGGGGTCATTATCACATCCGGTTGACAGTGGGAGTCCTCATAAGTGTTCTACTTCCACATCCATCTATGCTATTCTCGCCCCATCATCACCGCAACGAGAACAAGGCTGACGAAATATTTTGTAGGGACAGCGTCAAAGGGGAGGAAATGCATGTCCGGAAAAATGGTCATTCAGTTGATCACGCTGGCGGTCCTGGTCGTGGGAGCGGGTGCCGTCATGGCCGGGGAGGACGACCACGCCGCTATCGAGTCGACGGTGCGGGACTACGTGGACGGCTGGTACGCAGGCGATGCCGCACGCATTGAGCGGGCCCTCCACCCGGACCTGGCCAAGCGCGTCGTGCGCACGTTGCCGGACGGGACCGAGTACCTGGACACGGCCTCCGCCAGCAACATGGTCGCCTACACGGCCGTTGGTTTCGGCAAGGGCAAGTTGCCCGAGGGATATGTCAACCAGGTGACGATCCTAGAGACCACCGGGAAGATCGCTATGGCCAAGTCGGTCTCACCCGAGTTCATCGATTACATACACCTGGCGAAGACCACGGAGGGGTGGAAGATCGTAAACGTGCTGTGGGAGCCGGTAGAACAGTAGCTCAGAAGCCCTCGCCGATGGAAAGGTAGAAGCTGCTGTCGCCGTTTCCCCAACCCTTTCCCCCATTTAATCCATCCGGCGAAATTGTAGCATAACGGCAATTGGCCTTGCCTGCCTTTTCCCGACATCTCAAATGGGCTTGGGCCTGGCCAATCCCCTCTCGTCCGGCGGGGGAGGTGGGGGTGTCTTCCCACTAAATGATTCTGCGCTTAGGCCAGGCTACGCCCCGTGACGTTTAGGGCCGAAAATCGGGACGGTGGTTTCCTTCACTAAATGCCTCTGCGACTCCGGCCTGCCAGGCCATTCGACCTGCCCCGACCCATGCTCATTTAGAGGAAAAATGGAAGCGGGGATTTCTTCCTTAAATGACTCAGCGTCCGTGAGCCAGGACCGCCTCTCCCCTTACCAAGAACAGCAAGATGAGGAAACCGGGAAATGGCGAAAAAGAGGATTTTGAGCATCCAGATATGCTATAATGAGCCGACCTAACTGCCACAGGGATTAGGCGGGCGGAATATTCGGTAGGGGAAATTGCATTTTTTGCAGGAAAATATGTACTCACCCGAAATACAAGTCGAGGAGCCCGTTATGAGGTGCCCGCGTCACTTTCAGGCCACGGCCTTCCGACCGCTACGATGGACTTCATGCCTCCTGCCTGGGATGCTCATTATTTTTCTCGTCACGGCGGCAAGCGCAACCTTGCCCCCTGATGCCGAGGAGTTCGTCATTGTCACGAGTGCCGAATTAGCCCCGGAATTCGAATCCCTAGCAACGTTCAAAACGGATATTGGCATGCGTGCACGGGTGGTGACGCTCGACTGGATCGCCGCCCACGTTGAGCCGGGAGTGGATTTGGCCGAGACCATCCGGCGATTCCTGCAAGAGGCCCACGTGCAATGGGGGACGCAGTACGTATTGCTCGGGGGTGACCTTGAGGTCATTCCGACGCGCTGGGTGTACAACACCTATTACCCCACCATTGGCGGAACGGATCTTCCCGTCGACCTCTATTATGCTGGACTCGATGGGGACTGGGACGGCGATGGGGACGGGATCTACGGCGAACCCTACGGAGGTACCGAGGACCCAGGCGACGATGCCGATCTGGTGCCGGAACTCGGTCTGGGGCGCGCGCCCGTGAGTACGTCGGACGAGGCTGCGCTCTTTGTGCAAAAGTCCATCGCCTTCCATATGCAGAGCGGATCGATCACTCTACCTCGCGCGCTCTTGTCGGCGGACGTTCTCTTTCCGGAGACTTGGCCCGATGATCCATACCTCACCATGGACGGTGCGGATTTCGCCGAGGACCTGCGCATACAACTGGAAGCTGCCGATTTACCCTGGCTGGTTGATCGACATTATGAGAATTGTACACGCTTCCCTGGATCGATTTGCGGTACCGCCGATACGGTGTACGAGGCCATGGCGGCGGGTGAGTATCGCCTGGTCCATCATATCGCTTTCACTTCATTCGCCCGGGGCGATTCGCTCATAGTCGGTCCAGACCTCATCGCCGGAGACGATCTAGCGAGCCTCGAGAACCCAATTGTGTTCTTCCTGACTACTACCGTTGCTGAGGGAGCTGCGCACGACATTAGTTCGCCCCTTGTGCGGACATTGCTAGCGCAAAACGGAGGATGTGCTGCTGGATTGGGCTCTTCGCGAGTGGCGTTTTCCACGACAATTGCCAAGTATAATAGCACTTTTTACGAGTTTGCGCTCGCCGAGCAAGGAGTGTGTGTGGGTGATGCCCTGCGTTCCACCTTCGGGTCGTTTTCCTCGTATACATGGGAAAACAGAGCCGATCGCTGGACGTGCATGACCCTGCTCTTGCTGGGAGATCCGACCCTACCGCTTTCTGCGGTGGAACTGCCCGTTTCGATCGATGATCGCGAGACCGTCCAAAACGAGAACGAGGACGAGTTGCCGACGCCCGGGCTGCAGGCTTACCTGACAGCTGCGCCGAATCCGTTCAATCCCCAGGTGGAGATCCGTGGCGAATTACCGGTGGCCGGTAATGTGCGCGTGGGCGTTTGCGACGTTCGCGGCAGGGAAGTCTGCATATTGTTCAACGGTCTGTGCAATGCCGGCGAAGCGACTTGGGACTGGAACGGAAGAGACCGGACCGGGCGTGACGTTGCAAGCGGCGTCTACCTGATCCGGATGGAGACGGAATCCCATATCGTACATCGAGCCGTGACCTTGATGCGCTGACAGGAGGCGGATGTTGACTTGCCCCTTCCTGTTCAAGCCGACAGGGGGCAGCGTGGGTGGGGTGGGGCAAAGGTTGAATCCCTCCGGACTACTCCGGGTCATCTTTGGTTGGGAACCACTCGATGTTTGACGTTTTCCGGCTCGTGTTCCCATTCCAATTCCTTGGCCAATCGATCCAGCTCCCTTGATCGACCCTCGCTCTCGACACCGGGCAGGCGAATGCGGCTTAGGAATGGCCAAGTCAGCTGTCGTTTCGACTGTGTGATTCAAAAAACTCTGGAATAATTCTGAGCCTTTCCCATTGGTCGGGCAGGTCTTCCCACCAAGTGAATTCGGCCAAGTTGAATCCACGAGTGATCTTCACGGTGGTCGTGCTGCCATCCACGCCAGCAACAAATTCCGGGGCGATTGAAATTTGAGCCTGCTCAAGTTCTTTAAAAAGCTGCTCAACCTGGTCAGAGTCCACGAGCCATTCCTTCGCCCCACTGAGAGCGGGGAGATGCCTGTAATGCCTTGAATCCACCAGTTGGATTCGGTATTGGATTTCCCTGTCGGGTCCGATTTTGCGTAAGAGAGTGTATGTCATGTCTCCATCGAAAGAATCATGGACTGTCATCTCAAGTTCAAAGTTCTGGCTCATTTAATATCACCCCGTCATTACAAAAAGCTGGCTCATCCTGGCACGAGAAACACAACACATCCTGGCGACCTCGGCAAGAGAATCTACTTGGTCGGTATCGATCAATTCTTCGATGTGTCGTCCAAGGGCAATGTACTACAGCTTTCGCTCTTCCCGTGACGTGGGCGGCTCCAGTGGATTCGCCGTCGTTTGGCGGTCTTGGGATTGACCGTGGGGAGCAACGTCCCAGTCCACTTTCATCTCAACCTTCATGCCGACACCTTCTGGGATATTTCACCAGCCAGCGATTTGATACCGGTCGGGTGGAGGGTTGGACGATGGCCAAACTGCTTCGCCATCGGGTGTGGATCTGCGACAGAATGATCCAAAGGAGCCGGTCCCTTGATCTGAGGCGAGGCGTCTTGTTGTTGCGACGCAGTACTTCCAACTGGTGACGGAGCGCAATGTTCTCCAAAACCAGGGATTGACGAGATCTCAGGCTGGAGAAAATGGTCTTGAAAATGATGTTGAGCATGGGGTCAATGCTAGGTTCTTGTTTTCGTAAATGCAAACGGGACAGGGCGATGGAGTTTTGACTAGGCACA
>JAHOYV010000078.1 GCA_019038745.1 Gemmatimonadales bacterium
AAGCCGACCTGGAGATATTCTTCCTCTTCCAGGTGTTCCCGTCGTCGCGGGAGACCGCTGCCCAGGTCTCGGCAGCGCCGGTCTCCGGGTCATCATCGGTGTAGGTGACGATGATCGGCTTGGCCTCTTCGGCCGTCCGAAGAAGGACACCATTTTCGTCGTGGTACTCGATGATTGTTTCTTCACCGTTGGCCCGCATCGCGGGGAACCAAGAAGTCGAAACCGCCAGCTTGGCCTTGGTACTACCCAGATCCGGCGTCTTCGACACATTCTTTCTGAACATGTTGGTGTCCAACGACTTATCCAAGTGGGCCTTGGCGTCTTCTGCTGACTGCATCACCAAGAAGACGGGGATCTCCAGCTGACCCGCGAACTCGATGGTTTTCCCGATGATGTTCTCGATCTGAACATCATCGGTGAAATCGATGTTGGTCAGTTCGTAGTAACCCATGGCCTGCTCGAAGCAGGTGACCACTTCTGGAATAATGAGAATGCCACCTTGAGGTTCGCCGTCCACATCGAGGCTCTGCAGGAGGCGAGCCATGTTGATGACCGGCGAATCCTCGGTGTCCATGGTCGGGAAGATATCCAACGGGGAGATCTTGTGATCCGCCACGGTGGAACCCAGGTGAAAAGAACCGAGAGCAATATCAACCACTTCACCGGGGAAGTAGTCGAATTTGGCGTCCTCGAGAGTGACGCCTTCGTAGGTCGGGGTCTGCACACCGAGGCCCGCCACGGGCGAGTCGATGAAGTGCCCGGTTTTCGGGTGGCCAATCGTAAACTTGAACCACCAGCCCCAACGTCCGCCCTCGAAAGCGATGATTTCCTCTGCTTCCTCAACTTCCCAAGATCTCTGGGCCTTCTGATGCTCACTCTTGTTGACCTTGCCCTTCTTGGTCGTTTTGATATCGTCCACCTCTACCTCGGTGAGCTCACCGGTAAAGGCGTCGGCGACTATTTCATCACCTGAAACAACAACTTCGGTTTCGGTTGTTGCTTCGGTTTCTTCTTCGGCGACAATCCAGGTGACCAGCTCCGGCACTACCCAGGCGCTGGCTTCTTCGACTATATGGCCTGAATCATCCATCCTGACCAGGCTCACAAAGAGGGCGACGCCCTGCGTGCGCATGTGAGCATACGGAGTGCCCCACCTGAATCCAATGTCTTCGTCAAGATCCAGAACCAACGTCCGACGGTAGGGATTTCCGTCTTCGTTGGCGTCGTTGATGAAGGGAAGATTAAAAGTCTCCTTGTAATCGAAGTGGCCGATTTTCGGGTTTCCGGTGGGAGTCAGCGGGGGAGAATAAGCAACTCCGTCCACCTCACAACCCAGGTCAACCTTGTAGTCCTTGATCCGCCAGCCTTCAGCCGGATCGAGCTGAATGTGCAGTTTGTCTCGGGAGTTCCAGATCCCGCCGGTTCCAACCGAGACGTGATCACGCCCGGCCAAGATTTCCAACCCAACCCTACCCGGCCCATACCCCTCGCCTGAAGCAAATGCCGCAGGACTGGTGCAAAGCAAGATGGCAAATACCATCAGCCATGCCTTTAGATGTTTCGATGGAGCTTTCGTCATGATTTCCCCTGCTTTCTGATTGTTTTAGATCACGCCCCTTAATTAACGTGATCCAGCTTTCTTCCCCTCCAGGGAAGACTGTTGGGCAATTATTTGGTTACCCAACTTCACGGAGTCTGAGATAAATATTTTCACTCTATACACCCGGCAGGGGTCATATTGCCGGGGCACGCACCCCACAAATGCGTGCATCCAATATTCAAATGGGCCTGGATATGTTCACCTCCCTCATTTTTCTCTAATCAAAAGAAGAGTCGGCTTATCCTGAAAACCCAATTTCAAATAAACCCTTCAAAAGATAATCAACCTCACAAATAAGCGAGCGCTTATGGAGTGAAGTAATACAATTGTTACAAATTCGAGCCATCATGTAAATGAATGTCGCATTTCATATGGCTTTAGTGGGATTTAGGGTGCCATAGGTCCTGTTTCATTCGTCGGATTAGGTTTTGTTGGGTTATTTTTTCCTAGGTTTTTTGTATGCTTTTTTAAGTTGGCTTATTTCTTTATGTTGAGATTGGGGCTACTGCAGTTAGGCAGTTTATTATATTCTTAGGTTTTTATATCCTTTCCTGTATCTGTGCTTAGGCTCTGCCTTCATTACGCCTTAACTTTTTTTAGGAATTAGACGTCTATCCCCCTGCGGGCCGGATTTTTCCTTGCTGAACCTGGAAAGTTACCCTGCCAATATTTCCCAAACTGGGTCTCTTAGGCCGTAAATCTTGGCGATCCTACCGTGGTATGGTATAGGGCGATTAGGGTGGAATTATTGTAAACAGGCAAATTTTGAGGTGAGCAAAACGAGGGGTCTGTTGGAAATATTGTGGACCAAAAAAGCTCTTTCATTCTCAAATAAACAACGGCCCGAGGAAGATCCTACGAGCCGTTGAGCGAGATATTACCCGGACGCCGGGAGACCGACGTCCGGGTCAGCTACACTAGGTTAAATTGTTATTCACCTCCGGAATCGTCGGTGAAGTCGTCTTCGGTACTTCCATCGTCCACCATGGCGCTCGTGTCTGCAACTGGCACAGGAGCAATATTAACGAGGAATGATGACGACATGACCCGACGGAACATGATATCACTGCCAACAGCGCCCTCGTCCAGCCAACTGCCGTAGAACCGAGAGCCGTCCGGGGTCATCCGGATCTGCACTTCACCCTGTTCCTGGTCGCCCTTGGCCAGGCTCAACCAGCCGGTGACTGTTTCGCCACCATTGCCTCCGTCACTATCGGGGTTAACGATCCACTCGTCCTCCCAATAGCTCTCACCCTTGTTCATGGAGAAGCTGAGGAAGAGGTCCTCGGGGGCACCGTCTTCCTGGGTCATCTCGCCGGTAATGGGGTCCCACATCTTCTTCGGGTTGCTGGCTGTGCCATAGGCCACGTAGTAGGTGTTCTTGTCCTGCTTGTCTTCGGCTATCCCTGTCCAAACTCCAGCGACCTTGATGGTTCCGGGACAGGCCACGATGCGGGGTTCGATGACGCTCGACTTGGCGTTCGGGAGTTGTGAAACGTTCCACGCTTCTTCGAACACGCCGGCTGCGTAGAAGGTGCAGACCTCTTCCTTGGTGCCAGCCGTTTCCTCCACACCACTGGGAGTAATCCAGGTCTTGCAATGCTCCACACCCTCACCAGCCGGATCGGTGGTCCAGGTCAGGCCACCGTCGAAGGTGCGTCGGATGAAGAAATCGTACTTATCGTTCCCGTTACGTGCCGCGGCCCAGTTCGGGGTGTAGGCGTAGCCCACGACCGCGAAGTCACCACGGATCTGACCGCGATGGGAGCGGGCGTCTTCGTAGGGATTGACTACAGACAGGTCATCGAAGTTATCCAGGGTCTGGTACCAGGAAACTACCTTGACTGCTCCGTAAGCATCATCCTGTTCGGGATCTCCCGAACTCTCAGTAGTCACATCGGGCGTGACAGTACTGAAGTTTATCGCGCCGTCAGCATAGTAGGGCTTACCACCATCGCTGGTAGCAATCGTACCTACCAGGTTCTCGATGCGGTAGGGATTGTCTACAGTACGATCATCGGTGGTTGGAACCTCGAACCGTCGCAGCATGATGTCGCTGGGACGTCCGGCACCTTCCTTGCCTTCCTTGTATACCATCAGCATGACGGTCCGACTAGCTCCAATGGCGCCATCGCCCTGGAGGATGAACCGAGCCCTACGAGCATTCTCGTAGGCCAGTTGGGGCTGGCCTTCATAGTCGAGAATCTGCGTGTTAAGGTCTTCCTCCACAAGGTAGAGCACGTTGCCTTCCAGGTCCCGTTCCGGCAGATTGACGATCGTGCCGCCGCTGACCAGGTCGGGGTTGCTGAACTCGAAGCTGTGGTAAATGATATTCTTACCTTGCTCGGGCAGATAGGCATCGCTATTGGATTCGTCACCGGTATTGTCCGGCGGACCATTCCCAGCACCCTTTGTTTCCTCGTAGTTGATGATGGCCCAGGCGCCTACAACCTTTCCAAGAGTATTGAATT
>JAHOYV010000111.1 GCA_019038745.1 Gemmatimonadales bacterium
CGTTGGAGAAACGCCCACTTTGAAATCTGGGGATTTAATGGAAAGAGTTAACCTTCTAGGTGCATTGTCAGCGCAAGCTATTTTCCTTGTATGCATTTCGGTTTTTTGCGCGCGACTCCTCGGTAAAGCGAAAGTGGAATATTGGTTAGGGGTTTCGCTCTTGTTGGTGGCAATTCCGTTGGTGTATCTCGTAATTACAGCACCGCGATTCAATAGGCCCCCTTTGTACTACATTCAGATCTACCTGATGCTTGCCTATTTGCTTGTAGAGCTCCTGTTGGATTACGTTCTCAAGATCGAATTCAGGCAGGTGCGTTGGATGGTGATTTCCTATATAACCATTTTCTTTGCTGGCACAGGGGGAATGATCGGAGTAGCGGGGAGTGCAGGTGGGCATTGGACAGTAGTGTCGGTTATCCTGTTTCTCATCATGGCCGTGCTGGCGTTTTTCCAAAGGGCAAAAACCGGAATGTAGAATATGGAGGAGCACCGGCGAGAATTGGCAGGCTTTCTGTTCCCTTTTGCCTAACAAGAGCTTGCCCAAGGAGTTCGAAGGGCAGTTGCCGTTTCCGGATGAAATTGCTCAACTTCTTGAGGGCGTGGAATGAATCCCCGCCCAGGAATGATGGCATGACGCGGCACCGACTTGCACCACCGCGACACGGAGATTCAGAAGTGGTGGGACTGGAAAAATTCGGCGCCTATATGACGAAGAAGAAACAGAACAGAGAGGCGTCCGAGTCAAAGTCCTCAGACAAGAAGTCCAGTTAATTGAACCAAGACAAGCCTCAGGGCACGAAAGCGAACAAGAATGGAAATGCAACCAGACTCCGCCGGCCCCGATCCCCGGGACAGCCAGGCCACAACCTTCGGCTACGAACGATTGCCCCGTGACCGGCAGCCGCCCTACAGCGAGGAAGCCGAGCAGGCCATCCTCGGTGCGGCCATGGTCGACCGAGAGTCGGTGGGACTCGCGCGCGAGAAGATCAACTACCCCGATTTCTACCGGCGGGAGCATCAACTCATTTTTCGGTCGATGTGTCATCTGTACGAGAACGATCAGGCCATTGATCCGATTACCGTGGCCGACCTGCTGTCGAAATCGGGTGAGGAATTCCTGGAAAAGGTGCGTGGCAAAACGCCCCAGGATGTCGATGTGCTGGCCATGGCCGGTGGGATGGATTTCCTGATTGATCTCTCGGGCATGATGGGCACTTCGGCAAACGTCGTCTATCACGCGGGCATCGTTCGCGAAAAAGCCGTACTGCGCAACCTGATCCGCGTTTCCTCGACCATCGCCGGCGAGGCATTCGACGCGAATGATGAAGCTGCTGCCATTCTGGACCGCGCCCAGGGTCGGATCTACGAGATCAGCGAGGATACGCGAGCCGGCGGGTTCGAAGCTGTCGACAGCATCGTGCCGAGCACCTTCAAGTCGATCGAGGAAGCCTTTCAGAGCAATGACGATGTCACGGGTCTGCGTACGGGGTTCAAGGAATTGGACCGTCGTCTGGGTGGATTGCAGAAGTCCGATCTCCTGATCCTGGCCGCGCGCCCCTCGATGGGCAAGACCAGTTTGGCCCTGAATCTGGCCTACAACGTGGCGGTCCAGGAGAAAAAAGGAGTGGGCATCTTCAGCCTGGAAATGGCTCGCGAGCAACTGGTGATGCGAATGCTCGGTTCCAGCGCCAACTTCAATCTGCACAATCTGCGGCGCGGCAAGCTGCGGGCCGAAGACTGGCCCCGTCTGACCGCAGCCTGCGATAGGCTCTCCCAGGCGCCGATTTTCATAGACGACACCAGTGGTATTTCGGTGCTGGAGATGAAGGCCAAGGCCCGTCGCCTGAAGATGCAGCACGGCCTGGGGCTGATCATCATCGACTACCTGCAGTTGATGACCGGCTCGGGTCGCGCGGAGAACCGCCAGCAGGAGATTTCGGTGATCAGCCGGAATCTGAAGGGGATGGCCAAGGATCTGGGGATCCCAGTCCTGGCGCTGAGCCAGCTCTCTCGTGGTGTCGAGGCTCGCGGGGACCACAAGCCCATGTTGAGCGATCTGCGTGAGTCCGGCGCCATCGAACAGGATGCCGATGTGGTGATGTTCATTTTCCGTGAGGAAGTCTACAAGCCTGAGGATCCTACTGTCGAAAATCTGGCCACTTTGATCATCGGTAAACAGAGGAACGGGCCGATCGGACAGTTCGATCTGCACTTCCACAAGGAATTCACCCGGTTTGCGGATCTGGCGCAATGACGGGAAGGGACTGCGGGGCCGCCAAGTCCGATCTTCACCTGATCGAACTGGATCAGCCCCTGCCCGGGCAGCGGCGCTTCATCAGTTGCTGGGTGTCGCGGTCAGATGATCTGACTTTCGTGGTGGACCCGGGACCGCCAGCGACCGGTCAGGTGCTGATCCGGGGACTGGATCGGTTGGGCATCGAACGGCTGGATTTCATCCTGCTGACCCACATCCATCTTGATCATGCCGGGGCCACCGCCGAGCTGTTGCAAAAGTGGCCTGATGCGCGGGTGGTCTGCCATCCGAGAGGCCGTCCCCACCTTGTTCACCCGGACCGTTTGTGGGAGGGATCGCTGCAGGTGCTGGGCCGGACGGCAGAAGTCTATGGTCGTCCGAGTCCCGTACCCCAGGACGCAGTGGCAAACTTCGATGAGGCAAACGGCCGGGGGGGGAAATATGAAGAGGCGGTTGCCGCGGGTATAGAAGTCATCCAAACCCCGGGGCATGCTCCCCACCACGTGTGTTTTCTGAACGGGGGAAGGCTCTTTTCGGGTGAGGCAGCCGGCACGTTTTCCACCCTGGGTCGAGGATCCGACACTCGAGAATATTACCTGCGCCCGGCTACTCCGCCGATGTTCAAGCTGGAAGTGGCGATCTCATCCCTGGACCGACTACTGGCCCTTGATCCAGCCCCGCGCGAGTTGCTTTTCGCTCATCACGGCCGGTTCACCGGCGATGTTCGCGGATTGCTGCAAACCGCCCGGGACCAGCTCTTCCTGTGGGTGGAAACCTGTCGGGAAATGGTTTCCCGGAGCGGCGGATTGCCAACTCCGGGTGATACTGGGCAGGAGATTGCCCTGATGGACAAGATCGCGGCGGAATTGGCTCGGCGCGACGAGCACTATGCCCGTGGCGCCGACCATCCGGAGGACATCCGCATCCGGGAGCGGGACTTCACCCGCCAGACCCTGCGCGGGATGCTGGGGTACTTGCGGACCTCGGTCAACGCAGCAGGGTAATCCTCTGCTCAATCAACTGTTCCTCGGTCGCCAAACGCATCTGGTAGACGCCGCTGGCCAGAGCGCGGCCCGATTCGTCGTCACCCAGCCAGAAGACCGTATCACTCCCCATGGGTCGATATTCATCCAGCAAAGTGCGCACCAAGTGACCGCGGAGGTCGAAGATCTGCAGCAGCGCCTTCCCGGCCTGGGGTAAAACGAAATGGATGTTGACCCGGGGATTGAACGGGTTGGGACTGGCGCTCAACTCGATGGCTGCCATCCGGGGAAGATCCAGGTCCACTTGATCCAGCGCCTGGATCCGGCCCGAATCCTCAAACACCAGATCGTACACGCGCGGCCAGCCGCCTTTTTCGGTGTCCAGCAGACGGAAAAGGTGATTGTGACCGGAGGATCCTGCCGGAACCAGTTCAGATCCGGTCCAGAATCGCTCGGCCAGATCCGTTTCCGGTCGCCGGATCACCGTCAAGCCGTCCTGCGGATCCAGGTTCGTCTCGATCAATAGTTCCACCCCGTCGGCAACCATTTGGGCCAGAATGTAGCCAGCGCTCGCGGCCACCGGAGTATCCTCTTCCATCAACCAATTCACCGTGAATTCATCGCCGTTGGCCGGATCGCCGTCCCGATCGAAATTCAAACCACGGTAGGCGAGCACCGCTTCGGCCGCGTTGGCGATCATG
>JAHOYV010000069.1 GCA_019038745.1 Gemmatimonadales bacterium
TTTTTCCACATGCCGTCGCCCGAAGGCAATTCGCAGCATTTCTTTGATCGGCGTGTTTTCCGATGCGTTGCAGATGAAGTATTTGATCTCGTCCGTTTTGGGATTCCTCGCCACGATCAGCCAATACTGCCGGTCGGTTGGGCACGATCGGCCTTTGTCGTCCTTGGCAACCAAATGAACCCGCGCCGTCTTGACTTCCCACACGCAGTCGCCGCGCGTGGTGTCCTTGATGTGGACTCGTTGCCACGATTGCTTGCTGAATACCGGACTGAAGCGACAGACGTTGCTACCCTGTTTCGAGGCATGCGGTCCTTGAAAAGACCGACAAGCGGGCCGCTTTGTCCAACAACGGAAGTTCGAGCGAACCTCGCCGATCACCCTTTGTCCGCCGCGATCCATACGGTAGATGAACTCGGGGACCGAAGTATATTCCTCATCGCAGGTAATCCAAGCAAAACGCACGCCGTCGGCTTGGCATGCCTCGACCTGGTCTGCCGCGATTTCCCACTTCTTGTGAAATACGGTCTCCTCTGGGATATGGGCTTCGTCTCGCCGATCAGGGTCGTCGATCCAGCTTGCCGGCAAGAAAAGGTCCGAGGCAACGCACGCGCTGAACGGGTTCCTCGGGTCGTTGTTCGTGTAAATCAAGTGTTGGCCCACCACGCAATTGTCGATCTTTCCCGACTCACCGCACCATTGCCGTTGAACGCCCGGCGTCTTTTTGCCCTGCTTGGCATGAGCCGAGGCGTCGATCACGCCGATCGCATCCTCGCTGCCATATTCGACCACAATCATTCGCCCTGCACTTTCTGGAAACTGTTTTAGGTTAGGTGGCCAGCGTCATGAGGTTTTTAGCCAGATCGATGATTTTTCGTGGGAGCGACCACGCATGGGTAATCGCTGATAATTCATTTCGTAGGATCTGCTGGCGTAGGGCTTTGCGGCGATCGGCGTGCGAAGGCCTCCGCCCGGCATCGTCCCACGGCGAGTCGCTGCGGTCGACCAATTGCTCGCGACTTTGGCTCCATGACCAAGTTTCGACCAGCGTATGCATCCATAGGTTTAGATTGTACACGGCCACGTTCGTCCAAATGTTGCGTACTTGCTGTTGGCCCGATCCCCACACTTCTTTCACGTCGTGGAAATCTTGTTCGATGGTGGCACGATCGGCAAACGCTTCGAGAATCTCCTGGACACTGGCATTCGGATCGGTGCAGAAGAAGGCGTACCAACCATGATCTTCCTTGACCAGCACAACTCGAATGACGCCGCCTACCGGGGCGTAGGTTGCCAGGAAGGTCTTGTAGGTTTTGGTCGTCGCCTCGCCGTAGAGCGTGCAAGTAATGGTTTTCCAGCCACGCCGGTGCCCGGCACGTTTGGCCAGACTGAGACGATTCTTGCCATACTTGCGTGGCCGGCCACGACCTGGGCGTTGGCCCTTCTTCCTCTTCGGCGGCAAGTCGCGCAAGGCAGCGTCTTTGCGCAAGCGACCGACGATCGTGACATTCGAGAGCCTCAAGACGCGTTGAAGAAAAGGCCGTTTTGTATAACCGCCGTCGATGACGATCCAGACTGTCTTTCCCGCTCTTTTCAGGATGGGAACGATCCACTCCATCAGCCTCGCCGCCAACTGGAGCTTCGTGGCAAAACGCTGCCAACCACGACTTTTGGGAATGGTCGTGATCGTTCGTTTGCGAACATAAAGCATCGCCAACAGCGGCAGGCCAATCGGACCCCACTTCGGATGCCGCAGTGCCAACGAGATCGTAACCCATACATGGCCGAAGAGAAACGGCTGGTCGGCCGGACCGGGCGTCGGGTTGTGATGGACATCCGCCCCTTCGACTTTGGGTCCGAAGCGTTTGGTGGGCGAGTCGTCGATCACCGCCAGCACACGCTCCGGCAGGGGCAAGGTCCGCAGAATCAACAGCAGCAGTTGGGTTGCGATCAAATTGGTCTTGCGTCCCACCGGCACGAGGAAGTAGAAATAGTCCTGGAAGTCGTCGCTGACGCCAGCAGCTCGAAGCCAACTGGTTACCGTGCGGCGTCCGCCCGCAAACAAGATCCCGATCAACAATACAGGCAGTCGCCACCGATTGCGAGCATGCAATCCAGCGGCGAGCCACTGGCTCCATTCGTCCCATCGATTCGGAGCTCCCCAACGACATGTCGAATTCGCCATCCTTGGCTCCTCCGTTATGCGGTTTGTTTTGCAACCGCAGCATGACGGAAGAGCCTTTTTTCGTGAAGATCAGTTTCAAGCGTTTCTCAGAAAGTGCAGAAACGGTTTCTCAACGAGAAAATTCACAACGAGCTGGTTCCTGCCTTGGAGCAACTGGTCGAAGAGTTGCCTGATGACTTGGTGGAGTTCTCGGAGGTGGAGCAGGTATTACGCGTGCGATTCTTGAAGCTGGCGGGCGACATGCTCCGGGGTTGGAGCGAGGT
The DNA here is from genome assembly GCA_019038745.1 of Gemmatimonadales bacterium. GTDB lineage: Bacteria > Krumholzibacteriota > Krumholzibacteriia > LZORAL124-64-63 > LZORAL124-64-63 > JANTGJ01. Next base: position 2,446 of record JAHOYV010000069.1, read on the forward strand.
GGCGGTTACGCGGATTTCGATTCCCGGATGTCCATCCTGTGGAAACACCATGCGACACAAGGGGCTGAAGCCACTCACGCTGGCGACGACGCTGGGACATGTCCAGCTTCGCCGACCACGCTATCGTTGCAAGCGTTGCAAGAAGGACATCTATCCGCACGATCAACGCATCCGCTTCTTGTCCAACGGTGTCAGTTTGGTGATGGGAAAGGTCGTCTGTCGGATGAGTGCCGACAAGCCGTTTGCTCGGGCGGCCGAAGACTTGCAAGAAGACTACGGGGTTCGACTCTGCAAGCAGACGGTCGAGCATGTCGCGGAGTCGGCGGGCAAACAGATCAACGCGATCGAAGATCGCCGTCGCGAGACGATTCAAGGGCTGTCTCCCGGGGAGCGGTTGTCGGCGTTGCCTGGGGCGACCGACACACCGGGCAAGCTTGCCGTGGCGTGTTGTGACGGCGCGATGATCCATACGGGAAGTAAGCCCAAATACCTGAAAAACAAGGCCGATAAGCCCGGCTGGTACGAAGTGCGCGCGGCAAGCATCGCTATCGGCGATCCGGTTCACGACGGAATCGAACCGCGATGCAACGCGTCGGAGAAGCCCGGCCCCGATTCTCCCGGCCCCGATTCTCCCGGCCCCGATTCTCCTGGCCCCGATTCTCCTGGTCGAGGGCACCATTTTCGGATGAACGTGTTGCGGACACGCTCGTTTGCTCGATTCGAGTCAGTCGCCGACGTGGGCATGGACATGTATCTCAGAGCCTGCGAGGTCGGTTTCTTCGACGCGCCGCTTCAGTGTTTCCTGTCCGACGGCGCGGCCTGGCTTCGCAATATCGCGGAAGAACATTTTCCCGACGCGATACCGATCCTGGATTGGTATCACGTCACGGAATACGTCTGCGAAGTGGCGGCCCTTCTGTTCGGTCAAGGCACGGCCCAAGCCAAACGCTGGATCGAAAGTCGCAAAGCCGAGTTGTGGGCCGGACGTATCGGTGCCGCCTTGCATGCAATCACTCACCAGCGAAAGAAGGACGACTTGACCCAGCAGCAACGCGATGCTTTGGATCGAACGACCACGTATATCGACGGTAACCGTGACCGGATGCAATACCCTCGCTATCGCGAACTAGGCCTGCCGATCGGAAGCGGCCGTGCCGAGGGCCTCCGCAAAACCCTTGTCGAAGGCCGCTGCAAGCAGTCCGGCATGCGAAACTGGACCCCTCCGGGAGCCGAAGGCATCCTCCGCCTCCGCGCCGCCCGGCACGACGGAATTTTCAACCAAACCTGGAGCCAATACTTCACCCCCACCGCTTAGCCCGTCAGGACACCACAGTTCATCATCCGCACCCGTGCCC
>JAHOYV010000025.1 GCA_019038745.1 Gemmatimonadales bacterium
AATCTGTCACCTAATTAATCAGGAAGAAGGGAGACATTTGTTTCTGGACGCTACAATGAGACCTGCTACCCCTACCATCCTGAAATTTCGCCCGAGGCTCAGCAGAACAGAAAACTCCTCATCGGCCTTTTCGAAAAGGAAGATTTTGTCGTCGACATATTGGAGTACTGGCACTTTGACTACGGGAATGCCAGCTGTGCCACGGTAAAAGGCAAAGAATTTGCTAGATATGGCGTCATTGAAGAATCGGTAGAATGACCGCGCTGATCTGCCTGGACTTGCCTTGTGCCTACCATTTAATCCATCCGAGCCAATCACGGACCTAAATGAGCTCGTTTGTAGATTGGGGTCACCGAATATTTTGAATGTGAGTTTGGATTTCAGTGCAGAATTAGCTCTGGCCTTGGCTAGATTCTGAAATTTTAAGATATTCGGCAGACCTATCCATTCGATTCTCCAAGATCCATGTTCAGGAATTTAGGCGGCTTCTCTGTGGTAGCGATGATGCAGCCCACCGAGCACGGGTTCACTGGCCACGGCCCCAACGTCGTGAGTTTGGACAGCCCGTGGCTCCGGCGCATCTTTCTCCAATCCAAGATGGGTCCTGGATCGGTGATAGTAAGCGAAGTATTCCTTCAGCACTCGCCGCAAATGCCTCTCCCCCAGCAGGATCACATGGTCCAAGAATTCTCGCCTGATCGATCCGATTATCCTTTCGCAATAGCCATTCTGCCAAGGTGACCGGCGGGAAGTGACCACCTGTTTAGTGTCAAGCATCTTAAGCGTATCCAAGACCTGTTGGCCGTAAATACCGTCCCGATCCCGGATCAAATACCGAGGTGCCGAGTCAAAAGGAAATGCTTGGATCAGCTGCATATTTGTCCAGTCTGCGGATGGATTTGAGGTAATGTTGAAGTGGATCACCCGTCGCCGATCAAGGGACAGGATCAGGAAAACGTAGAATGTTTTGAACGTTGCTGTGTGAACGGTGAAGAAATCGATGGCCACTATATCCGGCAAGTGATTGGTGATAAAGGTTCGCCACGTTTGAGACGATGGGCCCGGCCGACGGACCATATAATTGGCAATCGTTGACTCGCAGATATCGTAGCCCAGTTTCAAAAGTTCACCGTGAATACGTGGTGCGCCCCACAGATAATTTTCTTGAGACATTCGTCTTATCAACGTGCGGATTTCCACCGAAGCCCTTGGCCTTCCCCTGCCAGGCTTACTCCTCCACCTCCAGTAGAGTCGCCAGCCTTTTCGATGCCAGCGTACAACCGTATCCGGCTGGACGATGGACAGGTGTTGCCGCCAATCTGGTAGAAAACGGGAGAGCAAAGTCCAAAGAGCCCGATCCGACGACTTCAGACGGGGTCTCTTTGCATTTCGCTGCAATACCTCGATCTGGTGGCGAAGAGCGATGTTCTCCAAAACCAATCGCTGGCGAGATTGCAGAGCCGAGAATACGGCAGAAATTGTGATTTTGAACATCCAAATATGCTATACTCTGCCCGTTGTAACCGCAACTGGGACAAGGCGGACGGATTAAACAATAGGGACACGGGGTAGGCCGTCAAACCCGAATGCAACCTTTGTTCCCTGCTATCGTCTTTACCGCCGATTTGGTTCAAGCTGGCGTATCTGTCGAGCAACAGGGAGCGGAGCAATGATCAGAACGACTGTGGCAGGCCTGATTCTCTGTTTCTGTTTGATTGCCGGTGTGGCACCCGCGGCGCAGACCGAGACCGTAAACGGCATTCCCCATATTTCCAATGGATCCACTCCCGCACACGAAATGCAGCGCCTCGAGTTGCGCGAACTGTGGCGCACCGGCGGCGACGACGACGACGACGTATTCTACGGCTCGATCGGCAACATCACGAGCGATGCGGCCAGCTCGATTTTCATTCTCGATACGCAGCAATCCACGGTTCAGGAGTTCTCGCCCAGTGGCGAATGGATGGGATCGCTCAGCCGGGAAGGCGACGGCCCGGGCGAGGTGCGCAGCCCCGAATGTGTCTACCTGGATCAGGATGGACGCCTCTGTTTTCCGGTAGCTCCGGTCGGTTCGATCGTGCGCGTGAACCGCGACAACACTCCGGCCGAGTCGATCGCCTTCAGCACGGGTGAAGGTACCGACGGCGGGTTGACTATTCCCCTGGCAGGATCCAGCGCCGGCGATGGGCTGGCAATCGCGGCGATGCGACTGTTCTTCGGGGACGATGGAAAGAGCCGGCAGCACTACTTCCTCTCGGTGTGCGACGCCACCGGACTGGAACAGTCTGTTCTGCTGGAAAAGGACATGATCATCGACTACACGGACTTCCGAATGGATGAAGCCAGCATGGATTTCGCCTGGAGCCGCTGGATCTACGGCCAGGACGGGAAGATCTACATCGCGCCCGAGCGCAACGAATACCGGATCGAAGTTCGCGACGCTCGAGGCAAGCTGGAGCGAGTGATCACCCGAGACTACGACTCCTATGAGCGCGACGACTATCTCAGAAAGCGGGCGACTACGATCATCGAGGGCGTTGCCGCCTACCACGGCCCACCCTTGCAAGGACTGACAATCGAGGATGTCGAAGCCGATATTCGCGATCTCTGGGTCGATCGCGACGGGTATCTGTGGGTGCGAACCAGCCGTGGGCTGGCCGAAAAACCTGACGGCGCCTATGCCGTGCTGGATGTGTTCGCGCCCGATGGCACCTTCGACCGGCAGGTCGCCGTACTGTGCGATGCCGATCCGTATCGGGACGCCATGACCATGGTGAACGACGGCCGCGTCGCCGTGACCATGGGGTCGCTGGATGCCTGGTTGACGCAGCAGGCGGTCGATCGCGATGAAGACGACCGCGCCGGAGAAGAGCCAAAAACCTTGGAGATAATCATTTACGGGCGGGAGTGACCCCCTGTCCCCTGTGCCTACCCAAAACTCGATCGCTCAAGAAATTGCACAACAAGCAGGTTGATTCTTCCGACTGACTCCACGTTTGGGTCTTGAAAAATGGAAACTAAATGATTGCCTGCCCGAAATGATCCGGATGAAACAAAGATTCTGAAATTCCAAGCAGACTCGTCCAGCAATTCAGGCCAACCTGAACCAATCAAATTACCTCAGGCAGCCTCCCGAAAATACCTGTGATGCAATCCCCCAAGCACCGGTTCACTCTTAACTCCACCGATCTCCGGCCCTTGAGTTTCACGAGAAACAGGACAGTCTTTTTCCAAACCCAGATGAGTTCTCGACTCGTGATAGTAATCAATGTACTGGCGCAAGATTTTCCGCAAATGTCTTTCCCTCAGGACAATCACATGGTCCAGGCATTCCCACCGAATCGATCCAATAACTCTCTCGCAATATCCATTCTGCCATGGTGATTTTCGTGAAGTAACGATCTGTTGAATGTCTATTGCCTTCAATGTGGCGACGACCTTCTTACCGTAAATCCCATCCCGATCCCGAATCAGAAACTGAGGTGCTGTGTCGAATGGGAAAGCCTGGGTGAGCTGAAGGCTGGTCCATTCTGCAGTTGGTGAACTTGTCACATTGAAGTGGACAATTCGACGCCGATCCAAAGACAGGATCACTAGCACATACAGTGTACGGAAAGTCACAGCTGGAACGATGAAGAAATCCATCGCTGCTATTTCCGTCATGTGATTCTTGATAAATGTCCGCCAGGTTTGAGAGGGCGGT
>JAHOYV010000050.1 GCA_019038745.1 Gemmatimonadales bacterium
ACCGGAAATACAGGTCAACCGGGGGACGCCGGTCCGCCCAAGAATCCCGGTCCGACCGGCAATACCGGCCCAACCGGCAATACCGGTTCGACCGGAACGACGGGTCAACCTGGGGACGCTGGTCAGCCTATGAATCCCGGGTCCTCCGGAAATACGGGTTCGGACACCGGGAACGCCGACACTCTGTCCATTGATCACCTTGTACCTATTAGCCTCTTTAGTGGGCTTTTCATCGTGTGGTGACCATGAGGGGCTGTGTTTTGCTTGGTGTGCGGGAATGATGGCGACAGCGCACGTTTGCACAAGATGAGTTGGACGAAATGAGTTGGACGAAAACAATTCCAACAATAATTTGCCGCTGCAAACGATTTGTCTGCCTGATGCCTGCCCGGTAGACTTCCCCTGAAATGAAGTATATATTCGCCCATCATGACTTACGCAATCAGGCATATCGGCAGGTTTGCCAGGGAAAACCTGTCCCTTGCGGGACGGGGTTCGCTGTTGTTGGGCGCCATCATCGCCCAGTTGCCGTACGCCTGGGCCCAGCGGCGGGAAATTCTGGATCAGATGCACATTGTGGCCATCGGCTCCTTGCCGTTGGTGGTCACGACTTCGATCTTCGTGGGGGCGGTAACGGCCGTGCAGGCCGTTTACCAGATGGAAGCCTACGTGCCCATGAAATTCCTGGGTACGATGATCTCCAAATCGGTTTTCATAGAGCTGGGGCCGGTATTGATGGCCCTGGTGGTAGGCAGCCGGTTGTGCGCTAACTACGCGGCCGAGCTGGGGACGATGAAGGTGACCGAGCAACTGGATGCGATGAGCATTATGGCCATCGATCCGGTGCGCTACCTGGCCATGCCCCGTTTCGTGGCCACGGTGCTGATGATGCCCGTGCTGACGGTGTTCTGCAACGGCATAGCGATCGGCGGCGGCTATCTGGTTTCGGTGGTAACCCTGGACGTTACCAGCAGTACCTTCATAGAAGGGCTGCGGATGTTCTATTTCCATTCGGACGTGCTCGGAGGCCTGTTCAAATCGTTAATTTTCGGCGGAATCATCGCCATGAGTGGAACCTACTTCGGCATGAATACGCAGGGAGGGGCCGAAGGCGTCGGCAAGGCGACCATGACGGCCGTTGTAGGTAGCTGTTTGAGTGTGTTGGTGGCGGATTACTTTCTGGCCATCATCCTGTTTCAGATCCTGTTCGAGACCTGATCCGGATGAACGATGAGATGATTGGATTGTAGATGAACGCGAGCCCGGAAGCAGCTTACAACATCCCTCCGGCACCCGGACAACGGGTGGACGATCCGGCTTCGTTCGCGGGCATCGTCATTGAGGGGGTGTCCAAGAACTTTGGCTCCAAGATGGTTTTGGACAAAACCGATTTGCTGATCCCCAAAGGTGAGACCCTGGTGGTCATCGGGCGCAGCGGTGAGGGCAAGTCGGTACTTTTGAAGAGTATCGTACGTCTTTTGGAATCCGATGAAGGCCGTATTTGGATTGAAGGCACCCTGATCAACGAGTTGAGCCGTAGCCGACTGATGGAGCTGCGCAAGATGTTCGGTTTCCTGTTCCAGGGAGCGGCCCTGTTCGATTCGATGACGGTGTGTGAAAATGTGGGACTGATGCCGAAGGAACACTCGGGCTGGTCCGAGGAGAGGATTTACGCGCGGGCCTGCGAATGCCTGGCCATGGTTGGTCTGGAGAATGCCGAGACCAAGCTGCCCAGTGAACTGTCCGGCGGTATGAAGAAACGCGCCGGACTGGCTCGGGCCATCGTCATGGAGCCGGAATACATTCTTTACGATGAGCCCACGACCGGGCTTGATCCCATCACGGGTGATGCCATCAATGAGCTGATCGTCAAACTACAAAAGAGTCTGGGCGTGACCAGCATAGTGGTGACGCACGATATGGCCAGCGCCTTCAAGATCGCTGACCGAATCGCGATGCTCAGCCGCGGCCGGATTGTTTTTACCGGCACGGTAGACGAAGTGAAGAACACCGATCACCCAATGGTGCGCCAATTCATCGAGGGCAATGCCCATGGGCCGCTGGGGGCTTTCTGAGCAGCAACAGCCCCCGACCAACGGATCCCTGACCTGGAGAGCGGAATGGAAAACAAGAGCAAGGAAATCCAAGTCGGCCTGGTTGTCATCGTTTCCCTGGTGACCCTTATCCTGGGTATGATGTGGTTCAAGAATATTTCCCTGTCGCAGGGCCTGTCTATCTACTCGGTGGATTTTAAGTCCGTGGAAGGACTCCAGTTGCGTGACCGGGTGCAGGTGCGAGGTATTCGTGTCGGACAGGTGGACGGTTTCGAGATCAGGGAGAGTTTTGTGCGGGTTTCCCTGGCGGTGGATGACGATGTCCGACTCAGCACGGATTCCGACATCTATCTGGGCACCAAGGGCATCGTGGGCGAAGTGGTTATCGATATCGATCCCGGCACCGGGAGCGCAGTGGCCCCGGGCCACATCTTCCAGGGCCGAACCGTCCCTTCCATCATGGCCATGGCTGATGTCGCCGGTACTACCCTGCAGCAGATGCAGGTCCTGGCCGAGAAGCTGGATGTCTTCATCACCGAGATCCATGAAAGCGGGCAGGTAGTTGAGACCCTGGAGGTCGCCAACCAATCGGTACGTCGCCTGGATGCAATGGTGGCCGACAACGAAGAGATCCTGCATCGCGCCCTGACCAATCTGGAATCCGCTTCCCAGGGATTGACCGATCTTCTGGAATCAGGGAAATTTGAACAAACCCTGGACGATGGATCGACGGCGATTGCCCGGGCCGACAGTCTGATGTCCACCCTGGATGAGGCAGCCGGCCACTTGGGCTCCATTCTCGCCAAGCTCGACGAGGGAGAAGGTTCCGCGGCCCGCCTGCTGAACGATCCCGGCCTGTATACCAGGGCCGACTCCACTTTAACATCGGTACAACGCCTGACCGAGGCCATGCGGCGTAATCCCAAACGTTTCTTCAAGCTTAACCTGTTCGACTTTTAGAGTAATTTCCTCTGGATAATTAACGAAAAAGTATAAGTTTTTCCTTATTTTCTCCCCCATTCAGCCGAAATAGTTGTCACTGAATCGAACCCATCTTCTGCAGGGGGCGGGTGTATCTGGGGTTTGAACAAGGTGAAAAAATGAAGATTCTGCACAAAGTGGCTCTGGTTGGATTAGTTCCCATTGCGGCCCTGTTGGTATTTGCCTGGGCCGTGGTCGCTCCGCGCATTGTCCTGTTAAGCGAGTTCCGGACTGAGGGTTCAAAAGAATCACAAATTCAGGAAGTGGAAAATACCGGGTTGTTGGTGAAAGACCATGAAAGTGAATGGTCGCTTGTTTAGAACGGATTAGGTGGTAATCGTGAGTTTGCAGATCTCGAATATAAAACTATATGCCTGGTTTGTCGTGACCGGCTGGACATTGGTGACCGTGATGTCGTTTGTCACGGGCAAGATGCAGCAGGACGAAAGCGTTATCCAGGTCGCGGTAGCCCAGGCTCATACGCATTTAGAGAAAGACGTGGCATTCCGGAAATGGGCCGGAGCTAAGGGCGGGGTCTATGTCCCGGTTTCCGAGAGGACTCAGCCCAGCCTCTATTTGTCTCACATCCCGGATCGTGATTTGGTTCTTCCTTC
>JAHOYV010000110.1 GCA_019038745.1 Gemmatimonadales bacterium
TAGAGTACAATCAACTTTTGGTCACCGGGGGAGGGAATAGGCGTTTGGAATTCCTTCCTCGGACACCCTCAATCAACCATCCGATTGGCGCAAACCACTCTTAGGTACTATTATGTGCGCTCCACGATCGGGAACCAGCCCGACGGCGGCGAACAACAGGACCTCGGCAAATCACTCAGAGGTCGCGCCGCTTATTGATCCCCTTCTTTCCCTTCACTGTTGTTTGGGTCAGATCGCATGACCGCTCCGTACAGGTGTATCCTGCGCGCACGCGGTGGAGACTACCTTTATGCTTGATTTGAAATCTATTGTCCCGACCGAATTCATTGACTTCGGTTTGAACCAAGCCCTCTTGCGCGGCATCCAGGCCGCCGGCTTCAAAACTCCACGACCTATCCAGTCCGAAACCATTCCCGCCGGCTTGGCCGGCTACGACGTATTGGGTCTGGCCCAAACCGGCACCGGCAAGACGGCGGCCTTCGCGCTGCCGTTAATGGACCGTCTCCTCAGGGATCGGCGCCCCGGGCCGCGCGCGCTTGTGCTTGCCCCCACGCGGGAACTCGCCAACCAGATCGCCGAAGAGATGCGCCTCCTCTCCAGGTTCACTTCCTTGAAGGGTGTGATCATTTACGGAGGCATATCGGCTTCCAACCAGATCCGTACACTGCGGCAACGCCCGGAAATCGTCGTTGGTTGCCCCGGCCGCATACTTGATCTGCTTCAGCAGAAAGTGCTCCACCTCGACCAGGTCGAAACTCTCGTGCTGGACGAAGCCGACCATATGTTCGACATGGGTTTTCTGCCGGATATTCGTAAGATCCTCGCTACATTGCCTGCACAACGACAGAATCTGCTGTTCTCAGCCACCATGCCGAAGGAAGTCCGCCGTTTGGCCGACGATCTGTTGAGAACTCCCCATGTGGTCGAACTGGCCAATTCCGCTCCGGCCGCCACCATAGACCACGCGTTGGTTCTGGTTGCCGAACAGAAAAAACGCAACCTGCTGGAGCATGTGCTCACCAACGACGACTGCGAATCGGCCATCATTTTTACCCGCACAAAGCACCGCGCCAAGCGCTTGGCCGACCAGCTTTGCAAGGCTGGACACAAGGCCGTCGGTATCCAGGGAAACCTGTCACAGGCCCGGCGTGACCAGGCCATGCGCGGCTTCCGCTCGCGCCGCTTCAACATCCTGGTTGCTACCGACATCGTCGCGCGCGGCATCGATGTGAGCGGTGTCTCCCACGTGATCAACTTCGACGTGCCGAACACGCCGGAGGCCTACACGCACCGTATTGGGCGTACCGGTAGGGCCGAACTCGAGGGTGTGGCCTGCACGTTCGTCACCGTCAAGGACCACGGCTGGCTGCGGGCCACCGAACGCATGATCGGCTCCCCCATCCAACGTCGCCAGTTCGCGGGCTTTGAACCCGACGATGAAATGCAGCCCAGAACCAGGCACCCTTATCCTCGTAACAAAATGCGCAACCAGCCACCAACCGGGCAGCAACCCCACAGCCGACATCATCCTTCCAACCGTGGACGTCGACAGCGGCGACCCTCGGCATGATAAACCTGACCAACATCTCCAAACGATATGGTCGCCAGATCATTTTCGTGGAGACGTCGTTTCAGCTCAACCCCCGCGAGAAGGTCGGTCTTGTCGGTCCCAACGGATCCGGCAAGACTACCGTCTTTCGCCTGATCGTAGGCGAGGAAGGTCCCGATGAGGGGACGATTTCGGTTCCCAAGCGCACCACCATCGGCTACTTCCGTCAGGATATCAGCGAGATGGCCGGGCGCTCGGTTCTGGACGAGACCATTGCCGGCAGTGGCAACCTGGGTGAGCTGCACCATGAATTGCAGGAGCTGGAGCTGGGTATGGCCGAGGCTGCGGCCGACCCGGATCGGGCCGACGAAATGGAGAGCACCCTTCAGCGGTTCGGCGAGGTGTTGGACGAGTACCAAAGCCGCGGCGGTTACGAACTCGAGGCCAGGGCCCGCGAAGTTCTCCAGGGCCTGGGATTCGCCCCCGACCAGATTGGCAACGATGCGGGCGAACTCTCGGGCGGTTGGAAAATGCGCATCGGTATGGCTCGGGTTCTTCTGGCCCGGCCCGACGTGCTGCTCATGGATGAGCCGACGAACCACCTGGACATCGAATCGATTCTCTGGCTCGAGAAGTTCGTAAAGAGTTATCCGGGAGCCGTCCTGCTCACCTGCCACGACAAGGACTTCATGAACCGGGTCGTCAGTCGGATAGTGGACATCGACGGCGGCGAGTTCATCGCCTACACCGGCGACTACGACCACTTCGTTCGCCAGCGGGCCATTGCCGAGAGTAACCGCGAGGCCACCTACGCCCGCCAGCAGTCCATGCTGGCCAAGGAGCGCCGCTTCGTTGAACGCTTCGCCTCTCACGCCGCCAAGGCGGCCCAGGTGCAGAGCCGGGTCAAGAAATTGGAAAAGATCGAATTGGTTGAGCCGCCCCGGCGGCGGAAAATCGTTGAATTCCAGTACCGCACACCCCCTCGCTCGGGCGATGACGTGGCCGAGTTACGGAGTCTGAGCAAGGCCTACGGTCCGAGAGTCATCTACGACGACTTCAGCCTCAAGATCCGCCGCACCGAGCGGTGGTGCGTCTTGGGACGCAACGGTGCGGGCAAGACTACCCTGCTGAAACTGGTGGCGGAGAAGCTGACTCCCGACGCCGGTTCCGTGCGGCTTGGAGCCAATCTGAAGATCGGCTACTTCGCCCAACAATCCCTGGAGCAGCTAAACCCTGCACTGACTGTTTTCGAGCACGTTCAGGCGTCATTTCCCACCGAGGGCAGGGGCGTGTTGTGCAATCTCCTGGGCGCCTTCCAGTTCTGTGGTGACGACAT
>JAHOYV010000034.1 GCA_019038745.1 Gemmatimonadales bacterium
GACGTAAAAAGGGTCAGAACTATTTTATCTTCTTGCATAGTCATTAGTTAGCAATGATTTTTGCTTCTGTCACGTATCTAAAACGCAGCGATTCAGGCAAATAATGCCTCTAAGATATTGATAATAAACAAGATAAAATAGTTCTGACCCTTTTTACATGCTCTCTTTGGGGTGACGATGAGTCGTATGAGACGCTTCTGCGATGGCAAGACGAGACTGCCGGCTTGGAGTTCGAGGTCAATGGCAGAGCCATAATGGTAGACTTTGTTACGAATCTCAAGGTGTCACGTGGTGCGGAGGAACTCAGCCTTACGCAAATCAATGACAAAACTCCAAGTAAGAAGTGGCTGTCTATCCTGGCCTTCGTACGTTTTGAGAATTGGCTGCTGGTGTTGAACAATGACGTAAAAAGGGTCAGAACTATTTTATCTTCTTGCATAGTCATTAGTTAGCAATGATTTTTGCTTCTGTCACGTATCTAAAACGCAGCGATTCAGGCAAATAATGCCTCTAAGGTGTTGATAATAAACAAGATAAAATAGTTCTGACCCTTTTTACATGTCGCTTTGCCTCAAACTGGGCGCCAAGACCCCAGTGGCGAAGAGGGCCTGGGTCGTGCTGTCCGGCAACGCCGTGGGCAGTGCGGTTCTTCGGGACGGATTCATTGTCGGATCGGACCATTACACGCGAGGGTGGGTCTGCATCGATGTCGTCACGGGCAAGATACTGCACCGCAGCAAGGCCAAACTCCAGTACGGGTCGGCGGTCTTTGCCGACGGATGCTACTACGGCGTCTGTTCCGATGGCGTGGTGCTGCTGATGAAGGTCGACAAGGAGTCCTTCAAAGAGATATCCCGTTTCAAGTTGGTGGAGGGCAAGAAAGATGTCTGGGCCACTCCGGTAATCTGCGACGGCAAGCTCTACCTGCGCTACCACGATAAACTCTACTGCTACGATATCAGCGGGAAGAAAGAGAAAAAGGAATAGGTCGGGGCAATGGTCGTAACAGTTTAGTCCGTTTTTGATCTTTCCTCGACTGGAGTTGAGGGCTGTCGCGGGTCAGGACGAGTCGTTAAAAAGCGCCCCTTGTGCGGTTGCGGTGTCGGCGGTCAGGAGGGTTCGGAAGAACTCCAGCGGATGGTGATCCTGGCGTTGGGCGGTCAGCAATAAACTCGGCAAAATACTGTGGGACCGAGACCCCTCGGCTGAACGCGTGCCGAAACATATCTTTCGAAAAATCACCGGAGATCGCAACGCCTGTTCGGCGTGGTTGTTGGTGGCGGCTAACCCGGGAGTGGTCAGGAACGTGAATAGACGATCGTATTCCCGTTTCGGATCGAGGATCCGCAGGCGGAACGATTCAGCGGATTTGTGCGCCAAGGGCAAACAGCAGATGGTGCGGATAAGACAGTAGAATCGCCGGGTAAGCAGCCCGCCGGTCTTGTAGGACAACTCGCCGGAATCGAGCTTGCGGCCAATTTCGCAGGCCTTCTTGAATGCCGCCGCAACGCTTCGGCAAAAGCGAATGGCCCCTGGGTCGCGATGCCTTGGCGGCAAGAGCGTGATCTCTTTCTCGATCTCCCCGGCCTTGCGGATCAGGTGGGCCAGGCAGGACTGGCGTTTCTTGGCGTTGACGGCGTTGTACGCCGCGTAGCCGTCGGTTCCCAAAGCCCCGCCGAAAGCGTCGCCCAACAACTCCACGGCCACCCGCGACGAGCGGCTCGAATCGATGTGAAAAACGCCGAGATTCTCGTTGCCGCCATACCACATGTACCCGTTGCGGCCATCCTCGCGCCAGTACGTTTCGTCGGCGTAGACGACGGCCGAGGCGCGCAGTTTTTCTTTGAGATCCTCGTAAAGCGGCTCGCCCTTTCTCGCCGCGGTGCGGTCGAAGTTCATCGCCGAGGCGTGAACCAGCGGCATGCCGAACAATACGTCGAAGAGTTCCTGAACCTTCCGGTAACTTAAGCGCATGCCGTAACGCAGGAAGACCGCCGCGGCCTTGGTCGTCGGACCGATGTCGCAGTTGAGCAGTTCTCCCTCGGCGGCCTGAACCACCAGGCTGTCGCAGTTGGGACAGTGGGCCTGGGCGTGTTTGAAATTGGTGACCAGCGTCCTTGGCTGCAGGACAATGTCCTCCTGGAGATGCTCCTTGATCTCATCGGACGGATCGAGATGCTCGCAGCCGCAGTGCGGACAAGTCTCCGGCGCGGCCACCGGCGTGACCTTGTCCACGTGATCGGGTTTGCGTCGCCGCCACGGCGGATGCCCGATTGGGGCTCCTCTTTTCTTCGGCGGATCCGACGCGTCCGATCCGGCCGCCGAACGCCCCTGCCGGTCGGCCGGACGCTTGGGCTTGCCGGCTTTGAACTGCCGCTGGTGCAAAGCCTTGTTCTTGGCTTTCAGTTGAGCGTTTTCCTCTTCGAGTTGCGCGATTCGGGCCAGGCCGTCATCGATCTCCCGGGCCATCATTTCACGGATCCGCCAGTGTTCGTCGCGTTCGACGTCGGCCTCCTGAAACACAGACATCGCCCACGCGGCCGAGAGCCCATCCATGTGGGGGCAACTCCTTCGATAAGGACATTCAAAGTTCCAGGGGGCTTGTTTGTATCGGCCCATGAGGCTACTCGGATTCGCGTTTGAGCAATTCCC
>JAHOYV010000030.1 GCA_019038745.1 Gemmatimonadales bacterium
CAGCGCCTGGCACGAGAGACTCCACCGAGTCTATCCTTGGGGACGGCCGTTGGCTGCGTATTCCGGCGAAAACTGCCACCCATTCCGGTTGAAAGCTGCCACCAAGGCTGACCAGTGAACCTCGCGAGGTGGAGCATACGTGACCGGCAGGTATGCCGTCAACGTGGGGGGTGTTTCTTGCGCTGGCTGCCTCCTTTGAGCTCGATGATGTGTGGAGTGTGGGCGAGCCGATCCATAATGGCATCGGCAATGGTGGACTCTCCGATGGCTTCATGCCACTGAGCCACGGGCAACTGAGCGGAGATGATGGTGGCGGACCTGCCGTAGCGGTCGTCGATGATCTCCAGCAGTGAGGTGCGGTCCTCGGCATTCATTGGGGTGAGAAGGAAGTCGTCGAGTATCCATAGAGAGGTTTTTCGGATTCGTTCGACCTGCCCGACGTAGATTCCTTCACCACGAGCACTCTTGAGAGCCTGAAAGAGCTTGGAACTCGGGGTGTAGCGAGTTGAGAGCCCCCGCAAGCAAGCTTCTCGTGCCAGAGCGCAGGCAAGGAAACTCTTGCCGACACCGGTGGGACCGGTGATAAGGAGAGTGGCTCCTCGATCGACCCACTCCATGGTGGCCAGACGAGTGAGTGTTTGGCGGTCGAGATTGCGTTCCGGGGTGATTTCCAATGCCTCGATCCCGTCCTGGAACCGCAGCCGTGCGGCCTTCAGAAGTCGATTGGTGCGTCTGTTGCGTGCGGCACTCTGTTCAGCCTCGGCCATCTCGGCGATGAGTTCGCCCGCCGTTGGTGCGTTGCTCGGAGAGAGCCGCAACGATGTCTGGTAGACATCAGCCATGGCGTTGAGCCTCAAACCTTTCAGGATGTCGATGGTCTGCTGGTCGTTCATCCTGCGACCTCCACACTCTGGTCGGTGCGGTAGTAGGCGGCGCCACGGACGTTCTGGTGGGCCGGCAGGTGGTGCTCGGGCACCGCAGCGAGTTCCTGCTGGTCCACACCGTTATCCAGGATCGATTTGACACTGCGGTAGCTGAGGGTCTGAAAGTGAACGGCTCGTGTGCATGCCGCTTCGAGTCGCTGGTCGCCGAATCGTTTGGCAAGGCTCAAGAGTCCATGACAACGACGGAAGGCCTGCTCGGGAACTTCTGTGGTTGAGAGAACGACCTCGGTTACCTCACAGGTGGACGGACCGATCTTGGTGGCCCAACGGATGAAACGTTCGGGCGTCCATTCGACCATGGCACGATGGGCAGAAGGCATGTGGTGAACGGTGGTGGTGTAGGCGCCCGCAGTGAGGTCACGTCGATGCATGGCGATTCGCTCGTTGTTGTGGTAGATCTCGACCGTAGAGCGGGAGAAGGCCACTTTCACGAGCTTCCTGGCGTAGGTGTAGGGAACGCTGTAGTAATGGCGATCGGCCCTCAGGTAGATATGATAGTTGGTCTGCACACGTGGCTGTTCGAATCGGCGCAGTTCATAAGCGTCGGCAGGAAGGGCCCCCAGATGTTGCTTCTCCAGTTCATCGAAGCGTTGTTGGCGAGAAAGCTTGATGAGCTGCATCGGTCGGTCGTTGAGCGCCTCCAGGTGTTCCCAGATGGCCGTGTTCAGTTCACCGATGGTGGCGAATCGCTGGTTGCGTAGCCGCGCCATGATTCTGGTGTAGACCAGGTTGACCGCCGCCTCCACCAGAGCCTTGTCCTTGGGTTTGCGAACTCGTGCCGGAATGACCGCGCAGCCGTAGTGACGGGCGAAGTCCCCGAAGGTCTCGTTGATCTCGGGCTCATAGCGATCCGGTCTCTTCACCGCAGACTTGAGGTTGTCCGGGACGATGATCCGAGGCACTCCACCGATGTAGTGCATGGCGTTGCCGGTCGCTGAGGTGAAGCAGGCCAGATCCTGGGACTCGGTCGCTTCTGTGTAGATCAGGCCGCTGGAGGGCAAGACGGCGACGAACAACTCCACCGGCATTTCGAGTCCGGTCTTCGGATCGGTCAACCTGGGTCTCTCTCCGGCGTAGTCGACGAACAGCTTGTCTCCTGGCTTGTGCTCCAGGTGCATCGACAGCTGTGCCGTCTCGGTGTGGCTCTGGAGGTGGAAGCAGAACTGGGTGTAGCTGTACCCCTCCGGATGGCTGTGGCGATACTCCTCCCACAGTAACTGCCGAGTGACTCGCTTCTTGCCCAACTCACTCACCAGGTACGGCAACATCTCAACGAAGGTCACCAGCCGCGGGTCCGGCTGTGCTTCCTTCCCTCGCCTGAGTCGTTCCAGAAGCTCCTCATCGCTCATTCCGGCGATCTGGTCCCACCGCAAGCCGGCCTGACGGGCCTGGACAAGGTAGTGGCTCACTACCGGTCGTGAGACCTGAACAGCCCGACTTATCGCCCGTTCGGACAGACCAACATCGGTGGCCAACCTGATTATCTCTCTGACTTTGTGCATCGATATCCTCGCTCGTGGCACTGGGTGTACTCCTCATCATGGTGTGCAGCCATGATGACAAGGTCCATCCACTCGCGCGAGGTCCAGGTCATTCCGGTAGAAACCTGCCACCATTCCGGTACCGGCCCAAAAGTGGCAGGTTTCAGCCGGAATGACCGGCAGCTTTCATCCGAAACAGGTGGCAGGTTTG
>JAHOYV010000105.1 GCA_019038745.1 Gemmatimonadales bacterium
CAGTGAGCAGCACGTAAAGCTGCGTCAGAAACTCCACGGACATTACGCCTACTACCTTCCTTTCCGAGGATCTGCATTCCATTATCTCCGAATTCTTTCCCTGGCGGTAAGTCAGGCTTGGTATTTGGTGGCCGGGACGCCGAGGAGCTTGAGGATGCGGCGTTGCAGGGCGGATAGCTCGGTCACGAAAACGGCGGGGGCTTCGTCATCACTGCGGAGCGTGTGACGTTGGATGTCGTCGAACAGGTCGATCACGCGGCGAGCCGTGGGGCGACGGCAGGGGCGGTTCTCCGGGTATAGGGGAAGGCTTTCGAGTCCTTCACGCTCCATCGCCTGACGCAGCTCCCGTTCCAACAGTGACTCGACCAGCAGGACCAGGAAGTAGGCGCACAGCAACGCCTGGATGCGACTCACGTCCTTCAGGTACACCGGGGCCACGCGGAAGTCGGTCTTCAACTGCGAGAATCGCTTCTCGATTACCGGCTGGCGTTTATAGACCAACAACAACTCCTTCTCCGAAAGCTCCAGGACGTTCGTCACCAGCGGAAACACACCATCGCACCGTTGATCCTCGGCGATCCTCGCGTGATCGATCTGGTAGCTCAGATCGAAGCGTGTGGAGATCTGCTTGACGTAGCGGGTGTCTTTGGTCGGTCGGCCACGCCGCTCCTGGCGATAACGTTCCTCCACTCGCTCTTCGATCGCGACGGTGATCAAATCCTTTGTCTCCCGAGACTTGAGGATCTCCTCGACTGCCATCGTCACTTTATCACGCTGACGGTAACGGGTCCGCGGTGAGCCCAGGCGTTGCCGCAGTTCGTCCAACTCGCGTGTTGCCCGTTGGATGCGGTTGGCGCGGGCCAAGGCGTCCAGTTCGGCCTTGCGCGTGCTGTGATACCACAACAGCCGATAGCCTTCGGCGCTGGTGGTCGGTTCGTTGGTCGTCGAGAAGCGGTCCAGGACCTTCTTCTGGTCATCCTCCTCGTCGACCTTTTCATAAATTGTCCGCCAGGAGACCTTTCCCTCACGAAGCGACTGGCGGAAGGCTTTGTCCTCGCCACGCGTCCGTGGCAGCACGGTGATGAACCGGCCGCCGTGCTGGTGCAGATAGGCCATGTTTTCGGCCGTAGCCAGCTTCGAGTCGGCCACATAGAGAAAGTCGCTACGGCCGGCCAATTCGCAAAGGAGCTTCCAGGTTTCCACGTGCGTCTGATCGTCGGTCGTGTTGCCGCTCGTGGCACGGAAGTGGACCGGCACGCCGCCGTCGTCGCTGATCGTGAGGATGTAGACCAACTGCTTCAGATCGGGACGATGGTCTTTGTTGTGGCCCCAGGTGATGGCCAGAGTGCGTTGGCCGCCACGGGTGTCTTCTTCGGCCGCCTCCGAGTAGTTGCCGTGGAAGGTGATCGTGGTCGAGTCGTTGTGCAACTGGCCCAGCGTGACCTTGAACTGGCGGATCGTGTGCCGGACCACGGCCAGCACAAAGGCCCCTGGTTCGCTGCGAAACAGGCAGTTCAGTGCCCGGCCGACGCCGTCGTCGCTGAGCGCCTCCAACTCGTCGCGGGTCAGGCCCAGCAGGTCGGGCGCGTAGCCGGCGGCCCACTCGCCCATACCGTACAAGGGCTCACGCGAGATCAGCAGGTTTCGCAGCAGTACCAACAGTGCTTTGGCGGCCGGGACCTTCACTCGTTTGTCCTCCAGCGGCAGGCATTCCTGCAACCATTGCTCCAGTCGGAGTCGCTCGATGAAGTGGTTGAGGATCGGCAGGGCTCCGATCTTCTCGGAGCGAAGGGTCTGTCGGCCCACACGAGCCTGTCGGCCAGTCGGCTTGCGTTTTCGGGAACGGTTCACCCGAGAGGGTTTTCGCTTGCGCATCGCTTGCTCTCCATTTCAAGCTCCAGACGGTTCGTTACCTCCAGGAGAACTTTGCGATCACATCGCTCGAAGTGCGTTCTCCACGCAGGAATAAACTGTCTAGTGAGAGCACAAGTCAAATCGTGCCCGAGCGCGCATTCTGACTTAGGGAAGAGTCCATCGACGTAAGTCGAGTCCGACTCAACTTACGTCACAGGCGTTTTTCGTAAGTATCGAAACCATCGCCTCGATATGGGAAGGTGGACATTGCCGCAACTTGCAACGTGCGAACAATGGGTGCAGACCGCCGGCGGCAACAACCGTACCGACCCGCGCTCACGGTATCGGCCGCAGTCCCCCAGTTCGACCAGTCGGGAAAGAAATTCGGAGAAAATAGAATGCAGATCCTCGGAAAGGAAGTTAGTAGATCTGCCTTGTTGCCGTAACGAAGCATTCTCACAACCGCGTCGTTGCAGTCGACGAACCTGTCTTGGTCAATGATGAGTGTTGCGTCCGCCGACTGTTCGAAGAGCACTCGATATTTCTGTTCGCTCTTTCGCAGAGCCTCCCCGGCCAGTTTGCGTTCGGTGATGTCGCGGTCAACTCCCCGATAGCCCATTATATTTCCATCGTGGTCGACGATCGGCACGCCGCTTGTCTCCAACACGATTGATCGCCCGTCCTTATGCAGGTTTGTGTTCTCAAGCTGAGTAAAGG
>JAHOYV010000055.1 GCA_019038745.1 Gemmatimonadales bacterium
GCTCGTCCGATTCGACAGATACTATTCGGCCGATCACGGTCCAGCCAGCTACCGTTGTAACCCGAACGTTGTCCCCTACGCCAACATCCCAGGACGCTAAATCACTACTCCTCGAGTCCGGCAAGCTGTCAGTGACCGGAACTGCCCGATAGGCAGTACAACCGGCCAGCGGTGAAGCACATAAGACTGTGATTAACACTAATAGAAATCGTTGCATCGCACGGTCTCCACAAACCTAAAAGGCGAAATCTCTATCGGCCTAACTCTATTTCTACGACTCGGGCTGATATCCAGTGCAAATAAACTCGTGTCAGGGGGGTGCTTAAAGCCTGAAAAAAAGGTCGAAGCCCCGTAAGACAACCGAGATAGGCACTTCCCTGCTTTGCCGGATACCGAGATATCTTGTGGGCGAAAACTAACTGAAAATCAGCTTACAGGAACAGCACTCAACTGTCAATCTGCCTCATCCGCACTCTCGACACTTGGAAGAAGCGAGAAACCTTTTTCCTTGAGGGTAGATGCATCGATCGAAGTAGTAGGTCAATCTCTCCCATTTAATGCCGTTCTAACGCTACACTGTTCCAGATAATGTAACCCAATCGCCACTCTTCCGTATTCCTTTCGCAACAATTGATCTTATTTCATCATGTGGTTTTGCTTTTAACCTGGATTAATGAATCACTTCGCGATCCAGCGGGGCGATGACATGAAGGTCCGTGGCGAGGAGGAGGAAAATCATGCTATCCAGTTTGAAAATGATGTGGGTGTTTGTGGGCCTCTTGTTCCTGGTTCCCCAGTTCTCAACCGCTCAGTGGTCGGCTGACCCAACCGTGAATCTGTCTATTGCTGATGGATCGGCCATTCAGGTTCTTCCCCTTTGCGTGCCCACCTCGGACGGCGGCTGCTACGTGGGCTGGTTTGATTTGCCAGAGACTGGAGAATACTACAGGGTCTTCATCCAGAGACTGAGCCCTTCGGGGGAGGAACTGCTTCCCCATAACGGGGTGCTTGTCAGTGACCATCCATCCAAGACCTACCTGTATGACTGGGAAATGATCGTCGACCGCGAAGACAATGCCGTGCTCGTTTTCTGCGACACCCGGGAAGGGGATTTTAGACCCTTCATTTACAAAATTGATTCTGGCGGGAACTTACTCTGGGGACCTGATGGTATCGCGCTGGCCAACAACGACAAGGTTTTCTGGGGGTTTCCCAGCCTTACCGAAGCTGCGAACGGTGACATTGTAGTGGTCTGGCCCGAAGGGGAAGTTGATACCGCCATCATGATGCAGCGGCTCTCTCCCGATGGGGATCTGTTGCTGGGCGATGGAGCTCTCCAAATCGGGGGACAATCGGCAAAGAATGCTTACACCCCCAAGGTGATACCCTCGGATGAAGACAACGTGATTGTTGTCTGGTCTCCAGATTACAACTATTCAGCCAAAAGACGGATTACAGCCCAGAAATTCGATCCCGCCGGAATTCCGCTCTGGGCGGATCAGGTCGATGTCATGGATAGAGATGCCATGGTGCTGGGCACTTTTCACAGTCTGCTGCCGGATGGTGAGGGTGGGGGTTTTCTCGCCTGGACAAAAACCGAGGATTTGAAGTTTACCTGCCAGGTTCAACATCTGACCTCACAGGGTATCGAGCTGTTTCCACACAATGGCCTGAATGCTTTCCCGGAATCGGATTACCAGCAAATCTACCCTACCCTCAACCACGATCCTGCTACCGGGGAAATTTGGTTGTTTTCCCGTTCCCAGAATGGTAGTGCGAGCGCCTGTGGGCTGAAAGGACAGAAGCTGACTTCCGAGGGCATTCATTTGTGGGGGCTCGCCGGTCGGGAATTTTTACCTGTGGACGACACTTTAAAATTCGCTCCCAGAAGCCTTCTGGTTCCCGGTTCAGGCGCCATGGTTTTCCAGGTAACCGGTTATTCGCAGCCGGTGGACGAGGACATACTCATCGGTGCTCTTGTCAATGATGAGGGGGATTTTGTCTGGCCGGAGGATTTCGTGGTGATGTCGTCGATCCTGAGCGACAAATCGGATCTCCGGGTCATCATGGGCAGCGACGGTATGGGCAAGACATTCTGGAGTGACCGACGCAATGGGGCGGGTGATATATACGGGCAGAATATCAACCTGGATGGCACTTTGGGCGGATCACCATCTACGGTATTCGATTTACCAACGTCTTCGCAGGTCGCAATGTCGGTCTATCCCAATCCCTCCAATCCAGGAATGACCATTCGGTTTGACATGGGAGTTTCCCAGGCTGTCTCATTGAACATCTACAGTGTGGATGGACGGTTGGTTAGAACTCTCGTTGATGAGGTTCGAAGCGACGGTAGACATGAAGAGTATTGGGACGGCAGGGGAACAGATGGGTTGGAAGTTTCAGCTGGAGTTTATTTTTCCAGACTGGAAATCGGGGATTTTGCAGAGACCAAACACGTGGCTCTTATCAAGTGATTT
>JAHOYV010000082.1 GCA_019038745.1 Gemmatimonadales bacterium
GTCAAAGCCGGACAGCTGATCCATCCCGGCCGCGTGGCTCTGACCGGCCAATTGCGAAGCGCCGGAATCTTCGAGGTGATGGAGCTGGTCGGGCTACGACGCACGGTCAGCCGATTGCGGACCGCGTCAGAAGCGGGCAGCTAGTCCGGATCGTTCGGGATCGATCCAGGCCAACCAGGGGGATCCGCCGCGAAAAAATTGCTGGGCATTCTGGGACGATATTTCCTGGTGTGGGTGGTGTCTGTTTGCGCCCTGCTTTTGGCCACCTCCCTGTTGCCGGGATTCCGCATCGACACCATGGTTCCGCTTTGGTGGATCTCAATTTTGCGGCTGCCCATCCTGTTCTCCCTGTTGTTGATCCTGCTGCGGCCGCTTTTGATAGTTCTGACCCTGCCCCTGAACGCTTTGACCCTGGGTTTCCCTTCACTGCTTTTCAACGGGCTGATTCTTTATCTGACCGCCCAGGTCGAACCGGCGATCATCATCACCAATTACGGGGAGGCGCTGCTCGGTACTCTGGTGATGACGACTGTTTCGGCGGGAGTAGTAGGCTGGTTGGGTTTGGATGAGGCCTATCCTTTATTCCAATCGTTGGTCTTTCGGTTGGGGTTAAGCTTCGGCCCGCGTTATGAGCGAAAACCGCTGCGCGGTTTGCTCATTCTTCAGATCGACGGTCTTTCCCACACGAGTTTGAAACGGGCCCTGCGCAGGGGACGCATGCCTACCCTGTCGGGTATGCTGGCCCGCAATACTCATTACCTTCACCGCTGGCACTGCGGTGTGCCTTCCAACACGCCGGCCGTCCAGGCGGGACTTTTTTACGGGAATCGGGAGAATGTCGCTGGCTACCGCTGGTTCGACCGCAGCGAGCAAAAAATCCGGGTGGTCAGCAACGGAGACGACTTGCGGTGGCTGGAGGGGCAGGTAGCCCAGGAGGGCGGTAAACCCCTACTGGCCGGAGGATCGTGCATCAACAGCTTCATGGCAGGTGGAGCGGACAAACGGCTGTTGACCGTCAATGCCCTGGGCGAACCGTCCAGTGCCCGTCGAGAAGGAGAGCTCGCCGACTTCAACCTTTTCTTCCTCAGCCCTAACTCCTATACCAAGGCGATCATTGCCATTGTCTGGGACTACTTGTCCGGCTTGATGCTGGCTCTGGTCGGGCGTGTGGCGAGCGATCGGCCACGGCTGAAATTCAACATCAAGCGTTTGGCCCATCGTGCCATCGCCAACGCGTTTCTGCGTGATCTTTCCTTTTTCTGGCTGAAGCAGGACATGGTGCGGGGAGTGCCCGTCATCTATTCCAATTTCGTGGGATACGATGAGGTGGCGCATTTCTCCGGACCGGACACCTATGCCGCTCAGATTTCCCTGGCGGCCTACGACCGTCAGCTGCGTCGTCTTCGTCGCCGGGCTCGGGGTGCATCTCCCATCAGGTACGACATTGTCCTGCTCTCGGATCACGGCCAAGCTCCCAGCATCCCCTTCCGGATTTTATGCGGCCAAACCATCGACGAGGCCCTGGCCGGGATGATGGGGCGGGTGGTGACCGAGGTCATCGATCCCAGTCGTGCCCTTGACCCGGACGCCAGTTATACCGGAGCCCTGTTGGCCGAGTTGGAGGAAACCGGTTCACATCGCCTGGGTTGGGCCTGGAATCGGGGGCGGCGGGCGCTGTCCCGGCTTTCGAGGGAACCCCTGAGTCCTTTCGAGGGTCTGAAACAATCGCTGAGTACCGCAGGGGCCGTGGTTTGCGTATCCGGCTGCCTGGGGCACATATATTTTCCCGGGCACGATGAACCCCTGCATCTGGAAGACGTTTGCGCCCTGTTCCCGGGTTTGGTGGAGGAGTTGTCTCGCCACCCGGGCATTGGTTTCGTGGCCGCCAGTCGCCGTTTTGGGGACGCGGTCGCTATCTGCGACGACGGGATCCGCAACCTGATCACCGGAGAGAAGGGGGGGCATAATGATCCGTTCGCCTCTTACCCTGATTCCGACCGTTGGGATAATGAGTTGGCCCAGTTGCTGGGCTATCCCGATAGCGGTGATCTTATCATCAACGGCCGCTGGCTTGAGGATGAGGGCCAAGTGGTGGTCCTGGAAGAGCAGACCAGCAGCCACGGCGGGTTGGGCGGTAGGCAGACCGAGCCTTTCGTGCTGCTGCCCTCGACCTGGCAGCTTGGTGATGAGGATCTGGATTCTCCCGAAGCTCTGCACCGATTGCTGAGTCGGGAACTGGCCCGCTATCGGCAAGCGGCCGAGACTTGAGCCGGGGGAGCCTGTTGAACCTCTGATTCGGGGGTGAAAAATCCGTTTCCCGGCCTTGCGTCCTTCCAGGGGCCCGTATATATTTCGGCATCTGTTTGCCCGGTCGTCCAATGGCAGGACACCTGACTCTGGCTCAGTCGATGAGGGTTCGAATCCTTCCCGGGCAACCATGCTTTTTGGTTAAGAATTGGTTAAGAA
>JAHOYV010000056.1 GCA_019038745.1 Gemmatimonadales bacterium
GAATAGGGTGGCCGAGGGCTACCTGCCCTGACAACCTCAAGGCGATTCTTCAACGCTTAAATCTAAGTGCGAAATCACCCGCCGTCAAGGGTGGGCAATGGGAGGAATTCAAGATCGGCTTCTGTCAATCCTCCTGCGGGCCAGCCGATTTATGCGGGAGGATTTTGACGTCGGCTTCGCGATGAGGGCAGCCATGTCGGTTAGCCCGAACTTGGACGCTGGGGAAAACACAACCCCCGGTCATGGCGGGGGTTAGGTCGATGACGCGTGTTTCATACTGGCTACAAATGACGCTCGATACGCAATTGGCGGATGATCTCCTGTTGGTGGGGCGTGGGACGAGAGGTTGCGGTGAAACGGCCGTTCGGATGGCGGTGGATGTTTACGGTCGATCGGGTTATGGCCGAGAGACTTTCCAGGATGTCGCGAAAACTCGATAGCCGAAAGCCGGCGTCGTTGCGTCGGGTGGCGTCCTTGTGTTTGGCCGACTCGGAGCGGCGGGCCGGCGAGACAATCGAATCGCGCATTTCCGACGGGGTCTTTTCTTCATCGACAAACATCGGCCCAGCCAGCGCCTGACGCAGTTGGTGTTCGATGTAGTAGGCGAGCATGCAAATGAAAATATGCGACCGCACGCGATCCGCAAGCCGGTGGTTAATCGGGCGGACGCGAAGGTCGATCGACTTCAACGAGCGAAACGCCCGCTCGACCGACGCCAGGTTTTTGTAGTGAGCGACGACCTGTTCGTCCGACATCTCGCCCGCGTCGACGTTGCTGCGAATAGTGTAAAGCCCGTCGAGACTCGTCTCGACGTCGATCTTTTCCTGGTCGCGGAAATACTCGAAACGGTCGTCGTCGATCTCGATACGAAAGTGCTTCGCCACCTTCTTGCCGTTGACCACCTTGCCGACTTCAACGCCGATTTCCGACTTGCCTCGTAGGGGTTTTCGCTTGCGATCGACCTTCGCCTTGACCTTCGCAAGCAGCTTTTCCGTTGCCGCCAGCAGCGCCTCGCGCTTTCGCTGGCGTTCGTCGGCGAGCAACGGGTTGCGGCATACAACCAGTCGTTCGTCGGGATAATCGGGGTGTGTGATGCTCGCCAGATCGCGCTCGTCGAAGAGCGAAAGTTGGATGGCGCCCTGCCGTTGGAGCTTGGCAATCGAAGCGCTGTTCAAGGCCGTGATCCACTGCACGCCTTCTTCGCCTCGCAAGTAGTCGTCGATCGCCTTGCCGCCGATCATCCCGCGATCGCCGACGAAGATCACGTTCTTGCAGCCGAAGTCGTTGCGTACTCTCGCTACCGCCTTGGGGAAAGCAACGCGGTCGTTCTCGTTGCCGGGGAGCGCCTCGACACCGATGGGAACGCCCTGGGTATTGCAGTACACTCCATAATTGACTTGGGGGAGATCGCCCCGTTTGTCGCGGGAATAACCGTGTTTGGCCAGCGGGCAAGTGTGTCCTTCAAAGTAGGACGACGAGAGGTCGAAGAGAACGGGATCGCCGTCTTCCAGGTGCTTTCTCGCCAGCTTCTTTTGGATCGACTCTTGCCGCTCAAGCAGCCAGTCCATCGCACGGTAGCATTCGTGTTCGTCGAGGTCTTCAAGCGACAGCAGTTCGCCGAGCGTCGTGGCGGCCGTTTCCTTTTGGCAATGTCGGGCGGTCGCCAGTTTTGAATCGCCGTGCAGCAATCGGTCGGCGATCATGGCGACGACGATATCGCGCCGGCGCGACGGTTTCCGGTCGATGGTTTGGAGCAGGCCGGAGCGTTTGATCATCGCAACAATCGCGGCCACGTGGCCATGCATTCGCACGTTGGTAATCTCCAGCCTCTTCCGCGGCTCGGCGATTGCCATCGCTGCGGGCACGACGTCGCCCTTCAGCGCGCCGCGTACCGCCTCGACCGTCTCGTCAGCCAACGAGGACAGGTTGGCGACGGTTCGTTTCTTGGTTTTGCCATTTTCGCGCCACGACTCGCGTAGGAGCACCGCAGGCGGCGAATTCCGATTGGGCACGCGTTCGATGTACATGGGTAGAGATTATACCGCACTCAGCGATATACGCAACCCCTATTTACAGTCTTACATGGGTGCAAGATAGGTAAAATAGCTCCCGAGATTGCCCGTAACACATTGCGATCAAAGGAGATGCAACAACGCCACGGCGAAAATCGGTCCCAAGTTCGGTTTAGATAGCCCGCCGAGAAAGCCCTGTGCCACTGCTTGCAAGTGTGCGTGTCAAGCACATGGGTAACACTTGTGCAAGAGACATGGGTAACACTTTATGGCATGATGAACCTCAAAAAGGAGG
>JAHOYV010000012.1 GCA_019038745.1 Gemmatimonadales bacterium
AGAGGAGCCGAGCAGGTGATTACGGCCGAGTCGCCCGGATCGATGACAGGATCATCGTTGGCTCTCAGGTCGTTAGCAGCATCAGCGCGCACCCAGCTCTCCATATCGAACTCTTCCGAAGGGAAGTTGTCCTGGAAAATATCGAGATCACGGTACGACCACTGCGGGCCATCTGTCTGGTAAGTATAGAGACGTACATTGTCGATCCACGGTGAAGGCGTATGAGCAGCACAGTCGCCATAGGCGTCGAACCATGCGTCGCACATATCGCTTACACCGATCGTGACCTGGACATCAGTCGACTCGAAAAGGTCACTGACATCGTTGCTGACCTGGATGTAATCCTTGTCTCCACCATAGTAGACATAGTTACGATCCAGCCACTGCCCAGGACATCCATCGACGATCGAACGGATACTCCACGTGTAGAATACCAGGTTCGGAAGAGGGATGTCGCGATATGCAGTAAACCTGTATACGAGTCCACCCAGAGTCGGCAGAGCCGCAGGCGGAATCGCAGAATCCTGAACTTCATCAGTGTTGGTGCTGTACCTGGTCATGTCGATGACCGGCGAGATCAGAGACTCATTCTGACAGGGAGCCGATGTTCCACCGGGACCCGTACAGAACGGAGTGTCAAACAAGCCGGGATAATCGGCACTCGGATACGATGAACCCTGGTAGAAAATGATCTGCGAAGCGAAGTTGTCGCCGCAGGGATCTTTGTCGACCAGATTGTTCGCCAATCCTACAAAAGCACCGAAAGCATTCTCGCCCTCGGCGAACCAGAAACCGTCGTCCGACGCCAAAGCGTCAAGGGCTTCGCCTTCCCAGTCCTCGGAATTGATCGTGCCGATTACGTCGGTGACGATGATCTCATCGACGATCGCACCACCATCAGTGTCCCACAGGCCATCCTGATCCGACCAGGCTCCGTCAGCCACAAAATGGAAACGAAGTTTCGTGGCGATCTGGCTGAGAAGCAGCTGATGACTGGCGACCGTGTCGATCGTTCCGTCATACATTGCAATCTCTACCCAGTTGTTATCGCCTGAATCATACTCGATATAGGTCTGATCGTAATCAGGCTCTGAATCGAATACGCCATGGTAGCCGAATGTCAAGAGACCGGTGAAATTGAAGGCATCGGTCGTCAGCATCTGGTTCCAGCTGTTGCCGTAACCAGGTGCATCTTCCCACGAACAGAGATAGAAGTAAGGAGCCGACGACCTTGCGTCGCTCGCTTCACGAGTACCACACCACATCGACTGTAAGCCTTCTACCGGAACGAGAAGTCCCCAAGCCCCGCCACCGAGACCTGCGAAATCATCTACATGGAAGAAAACATTGATCTGTGCGGTATTGTCCAGCGTCGTCCACCCCTGCCAGTTCATCGATTCGAAATCGTACCAAGCAAGACAGTAGGAGTCGACAGCACTTGCCGTCATGAGACTTCTTGCACCCTGATCGATGAACTCCTGGTTCTCGTTCTCGTGCAAGGTCTTCATGACACGCTTGCCAGTATTATCGATATCACGCGCCGACACGGCACCGACAAACATGGCAAGGAGGCATACGCCTAGTAGTAATACTAAGGCTTTCCTCATTATTTTATTCCCCCCAGCGTTAAGAGAATAATCCAACCCAATTAATATCTCGGATTTTCAAACGAAAATGAAGATAAACAGATCTGCCTTACCTTCCGAACCCGGTCTCATTCACCTCCCGAGATCGATTCGAACAGCACACACAGGGCCCCAACCGTTGTTACAGTCAGAATTGTGTCGAGCAAGCCTGGCACTCCAACGGCGGTCGGCGTGGGCTAAACCCTGCAGCGGATAAGACTGCCCTCATGGGCCACGTATTTATCTTCCGAGATTAAAGCCAGTATATCATGAATTTTCTTGATCTGTCAACACAAAATCCTCCCTGTCTGTTACCTTTTTGGCATTTACACCTGTTTTGGATGGTCACACGGGAGGCAGACAAAAAAAGGGGCCGGATAAATCCGGCCCCTCAAGGCATCACACCTTCAGAATAGTACTATCGGAGCAGTACCATCTTTTTGGTGCTCTGGAACTCGCCCGCTTCGATTTTGTAGAAGTATACTCCACTTGCTACACTCGAACCG
>JAHOYV010000015.1 GCA_019038745.1 Gemmatimonadales bacterium
GAAAAATTAGGGATAATTTCCACTTGACGGAATCGGGGGGATCTCGTTGTGTTAACGAGGTTCACAACCAATATCCAGGGATGGAAAAACTACCCAGGGACGGGATTGGAAACACATTGACCACTTTTCTCTCACGGAAATTGCGCAAACTTGTGCTTACCATGCAGAGTTTGTTGGGCGAGGATAGCCGAAGTGGCAACATTCTTCGCCGTCATAGACTAATTTTCTATTTTCTGATGTGCGGCGGAATCTCCTTTGTTTCCTTCTATTTGGCTTTCTTCATCCGTTTCGAGTTGAACAATGTCGGCGCGGAAAATTACGACTGGATGGTCTGGTTTTCCCGTTCGGTAGCGGTTGTTGTACTTCTGCGCGTGAGTATGTTCCTCCTTCTGGGGCTGCATCGGGCGACCTGGCACTACGCCGGGATTCGAGACGCCATGCAGATTTTTTTCGCCGTTGCCCTCGGTTCGGGGGCCATTGCGGTTACCCTGATGGTGGCCTGGAGTGGTCATTTCCCCCGCAGCATTTTGGCCATAGAGGCTATCGTTTGTTTTCTTCTCCACTCGGGCTTCCGCTTCAGCCTCAGAATTCTTGAGGAATTCCTGGCTGGTTGGGATGGCAACAAAAGAACCCGGGTGGTCATTGTTGGAGCCGGAGCGGCCGGAAACCTGACGGTGCGCGCCATGCTTACCCGCGGACTGCGCGACTATTTGCCGGTGGCCATGGTGGATGACGACCCGTTGAAGCAGGGAACCACAATTCAGGGCGTGCCCGTGTACGGCCCGGTGGAACAGGTCGGGAAGATTGCCGCCCGCACCGGTGCCGAAGCTTTGGTGCTGGCCCTGCCTACGGCCAATTCCAGTGAATTCTATCGAGTGGTTCGTTTTTGCAAGGATACGGAACTGCCCCTGAAAACCACCCCGGATATGGCCCAGATTCTTCGCAGCTCCAATGTGGTGACCAGAGTATCGGACTTCTGTCTGGAGGATTTGCTCCATCGTCGCCCCATTCGCACCGACATTCCTGAAATTCAACAATTCCTTTTCGGACGCTCGATTTTGGTGACCGGGGCGGCCGGCAGTATCGGCTCGGAGCTCTGCCGTCAGATCGCCGAACAGGGAACCCACGTGCTGGTCTGCGTGGACAAGGATGAAAACGGCCTGTTCCGGCTGGAACACGAATTAAAGAAAATCAGTGGCGAAACCCAGCTGGTTTTCTTTCTGGGTGACGTCAAGGACGAGGGCCGAATGGCCGAAGTATTCGAGACTTGGCAACCGCAGGTGGTCTTCCATGCTGCGGCCTACAAGCACGTGCCGATTCTTCAGCATCACCCCGTGGAAGCCATCCGCAACAACGTTGGCGGAACCCGGAACATCGCCGACCTGGCTCACGAATTTGGGGTCGAGCAATTTGTTCTCATCAGCACGGACAAGGCCGTCAACCCGACTAGCGTCATGGGGGCCACCAAGCGAATTGCCGAGCGCGTGGTCCGCTCGCGCAACCAACGCAGCCAAACCGGATACAGCATCATTCGTTTCGGCAACGTGCTGGGCAGCGCCGGCAGCGTGGTCGAGCTGTTCATGAAACAGATCCGTTCCGGTTGGCCGGTTACGGTGACCCATCCGGATATCGAACGCTTCTTCATGACCATTCCCGAGGCAGTACACCTTGTGCTGTTTTCAGCTACCATGGGACAGGGAGGGGAAACCTTCATCCTGGACATGGGTAAACCGGTCAAGATCGTTCAACTCGCACGCCAGATCATCACCCTCTCGGGTCTTACTCCCGAGGTGGATGTGCCGATCGAATACACAGGCCTTCGCCCCGGGGAAAAACTTTTCGAAGAGCTCTGGACGGACAAGGAACTGCCCCAGGTCACTTCCCACCCGGGAATCCGAAAGGCGCCCGGGAAAGAACCTCTGCCCGATTCCCTACTTCGGGATGTGGATGGCCTTCTGCAGGTAGCCTGGGACAACGATGTTCCTCAATGCTGGTCCCGCCTGCTGGAATTAGTCCCGTCCTTCAAGGGCCAGACCCAGAAAATGGCGCACCTGCCGCCTGATCAAACCGCTGTATCCTGATCTTG
>JAHOYV010000051.1 GCA_019038745.1 Gemmatimonadales bacterium
ACCGAAGAAAGCCTCTCGTCCTTACGTTCAAGACTGAACTGCCCCGCGTAGAAAACCTCACCCCTAACAGTCACGGTCTTCTGCATCTCCCACCACGGCAAACGACGAATATTCACCCGATCCCAAGGTTCCAGAACCAAACTTTCCTCTGCCGTCAGGAAATCTTCACCCAAAGCAAACTCCAACACATCGACCGTCTGGTTCGGCCGATTATCCAGGTCGCGGCTCCGCACGGCATCCCCACGCAACCGAGCCACTTCAACCCGCACCAGATCAGCGCTCTGCTTCAAACCGCCGGCCTTGAGGATCAAATCGCGCAGCGTCATCCCCTGGCGATAGTTCTCCTGCAGAGGCTCGAACACATCACCGGAAATGTAAACCTGCGGCCTCTCCTGGATCTCCCAGCGGGAGAAAACATGAAGTACATCCTTGGCCTGCAACACCGACGGCGATGCAGTACCCGACAACTCGTCAGCCAGGGAAAAAGCAAACGTGGAAAACTCCAAATCCTCACTGGTGCGATCGACAACCGCCCGTTCGGTCAAAGCATCCGGCCACAACCCGCCGGCCAGTTCGATGAGCGATAAGGCCGTCATCCCGGCGGAAAATTCATACCGCCCCGGACGCTTGACTTTTCCTTTCACTTCCACCCAGTTGTCCAATCGGTCCTCGGTGGCATCGATCTGGACCTCATCTCCGTCCAACAGGACGACAGACTTCCCATCCGCCGGAGCCATCTCGGTCGCATCATAGGCGACATCCACGTACACCTTGTCCGGTAAACTGTCCAGGCGCTCACCCGCAGGCAGAATCCGCTCCAGGTGGATCACCTCGGCTGCGGCGGTGGCTGTAAATCCACCTGCGAATCCGATCAGATCGGTCAATGTTTCACCCGGTAATAGTTCGTAATACAACGCCCGACGTACCTGCCCGCGAATGCGCACGCTGGGTCCGATATCGGGGATAAAAACGGTGTCACCCTCCTGAAGCCTGGCATCGCCGACGCGGCTACCGCCCAGGAGGTAATCGTAGAGATCCATTTCGGCGATTGTTTTTTCGCCCCTGACCAGGCGGATTTGTCGCATTGAGCCGGAGAGGGTTGGTCCCCCGGCGGCGGCCAGTGCGGTCAAAATGCGGGAGGCCGAATTCAGTTCGTAGGAGCCGGGTCGGGTTACTGCCCCGACCACGAAAACCTTGATCGAGCGGAGATGGCCCAACGTGACTTCGACGATGGTGTCGCCCTCATCGGTGTCTGTGCCCTTGGCGCCTTCACTCAGGCGAATACTGGAGTGTGACTCCGCCAATCGCACCCGAATGGACTGGTCAACCTCGGCCAAGGTCCGCCCGGCACAAGGGATTTTGCCTGACCGGGGCAGAATGATGGCCCCGTCCCGATCCACCACACGGGTGATTTGAAAATCGATCCCTCCCCAGGCGTTGATGATGATTTCATCCCCCACGCCGAGTCGGTAATCACCGGCCACCGGACCGAAAGAAGGAGGAGTAAACACGCCGGAATCCAGATGGAAGAAATCGCCGCCGAAGTAGCCCACCGTGTCGCCGAGGACCACCCCATTTACTGCTACTGCGGCCAGTTCCGTCGCCAGAACCGAGTCGAAGGGCAGGATGGCTGTAGCAGAGGTATCCCGCCACGGAACCTGGCCCACCACCGTGACGGCGCTGTCGTCGATCTGTTCCAGGGAAGTGCGGCCGGGCTCGCTTTCGGCTTGGCCGGCTTGAGTCGGAGTCTGCGTTCCCGATTTATTCTGCTGATACCGCCGCAGCAGTTCTTCCTCGCTCAACCCGGTCCGCTGGGAGGCTGCCTTGAGCATCTCGGGAGTGAACTCCTGGGCATGGGCATCCCCGGGCCACCAAGCGGATAACGCCCCGGGAAACAGAAAGAACGCAAGAAGATATACGACCGGAAATACACTCCGGCGCCGGCGGGAAATTTTTGTAATCATGCGCGGGCCCTCCCTGGCCCAGCTTCACCACTATGCAAATATCCGCACGCCGGGAGGCGCCGG
>JAHOYV010000094.1 GCA_019038745.1 Gemmatimonadales bacterium
CTGAAGTTCCAGCATTTTGGGGGCCTTTTTTTCGGATAATCCATTGTGTGACAATGCGGTTGCGTCATTTCAGACCTTGAAAAGTGTACCCATGTAAATATTGCATAATACTTATAAAGTTCTTGCAGTTCAACAGACGATGGTTATTATGGTAGTCATGTACATAGAAAGCGTCCCCAACAGAAGCTCACCGCCCTGCATCCTCCTGAGAGAGTCCTACCGACAGGGCGGAAAAATCCGAAAACGTACGCTGGCTAACTTGACGCAGTGGCCCCCTGGGGTCGTCGCCGGCTTGAGGGCGTTGCTCAAGGGCGGCAAGGTTTCGTTCGCGGGCGATGGCTTCGATATCGAACGCAGTTTGCCCCACGGCTGCGTCGCGGCGGCTTTGGGCGTCTTGCGCGACCTCGAACTGCACAAGATCATCGCGTCGCGCCGCTGTCGGCAACGCGATCTGGCGGTGGCGATGATCGTCGCACGCATCATCGATCCGCGATCCAAGCTGGCCACAGCACGCGGGTTGAGCGACGAGACGGCTTTCACGTCGCTGGGCGAGGTCCTCGGCCTCGGCCGGATCGACGAAAACGATCTTTATGCGGCGATGGACTGGCTGCTGGAGCGTCAGGAGCGTATCGAGGCGGCTTTGGCCGGGCGGCATCTGCATGACGGCACGCTGGTGCTCTACGACCTCAGTTCGTCCTACTTCGAGGGAAAGACCTGTCCGCTGGCCAAGCTCGGCTACAGCCGCGACGGCAAGAAGGGCACGTTGCAGATCGTCTACGGCCTGCTGTGCGACCCCGACGGACGGCCCATAGCGATAGAGGTCTTCGAGGGCAATACCGGCGATCCGGCCACGCTGGCGACGCAGGTTGACAAGATTCGCAATCGCTTCGGCTTGGCGCGCGTGGTGCTGATCGGGGATCGCGGCATGATCACCGAGGCCAGGATCCGCGAGGACCTCGACGATGTCGAGGGCCTCAACTGGATCACAGCCCTGCGCGGCGCGGCGATACGGGACCTGGTGAAGGCCGGGGATCTCCAGCCGTCGCTGTTCGACCAGACGGACATGGCCGAGATCGCCTCGCCGGACTATCCCGGCCAGCGGCTGATCGTCTGCCGCAATCCCCTGCTGGCCGATCTGCGCCGCCACAAGCGACAGGAACTGCTCGAGGCCACCGAGCGGGAACTGGCGAAGATCGTCACAGCCGTCACGCGAACGGGCAAACCGTTGCGCGGGGCCGACAAGATCGGCCTGCGCGTCGGCAGGATCATCAACCGCTACAAGGTCGCCAAGCACTTTGCGGTCCGGATCGGCGACGATTCGCTGACCTGCGAGCGAAAGGATCGGCGGATCGCCGAAGAGGCCGCGTTGGACGGGTTCTACGTCATCCGAACCGACGTGCCGGAAACGGCCCTCGACGCCGAACAGGCCGTCCGGGCCTACAAGAGTCTGGCGAAGGTCGAGCGTGCGTTCCGCAGCCTCAAGACCGTGGACCTGAAGATACGCCCGATCCGCCACCGCTTGTCCGACCGCGTGCGGGCCCACGTGCTGCTGAGCATGCTGGCCTACTACGTCGAGTGGCACATGCGGCAACGTCTGGCGCCGGTGCTGTTCGACGACGAGGACCCCGCCGCGGGGCGGGCTTTGCAGTCCTCGCCGGTAGCCCCGGCCCAACGCTCGCCGGCAGCCAAGCGAAAAGCCGCCGGCAAACGCACCGACGACGATATGCCGGTCCACAGCTTCCAGACCGTGCTGGCCGATTTGGCCACGATCGCCAAGAACCGCATTCAGCCGAGCGTGCCCGGCGCCGAATCGTTTGAAAAGATCACCCGCCCAACGTCGAATCAGCAGCGGATTCTGGACCTCCTGGGCGTCACCGTGTGAGCGGCTGAGGCGATTGTACCCAGTACGTGCAGGAGTAAAACAAGGTCAACTATTGGAAAGACAAGGGCTTATCCGTTATGTTGGGCTGGAACTTCAG
>JAHOYV010000035.1 GCA_019038745.1 Gemmatimonadales bacterium
GCGTGCGGAAGATCGATCCCTAGGTCATCTTCCGGCCGAGTAAGGGATGTCGCACTTTGGATCCGAGTTCAGATCGGGTGCGCCCGTAGCTCAGTTGGATAGAGCAGCGGACTTCTAATCCGCAGGCCGCAGGTTCGAATCCTGCCGGGCGCGCCAAAACGCGAATAATGGTGGTGGATGTAGCTCAGTCGGCAGAGCCCCTGGTTGTGGTCCAGGTGGTCGTGGGTTCGAATCCCATCATCCACCCCATTTTTTACTCCGCTTTTCGGGTCTGTTCTGGTACTGTGACCTCCCGTCGGCACAATCAGGATCGTGCAGGAAAGATCGCCTTTTCGGCGACCTATTTCAGGGCTATCCCCAGGACCGGCAGGCGCAGCGCCTGAAAGCAATCCATTGGCAGGGCGAAGGTTCGCCCCATAGCAGGCAAGGAGGACGCAATGGCTGGCGTCAACAAGGTCATCATCATCGGAAACCTGGGCCGCGATCCGGAGATCAAGTACACCCAGAACAGTGTGCCGGTTGCCAACTTCTCGGTGGCTACCAGCGAGAGCTGGAAGGACAAGAGCACCGGCGAGTGGCAGGAGAAGACGGAATGGCACCGCATCGTAGCCTGGCGGCACCTGGCCGAGCGGGCGGAGAAATATCTGAAAAAGGGCAAGCAGGTCTACGTCGAAGGCCGTATCGAGACCCGCAAGTGGCAGGGTCAGGACGGGAATGATCGGTATAC
Organism: Gemmatimonadales bacterium; assembly: GCA_019038745.1. Lineage (GTDB taxonomy): Bacteria > Krumholzibacteriota > Krumholzibacteriia > LZORAL124-64-63 > LZORAL124-64-63 > JANTGJ01. Next base: position 728 of record JAHOYV010000035.1, read on the forward strand.
CACGGAGATCGTCGCCAATCAGCTGATGTTGCTGGGCAGGCGGGATGAGAACGAGAGCTTTGGTGGTGGGACCGGCGGGTCTGGTGGCGGGTCCGACGCTCCCGGCAGTAGCGGGGGATTCAATCCGCCGCCGATGCCCGAGAGTGGTAGTGAGGCCAAGGATGAGGACGACGATCTGCCGTTCTGATTTTCCGGGGCTGATATAGAGTTGAGATGAAAAGCACCTCCTCCTTTTGCGTGGTCTTTGGGCTGGGCATAGGGAGGGGGTGTTTTTATTGAGGCCACAGGAAGGCTAGGCTCTGATCTCACACAACCGGTAGATCGGACACTCGTCGCACTTCGGTGCCCGCGCCTTGCATGTCTTTCTCCCATGATCAATCAGCAGGTGGCCGAAATCCCGGTACTCGGATTGCGGCATCAGTTCGCCCAGCTGTTTCTCGATTTTAACGGGGTCGGTCTGGTCGGTCAGGCCCAGCTTGGTCGAGAGACGGCCGACGTGGGTGTCGACGACTACGCCCTCGGGACGGTTGAAGACCTCGCCCAGGACAACGTTGGCGGTCTTGCGACCCACGCCGGGTAGCTTGACCAGTTTCTTGATGTCGTCGGGCATTTGTCCATCGTGCGTTTCGGCCAAGGCGCGGGCGGAACCCTGAAGACTCTTGGCCTTGTTGCGGTAGAAACCGGTGGAGTGGATGGCTTCTTCGATTTCCTCGACGGGAGCCGCGGCAAAGTCGGCGGGGGTGGGGAATTGTTGGAAGAGGCCAGGAGTGACCTTGTTGACGCGGGCGTCGGTGCACTGGGCCGACAGGATGGTGGCGACCAGGAGTTGCCAGGCATCCTGGTGGATGAGACTGCACTCGGTGTCGGGGAACTCGGCACGCAAGATGGCGATGATTTCTTTTGTGCGCTTGCGGCGGGTGGGGAGGGTTTTGAGTTTCTTCTTTTCGGTCTTCTTTTCACTCTTCTTTTCAGCCATCAGGGTGCGATTCCTTGCTTGAGTGGAGGATGTGGTTTCCCGGCGTCGGTTTTCTTGACAACAATGGGACGGAATGCTAGCTTAACCGCCCTGCCAGGGTAAAGGGGCAGTCCAACTGCCGAGGGTGCAAGATAGCACTGGAACATCCTGACGGCTACATCGCGAATACTGGTGCGCCACTAGCTCAATTGGCAGAGCAACTGACTCTTAATCAGTAGGTTCGGGGTTCGATTCCCTGGTGGCGTACCAAAT
>JAHOYV010000084.1 GCA_019038745.1 Gemmatimonadales bacterium
TATCATGGCAAGCGCCGCGCCATCCGGAAACGCTGCCTCCACCAGGAGTCGTTCAGACTGTCAGTGCGCACCGGCGTATGCTTGCGGGGCGCGTGCACGAATTTACCGTTATCCAAATAGATACCCACGTGGTTGATTGTCGATCCGGATGTGCTGAAAAATACCAGGTCGCCCGATTGCAACTCGCTTCGACCAATCTTCTGGCCCATCCTGGCCTGTTCTCGTGAAACTCGGGGTAAATCGACACCCAAGTTGCCAAATACATAGTGGGTTAGGCCGCTACAGTCAAACCGATCAGGACCCGCCGCCCCCCATTGGTATTGCTTGCCTATTTGGTCGCGGGCCAATGTGGCCGCTTGGATACCGAGAGTGAGGCTTTCCGCGGTAGTACGATATCCAGACCTACCGGAGCGGGGCCGGGATTTTGGCTCGGGTAGGCTTGTAACCCCTGCTCGTTCTTTTTTATGGTTCGGTTTCTTCGCCGGCTGTTCAGAACGATCAACACGGCTCAACTTCTTCTTCACTTTGGCCGTCGAAGCCGTTCCCACTGGTGGCACCCGTTTGGAGGCACAACCTGACAAAACCAGGAACAGGGCCACCAGAATCGCTCCCAGGACAAACCCCATTCGACCGGAAACCTTTTTACCCAAAACGGTTGGCTGTTTTCTTGAAATTTCAATCCGCATATTGCTCCATCTTCAAAACCCCCTGCTTGAAGCTGGCCAGACCCACTTCGCCATGCTAGTTTAACCCCACTATGAATGACAAGCCTACAGACAATCCAAGTCAATCGTCTCCGGATAAACCAGCCGGCAAGGCGGCAGGTTCCAATCCGGACGCCGCGCCCGTCGAATCGTTGTCCCTGAAAGTGGAAAAACTGGTTACCGGCGGCGCCGGCCTGGCCAGGCACGACGGATTGACCGTCTTCGTGCCCCTTACCGCACCGGGTGACCAGGTGCAGGCACGGATTGTAGAGCGCAAAAAAGGGTTCGCCCAGGCCGCGCTCGAAACCATACTGGAACCCGGACCGGATCGACGAGAGGCCCCCTGCCCCCACTACGGGCAGTGCGGCGGCTGTGATTTCCAGCATCTGGAACCTGTCGCCCAGCTCAAGGCCAAGGCCGAAATCGTGGCCGATTGTTTCAAGCGCCTGGGCAAGATGGACGTGAGCGACATCCTCGTGGGACCGGAACCGTGTGTGCCGAAGAAACCTGGAGAATCAGGGGAACCCGGAGAGCCCGGAATCGGAGTCCGCAACCGGATCCGCATGTACGCCAATTTGGTGGGTCATTACGGAATGATGCGCCGCGGCACGCACGATGTCGTGCCCCTGGAAAGCTGCCTGCTGATGCCCGAGCAGTTCAACCGGGATATCATGCCCTGGCTGCGAATGTTGCCGCCGGTGGAGGAGCTGATCGTGCGCTTGGACGGCCGGGGCAACTGGCTGATTTCCATCTTCGGCCCGCCGAATCGCCTGCGGATGTTGAAGAAGATCCTGGCGGCCGTACCCATGAACGAGCCGCCGGCGCCTGGATGCGTGGGACTATTGTTCAACAACCTTCCCATCTGGGGACGGGATTATCTGGTTTATGAGGTAGCGGGACACAAGTTCAAGGTGGGTGCCCAAAGCTTTTTCCAGGGTAATTTGGCCGCCACCGAATTCGCCGTGGCGGAGGTGCGATCCTGGTTGGGTGAGGTGGCCGAAGCTGGAACCCTGGGACCGTTGTTGGGCGACTTGTTCTGTGGCGCGGGGCTGTTCAGTCTCACTCTGGCCGATTTGTTCGAAAAGATTGTGGCCATCGACAGCGACCCCTACGCAATCCGGGATGCGGAGAACAATGTTAAGCGCTCCGAGGCCGTCGAAGCGGGCAAGATGACGGTTCGCAAGGGGAAACTGGCTGTTGCGCTGCGGGATCCGAAATTGGCTTCGGCTGAGGAATGGACC
>JAHOYV010000099.1 GCA_019038745.1 Gemmatimonadales bacterium
AGCGGGTCATCCAACGGATCGCGTCGGAACTTGGGAGGGCCGTATCGCTTGCATGCTCCAACAAGCCGAAAAGGCCAGGCGGGGCCACGGAGATACGGTCGTCGGACCGGCTCATAGTAGAGGCGTAGCCGGGGTAACGCCTGGTGGCGGGCCGCCGAGTGCGTCCCCACTCGAAGGGGTCGGCAGTGGGTTGTTCGGAGCTGAGGCGATGGAGGCCATACCCTGAAATGGAGTCCCTTACATCGACCAAACTTGCTCTGGTATCGCGACGGGCCCGTGCGGACTCGAAATTCCAGTTCACCAGTCTAGCTCATCTGTTGAACGCAGAGTTCTTACGGGGATGCTATCGGTCTCTCGGCAAGGAGAAGGCCCCTGGCATCGACGGGAAGCGCTGGCATGATTATGGCAAGGACCTGGACGCCAACCTGATCGACTTGGTTCAACGCCTCAAGGCCAAACGGTATTATCCGTTACCGGCCAAACGGGTGTATATCCCCAAGAACGACAGGGAAAGACGTCCCTTGGGCTTGCCGGCGATTGAGGACAAGATCGTCCAGAAAGGGATCGCCCGCATCTTGGAGGCGATCTACGAGGCGGACTTCTGCGACTGTTCGTATGGATTTAGACCGAAGCGCCGTTGTCATCAAGCGCTCAAGACGGTCAACGATACGATCATGTTTCGGCCGGTCAGTTTCGTGATTGAAGCGGACATCAAAGGTTTCTTCGATCACGTTTCTCACGACTGGATGATGAAGTTCCTGCAGGTGCGTATCCGCGACAGCAGCCTGTTGCTGTTGATCCGGCGGTTCCTCAAGGCCGGGTATATGGAAGCAGGCCAGTGGATTCGTACCGAGCAGGGCACTCCGCAAGGAGGCAACCTCAGTCCCATGCTGGCGAATGTCTTTTTACACTATGTACTGGATTTGTGGTTCGAGAAGCGTGTCAAATCGCAGGTCCGCGGATACTGTCACCTGGTGCGGTACGCCGATGACTTCCTGGTACTGGTGCAACATCGTGCCAGCGCCGAACGGATCGAGCGGCTTCTGCGGGAGCGGTTTGCCAAGTTCGGACTGACGCTGCACCCGGCCAAGACCCGGACGATCAGCTTCGGGCGGTTCGAGCGCCAAACGGCCTTACGGCAGAGCCGCAAGGCCCACACGTTCGAGTTCCTGGGCTTGACTCACTACTGTGGGCTGAGCCGCCAGGGCCGCTTCCTGCTGGGGCGTAAGACCTCCGGTAAACGGTTTGCACGGGTCTGCCGAGCGCTGAAACGTTGGCTCAAGGAGGTCCGCTGCCTGCCGATGAAGGTGTGGTGGCCGAAGCTGGCGGCCAAGCTGCGTGGGCATTACGCTTACTATGGTGTCAGTGGCAATTCGCGGATGATCGGGAGGTTCGGCTACGTGACGATGCGGGCCCTTCAGAAGTGGCTCAATCGCCGTAGCCAGTCTAAGTCGTTTACCTGGAAACAGTTCAGCGACTATCTGGCCCATTATCCCTTGCCGCGTCCGCGTATCGTACATAGGTTCTATTGACCGTCCTTGTTGCGGGAGATCGGCTGAAGAGCCGTGTGCGGGAAATCCGCAAGCACGGTTCTGTGAGGGGCGTTGAAGTCTGCTTTAGGGTACGATCCTGTGGCACTCTTGAAACCGAAAGGCAAGAGAAACGGAGAACACAAACAGTGCCTAAGAAGCAAGGCCATATTACGTCTACTCGACCAATTCGGCGGGTGGACTCGGAACCACGAAAGCGGGGACAGGTACAACCCGCTACGCGGAATCCTTCGACTTCGCTCAGGACAGGCTGCGCAGTCCCCGTTTTCGAGAGCAAGTATGCGAAACAAAGCGTGCGCCAAGCTAAGCTGGCGTGATTCAGCAGGTATCCAATCCTGCCCGGCCAA
>JAHOYV010000043.1 GCA_019038745.1 Gemmatimonadales bacterium
ACCTAGCCCTGGCCGTCGGCGACATCAGCCAGGAGTTGAAATGGCTGTGTGACTTCTACGGGATTGAGTATGTGAATCCGGACGAGGGGTGAGTGGGGAGAGGTTAGGGGCGAGGGATTAGGGGTGAGACTCCAGGACGCACTTGCTCGCAAAGCGCTGGTACTTCGTAACATCGCAGATGACAGGTGGAGGCCATGTTCATTCATGAATTGAAACTACACAGTCTGCACTTTCTGGGAAATGGGCCAGGTTAGGTGGCCAGGGCCACGAGGTTTTTGGTGAGTTGGATGATTTTTCGTGGCAGCGACCACGCTGCGGTGATCGTCGATAATTCGTTTCGTAGGATCTGCCGACGTAAGGCTTTGCGGCGGTTCGCATGCGAAGGGCGGCGCAGCGGATCGTCCCACGGCGAGTCGCCTCGGTCGACAAGTTGCCGTCCACTTTTGTCCCACGCCCAGAGTTCGACCAGCGTATGCATCCAAAGATTCAGATTGTACACGGCCAGGTTGGTCCAGATGTTGCGTACTTGTTGTTGGCCCGATCCCCACACTTCTTTCACGTCATGGAAATCTTGTTCGATGGTGGCACGGTCGGCAAACGCTTCGATAATCTCCTTGACGCTGGCATCCGGATCGGTGCAGAAGAAGGCGTACCAGCCATGAGTTTCCTTCACCAGCACGACGCGAATGACGCAGCCCACGGGCGCGTAGGTTGCCAGGAAGGTCTTGTAGGTCTTGGTCGTTGTTTGGCCGTAGACGGTGCAAGCGATGGTTTGCCAGCCTTGCTTGTGCCCGGCGCGTTTGGCCAGACTGATCTTGTTCTTGCCGTATTTGCGAGGCCGGCCACGAGCTGGGCGTTGGCCACGTTTTCGTGGCGGCGGCAGATCGCGCAGGGCCGCGTCCTTTCGCAATCGACCGACGACGACCACGCGGGAGAGTTTCAGAACGCGTCGAAGAAACGGGCGTTTGGTGTAGCCGCCATCGACGACGATCCAGACCGTTTTTCCCGCCTCTTTCAGCATGGGAACGATCCACTCGACCAGCCGGGCGGCCAGTTGCAGCTTGGTGGCGAATCGATACCAACGGCGCGATTTGGGGATCGTCGCCATGGTTCGCTTGCGAACATAGAGCATCGCTCGCAACGGCAACCCTATCGCGCCCCACTGAGAATGCCGCAGTGCCAGCGAAATCGTGACCCAAACATGCCCGTACAGAAACGGCTGGTCGGCCGGGCCCGGCGTCGGATTGTGATGGACATCGGCCCCTTCGACTTTGGGCCCATACCGCTTGGTGGGCGAATCGTCGATCACCAGCAGCAGCCGCCCCGGCAGCGGCAAGGTCCGCAGCAAAAGCAGCACAAGCTGCGTTGCGATGGAATTGGTCTTGCGTCCGACCGCTGCCAGGAAGTAAAAAAAGTCCTGGAAGCCGTCGGCGGTGCCCGCGGCTCGCAGCCAACTGGTTACCGTCCGACGTCCACCCGCGAACAGAATCCCCGTCAGCAACAGTGGCAACCGCCAGCGATTGCGTCCATGCAATCCGACCGCGAGCCACTCGCTCCAGTCCGACCACTGCTCGGGAGATTCCCACCGACATTTCGAATTCGCCATCCTTGGCTCCTCCATTGTGCGGCTTGTTTGACAACCGCAGCATGATGGAAGAGCCTCTTTTCGTGAATATCAGTTTCACACGTTTTCTCAGAAAGTGCAG
>JAHOYV010000066.1 GCA_019038745.1 Gemmatimonadales bacterium
TTGGCCACCAGGTGGGGCACCGCCGACCACACCGCTTCAAGGTTTTCGATCGCCGCCCGGGGACTGCCGGGGAGATTAACTATGAGGGTGCCGCCCCTTGTGCCGGCCAAGGCCCGGCTGATGATGGCGTGGGGGGATTTGGCCAGACTGGCCGCCCGCATTTGTTCCCCGAAGCCGGGGATCTCCATCGTGATGACGTCGCGGGTGGCTTCGGGAGTGACATCCCGGGGAGATACACCGGTGCCGCCGCAGGTAAGAATCAGGTCCGCCCTCTGCTCATCGCACCAGAGGCGGAGCTTTTCACTGATCAAGCCCCTCTCATCGGGCAGCAATTCCAGAAGGGTATCGGGATGCCCTCTTTCTGTAAGAAATTCCACCAGGGCGGGACCGCTCAGATCTTCACGCTCCGCTCGGTAACCCTTGTCGCTCAGGACCAGAACGGCGGCACGGAGTGGGGCCCGTTTTTCGTGACCATGGCTCATTTCCCCACTTCCTCATCTACCTGGTAGAGTCCGCTCTTGCCGCCGCTCTTGAACACCAAGCGCACTCCTTCGATAGCGATGGATTTGTCCTGACCCTTGCACATGTCGTAGATGGTAAGGGCAGCCACCGCAGCACCGGTCATGGCCTCCATTTCCACCCCGGTTTTCTCCAGGGCCTTGACTGTGCATTGTACGCGAATCCGCCCGGTTTCCGCCTGGTTTTCGAAATCCACCGCCGCATAATGGATAGACAGCGGGTGGGAAAGCGGGATGAGATCGCTGGTCCTTTTCACGGCATTGATGCCAGCCAGTCTGGCCACTCCCAGTACGTCGCCCTTGGCAACATCCGCATCCAGAATCGAGGCCAGAAGCTCGGGCCCGAGCTTAACCATTGCCTCGGCCCTGGCCTCGCGCAGGGTGGGTTCCTTGGCGCTGACATCCACCATGTGCGCGCGGCCCGCATCGTCAAAATGATTGAACGACAAATCAGCCTCCGAGACGGGACATGAAGACGGATCCGGTGTCGTCTTCGCCGGACGTACCGTCCTGTCCCAGGTTGTGGGCTTCGGGCTTGATGGTTACGACCCGCTTGAGGGCTTCGGCCAAACCTGAGGCATCATTTCTTTTCAGCCAGGGCCGGAGATCCAGACCGACCTCGTGGAAAAGACAGCTGCGCGCCATTCCTGACGCGGTCACCCGGATGCGGTTGCAGTCTTGGCAAAAATGGCAGCTTACCGGCGAAATAACCCCCACCTTGCCGGGCCAGTCGGCCACCCGAAAACGATGGGCCGGCCCGGCGTGCAGATCCGAGGTCAAGGCGGTCAGTTCATGCCTCCCGGAAATGATATCCAGTACCTTGCTGGATGGTACCGTCAGCCCCGGATCGGCCTGTCTCCCGCGAGTAGGCATGTATTCGATGAAACGAACTTCGAGAGGAAGTTCGCGGGCCAACTCCACGAAATCCAGGATCTCGTCGCTGTTGATCCCCGCCATGGTCACGATGTTGAGTTTTACTCGGAAGCCTGCCGCCAAGGCCGCATCGATACCCGCGCGACATTGCTCCAAGCTGCCCCCGCGGGTAATCTCCCTGAACTTTTCGGGACGCAGGGAGTCGATACTGATGTTCAACCCGTGCACTCCCACCTGTTTCAAACTCT
>JAHOYV010000073.1 GCA_019038745.1 Gemmatimonadales bacterium
GCGAAGTCTGTCAGGCTGACTCGTCCGTCGCCGTTGAGGTCTGCCGCTAACGTGCCGATCGGGCCGCGGCGGCCGAACTCGCTCGTCAATGTCGCGTAGTCGCCCGCGCCGACCTGTCCGTCGCCGTCGGTGTCGCCGATGATGTTGCCGAAGTAGAACACGTCGGCGGCGGCGAGGTCGGTTGCGGCTGTCGCGAGAACCGTCACTTCGAGCCACTGGTTGGCGATCGCGCCGTCGGACCAGGTCAACGTTACTCGATCCGAGCCGCCCTCGCCCGCGCCCGGACGGACCGTCAGCGTCGGCGTCGGAGCGGCCTGCCACGTGGCCGGGTCGGCGCTGGCGCCGGATTTGAACTCGAAGTCGGCCAGCGTTATCGCGCCGGCGGGATCCTCGATATCGACCATTATCCCGTTGATTCCGCGACTGAAGTTGCTGTAGTTGGCCTGCGTGGCCGTTTGGCCCGGCGCAGTCAGAAGCGTTTTGTCCGGCGCGACGGCCGCATCGTCGCCGCCGGCCGCGTCCCACGACGAATTATTGTAAAACACGTGTCGCGCGACAATGTCGGCTGCCGGATCGACCGTCACGGTGAACGTATCTTCGACCGACAGGCCCTCGGAGTCGGTCGCGCGGACGGTGATCTCGGCGCCGCCCGATGCGCCCGGCGCGTAGACGAGCCGCAGTTCATCGCCGACGATGCTCGCGGCGACCAGGTCCTCGTTGGAGTTGCTCTCGACCGAAAGCGTCAGGCCAGTCGATCCGTCGGCCAGGAAGGTCGTCCCGCTGGCTCCGCGTGCAACCCCGCCGTTCCAGTTCACCTGACCGTCGCTGACAACCTGCAGGAACATAGCGCCGCTGGGCGAATTCAGGCCGCTGATCGCCCTGATCTGTATCTGCGGAATCCACGACTCGTGGGCCGGACCGTGGATCAGGTAAGGCACGCCGCCAGGCATCCAGCCGAAATCGCCGCCGAGCCAGGTGTCGAGGTCCTTGTTGTAATAATACGGATCGATCTGGCTGTTGTACGTGTCGGCTGTTGCTTCATCGTCAATGTCAATGTCCAGGACGCCCGGGAGCATCGTAAAATTGCGTATTCCGCTTCCGCCGGGAGACGTAAATATCGCATCTATGACCCAAAGAGCCGTCATCTCATCGCCAGGTGCGTCGTTGAGGAAGAACGTGTATCGCGTGAGACCCTCGCCGGTGACGCCGGCTCCGTTAGTCGTCGAAGCGTCCAGAATGTCGGCGGTGAAGCTTATGTACGGCGTGACGGGCGTCTGGGCCGCGTCGGCGAAAGTCGACGAGAGATCCACCACGCTGTCGGGGGCGTCTTCGTCGACGGTCATGTCGGCGATCTCGTTAGCCAGCGTCGGGGCGACGTTGTTGGAATTCACCGTAACATTGAACGTATCTTCGACCGTCAAGCCGCCGGAATCCGTGCCGACAACAGTGATTTCGGCCTGCCCGTAGCCATTCAGCGCGTACGCCAAAGTAAGCTGATTGCCGACCAGATAAGGCGTGACCAGACCGCCGTTGGTGTTGCCCCCGACCGACAGATTCACTATCGCTGCGTCTTCGATATCGCCAAACACCGTCGCCAGACTCACAACGGTGACCGGA
>JAHOYV010000076.1 GCA_019038745.1 Gemmatimonadales bacterium
CGCCTGATTCGGGAAGAAGTCGTGGTCTACACCGGCAAGGTCAATTCCCTGAAACGCTTCAAGGACGATGTCAAGGAAGTGGCTTCGGGCTACGAATGCGGTATCGGTCTGGAGAATTTCTATGATATCCAGGAGAACGATTTCCTGGAGACCTTCGAAATCGAAGAGATCGAGCGTACCGAGCTGTAGGCGGGTGGCAATACGGGAGAAGCCGGAATGTCCTCGGGGCTGCGCCCCTGCGGATTATCCGGCTTCTCCCGTATTGCCACCCGCCTACAGCTCGGTAAGGGCGATCTTGCTGGATGAAGTGGTTGGTTTGCGGGTTTGGAGTTTACCTGCCTGGTGGGTGGGGTTATGTTGTTTCAATGGTTTGGCCGCTTGGGCTTGGACCCGGATTTTTTCGGGAGTTATGTGAAGGAAGCGAATGGATCCCCATAGAACACGGAAGAAAAATCAGTCGATTCAGAAAGTACTCAGCGACCTGGTGCAGACTGCGGTCAAGGATCCACGGGTGGGGATGGTTTCCATCAACAGTGTGGATTTGAACCGGGATCATTCGGTGGCGCAGGTTTTCTTTTCGGTCCTCGGTGACGAGGAGGAGGAGAAGGCGACAACTTTCAAGGGATTGAAGAAAGCGCGGGGCTATCTGCAGGGGCGCATCGCCCGAACCCTGGGTTTGCGGCATGTTCCCGAACTGCGCTTTGTTTACGACGATGCCATTGTCCGAGGCATCGAACTGGATCAGGTCTTTGACGGGATGGCCGACAAGGGCGAATTCCTGACCGAGGATCAGAAAAAGAAGGCTCTTACCTTGGAAGATCTGGAGCCGCCCAGTGAATTGATTCGCGGCCTGCGAGAGGCAAGCTCCCTCTGGATCGTGCCCCACCACAATCCGGACCCTGATGCGATGGGGTCGGCCCTGGCCCTGGGCGAAGCCTTGCGCCTCATGGGCCGTACGGTGCGGGTGCTGGGCTACGAGGATCCGCCGGTGAGTCTGACCGATATGCCGGGATTTTCAAAAGTTAGTATTTCCCCGGACCCGGACAAACTCTTCCGCGAAGATGAGCCCGACGCCCTCGTTTTGGTGGATTGCCACCGTACCGATCGCACCGGTTCCCTGGTCGACACACTGGATCGGTTCGAGACCCGCTGGTGCGTGGATCATCACCTGGTCAGCGGACGAAACGCCCCGGAAAAGGGCTGGGTCGAGGACCGGGCCTGTTCGGCCTGCACCCTGATTCATCAGGTCATTGAAACTCTCGGCCAAGGGGATGACGAGTACCAGGACGATCCGTTCGACCTGACTCTCGATATGGCCACCAATATCTATGCGGGCCTGGTTACCGATACCGGTGGTTTCCGTTTTTCCAGCACCATGCCCCTGAGTTTCGATTTGGCCGCCCGTCTTTCCACCCAGGGTGTGGACACGGGGCTGGTCGCGCGAAAAACCCTCTACCGCAATCGCCCCCAGGGGATGGCCCTGTTGCAACGTGTGCTCGAGACTTTCGAGTACCATGCCGGAGG
>JAHOYV010000047.1 GCA_019038745.1 Gemmatimonadales bacterium
ATGATCCTGTCATCGATCCGGGCGACTCGGCCGTAATCACCTGCTCGGCTCCTCTGGCCGGTGGACTTGATACTCTCGTTACTGGCGAGGAAAAAGTCTACTGTCATGTATGGGCGGAGTATGTTGGTAACGACCTTGCCAAGCCCGACCTCTTTGGTCCGACGCTTGAAGGTACCTATGGTACTTACGACAGTGACGATGGTTCCCAGTGGACGATCTTCCACATGCCGACGGCCATCACAGGCGCCGGTAACGAAGCCGAAGACAGGTATATGATCGATCTCAACGACTCCCTGTTCACCAGGGGTTATGTGATCCATTATTACTTCAAAGCCTACGACTTCGACGGTGCTTCGTCGACTCTGCCTGCGGACGCTGAGACCGATGGTAATATTTTCGAGCTCACCTGTCTGCCTACGCAGAACACTGGTATCCTTTACGTAGACGATTTCCACTCACGTGGAACGTTCGACGGAACGGTTCAGACTTATTTCGATCCCGCATTCGCCGCTGTAGTACCTGGCGACATGCCTGACCGTTATGACGTCAACAGCCCTTCCTCGCTCGTATCCAACGGTCCTGGAAGTCGCGCGTATAACTTCCAGATGAATGTCTACGAGAAGGTCGTCTGGGATTGTGGTAACCTGAGCTCCGGAACGATCACAGAAGGTACCGCACATAGCGACAAGAGTAACGATTGCCAGTTGCTTCTTGACTGGATGAACCTTTCGCAGCATAAGGTCGGCCTGTGGGTACTTGGTGACGATATAGCAAACGATCTTTCCAGCACGTCTGCCGGACCGGCAGCTCTTGCTCTTCTGAACGCTTGCGGCGTCACTCTCGTACACGACAGTTACTACAACCTCACCGGTGGCCGTGTAGCCGGTGGTGTAGTTACTCCTCCGGTAACTGGTACTGGTATCTATGCCGGTATTTCCTATTATGCCTTTGCGGGTTGCCCGATCATCAATGGTTTCGACGTGCTCGAGATCACTGGTACCGGTGCCTACTCGCTGCTCGTGCCTCCTTACCTGGGCACGCAGTACTACATGGGTGTATCGAACAGTCAGCTGAACTCAGTTGGTCAGCCGATGCGCACATCGTGGATCGGTCATAGTTTCATGTATGTTCGTAATGGCGACGGTGGCACGTTGGACAGGAACGCTCTTGTCAACGCCACCTGGGAATTCTTCGTGAATGATGTCAACGAAGACATCACTGGCGACGATCCAGTAGCGAAATACGCACTTATGCAGAACTATCCGAATCCGTTCAACCCGAATACGACGATCAAGTTTAACCTTAAGGCCAAGGGCCAGGTCAGCTTGAAGATCTACAACGTAGCGGGTCAGCTGGTCAAGAGCTTGACCAACGAAGTATTGGATGTCGGACCGCATACGATAGGCTGGGACGGTAAGAACGATCTCGGTTCGAGTGTAGCAAGTGGAGTATACTTCTACAAAATCGAAGCGGGCGAGTTC
>JAHOYV010000089.1 GCA_019038745.1 Gemmatimonadales bacterium
TAATGGCACTAAGATAAGCCCTCCCGCGCTCGTTGGCGAGTGGTCTTCAGGTCGGGGTATTGCCGTTTGACACGTCTGATCATACGGGGCTCGCTGCGGCCGGGACGGTCCAGATTGGTGTGGGCGGCGACATGATCGAGCATGCGAACGTATATTCCCGCACGTTGCGGACCACTCGTTACACGCAGCGAATGTGAAAAGCTCAGGATCGTTTTGATTGCACCGGCGAAACTGATGCGATCGGCTGGCGTATCGGTTTGCTGGGCGGCTTGGTGGATCACCGTCCATGTCAGGTTGTGGGCCAGGATCGTTGCGGCGGCCTCTGTAGCGACGGCCGCGGCGGTCTTGCTTCGCAGGACACCCATTTCCAGCGTGGTTTTGACCGATCCGATCCGCGTCTCAATGCCCCAGCGTTTGCGGTACAACGCGATGATGTCTCGGCGCTGATAGCGTTGCGTATCAAGCAGCGTCGTCACCAGCCACATCTGTTTCCGCTTGCCGTTCTTGCGATAACGCACGCGAATCAACCGAACCGATATTTGTTTCGGCAGCGACGGATCATCGTACTTCTTGAATAACCGCGGGGCCAGGTCAAACGTAACGATCCACTGGTCTTTGCCAATGGCCTTGCCGCGGTTTATCAGCTTTAGCGGATCGCGCCTCTGGTGGAGCGGAACGATCATGCCGATATCTTTCTGGCAAAGTTTGGCCAGAATGTTAAAGGAACAGAACTTCCTGTCGGCCAGGACGATAGCGCCACAATCGATATCGTCCCGCATTTGATGAAACTGTGTTTCTTCGCTCTGGCGATACGGCCCGATGCGATAGTCAAAAACCGATTCGACGCCAGCGCGGGTGATAAACGTCATGCGGGCGATGGGGAAGCGGCCCTGGCCGTGTTGCCCATCGGCGTAGCCAAACTCTTCGGCCAGATCGGGAGTGTCCGGCATCGAGACTGTAGTGCCATCGACAAGAAATATCGGCCGTCCCCACACGAAGTACTGTTGGCCGACCATGTCGTAAAGTCGACAGTCGCTGCGACGAACGAGGGTGTCCATGAGATCTTCGGGCAGACGAGATCTCGCCTGGCACCACGCTGAATCGGTGACCTCGCACGCGATGTCTTGGCTGGCGGACGCCAAGTCAGCCAAGACGGCCCTTATCGACTTGTCCTGGTGCAGACTTCGATAGACTAACGAGCGAACGGTCACGCCGGGCGGCAGTTGGCGATCGCGCCAAACGTGCCCGAGTTGCCGGCAGACCGCATGGATCTCGTCATCGGAAAGATGCTGCTGGAGAGCCGCCACCTGCAGGGTTGATTGGAATTGTTGATGAGATTCCGCCGCCGAGTCGATACCATTCATGTCAGGCCTCCTTGCCCTTGGGTCAATGGATAGTTACCACCCATCTCATCGACAAGGCAGGCCTACTTTTATGATGAAGAATCCCTTATCTTAGTGCCATTAGG
>JAHOYV010000072.1 GCA_019038745.1 Gemmatimonadales bacterium
GCTCACATCGAAAATATCTCTGTCCGAGTTGAAAGTCGGGCAGAGCATGCACAGGTCCGTCCAGAATCTGTCATGTTCCGACTCGGTGGGGAACGCGTATATCGATTGAGGAAAATTAAGCGAGGGGAAATCGTCGACCCACAGAAGATCTTTTTCCATCACGACCGGGATGATACTCAGTTCGATCGCGCAGATAGTGGATATCCCGAGGTTGTCGGTCGCTTCGATGTACAGGGTGTGTATACCGGAATACCATGTCTTCGGGGCCGCTCTGCGGATAGTGGGATTTGGCATCACTTCCCACGCTGCTGGATCGCTGAAGTCGGCGATATCCCACCCGTATCTGTAAGTCGACACTATTGCTCCGTAGTGGCTCGCGTCTCCGTCCCAGGTGAAATTGACCTCGAACCCTGGTGGTATGTCCATTGTGATGGGGTCGAGGTTATAGCCGAGGAACGAATATCTGCCGAGAAAAGTCTCGTATACTCTAAGCAGTGGGCCGGTCGGAGTGCTCACCATGAATGCACGTACGTTTGTCCTCGTGTCGAATACCGAGGACACAGCTCCCGCCTCGTCCTTGGCCTGCACGGCGAAGATATACGATCTGCCGGTGGGAATGATCTCGTCGTCGCCCAGGATGGTCGTGCGGCCGGAATCACCCGGGGCATCGTTATGGAACCATGGACCCCACAGGTGTTCAAACCGCTCGGGCCAGACATTGAGGTCTCTTACCACGTTCGAGTGAAAATTGGTCCACAGGTATCTGACCGAGTCCACTTCCTGGTAATTCCAGGGGCTGTCAATCGGATCTTTGCCGTACCACTCGAATCTTACGACCGGGCTGAGCGTCTGCATGCTTCCGTCTGGATTGACGTTGACCGGTTCGGTGATGAAGATATGGGGCGCCAGCGTCCAGGCGGTGAAAGTCCGGTAAGCGACATCCGAGGATCCGCCGCGGTCGTCGACAGCGCGGATAAAGAAGGTATGGACCTTGTCATACAAAGCGTAGCTGGCCTCGTTGATCGTGACTACAGTGTCGTATTCATCGGCCTTCGTTGTCATCAACGTGTCGGTAGATCTTGTCCACCTCCACTTGTCCGCTCCCATAGTATCGGCAGGATTGAACCCGAGGGGGTCACCGGAGGACATGGCGATCTCGTAGTGGTCGATATTTCCGTCCACGTCGTCTCCGAGCCAGTAGAAATGAACGTTATACTGTACGGAATCGCCTTCGATCGGACCGTTTGTCAATTCGACGACCGGTAGTTTGTTTTCGCTGTATTCGCCGGTGAAGATACTGTTATCGCTGCAGCCGGTGACGAAGACGGCGATTATGGCCGCCAGCATCAGGCAGTACGATCTTCCTGACCGTTTTGATGACGAATTCCAGATTTTCTCGATCATGCTTTCTGTCCTGTTAACGGATGA
>JAHOYV010000108.1 GCA_019038745.1 Gemmatimonadales bacterium
CTCGACCGGAGCAGTCACGCCCAGTGGGTCGGTGGTGTGCCCGCAAAGAACCCAGCCGGCATATCCGTCTACCGTACTGGTCTCTGCACCATCAAACATGTAGGCAACCTGCACCGAAACCCAGGATCCGTCCGAGGCCTGGACCATGGTCGAGACAAAGCCTGCATAGTCGTCCTCGGCAATGGAGGGAAGGGCCCGCGGACCGATATCGAAATCGGAAAACATTCCCAGATAAACCTGATCGATATCCACCTCGCCCATGTTAGTGATCATGAAATCGTAACCGATGAAATCTTCACCCAAGGGGTTGGACCACTGGATCGATTGCTGAATCACCTTCACGTTGAGCGGCGTATGGTCGGGTTGGATTTCCAGTATGGCCGGTTCGAAATCGTTGTAGCCGCAGACGAAGTGTTGATCGCCGATGGCGGCGAAATCCTCATCCACGAGCCCGTCCATATCCTCGTCCAGGCCGTTCAGGAGTTCCTCGTCCTCCAGGCCGTCCCCGTCGTCGTCAGCATCGGACCAAGGGAAACGATTGCCGCCGGGAGCCCCGTGAGCAGTGGCAAAGATCGTGTCGCCGGGCGCCTCGGTGGGCAGAAATTCGCTGCTGAAACCTCCAGTGGAGACCCGTTGTTCTCCAAGAACGGTACCGCCTACCCACAACCCTGCCGCCCAGAGATATTCATTGCCGGATCCTCCCGGCCACATGGCCGAGGGAGCGTCGGAAAATGGCGTGGTGGCACCGGGTGCGCTGCCGATCAGCCCCCAGTTCGTAACATGGCTCCATAATTCACCAACATCGTGGACAACGTGACCGTCGATCACAGCACTTTTTTCAACGGCAACCGGTTGTAATTTCGTCCCGGGGGCGGCTAAAGCCCCGATCGTGGATAGAAAAAAGACGGTGAAAAAAAACAGGCTACACAGACGGATAGAATAGTGTCGGGGATTCATACGAATCTTCTTTCATGATCATGCCCTGTGATATGCCCCAAAGGATTGACAATAAATAGTATAGACAAAGATGCCACCAAGAGTCAATTCCACATGACCACCGGATCGTTCCTGATCGCTCCTGATTTTCGCAGATCTCTGCGAAGGGGCCCTTCCAAAATCCGCAAGATTCTACGATCAAAAGGGCGGATTGAAACAGGAGGGAAAAACCATTGGTTTTACACACTCATTGTTCCCAACAAGTTCGAAAGTCCCCCCGATTGCGGGCACCGGGGGAACGTTTTGTGCAGGGCGGGTTGTCCATGAGGGTCGTTTGGGAGGGTTGCGCTCGAGTGAATTTCCATCACGGAGGAAGAAATTATGAATCGACTCTTGGTAATTGCTCTCGTTTCCATGCTCGCTATTCTGCCGGCGGTCATCGCTTTTGCCGATGACACGGGTCCTACCGGAAATACAGGTC
>JAHOYV010000080.1 GCA_019038745.1 Gemmatimonadales bacterium
GGGTGCGACAACGGATTATGGTTATCCGGTCCTGCGGAGCGGGTGTCGCGCGGCCCAGAACGCTTCCCAACTGCCCGTACTGTACATGAGGGCTCGCAGACGTGCCATGGCCTCGACGTTGTCGGTGGTCCACCGCATGCCGCTACCCTTGAGGCGCCGGCCGATGACGTTCTTGCACGCACTTTCCTGAGGGCCGGTCCCCATATCAATGCCCTGTTCCAGAAGCTCGGGGTACGCCATGCGGCCGGCGTGCTTGCCGACGTACCCAAGCAACTTGTCCAATGCGTCCCGGGCACATCGCTTCTTCCTGTGACGACGGCTTCGTTCGAGCGCCAAGAGAAGCCGTCGGCCGCCTTCGTGTTTGGCGAGGTGCAGTTGTGTCCGGGCCCATCGCCTGCCGGCACGGCTGCCCTCGCCATAGATCTGCCAGGCCGCCGCGTGGACGTTCTCGCTGAGGTGATAGAAGTCGAGGAACTCGTGATCCACTCTTGGGAAGTTGACACGCATCTGATTCCATATCCATTCCGCCCCGTCGCCGCCCGCAATCTTTTCGTGCGCCCGTCCGAACCGGACGTTCATCGCGTGCCGGCGCAGCGTCAGCCCGAACGTGGCGGCCGGCTCCAGCGTGGCGGCGTAGTGTTGCTTCGCCTTGGACTGGTCATACAGGGCTCCCAGCTTCATTTCCCGCCATCCGTCACGTGTGTTCACCGACGTCCCGTCCATCGAGACGTAGGCACGGTCGGTCTTCTCGAACCACGCCGAACTCGCTTCGCCCAACAGCCGGCCCGCCGCCTGCTCGGCCGCCAACGCATGAGCCACGCCTTCCGTCACGCACCGGATCGTCTCGCGGCACACTCGGATGTCGGCGAACGCTTTCAGGTCTGTGCGGGCCTCCTCAAAACTCACCTTCGCTCCCGCTCGCGTCATCAACCGAACCGCACCCGCCGTCCAACCTCCGGCGATGCCCATCTCCTCATCGAACGGCCAACGGCTCGTCTGGCACGCGTCACAGTAATAATGCCGCCGCTTGAACCGCAGCTCGCCCACAACGCACACCACCGTCTTCGGCATCCGGCGAACCATCCGCATCCTCTCCCCGCACGAGCAGAGCGGCGCCGACTTCCGCTCCCAACTCCTTGACCGCAATCCCACCGCTCGCTCCAACACCATCGCGTAGCGGCGATGCGACATGGTTCGCACGTCGAACTCCACCCCGTCGATCACCCGGCCATCTTCCGCCTGCCCGACCGCGTCAAGAATCTCGTTGCAATCCTGCATGAACGCCGCTACCATCTCTTTCAGTACTTCTCGTCGAGTCATGGCGCCATCCTCTAAAGTGCTCGTAACATACTGGTAACCGAGCCTTTATGATGGCGCTTTTTCAACCCGAAAACCATGATTTCTTGTCGCACCC
>JAHOYV010000079.1 GCA_019038745.1 Gemmatimonadales bacterium
TAGCTAAGCCTTTTGGTGGCCGGGACTTATGTTTTTCCGAGTTTCGCTCGTAATTGATCGCGTGGGTCTTGCATTAGTGGGTAGCGGTGTCGGCGGCGTTTCAGGACGCGCGGTTCGATTCGGCCCGGACGGTTGGCGACTTCGTTGTCGGCGATGTGGGCCAACATCATCGTGGTCATCGCACGACTGTCGCAACACGTTCCGGTCGAAAGCAGCATCCAGGCCGACAAAACCGTTTGACAGGCCAATGTGAAACCCAGACGACGCGGATGTTTCTCATGCACCGCGGCGGATGTGGCAATTACTTTACGGATCAGGTTGTAAGCCAGCAAGGTCACCCATAACTCCCGCTGAATCATATCGGGCGTTTTGCAGCGGAGATGGTCGAGGTTCAGCGTTTGTTTGATATGCAGAATATCGGTCTCGACGTTCCACCGCAGGCCGTATAGTTCAGCAATATCTTCTCTCGAGTATTGCTCCGGGTCCGTCAATGTGGTGACTACGGTGATCGTTTCAGTACGGCGTCCTGGTTCGATGACTCGAAAACGCACCTCACGCAATTCGAGTGTTTCGGGAATCTGCGCATATTGTTCCTGCGTCATCCATGGCGGTCGCAACGGACGAGTCCATGTGACCAAATGATCGTCCGGGCCCAGCCGACGACCGGTGCGAAAGTCGCTGGGGCGACGCTGGTGCAGGCGGGCGCAAACATGCAGCTCTTGCCCGCTCATCATGGCCAGCATCATGTAAGAGCAGTAGTACCGATCGAATACGACCAGATCGTTCTTGTCGAAGTTTCCCAGCATGTTGCGTAGAAGAGCGGGTTCTCCGGTTTCTTTGCCCTCAAAAGGACCTATGGCCATATCACAGACGCAGGCGGTCGCCAGCGAGACCACGGTGCAGGCGCGGGCGATGGGGAATCCTACTCCCGGTGTCTGTGCTTTCAGTTGGGGGAACTGCTCTTGATTGGCCGGTGTGTCGGGCATGGTAAAGGTAAAGCCATCGACGAGTTTGGCGTGCAAGCCTTTCCACAACCAGGCGGGATCAATGTTCTTGTCCAATTGTTGTGCCGATTCGCATACGAGTCGTTGAATCGCCGTGAGGTTCAGCTTGGCCCGGGCCCGACAATAATCGCCGGTGTCTCCGCAGGGAGGACATTGACCGGTTTGCAGCATATAGGTTGCAATATCCGCCACAGCCGCAGCACAGGCGGCTCCCTTGCCGTCGCGTAAGGTTTGAGCGAGAAACGCCCAAAGCACAATCTCGGTAGAGAAAACGTCTTGCTGGCCAAATAGCGATCCTTGTTCAAGAAAGGCTTGCTGGATCGACTGGGCGTCC
>JAHOYV010000021.1 GCA_019038745.1 Gemmatimonadales bacterium
CAGGGCCTACGCATCTAAATTGAGGGGAACGGGCTAAATCTTAAGAAATCTCAAGTGTTCGGCGCATGTTCGGGTTGCGCTTTTGGCAACACCTTGCTAGGCTGTGTATTCTTGTACACGGTGAGGCCTCACCAATAACCCGAACCGTTATTGGAAGGAGCTGCAACATGGATGTTGACGCACCGCGAGGTCTGCTGCGCGCTTTTAATGAAATGAAAGACCCACGTATGGACCGAACCAGAGATCACAGCCTGCCGGATATCCTCGGCATCGCAATTTGCGCCGTTATCTGCGGGGCCGACGGATGGACCCATATGGAGATGTTCGGGCAGAGTAAGAAGAAGTGGTTCGGTACGTTCCTGGATTTGCCAAATGGCATTCCGTCGCACGACACGTTCCGCCGCGTGTTCAACATGCTGGACCCCGAAGCGTTCGAGAAGTGCTTCATGGCGTGGGTTGACAATCTGGCCCAGGCCAGCCAAGGTCGGCTGATCGCCGTCGACGGAAAGACGATTCGTCGGAGTCTCGACGCGGCCAACGGCAAGGCCGCCGTCCACATGGTCAGCGCATGGTGCGACGCCAACCAGATGGTGTTGGGGCAGTTGGCGACCGAAGAAAAGAGCAATGAAATCACGGCCATTCCGCAATTGCTGAAGTTGATAGACATCAGTGAGGCTGTCGTCACCATCGATGCGATGGGCTGCCAGAAAGAGATCGCCAAGACGATCGTCGCTGAAGGCGGCGACTATGTTCTGCAATTGAAGGGCAATCAGAACGCCCTGCATGGCCAGACGGTCGAACTGTTTGACGGATGTCTGCGTAACGATTGCCTCGGCATGGAATACACAACGGCCAAGACGGTCAACGGCGGGCATGGCCGGATCGAGGAGCGAACGATCTGGGCGACTGAAGATGTAAGTTGGTTCTCCGAGCGTGCGAAGTGGAAGAACCTTCGCAGCCTGATTCGCGTGCAGCGTAAACGGACAATCGGCGGCGAGACATCCAGCGAATATCACTACTATATCTCCAGCCTGTCGGCTGAGAATCCCAAGGCGTTACTGGGTTACATTCGTGGCCACTGGAGTGTGGAGAACCGCTTGCACTGGTGCCTGGACATCAGTTTTGCCGATGATGATCGCCGGATTCGGACCGGCCATGGCGCCGAAAACTTCGCTCGGCTCAGCCGAATCGGCCTGAACCTCCTAAAAGCCGAAAAAACTCTTCGCGTGGGCATCAAGGGCAAACGGTTAAACTGCGGTTGGAACCATAATTACCTGCTAAAAGTCCTTACCGGACCGCCGCCTGAAAATTTAGATGCGTAAGCCCTGC
>JAHOYV010000038.1 GCA_019038745.1 Gemmatimonadales bacterium
TGATTGGTCCCTGGGGCAGCGGAGCGGTCGTCAATGGCCAGTTCCAGGACCAGGGCGGTGTTCCTGATTGGAATGGATGGACCAGCAGGGATTTGACGCAGAATTCAGAGGTCATCTGGCACGTCGATACATATAACGTGGTGTCCGGCGTCTACTCGGCCTGGTGTGGGGATATGTCCTATTCTGCCTGTACTTCTGAAGACCCCGTTGGTGGTTACGGCGCTAGCTACAACGAATACCTTTCCTGGTACGGGACGGTCGGCAACGTCAACGTGGCTACAACCGTGGAAATCACGGCGACCGTGAACCACAACACTGAACCCGGTTATGATTTTTCCAACCTGGGCTATTACAAGGGCGATAACAACATCGCCTATCTGTGGACCGCTGATGGTGAGGGTGAGCAGGTGGCCGTGACCGGGCTTGTGACCTATCAACCGGGCGAGTATGTCGCACACCCTGACGGCGGTGCAGAAAACCAAGTGCACATTACTTGGCATGTCACTTCGGACGGAGGCTGGGACGACAGCGATTGTTCCTACTACGGAGACGGCGCCCTGCAAATCGACGACATCACGGTGACCCTGAACAATGACGGCGGGGAGACCTCCACGGTCGACGACTTCGAGGACAACACCCTGGGCAACTGGGTCGTCGAGTTTCCTCAGGGGGTCGGCGATTACGCCCACTTGCGCTGCAGGCTGAGCGACGAGGACCCTTGCGCAAACAACTACAGTCCCCAGGTCTGCTTCATCGCCGACGACATCATGTTGGCCGAACGCGGGCTCCCAGTGGCTTATTGCATCGATTGGTGTTACGGCCCCGGCGGTTATATCGTGAGCACAACGGGGGGGGCCGCCGGCCCCATCCACGGTATCCACAACGCCGTCGAGTCGCCGATAATTTCGTGGCCGGCCGGCGATTATCAGGGCCTGAGTTTCCTTTTCGATGTGTACCGACATGAAGATATGTCAGCGGATGCGCCGGGAATCTTCTACACCTGGGGTGTTCGGTCCACGGCCTCGGCAAACCCCGAGGATATTAAGCAGGAATACTTTGCGGATCGAAATTTCATTTACTATGGGGGTCCGGACTATTTCCGGGGTGGCGATGCAAATGTCACCGACCTTGTGGTTTCCGGTCGTACCCACGTTCAGGTTCAATTGGCCGTTTACGAGTTGTACACCTGGGCATGGAACGGCGACGACGGCTACCCAGCGCCCTATTTCGACAACGTAAGCCTGATCTGCTACGAACACTTCGGCCCGAGCC
>JAHOYV010000083.1 GCA_019038745.1 Gemmatimonadales bacterium
CTAGTGCTCTGTCATGCCTAAAGATTCTGATCGATGTTTCCGATAATACTCCATAGCCCCTATTATCATGGAGTATTATTTATGGTCAAGAAGTACATAGTTCGGCTTTCGGAACAAGAACGGACTCTGCTGTGGGACATCGTTAAGAAACTGAAAGGAACATCCCAAAAAGTGCGGCGTGCAACGATCCTGCTCAAGGCGGATGTCGACGGGCCGGGCTGGCCCGACGCGAAAATTGCCGAGGCATTGTCTTGTCGAACACGAACCGTCGAAAATGTCCGACGACGACTTGTCACCGAAGGACTTGATGCGGTGTTGAATCGCAAGAAGCGCCAAACGCCGCCGAGGCCCAAAATCCTTGACGGTGAACAGGAGGCGGAAGTCATCGCGTTGCGGCTGGGCAAACCGCCGGCCGGATTTGCCAACTGGACGCTGCGATTGCTGGCCGACCAGATCGTCAAATTGGAAATCGCAGACTCGATCAGTTATGAAACGGTTCGCAGAACGCTAAAAAAAACGGTATGACCAAGCGGAAGATTCAATATTGGGTCATTCCGCCGAACGCCAACGCCGAGTTTGCCGCATGTATGGAAGATGTGCTGGAAACCTACGCACAGCCGTATGACGCGACGTTTCCGGTCGTTTGTATGGACGAGCAGCCGGTGCAGTTGACAAAGGATACACGCAAGTCGATTGCCGCTACGATGGACCATCCCCGGCGAATCGATTACGAATACGAACGAGCGGGAACGGCATGCATCTTCATGTTTGCCGAGCCGTTGTCGGGATGGCGCAAGGTAAATGCTCGCCGGCGACGCACGAAAGTCGATTGGGCGTTGGAGATGGAGGAACTTCTTCGCACTCGTTATGCGGGCGTCGAGAAGGTGATACTGGTTTGTGACAATTTGAACACGCATACGCGGGGTGCTTTTTACGAGGCGTTCGAGGCGAAAAAGGCCCGCGAACTTGTGCGACGGATCGAATTTCACTATACGCCGAAACACGGCAGTTGGTTAAACATTGCCGAAAACGAATTGAGTTCGATGACCCGGCAGTCCATTTCGGGTCGTCGGATCGAAAGCATCGAAATGCTCCGTGCCGAAACGTCGGCCTGGGCCGACTCCAGCAACGAAAAACAACGAAGCGTAGATTGGCAGTTCACTGTCGAAAACGCCCGAGTCAAACTGAAATCCCTTTATCCGAATCTTTAGGCGGGACAGAGCACTAG
>JAHOYV010000087.1 GCA_019038745.1 Gemmatimonadales bacterium
GGATTGTTGATAACCTGGTTGCTCCGTCCGATTCCAGCCATTGCCGAGGGCCTTGCACGCATCGGTCGCGGAGATCTGGACTCCCCGATGGAGATCAAGGACCCCACCGAACTGGGAGTGTTGGCCCGATCAATCAACGACATGGCCGCCCAATTGAAATCATCCCAATCCCAGATCCACGACCGGGAACTGGAAATCGTCGCCACGCAGAAGGAAATCATCCACACTTTGGGTGATGTCGTGGAAAGTCGGTCATCCGAAACCGCCAATCACACCCGGCGGGTGGCCGCCATGAGCATGAAATTGGCTGAATTGGCAGGAGTTCCCACCAAGGAAGCCAACCTTTTGCGCATGGCCTCCCCAATGCACGATGTGGGCAAGATAGGAATTCCGGACAGCATCCTGAATAAACCGGGGAAATTGACGACCGAGGAATTCGAGATCATGAAGACCCACGCCGAGATCGGGTACCGGATTCTGGCCAAGTCCGAGCGCATGATCCTCAAGGCTGCGGCGATCATTGCCCACGAACACCACGAGCGCTGGGACGGCAAGGGCTATCCCCAGGGTTTGGCCGGCGAGGACATCCACATCTTCGGACGGATCGTCAGCCTCGTTGACGTGTTCGACGCCGTGTACAGCGATCGCGTCTACCGGCCTGCCATGAAGCTGGACAAGGTCCTGGAGATCATCCACAATGGTCGGGGTGTCAACTTCCAGCCGAAGCTGGTGGATCTCTTCCTGGGGAACCTGGACACTTTCCTGGCCATCCATAGACAGTTCGATGATATGGACCGTTATGTGAAGGTTCTCAGTCCCATGGAAACTGAGATGGAACCTGTGGAGGAAACGGTTCACTCCTGATCTGGTGCCTTGTTTTGACCCATACATTTTCTTCTGCCCTGGAGCCCAAAGACCATGTGCGGTCGAATAGTCCTTTCCGCCCCTGCTCACACCCTGGCCGAAACCTTCCTCCTGGATCGCGTGCCCGAAGTGGAGCCTCGTTTCAACATCAGTCCCGGGCAGGATATCGGAGCGGTTTTGGCGAGCCCCGACTCCGAAGGCCGTCTGTTCCGGATGCTGCGCTGGGG
>JAHOYV010000001.1 GCA_019038745.1 Gemmatimonadales bacterium
GAGCTGGTCGAGATGGAGGTTCGTGAGCTTCTGTCGAAGTACGAGTACGACGGGGACAACATCCCGGTGGTGCAGGGCTCTGCGCTCGGCGCCTTGAACGGCGAAGAGAAGTGGGTCGAGTCGATCGTGAACCTGATGGAAGCGGTCGACACCTACATTCCGGAGCCTCAGCGTGAAATCGACAAGCCGTTCCTGATGGCGGTCGAGGACGTGTTCTCGATCAAGGGACGAGGGACGGTGGTGACGGGACGCATCGAGCGCGGGATCATCAAGGTGGGCGACGAGGTGGATATTCTCGGCGTACGCGAGCCGCAAAAGACGACGGTCACGGGCGTGGAGATGTTCCGCAAGCTTTTGGACCAGGGTCAGGCAGGCGACAACGTCGGGTGCTTGCTTCGCGGCATCGACAAAGAGCAGGTGGAGCGCGGACAGGTTCTGTGCAAGCCAGGCTCGGTGAACACGCACACGCAGTTCGAGTGCGAGGTGTACATCCTGAGCAAGGACGAGGGTGGGCGACACAAGCCGTTCTTCTCGAACTACACACCGCAGTTCTACATCCGCACGCTGGACGTGACGGGCAAGATCGAGCTTCCGGACGACGTGAAGATGGTCATGCCTGGCGACAACGTGAAGATGAAGGTCAACCTCATTACGCCGGCAGCCATGGAAGAGAAGCAGCGCTTCGCGATTCGCGAAGGCGGCCGAACCATTGGTGCAGGCGTCATTTCCAAGATCATCGAGTAGTGGGGTGGACGTGAAACGGACGGGGACCCCGCAAGGACGTGAGTAACGGGCGAGTTAAGGTTGCGCTCGCGTGCGAGGAGTGCGGGGCGCGCAACTACCAAACGACAAAGTTGAGAAAGGTCGGGCAGCAGGAGAGACTTGCACTGAAAAAGTTTTGTCGTACCTGCAATCGGCGTACGGAACACAAGGAAACGAAATAGAATAACCCGGAGGGGCCGGGGACCTCAGTTTGTCCCACCCCACCACTCCCACACTAGCTCCTAGGCCAGTAGCTCCAATTGGTAGAGCAGCGGATTCCAAAT
>JAHOYV010000036.1 GCA_019038745.1 Gemmatimonadales bacterium
AGGTGGGTATCCCCTTGACTCAACCGCATACCACATGTAGTATTCTGGTTGATGGAGGACTATCCCCGAACGATCCTGGAATTGGAGAAGCGGCTCGCTACCGAACAGGCATGTCGGGACTATTTGTTCACGCTGCGGTGGCCAGACGGATTCGTGTGTCCCCGCTGTGCCGGTGAGAAGGCGTGGCGGATGAGCCGTGGCCTGTGGCTGTGCGCGAGTTGCCGCCGACAAGTGTCGGTCACAGCGGGAACGATCTTCCAGGATTCTCGCTTGCCGTTGACGCTGTGGTTTCGGGCGATGTGGTATGTGGTGAGCCAAAAGAACGGAGTGAGCGCTCTGGGGGTGCAGCGCGTGTTGGGTCTTGGCAGTTATGAAACGGCGTGGACTTGGCTGCACAAACTGCGTCGGGCGATGGTCCGGCCAGGACGGGACCGGTTGTCGGGCCGCGTAGAGGTGGACGAGGCGTTCCTGGGAGCGTCGGAAAAGGGCGTGATGGGTCGGGAAACACGCTCCAAGGCAAAGATCGCGGTGGCGGCACAAGAAGATGGCCCTCGGATTGGACGCGTTCGGCTGCGAAGGGTGAAGGACTTCTCCGCTACCAGCCTGACCGGCTTTGTCCGAGAGGCCGTGGAACCCGGCAGCACGGTGCACACCGATGGTTGGCCGGCGTACAACGGCTTGAGTGCGATGGGATATGGACATGAGGTCACGGTGCTGGATGGTGCAGGCGAGGCGGCGTCGGAACTGCTCCCACGAGTTCATCACGTGGTCTCGCATCTGAAACGGTGGCTGATGGGGACGCTGCACGGCGCAGTCCGCCCGAAGCATCTCGATTACTACCTCGACGAGTTTACGTTCCGATTCAATCGTCGCACCTCACGGTCTCGTGGCAAGCTGTTCTATCGGCTGGCGCAGCAGGCAGTGGCGGTCGCTCCTCATACGTACCAAAGCATTGTCCATCCCACACAAGATGTAGGGGCTGGTTGAGATAAGGGGATACCCACCT